>DASVUH010000043.1:0-17800 GCA_036387135.1 Pyrinomonadaceae bacterium | reverse complement strand
CTTGACCGTTTCGGCAAACGTCTGGCTGGCGAATATGCTGCGCCAATTGGTTGAAATTTTAATCACCAAATCAAGCTCTCTCGCCGATCAGCGTCGGCAGCGCGGCGCGAATCTAGCGGATTTTACGACCGATCAAATCGCTGTTTTCTGGCTGCTGCATACGGTTAATTCTTCGATACCGGTGATTTCACATTTATTTCGCACGAAGCTGGTTCACCCTGAAAGGCTTTACGTCGAAATGGCGGAATTGGTCGGTCGTTTATTAACATTTGCGGTCGGACAGCATCCGAAAGATATCGTTACTTACGAGCATACGGATTTATATACGACTTTTAGCCAGCTTTCTGCACAGCTCCGCGGATTGCTTGAAACGGTTATTCCGACACGTTGCGTTCCGATTCCGCTCGAAAAAGTCCGCGAAACCCTTTATGTCGGACGGATTACCGACGACCGTTTGTTAAAAGAAGCGGCTTTTTATCTTGCAGTTCGAGCAGAAATGAGGGAAAGCAAGCTCATCGAAACCGTTCCGCGCGTAATTAAAATCGCCTCGCGCGATGTGGTCGAGGCTGTGATCGGTTCGGCGCTTCCGGGCGTTCCTTTAACGCACCAATCACCGCCGCCAGCAGCTATTCCGACACGCATCGGTTTTCAGTATTTCGGGTTGGATACAGTTAAAAATCCGTATTGGGACGGCATCAAGGGAGCGAAAACCGTTGCCGTTTACGTCCCGGAAGAATTGCCGGATGAGAGATTGGAAATGTACGCGGTTAAACCTTAAATTAAAAGATTTTCCGCAAATTCCTAAAAATATTAAGCAAAATTTAATTGCCATCGCGGTCTAATCTGGAGTAAGATGCGCGGTAGCATCACACCGAATTTTAAATTCTTAATTTTATCGGAAATAAATCGCCGAGAATAAATCACAATGAGCAGCGTTGTCGAAAGAAGCCAGACTACCAGCCGCCGTCAGGCGCAAAATGCGCCGACCGATTTGGTTTCGCTTGCGGCGCCTGTTTTTGATTTGATTCTGCGCATCAAGTCGGGAATTGTCACGCCTTCAACTGAGCTGCGCCCGCAAATCGCGGCAATGCTGCAAAAATACGAAGAGCGCGCTTTGCGGCATCGTTATTCGGAAAAAATCATCCGGCTGGCAAAATTCGTGCTCGCCGCGTTTGTTGACGAAACGGTTTTGACCAACGATTTTCCGCTCAAAGAAGAGTGGGAGAAATATCCTTTGCAGCTCGAATATTTCGGCGAACACCTGGCGGGAAACAAGTTTTTCGAGCGGCTCGAAGCGATGCTCAGGCAGCCGGAAGCCGCGGCGGACGCGATTGAAGTTTATTACGTTTGTTTGCTGCTCGGTTTTAAAGGCAAATACGCCGTTTATCTCGAAAACGAGTTACTCGATGTAATTAAACGCACTGGCGAAGCTTTGCAGAGAATCGGCAGACTCAAGAATATTGATCTTTCGCCGCACGGAATTGCCGCCGATCAGCCGGAACCGCCAAAAAAATATCCTTTTTTACCGACTTGGGCAAAAATCACAGCCGGAGCCGGTCTCGTTTTGGCGTTGTTGATTTATTTTTCTTTGCTGCTCTTTTCGGGCAGCTTTTTAAACGAAGCGCTCAAAAAATTGCTTTTTTAAAACGTTAATTTTTAGTCGTTATTCGTCGGTTTGTTGAATAAAAAACAATTAACAAATAACCGTTAACAATTAGCCTTTCGCAAATGTCTTGGCATACAGACCAACTTAGATACGCTTTGGGTTTAGGCGGGCTGGTAACTTTTTACGGGCTGGTCAGCTTAATTATTTTTGTCGCCGGAAGCAGATTCGGCGTTGATTTGAGTTATCAAATAGTAATTGTCGCAATTGTTTTGCTGACTTTGCCGTTCGCGCTCGTCATCAGTTTCGTCGCCTCGCGGCGGAAAAGAAAAAGAGAGCTTGCGGCGCAGAAAGAGGAAGAAAGCAAGCGGTCGGTCGAGGAAAACGGCGCAGCACCGCCGCAAAAAATTACAACTCCTGCGGGGCGCTACGAAGAATTAAATACTTCGTCAAACACGGCATTTCAGTTTCTGCAAAGCTCGAATCTCGCCGGAGACGCCAAAGGCAAAGATGCCGTTTACGCTCTCCCGTTTTTCCTGTTTGCCGGAACTCCGCGCAGCGGCAAATCGTCGCTCGTTTTATCATCGAATTTCAATTTTCAAACGCTCCCGAATCAACGCCAATCCGAACAAAATTTCTTACGTCCGACTCGTCACGCCGATTGGCGGGTATCGAGCGAAGCCGTTTTGATCGACACTGCCGGGCGTTATCAAACCGAATCCGAAGTGGACGGCGACGAATGGACGGCGCTGCTCGAAATTTTGAAAAAACAGCGGGGTGCGCGACCGTTTGACGGTTTGGTTTTGGTGGCAAACGCCGAGAAACTGATTAATGCGGACGAAACGGAAATCGAACAACAGGCGAAATTGCTTCGCGCGCGTCTGGACGACGCAATGCTGCGGGCGAAAATTCGTTTTCCGGTTTATCTGGTTTTTTCAAACGCAGATGCGATTGAAGGTTTCCGCGATTCGTTTTCGGTTTCTCAGCGCGAAGGGAAAAATCTGATGCTCGGCGCGACGTTTCCGCTCGAAAAAGCGATGAACGGCGCGCACGCTCTTTTCGACGGCGAATTTGAAGCTCTGCAAAACGGTTTGCTGCGCCGCCGCTTGCTGCGATTGTCCGCGCCGTTTCCGCCGGTTCGCCAGCTTCGCATTTTTAATTTTCCGGCTCATTTTACTGCTTCGCGCAAAAAGCTCGGTCATTTTGTGGCGACGCTGTTTCGACCGAATCCGTTTTCGGAAAGCCCTCTGTTTCGCGGTTTTTATTTCACCGCGAATCTGCCGCAAAACAACGGCATCGGCGCGAGCTATTTCAGCGAAAGATTTTTCCGAGACGTTCTGCTGCGCGACAAAGATTTAGTCGCCGCGTTTCAATCGCAAAAACAAAGACCGCCGATTTTGGGCTGGTCGCTGCTTGCGCTCGGCGCTCTTTTGACTGTTTTCCTGCTCGCGATGAGCGGCGTTTCGGTTTATTTCAACCGGCAATTGGTAAACGATGCGACATTGCGCGGGTTGCGAGTGCGTGAAATGAACCGCAAAGACGCAGGAAAAAATCCGCTTGCCAAAGACGCCAACGAAAAGGAAGTTGATTTAAACACGCTCGAAGATTTGCGGAAAAGTCTAAAAAATCTCGACGATTACAATCGCAACGGCGCGCCGCTTTATCTGCGGTTCGGAATGTATTCGGGCGACAGATTGTTTCTCGGCGACCGCACGAATAAAGGTCTTTTCGGTATTTACGCCGATGCCGTCGAGCAGCGATTTAAAAAACCGATGGTCGCCGCGCTGGTCGCGGATTTGCAGAAGTTTTCGCAATCGCCCGTTGTTTCGAGCAGCGCGAATGAGACGCAGGAAGCCGAATTGGAGCGAAATTATAAGCTGCTCAAGACTTATTTGATGCTTACGGCACAATACAAAAATAAAGCCGAAGCGACGTTTTTAAACGAGCAGCTCAAGCCGTACTGGAAAGAATTTTCCAAAAACGCCCCGCGTCTCGAAGTTTCTTCCGAACAGCAGCTCGCATTTTTTGCAGCGCAGGTTGACCGACCGGAATTTGAAGCGATTGCGCCCGACGAACAGCTCGTCAACGCCGCTCGCGCTCGTTTGCGCGCGCTGCCTGCGTGGGTTAAGCAATATAACAACATCATTTCCGATGCGAACAAAAAAATTGATCCAATCGGTTTGGAAAACGTTTTGGTCGGAAATCGTTACGCGAGCTTTTTGCAAAGTGATGGTTACAAAGTTCCGGGCAGCTTTACTTTAAACGGCTACCGCCAGGAGATTTCCAATGCAATCGCCAATGCCCGCACTGTTTTGATTCAACCGGATTGGGTGATGGGCGAAACTGCCGCTAACGATGCGGCGACTGATGCGGACGTTGAAAAGCTAAAAAATCGTTATTTCACCGAATATACCGAGCAATGGCGCAAATTGATTCAAAGCGTCGAAGTCGCGCCGTACAACAACAGCAAAGAACAGGCAGAAGCGGCTTTGCAGGCTTTTGCGAGCGCGGAATCGCCGATTAATTTAATTTTAAAAGAAACTGCGCGCAACACGAATTTGGCTGCCAAACCAAACGATTGGTGGAACTGGATTGTCGGTATGTTCGCATCGAAGGGCGCGGAAAAAACGGATGTAAGCTCGATGGTTGTCAAACAATACAGCCCGCTCTTTACTTTCGTCGGAGCCGACAAACCGGGCGAAACCCAGCAAACCGCGCTCGGCAATTATCAAAGCTCGCTCGGAAATCTCGGCAAGAAACTGTCGGAAAAGTCACAGGACGATGTTTCAAAAGATTTAATTGAAAAAGGCGGCAAAGAAATTGGTTTAAAAGGAAAGGAAACCGAAATTGAAGGTTATCTAAGCACTCTCAGCACTCCTGAAACAAAAGAAGTCGCCGATTTGCTCAAACAGCCTTTGGACAATTTGAAAGCGGTTTTCGGCGCTGACGTGAAATCGCAAATCGAGAAAACCTGGAAAGACCAGCTTTTCCCGCGCGCCGCCGAGATCGAAAAAGGTTTTCCGTTCACCGATGCGGGCGAAGCCGATTTGCCCAGATTAACGGCTTATTTGAACAAAGCCGACGGCGCTTTGACCAAGTTTTACGAAACCAAACTGCAAAAATATTTCGACGAAGCAGGCGGGCAAATAAAACTGAAAGAACAGAGCGAAGTTAAATTCAGCGCGGAATTCGTCAATTATTTAAACAACGCTTTTCGCTTGCGCGAGGCGCTTTACGGCAAAGGCGCGACGCCGAATTTTGAATACGACGTGACGCTTCAGCCTGTAAAAGACGCGATTGTCGAGCTTTCGATTGACGGAAACAAAATTGATTCCGAAGGTACGCGCTCCGGCAAATTCACGTTTCCGGCGCGCGCCGGACAGGAAACCGGCGTGGTTTTACAGCTAGTCTCGACCGCTACGCCGCAGATTCCGGCGGCAAATTCCAACTTAAACACAAATTCTTCGGCAAATGTTTCCAATTCAAACGTCAACACCGGGGCGAATGTAAATACGATTAGGAATTTTGCGCAAACGAACGATAACAATTCGGCGGCAAACGCTCCGCTTCGCTTCCCCGGTCAATGGGGCGTTTTTCGTTTGCTCGAAAACGGCGGGGCGCAGAAAAAGGAAAGCGGAGAATACGTTTTAAATTTAAAAGTCGGCAATAAAATTGCCGTCGTCACAATTCGTCCGACAGGCGGCGACATTTTTAACCGGGAAATTTTCCGCTCGGTTCGCGCGCCGCAAACAATTTTAAGGTAAATCGTGAACCGTAAATCAGGATTAGTTTTTATGATTCATGATTTACAGTTCACGATTTACGATTCACTTTTTTATGGAAGAAGCAAAAGCCAAACTGCACGCGAACGATTTAAACGGCGCGATTCAAGCCGCGATTAGCCACGTCAAACAAAAACCGACCGACACGAGCGCAAGAACTTTTTTGTTCGAGCTGCTGATTTTTGCCGGTGAATTTGATCGGGCGGAAAAACAGCTCGATGCGCTCGGACAGCAAGACGCGAACGCGCTTCTCGGAACGCTGATTTATCGCCAGTGTCTCGACGCGGAACGCCAACGGCAAAAGGTTTTTAGAGGTGAAGAGATGCCGCATATTCTCGGCGAAACGCCGCAATATGTTCACGCGCTCCTCGATTCCATTCGGCTGGTCAACGATGGAAAAATGGCTGAAGCGCGCGAAAAGCTGGATGAAGCCGAAACCGAACGAGTCGTTCATCCGGGAAAATTAAACGGCGAGCGCGAGTTTCAGGATTTCCGCGATTACAACGATTTAACCGCTTTGGTGATTGAAGTTTTCTTAAAAGGCGGTTATGTTTGGCTGCCGATTTCAAATGTCAGCCGACTAGAGATACAAAAACCGAAACATTTACGCGATTTATGTTGGGCGCAAGCCACGCTTGAAACAAAAGACGGCGGCGCGAGCGGCGAGGTTATTCTGCCCGCGCTTTATGCGAATTCTTTTCAGAACGAGGACGAGACGATTCGACTCGGACGCTCGACCGATTGGATTGACGCGGGCGAGGAAATTTACGTCGGCGCGGGAACCAGACTTTTTTGGATTGACGGAGAGAATTTGCCGATTTTTGAAATCGAAACAATCGAATTCCAAGATTAGCGACTCAGGTTTGTTATGACTGAAACAATTTCACTTCCTCAAACAATTGACGTTGAACGCCTGCTCGCGCCGATTTCGGAAGATAATCCGACGGGCGAAAGCGTAGTTTACAGCGGCATTTACGATGAAATACGCGAAGCGCGCCGCGCCGATGACGCCTTTTCGCTGGGAGATTGGGCTTTCGAGCTGAAAGTTGCCGATTGGCGGAAAGTCATTGAGCTGTCCAGCGCAGCGCTTTCGGATCAAACCAAAGATTTGCAAATCGCTTCGTGGCTCGCCGAAGCTCTCGTCAAGCAGCACGGTTTCGCGGGTTTGCGCGACGGTTTAATGATCGCGCGCCGCTTTCAGGAAGATTTTTGGGAAACTATGTTTCCCGAAATTGACGAAGACAACGATCTCGAAGCGCGCGCCAACGCGCTCGAATCTTTAGACCGCAACACCGCGCTCGCAGTCAAAGAAATCGCGTTGACCGGCGGCGAACGGCTCAATTTTAATCAATGGAGCGAATCGAAGGATTTCGATATTCCCGAAAACATTGAAGCTCTTGAATATAACGAGCAGGAAAAATATCAGGCGCTGCGGGCGCAAGCCGAAGAAGAACAGCGCGTTACGGGCGACCGCTGGCGAAAAGCGAAAGCCGCCGGAAACCGCGCTTTTTACGAAGAGCTTTATTTGACAATCGAAGAATGCTGGACCGAGTTTGAACAGCTCGACCGGACGACGGACGAGCGATTCGGCAATCAAACGCCGGGTTTGGGACAGCTCAAAAAATCGCTTGATGGAGTTCGGGATTTAGTTCGACGGCTGGTGCAGGAAAAACGCGAGCTTGAGCCGGACGCCGCGCCGGATTATGTTTCCGGCGAGGATGCCGCAGATAGTGCGAGCGCCAACGGCTCAAACGGCGCGGTTTTATCGTTTCCGGGCGGCGGTGCGGCGGGAGCCGCGACAACGGGTGCGATTCGCAGCCGTCAGGACGCGCTCAAACGGTTATCGGAAGTCGCCGACTTTTTCCGGCTTACCGAACCGCACAGCCCTGTTTCGTATCTCGTGCAAAGAGCCGTGAAATGGGGCAATATGCCGCTCGAATCCTGGCTGCAGGAAGTCGTCAAGGACGAATCGGTTTTAAGTCAAATCCGCGAAACGCTCGGCTTTGCCGAACAAAATTTGGATGATGACGAGTCTTAATAAATAAAATTAACTGACTGAAAGGAGTTAGAAAATGCCTACCAAGGAAAGTTTGCAACATAAATTAGACCGCGTGCGACCGCCGCGCGTGCAAATCACTTACGACGTTGAAATCGGGGGCGCGATTGAACTCAAAGAGCTGCCGTTTGTCGTCGGCGTTTTGGGCGATTTTGCCGGAAACCCGGAAGAACCGCTGCCCGGTTTGAAAAACCGCAAATTCGTCGAAATTGACCGCGACAATTTTAATCAGGTGATGGCTGGAATGAGACCGCGCATTTCGTATGCGGTTGAAAACAAGCTGCAAAACGACGGCACGCGGCTCGGTCTCGATTTGCGTTTTAACAGCATCGAGGATTTCGATCCCGACAATGTCGTGCAGCAGGTCGAACCGCTCCGAAAACTGGTCGAAGCCAGAAGGAAATTGTCGGATTTGCGATCGAAAATGGACGGCAACGAAAAGCTCGAAAATTTGCTGACCGATATTCTCAGCAATACCGACTCGCAAAAACAATTGAGCGACGCGCTTAACCCGGGCGGCGACAAGAAGGAGGAATAAGAGAATGGCTAAAGAAGAAACTTTGCAAACTCAAGCCCCGACGACTACCACAACGACCGAAACAAACGGCGGCGGCTTGCTCGACCAGATTTTGACGCAGGGGCGTATGGCGCGCGACGATTATCAAAAAGAGCAAGCCAAAGATATGATTGCCGAATTCGTCAATCAGGTGATGTCGGGCGAGATGAAAATGTCCAAGAGTATGGACGCGACCATCAACGCCAGAATCAGCGAGATTGACCGGCTCGTGTCCGAGCAGCTCAACGAGATTATGCACCACGAGCAATTTCAAAAGCTCGAAGGCTCATGGCGCGGGCTGCATTATATGGTTTATAACAGCGAAACCAGCACAATGCTCAAGATTCGCGTGATGACTGCGAAAAAAAGCGAATTGCTCAAAGACCTCGAACGCGCTCTGGAATTCGACCAATCGGCGCTTTTCAAAAAAGTTTACGAGGACGAATACGGGACATTCGGCGGCGCGCCGTTCGGCGCTTTGATCGGCGATTACGAGTTTTCCAATCATCCGCAGGATATGGCGCTGCTGTCGAAAATTTCGGAAGTCGCCGCCGCCGCTCACGCGCCGTTTGTCGCCGCAGCCGCGCCGCAGCTTTTCGGTTGGGACAATTACAACGAAATGGCTGAGGTGCGCGATGTGTCGAAGATTTTCGACCGCATTGAATACGTCAAATGGCGCAGTTTCCGCGAGTCGGAAGATTCGCGTTACGTCGGTTTGACTTTGCCGCGCACGCTGGCGCGCGAGCCTTACGGACAGGCGACGCGACCGACCGAAACGTTTAATTTCGAGGAAGACGTTGACGGTAAAGACCACAGCAAATATTTGTGGAGCAATGCCGCTTACGCTTTCGGCACTCGTTTAACCGAAGCCTTTGCGCTGCACGGCTGGACGGTGGCGATTCGCGGCGTCGAAGGCGGCGGATTGGTGCAGGGAATGCCGACGCATACTTTCAGCACCGACGAAGGCGAAGTGGCGATGAAATGCCCGACCGAAATTGCCATCACCGACCGGCGCGAAAAAGAATTTGCCGACAACGGTTTTATTCCGCTCTCGCATTGCAAAAACACCGATTACGCCGCATTCTTCGGCGCGCAAAGCTGCAACAAAGCGAAGAAATACGACACCGACGCGGCAAACGCCAACGCGCGTCTCTCCGCGCAGCTTCAATACATTTTCGCCGTTTCGCGTTTCGCGCATTACCTGAAATCAATGATGCGCGACAAGATCGGCTCGTTTATGTCGCGGAAAAACTGCGAAGATTTCTTAAATCGCTGGATCTCCAATTACGTGACGCTCGATGACGACGCTCCGGCTTCGGTCAAAGCGAAATATCCGCTGCGCGAAGCCCGCGTTGATGTCGCGGAAATCCCCGGCAAACCGGGCGCTTATCGCGCCGTCGCTTTCCTGCGCCCGCATTTCCAGCTCGACGAGCTTTCGGTTTCGTTGCGCCTTGTGGCGGATTTACCGCAGCAGGTCAATAAATAATTTTTTTGCAAAATCTTTTGCAAAAACCATTTCAAGCGGCGTCTTTAACATACGAGCGACGAAGAGGCTCGATAAAAGTGAAAGCCGGAAATCAAACACCGGCTTTCACAAAAAAACAGGAGAATTGAAAACTGACAAAACGCGCAAAACGAGCGGATTTGTCAAAAAAGTAAGCAAAATAAAAGGAGAAAGAAAATGGCTGTTGATATTTTTTTGAAAATTGATGGAATTCAGGGAGAAAGCAAAGACGAATCACACCAAAACGAAATCGAAGTTTTATCGTGGTCCTGGGGCGAATCGCAAGTCGGCTCCGCAGCGCTCGGCGGCGGTATGGGCGCGGGAAAAGTCAGTATGCAGGATTTTAACTTTACGATGTACACCGGCAAAGCGACCGCGAAATTAATGCAGGCTTGCGCCACCGGCGAACACATTGCAGAAGCGAATCTTTCGGTTCGCAAGGCTGGCGGCAAACCCTACGATTACTTGAAAATTAAATTTACGGATTTGCTGGTTACTTCTTATCAAACCGGCGGCAGCGGCGAGATTCCGATTGAAAGCTGCTCGTTCAACTTCACGAAAGTTAAAGTTGAATACTTCGAGCAGGACAACAAAGGTAAAGTCGCCAACGCGGGAACGTTCCAATACGATTTGAAGAAAAACACCGCAGCCTAAAACGGCTTAATCAATCGAATAAAAAGATTGAAGCGCTGCTCGAATTTGAGAAGAAACGGGCAGCGCTTCAATCGCCTTTTTGCAGGAGAGTTTTGTGGCGCAAAAAAGAACGGACAACGAAGTTCGCATTACGCCGTCGATTTTTGATCGGCTGCTCGATTTTGAACCGGAATTAACGAGCGAAGCGCCGAAATCGCGCGCCAAATCTTTGCGCGAGCTGAAACAATCTGTCCGGCGCGATCTCGAATGGCTTTTAAACACGCGCCGGACGCCGATTGAAGTAGATGCGAGTCTCGAAGAAACAACTCGCTCGCTGGCGATGTACGGTTTGCCGGATTTTACCGGCGTCTCGGCGAAAAGTCCTTCGGAACAAAAAAGATTATTAAAGGAAATCGAGACCGCCCTGAAACAGTTCGAGCCGCGTTTAATAGATTTGCGAGTCAGTCTCGAAGCGCCGACTGCCGTTGAGCGCCTTTTAAAATTTCGCATCGAGGCGCGGCTCAAAGTCGAACCGGCGCCGGAACCCGTTACTTTTGACACGATTCTCCAACTCGGCAGCGGTGAGTATCAGGTCAAAGAAAATTAGGCTCACGCCGCATCAGGCTGTGCGGGCTTGGTTAAATTCGCGCTAAGAATTAATTACATCAGAGAGTGAGGAAAATATGCCGTCGCAATTACTTAATCTAAAAAAACAACTCCAATGGTCGGATTTCGGTGCGCCCGTCAAGACCCCGGCTCCCGGTCCCGGTCAACGGGCTACAGCCGCGTTGACTCGAAGCAATTATACGATCAGTTTGAACGCCGAACATATCCCTGGCACAAAACCGCCCCGGTTTCGTTTGAAAGACGACGTGAGAATTAGTGTTGCCTTAAAGCGTCCGCCAAGTTTTGTCGCTAGTTGGACGCTTCAGCAATCGAGCGCCGATCAAGCCAGAATTTTGCATCACGAGCAAGGGCATTACGATTTAGTCGCCTTGCTGGTGCGAGATATGTTTATTGATCTGATGCAGCTCAAACAAAACACATACGACACGGCGCAGGCGGTTATGGCTGACGTTGCGAAAGTTCGCGCGCTATTCGATCCGAAATTTCAGCCGATTAATGACCGTTACGATGCCGCCAACGAAACGGATCACGGGTTAAATCAACCGGGTCAAAATCGTTGGGACGGGTTTATTCAAACAGCGTTCACGCAGCCTCGAAATCCGCCGATGCAAGCGCCTGATGGGACAATGTATAAAACGCCGATTCTGACTGTGCTTCAACAGGCGGGAATAACAATTTAAATTGGAGATTGTACGGCTAATCGTTTTTGAGGACGGAAAATGCGCGACGAACTTTTAGGGTATTACGAACGAGAGTTGATTTTCCTCCGGCGAATGGGCGCGGAGTTTGCTCGCAAATATCCGAAAATCGCCGCGCGGCTGCTGATCGAAGGCGAAACGGCGGAAGACCCGCACGTCGAGCGCCTGATCGAAGCGTTCGCTTTTCTCGCCGGGCGCATCACTTTAAAGCTCGACGACGAGCTGCCGGAAATCACCGAATCGTTTCTTAACGTTCTTTATCCGCATTATTTAGCGCCGATTCCTTCGGCGGCGATTGCCGAATTTTCTTACGGTTCGCCGACCGATAAACTGACCGCAATTCAAAACGTCGAGCGCGGCGTGCGTCTCGCTTCGCGTCCGGTTGACGGGACGCCCTGTCGTTTCCGAACCTGTTATCCGGTGCAACTCGTTCCGATTGAGATGACGGACGCCGCGCTCGAATCAAACGCGCCGACAGATGCGCGCGGGAAATGGGCTGACGCTCATATTCGTCTGAGTTTTCGCTGTTACGGCGATTCAAATCTGCACGAATTGAAAACCGGCGATACGCAGGAGCCGCTGCGCAGCTTGCGTTTCTTTTTAAACGGCGATCCGCAGCTTGTTTTTCCGCTTTACGAATTGATTTTTAATCAGGCGACCAGAGTTGAATTGCGCCCGAAAGAAGCGCCGATTACTTCGGCGACTTCGATGATGTCGAAATCAATTTTGAGTTTAAAACCGCCCGCGCCGGTTTTTCTACCGCCCGAATCTTTAAAACAAGTCGGTTTTGAAGCCAACGAAGCGATGCTGCCTTACACGGCGCGTTCGTTTGCCGGTTATCGTTTGCTGACCGAATATTTCGCGTTTCCGTATAAATTTTTGTTTTTCGACGTGACGGGCTTGGAGCAAGCCGCCCAGAACAAATTCGGGAGTCATTTCGAGATTTTGATTCACTTAAAAAACGTCACGCCGCCGCACGCGCCCGTCACGAAAGATACTTTTCGGATGGGGTGCGCGCCGATTGTCAATCTTTTTGCGCAAACCGCCGATCCGGTTTATCTTTCGCAGCAAAAATACGAATACCACGTTTTGCCGGACGTCCACCGGCAATCGGCGACCGAGATTTATTCGATTGATTCGGTCACATCAGCCGATCCGCGAACCGGCGTTGTCAGAGATTTTCAGCCGTTTTATTCTTTGCGCCACGCTTATGGCGAGCAGCAGGAAAAAGTTTTCTGGTACGCGACCAGACGGCAATCGCAGCGCGCGGAAGATGAAGGCACGGAAATTTATATGAGTCTGGTTGATATGAGCTTCAACCCGCGCGTTCCGACGACGGAAGTTTTAACTCTCAAAACAACCTGCACGAACCGCGATTTGCCCGCGCGTCTGCCGTTCGGCGGGCGCGAAGGCGATTTTGAAGTCGAAGGCACGGCGCTGCTGTCGCGCGTCAAATGTTTGACCAAACCGACCGAAACCATTCGCCCGCCGCTTCGTCGCGGAGCGCAATGGCGTTTGATTTCGCACCTTAATTTGAATTATTTATCGCTGACGCAAAACAGCGGCGGCGTGCCGGAAGCTTTACAGGAAATTTTGCAGCTTTATAATTTCAACGACTCGTCGGCGACTCGCAAACAGATTCTGGGAATTACGGGAATCGAAACGCAAAAAGTCGTCCGCAGAATCGGCGAGCGCGTCGGCGCGGGCTTTGTGCGCGGTCTGGAAACGACGCTGACGTTTGACGAAGAACAATTTGTCGGCGCGGGCGCGTTTCTTTTCGCTTCGGTGCTCGAAAGATTTTTAGGTTTGTATGTTTCGCTGAATTCGTTTAATCAGCTCGTCGTCAAAACCGAGCAGCGCGAAGGAATCGTCAAACGCTTCGTGCCGCGCGCAGGCGAGCAAGTTTTGTTGTAAATTTTCACCGCCGAGACGCGGAGACGCCGAGTTTTTTGAAAAAGAATAAAGAGTTTTCTCTTTTGATTTTTGCTTTCTCGGTGTCTCCGCGTCTCGGCGGTTTAATTTTGGTTGAATAAAAAACCTCTCCATCAGGATTTTTTCGACGAGCCGCAGCGGTTTGAATTTTTTCAGGCGGTGCGGCTGCTCGAACGTATTTTCCCCGAACGCGCTGCGGTCGGGCGCGATCATTTGCCGACAAAAGAAGTCGTCCGGTTTCGCACGCGCCCTTCGCTCGAATTTCCTGCGAGCCAGATTTACGATTTGCAGGAAGTCAGTGAAGAGTTTTCCGATGAGCGCAAAATGGAAATGTTCGTCAATTTTTTCGGAATGCTCGGAGCAAACGGCGTTTTGCCGCCGCACTATACCGAATTAATTATCGAACGAGCGCGTTACCGCGACACGGCGCTCTGGAATTTCCTTGATCTTTTCACGCATCGCTCGGTTTCGCTGTTTTATCGAGCCTGGGAAAAATATCGTTTTCCGGTCTCTTTCGAGCGCGGAGAGGACGATTTCACCAACTTTTTGTTGGATTTTCTCGGACTTGGCACGCGCGGTTTGCGCGAGCAACTGGATTTTCCGGCTGAGTCCTTGATTCCTTATGCCGGAATTGCTTCAAACAAACCGCGCTCGGTCGCCGCGATTCAGCAAACGCTCGCCGATTATTTCGGCGTTAAAATCGAAATCGAACAATTTTCCGGGCAATGGCTCGCGCTCGATGACGAAAGCATTACCAGGCTCGGCGCGGCAAACAGTAGTTTGGGCGTGTCAACAGTCGCCGGAACGCGCGTTTTCGACAATCAATCGAAATTCCGCGTTCGCGTCGGCGCGGTCGGGTTTGAACGCTTCAAAGCATTTTTGCCCAACGGTTCAGCTTATAAAGCCGCAACAGGAATGATTAAATTCCTGGCGGGCGACGAATACGATTTTGATTTACAGCTCATTTTACTGGCAAAAGAAGTTCCCGGAACCGTGCTGACAACGCGCGCCAAACGCCGTCCGATGCTCGGCTGGTCTTCGTTTTTAAAAACACAAAAATTTACGAGTGATGATGAACAAGTGATTTTGCAAACTGTTAATTAAACCGCCGAGACGCAGAGACGCCGAGGTAAGAAAATATGAGAGAAGATGAGATTACAAGTAAAGTTATCGGGGCGGGAATAGAGGTGCATAAAGTTTTAGGTCCCGGTTTGTTGGAGTCGGCTTATGAAGAATGTCTCTGCTATGAGTTGTCGCAAATCGGACTTTCGTTTGAAAGACAAGTTGATTTGCCTGTGATTTATAAAGGCGTACATCTGGATTGCGGCTATCGAATGGATTTAGTTGTTGAAAATTCAGTTATCGTTGAAATAAAAGCGGTCGAGCAAATTATCAAAATTCACGAAGCGCAACTGCTCTCTTATCTTAAACTTTACGGAAAGACTGTTGGATTATTATTAAACTTCCATTCTCCTATTCTCAAAAACGGGCTTAAGCGAATTGTGAATAACTTTCCAGAAAACTCTGCGTCTCCGCGTCTCGGCGGTGAAAAATATTTAAATGAATTATTGCGAAAGGATGAAAAGCAATGAATGTTAATTTGAAATCTCTGATCGGCAGATTAAACGACACTTGCCGCAGCGCGCTCGAAGGCGCAGCCGGATTGTGTTTGTCGCGGACGAATTACGATGTCGAGATCGAGCATCTTTTGGTGAAACTGCTCGAATCGGACGACTCTGATTTGCGAAAAATTTTGCGTCATTTCGAGATGAACCCGGAACGCCTGTCACGCGATTTGACTGTTGCGCTCGACCGTCTGAAAACAGGAAATACACGAACTCCGGCTCTCAGCCCGCGTATTCCGCAGCTCATTCAAGACGCCTGGCTGCTGGCTTCGGTCGAACATGGCGCTTCGCGCGTGCGATCAGGTCATATCATTTTGGCGATGATGCTCAACGACGATTTGGCGCGGCTTGCCAGAGAGATTTCGCGTGAATTTACCGAATTAACGACGCGCCTTGACGCCTTCAAAAAAGATTTCGGCGATATTGTTGCAGGTTCGAGCGAAGATCGTGAAGCGATGAGCTTAAACGAATCTCCAAACGTTTCGAGCAACGGCTCACCGGATGTCGCTTCGGGCGTTCCCGGAAAAACGAAATCTCTCGATCAGTACACCGAAGATTTGACGGCGAAAGCGCGAGCCGGAAAAATTGATCCGATTTTGGGGCGGGATTTTGAGATTCGGCAGGTGATTGACATTTTGACGCGCCGCCGCCAGAACAATCCTATCTTGACGGGCGAAGCGGGCGTCGGAAAAACCGCCGTCGTCGAAGGTTTTGCTTTGCGGATTGCCGAAGGCGACGTTCCCGAACCGCTCAGAAATGTGGCTGTCCGAACTTTGGATTTAGGACTTTTGCAGGCAGGCGCGGGCGTTAAAGGCGAGTTTGAAAACCGTCTGAAATCCGTCATTGACGAAGTGAAATCGTCGCCGCAGCCGATAATTTTATTTATTGATGAAGCGCACACGATGATCGGTGCGGGCGGACAAGCCGGGCAAAACGACGCGGCGAATCTTTTAAAACCAGCGCTGGCGCGCGGCGAATTGCGAACGATTGCGGCGACGACTTGGGCGGAATATAAAAAATATTTTGAAAAAGACGCCGCGCTTGCCCGCCGTTTCCAGGTTGTCAAAGTCGAAGAGCCGGACGAAGAAAAAGCCATTGGAATGATGCGCGGGCTGTTGGAAAAAATGGAGACGCATCACAACGTCCGCATTTTGGACGAAGCGATTGTCGAATCCGTAAAACTATCTCATCGTTACATTTCCGGTCGCCAACTGCCCGATAAATCGGTTTCGGTTCTCGACACGGCTTGCGCCAAAGTCGCTATCGGTCAAGGCGCGACGCCGCCGCCGATTGAAGACTCGCGCCGCAAGATTTCCAGACTTGAAGCCGAAATCGCGTCGTTAAACCGCGAGCTGGCTACGGGCGCGAAACACGACGAGCGAATCAGCGAATTAAACGCCTCCAAATTTCAGGAGGAAGAAAGGCTCGCCGCCTTTGATGAGCAATACGAGAAAGAAAAAGATTTAATCGCTCGGATTCGTGAAATCCGTATGCAACTCGAATCGCACGCGGCAGGAAACGGCGCTGTAAATGCTCCTGAAACGGTTTCAGCAAACGGAAATGGTGCTGTTTCTCCGGCGGTTGCCGCCGAAGGAAGTCCGGCAATTGCGGCAGCGGACAGCACTGATGTTTTGCCTTCAGCGCCGACTGCGACAATTGACGTTGAAGCGTTAAAAAATGAACTCGCCGGACTAAACGCCGAATTAAAAGAAGTTCAAGGCGACAATCCGCTAATGCAGCCGGTCGTCAACGGGCAAACCGTCGCCGAAGTTATTTCCGGCTGGACTGGAATTCCCGTCGGCAAAATGGTTTCGGATGAAATCAACGCGATTTTGAATTTGCAGGAAAGATTGGCGGAAAGAGTGATTGGGCAAAATCACGCTCTCTATGCCATTTCTCAAAGAATCCGCACGGCGCGCGCCGGATTGACCGACCCGAAACGACCGATTGGCGTGTTCATTTTGGTCGGAACTTCGGGCGTCGGAAAAACCGAAACCGCGCTCGCTCTGGCGGACACGCTTTATGGCGGCGAGCGCAATTTGATTTCGATCAATATGAGCGAATATCAGGAAGCGCATACGGTTTCCAGCTTAAAAGGCTCGCCTCCGGGTTATGTCGGCTACGGCGAAGGCGGCGTTTTGACCGAAGCCGTCAGAAGAAAACCGTATTCGGTCGTGCTGCTCGATGAAGTCGAAAAAGCGCACCCGGATGTAATGGAATTGTTTTATCAGGTTTTTGACAAAGGCGTTTTGGAGGACGGAGAAGGGCGCGAGATTGATTTTAAAAACTGCGTTATTTTGCTCACTTCAAACGTGGCGACCGACACGATTATGAAATTGTGCGCCGATCCCGACACGACGCCCGAACCTGAAGGTATGATTGAAGCGATCAGACCGGAATTGATAAAAGTTTTCAAACCGGCTCTTTTGGGGCGAATGGTCGTCGTTCCGTATTATCCGATTTCCGACGACGTTTTACGTCAAATTATTCGATTGCAGCTCGGTAAAATCAAAAACCGCATCTTTGAAAATCACCGTGCGCAATTTTCTTATGACGATTCCGTCATCGAAGCGGTCGCCAAGCGCTGCACCGAAGTCGAATCCGGCGCGCGCAACGTTTATAACATTCTGACCGGAAGCCTCCTGCCCGAAATGAGCGGCGAAGTGCTGGGCAGAATGGCAAGCGGCGACGGCATTAGTAATGTACGAGTCGCGGTTGGAGACGACGGAAAATTTGTTTATGAGATTAATTGAACCGCCGAGACGCGGAGACGCCGAGTTAAAT
>DASVUH010000042.1:0-62537 GCA_036387135.1 Pyrinomonadaceae bacterium | reverse complement strand
ATTAGTCAGCAAACAATGTTTGAATTGCAATGAAGAACAAAGCCATATGGTTGCGTCTTTAACTAAAAAAGGTCAGATTTCAAAAGTAGTCTGTTCGGTTTGCGCTGTTGTCAGCACATTTAAATCTTCGGCTAAAACTCTGGATGCCGATGCCGCACCGAAAACCGGAACTCCGTATGACCGCTCTCGCACATACCGGAAAGGTCAAACGATGATGCATTCTTCATTTGGTTACGGAGAAGTAATGAGCGTGATTGAACCGCAGAAAATAGACGTTAAATTCGGAGATGGATTACGTCGTTTGATTCATTCTCAGATTTAAGTCTTTTAGTTTTTTTCTGATAAAAAATGCGATGAGCTTATTCAAGCTCATCGCATTTTTTTGCTAATTGAATAAACCAGTTAATCTTGTTCCTCATTTTGCCCAGTGCTTTTTTTGACGGCTTTCAGAACATCAATTCGCAGTTGCAGCCAATCCATTCCTTTAGGCGCGTTGTAATCGTGAGCGGAGAAATAATTTGTAACAGTTCCGGCGCGGAGCATAAAACGGGCTTCGCGTTTTTGATAAGTCACGCGATAGCCTTTTGATTTGCCGACTTCGATGAGATCGCGCGTGATTGCTTTTGCCTGCCGGTCTGCTTCTTCAGCCCATTCCGATGCCATATTTTTCTTTTCCTTTGTTGAAATTATACGGCAGCCCGACGTATTAGCAATCAACAAATTCGCAAACCGATGCGGCAAATTTTTCGTGCGATTGATAAATAACGCCGTGCGTTCCGGCTGGAATTGTCAGAGCTTTTCCGTTCGGTAATAATTCCGCCATTGTTTCAATCCAACTTTGCGGCGCAATTGTGTCCAACTCGCCGCTCAAAACAAGCGTCGGCACTCCAATCTGCAAAAGCTTTTCTTCGACTTTATCTTTGAGCGAATATTTCAGCGTGTAGATTTCCCGGCGAATCCCAAATTTAAAATAATCGCGCAGAGCTATATAAACCAGCGAAAACGGCTCGCGCGGAGCATTCATCAGAAAACGCCAGAATTGCCGGAAAAAATTTCGTTTTCCCTTTTCAAATGTCGGCGAGGCAAGAATTAATTTATCAACCATTTCAGCGTGCCGCACGGCAAATTCCGCCGCAATCTGGCTGCCAAGCGAATGCCCGACAATGTTTGCCCGCTCGATTCCGTGAGCCGTCATCCAATCGGCTAGCGCATCCGCCAATTCTGTAATGTTAAAAACGCGGCTCGGTTTTGAGCTGTCGCCCCAACCGGGCAAATTCGGCGCAAAGACTTCTCGCCGTTTTGCCAATTCAGTCATTACGGGAATCAAATAGCGATTTGAAATCGCCAAACCGTGAATAAGCACAAACGGCGTTTTGTCGGCAAAATTTGGATTTCGTTCCGCCAATGCCTGAATTCGCAAGCCATTGACGTTTGCCCAGATTCTTTCGATTTTTTCGATTTGTGAAGGCAATTTATTTTTCGTTTTCAATCGTTTCGCGCAATCGGCGGAAAAGCTCTGCGAGATCGTTTGCTTGATAATGCGCGTTTAAACCGCTCGGATTCGGCAAAACCCAGATTCGCGTTTTCCCGATTCGCTCCGTTTGTAAACCTAAAACCGCTTTCGGATGATTGAATGCGATGCGATAAGTTGTAATTCCCAGAACGGCTAAAACTTTCGGCTGAAACCGCAAAACTTTTGCCCGCAATTTTGCGCCGCCCGCAACGATTTCTTCGTTCGTCAATTCGTCGGCGCGCGCCGTCGTTCGCTCGCAAATGTTGGTAATGCCGTAACCGTTTTTCAAAAGCTCGTTTTGTTCGTGTGGCGCGAGCAATCGGTCTGAAAATCCGGCGGCGTGGAGTGTTTTCCAGAAACGATTGCCGGGACGCGCAAAATGATGTCCGGTCGCGCCGGAATAAAGTCCGGGATTGATGCCGCAAAACAAAACTTTTAAATCGGGCGCGATAACATCCGAAATCGTTTTCTCGACGGCTTCGATCAAATCCTGTTTGGTCGGTTTTATCGTCACAGAATTCAAATGCTTTGAAATGCTTCGAGATATTTTAAGCCCGATCCGGTGTTGAAAATTACGATGCGCTCGGTTTTGCCGACTTCGCCGCGCTCGATTAATTTTTTCAGAGCCGAAAGACACGCGCCGCCTTCGGGCGCGGCGAAAATTCCGGTTGCCGCGCCGATTTCTTTGACATCGGCGACCAATTCTTCATCCGTTACGGCGACCGCAGTTCCGCCGCTTTTTCGCAAAATATCCAACAGAATAAAATCGCCGATTGCTTTCGGGACGCGCAAACCTGAAGCGACCGTGTGCGCGTTTTCGATTTCCGCTCCGTGATTCAAACCTTCGTGAAATGCGCGGACAATCGGCGCGCAGCCGAGCGATTGAACCGAAACCATTCGCGGGCGTTTGTCGGAGATCCAGCCCATTTTTTCCATTTCGTCAAACGCTTTCCACATTCCGACCAAACCCGTTCCGCCGCCGGTCGGATATAAAATGACATCGGGCAATTCCCAATTCATTTGCTCCGCCAATTCGTAGCCCATCGTTTTTTTGCCTTCGACTCGATACGGTTCTTTAAGCGTCGAAACGTCAAACCAGCCTTCGGCATCTTTGCGTTCGGCGACGATTTTGCCGCAATCGGTTATCAATCCGTCAACGAGCGTGACATTTGCGCCAAGCTGTTCGCATTCGACAACGCAGGCGCGCGGCGTGTCTTTCGGAACAAACAAAAACGCTTCGATTCCGGCTTTTGCCGCATAAGCCGCGAGCGCGCCCGCAGCATTTCCAGCCGAAGGCGCGGCAACTTTGCGGACGCCCAATTCTTTCGCCATCGAAACCGCCGCGCTCATTCCGCGAGCTTTAAACGAAGCGGTTGGATTTAGCGATTCGTCTTTGATGTAAAGATTGGAAAGACCGAGTTTTTCGCCCAAACGCGCGGTTTTGTGAAGCGGCGTCCAGCCTTCGCCCAAACTGACAATATTTTCGTCCGATTCAACGGGCAAAACTTCCTTGTAACGCCAGAGAGAAGCAGCGCGGCTTGCTAAAGATTCTTTGGTTAGAGTTTCGGCGGCGCGCTCTAAATCGTAATTAACGAGCAAAGGCTTTCCGCAAGCGGCGCAGAGATTATAAAGTTTGTTCGGCTGGTAAACTTCAGCGCAGTTCGAGCAATAAAGATTGGTGACGTTCATAAATTTATTGATTTCTATTCTAATTGGAGCGTAAGATGCTGGCAACGCGCTTTCCCGAAAAAGGAGAATTAAAAATGAATTTTCGCAGATTTATAATCATCGCGTTGACGGTTTTTTCAGCTCTCCCGGTTTTGGCGCAAACGTCGAATCGCACCACCGTATGGAAAGAAATAGAATCTCTCCGGGAACAAATAAAGGCGCGTGAAAACGTTTTGCTTGAGCCTGCGGCGGAAGACCGCGCGGCTTACGCTCAATTTTTGCAGCAGCCTGACACAGGTTTGATTCGCTTGCTGCCGCGCGAAAAATACGACAATAAATTAACTTTGCGTGGCGGCGGAGCTTTTTATTCGTTCAATCGCCTGACTCACGAACATGGTTACGGCTCGGACATGATGCTCGAACAAGGTTATTTGTCAGTCGGATTAGCAGGTGCGAACTACGGAATGATAGTAAAGCTTGGAGACATTCGGATTGAGGATGTCACGCTCGAAAATTCAATTGTGCAGCATCTGGCTGGGCATAAACCGCCGACAACTGAACCGGAAGCCCGCATTGAACAGCGTAGAACAGGCGAAGATTCAATGAAGAAAGATGCCGTTTACAAAAGTCGTATTACTGCAATTGCGGGAAATACCTATGTTCTTCGATCAATTGATTACGACAGGTCAGACATGCTGGTCGCTTTCAAAATTGTTCGCCAGGACGATGATGACAGTTTGATTCTGGCGTGGAAACTGTTGAAAAAATTCCCGACTCCGCGATTGGAAAGGTAGAGGTACAATTTCACTTTTTCAAAATTAAAGCCGAAGCGATTGCATCAAGCAATTTGCACGGCTTTTTCTTTGGTCTCTATTCAGAATTTTTTCAGAAATTTTTCAACGGAACTTCAAGACTTTGCGGCGATAAATAATTTAATTTTGTCAATGTGAACGTTATGAAGAGTTTTCTCGAAGCCGGGCAATCACTCAAACATTACAAAATCAAACGAAAGCTCGGTCAGGGCGGAATGGGACAGGTTTATTTAGCCGAAGATACGAAGCTCGGTCGGCTGGTCGCCATCAAATTATTGCCCGAAGAGACGACGCAGGATGAAATAGCAAAGCTTCGTCTTTTGCAGGAAGCAAGAGCGGCTTCGGCTCTCAATCATCCGAACATCGTTACGATTTACTCGATTGACGAAGAAAACGACGTTGATTTTATCGTGATGGAATACGTCAAAGGCGAGACTTTGAGAGCGATTATCGAACGCCAGCCGCTCGCCGTGCCGCAGCTTCTCGACATCGGAGCGCGAGTTGCCGACGCGCTTGCCGCCGCGCATTCCGCCGGAATTATTCACCGCGACATAAAATCCGAAAATATTTTGCTAACCGGAAATTTGCAGCCGAAAATTCTCGATTTCGGTCTGGCTAAAGCGATTGAGCCGCTGCTCGCCGGCGGCGTTGATTCGGGAGCTTCGACAAAATTCAATTTGACGGGCGCGGGCGGCATCATCGGAACGATTTATTATATGTCGCCCGAACAAACTCGCGGCGAAACGCTGGACGCTCGTTCGGATATTTTTTCGCTTGGCTGCATTCTTTACGAAGCGGCGGTCGGGAAACTGCCTTTTACCGGACGGAGCCTGATTTCGATTGCACAGGACATCGCCAACGCCGAACCGCCGTCGCCGAGCCGGATCAGACCGGAATTGCCCGTCGAGCTTGACATCATTATCGAGCGCGCGCTGGCGAAAGATAAAGAGCGCCGTTACAACTCGGCGTCGGAACTGGCGGCGGCTTTAAAATCGCTGAGAGGCGTTTCTTCGGAAATTTTCATCGCGCAAAACGGCAACGGCGCGCAGATTCCGACAGCAACTAAACAGACGCCCGAATCTTTTGTCGGGCGCGAAGTCGAGTTAAAACGGCTTGAAGAATTAACAGTGCAAATGATCAACGGCAAAGGTCGAGTCGTTTTCGTCACGGGCGAGTCGGGAATCGGCAAAAGCTCTTTGATCCGCGAATTTCTGCATCGCTCGCGCAATCGTTTTACGAGCGTTTTTACTTTGCAGGGGCGTTCGGTCGAACAATACGGAACGGGCGAGGCGTATCTGCCGTTTCTCGAAGCGGTCGGCGCTCTGCTGGCGACTCCGCAGCGTGACCGGATTGTCGGGCTTTTGAGGACTTACGCGCCGACCTGGTGTTTGCAGTTTCCCGCCGCTTTTGTTTCGAGCGTCGCGCTCGAAAAATTGCAGCAGGAAACAGCCGGAGCGACAAAAGAACGAATGATGCGCGAAATGGGCGATATGCTCGCGGCGCTCTCGACTCACGCTCCGGTCATTCTGCTTTTGGAAGATTTGCATTGGGCTGATCCTTCGAGCATAGATTTGCTGCGTCATCTCGGTCAGCGCATTTCCGAACATCGTGTTTTGATTGTCGGCACATATCGCCCTGCGGATTTGGAGCGCAGCGAGCATCCGTTGAAAAACTGCAAATTTGAATTGCAGACTCAAAAGCTCAGCGAAGAATTTGCGCTCGATACGCTCGGCGAAGCTCAAATTGCAGGATTTCTCGATTCGCATTTTCGCCCGAATAACTTTCCGCCCGAATTGTCCGCGCTGATTTACGGCAAAACCGAAGGTCATCCGCTGTTTGCCACAAGTTTGATTCAGTTTCTGGCTGAAAACGGCGACATCGGCAAAGTGAACGAGCGTTGGGCGCTCAAACGCCCTTTGAACGAAATCAGAATCGAAGTCCCGGAAAACGTCCGCAGCTTGATTCGCAAAAAGATTGAAGCTCTTGATGAAAACGACCGCCGAGCTTTGCAATACGCGACCATCGAAGGCGACGAATTTCTTTCCACTGTTCTCGCCGCGCTGCTCGATGCGGACGAGCTTGATCTGGAAGAACAACTTGCGGTTGTCGAAAGAGTTCACGGTTTGATTGAAACGGTCGGCGAAGAGGAGCTGCCGGACGGCGGTCTGGCGACTCGTTATCGTTTCGCGCACGCGCTTTATCAAAACGTGCTTTACGCGGATATGGTCACGAAGCGGCGGATTTTGCTGCACCGGAAAGCGGGAGAAAAATTAATCGGGCATTACGGCAAACAATCGGCGCGAATTGCCGCGCAGCTCGCCGAACATTTTGAGCGCGGGCGGGATTTTCCGCGAACAATCGAGTATCTCGCTCACGCGGGCGACAACGCCGGTCGGCTTTTCGCCAACGCCGAAGCCGCCGCGCATTACAGCCGCGCGCTGAAATTATCAAAAGAATACGAACAGGCAAACGGGGCGGAAACGCTGCTCGCGCTTTATCACAAACGCGGAAAGGTCAACCTCGCTCTCGGCAAATTTCAAAAAGCGGTTGACGATTTTACCGAAATGCTCGAAGCCGCCAAACGAACGGGTTCGACCACGCAGGAATCAGCCGCGCTCAACGCTTTGACGATGACGCTTTTTTATTCGCATCGTCTGGACGAAATTACAGCCCGCGCCGACGAAATTCTGCAAGCCGCCGAACGCGCCGGAAGCGAGGCTTTGCGAATCGAAGCGATGCAGGTTCTCGCGCTCAAATATCTCGGCGACGGCGAACTCGACCGCGCCAAACCGATGCTCGACGACATTATCAAAAGCGCCCGCGTTTTGAATCATAAATCCGTTTTGCTTTCGGGTTTGGCGTGGCGCGGAATTTTGCATTTTTTTCAAACCGAATACGAAACCGCCGAAACAATGCTTTTGGAAGCTCAATCTCTCGCCAAAGAATTGCGCGACAGTTTTCTCCTTCTCGAAAGCTATTTCGTTCTCGGAATGACGCGCGGCAATCAGGGACGAATGAGCGAGGCGCTTGAAACTTTCGCCGAAGGAATCGAGATGTCGCGCCGCTACGAAGACCAATTCTGGGGTCCGCGTATGCCCAACTGTGTCGGCTGGATTTATCGCGAATTGCAGGATTTTGACCGGGCGATGGAATATGACCAAAAGGGTTTGAATGTCGGGCGACAGGCGAACGTTCTCGAAGCGCAGGCGAATTCTTTGATCAATCTCGGAATCAATCAAACGCAAATGGGCGACGGCGGCAGAACTCTGGAAGCGTTCCGCGAAGTCGAAAGCATTTTCGAGCGCGATGCCTGGTTTCGCTGGCGCTACAAAATCCGCCTGCACGCCGGAAAAAGCGAACACAGTTTAGCGGAAGGCAATCTTGAAAAAGCGGAAAAACACGCTCGCCAATTGCTAGAAGCCGCGACGCATTTCGAAGCGCATAAATACATCGTCGTCGCGCATAATCTGTTGTCTCAAACGGCTCTTGCGCGCGGCGATTTTAAACAGGCGGAAACCGAATTGAATGCCGCGCTCGAACAACTGCAAATGCATCCGGTTCCGATTGTCGCGTGGAAAGTTTATGCGAACGTCGGCAATTTGCGCCTGCAAACCGGCGACAAAGCAAGCGCCAAAGAAGCCTTCCTCAAAGCCGCCGATACGATTAACAAAATCGCCGCCAATGTGAAAGACGAAAGTCAACGAGCACTATTTTTAAACTCACCTACCGTTAAAAATATTTTGGAAGCGGTTTGAAAAGCCCAAAAAGCTTTTGAATGAGCTTTGTATTGGAGGTTTTTGGTAACTTACTTAAGTTATTGAATTTATTAAACAATCGTTGCTTAATTTTCCGTTATATGAAATGGAAGTATATTTTGAATTATTTTCTTAAAATAGGTTTCTTATCTCTTTTATCTGTTACTTCTTGTGGTATTGGCTGGAAAGATGCTGGGGGTAATGATTTTGTATCCATATTTTCATTAGATTCCAGTTTCCTTTGCAATTCAATATTTTCTTGTTTATTTTCAGCTAAGATATGGTCTCGTATCATCGCTTCCTGTTCACTCCGTACCTTTTTGGCTTTTGCCTCAAGATTTTTCAAATTTTCAATTGCAGAATCTAAATCCATTCTCATCAGAGATACTTCGTGAATAACTTTTTCCTGATTTCTTACTTGATTAAGAGTAGCTTTAATCTGTTCTTTGTGATTCTCCAATTCTTCAAAAAAACGCTCGTGAGCTTCGGCTTCCCATTTTTCTTTTGTTTGGGCACTTACGTTTGCCTTTCTTATTTGTTCAAGTTTATCTTCTAAATCGCATTCCAAATATAACTTATAATTAAAATTATCATCTGCCTCAACTAATACACCTTGAATTAGGGGATAAACATACATTTTCGCGCTTAGAATTCCAAGGTATACAAAAATTGGTATGATTAATGGCGTTAAAAGTAAAGTTGCTGCTAATGAAACGCCTAAAGTTGGAAGATTAATTATTAAAGATGTTCCTACCAGTGTACCGATAGAAGCAAAAAGGAGAACAATAACTGAACGAATACTTTTCCCTCTGGCTTCCTTTTCAGCCTCTCTTTTGCGTAGGTAATCTGAGATAAATTTGAAGAATGCCATTTTAATTTTAATAGCTAATTAGCCAGCACAATTACTGAACCTCTTTGAAACGCTCTTTATAAACGTCTAATAAAAGTGAATCATACTTTTTCCACAAAATGTTATTTTCATTTGTAGCAATTTCATTATTAACTGATTCGGCTTTAATCAATTGAATAGACTTTTTAATATCTAAAATTGAAATTAAGTGATTTTCGGCACTTAAAAGTGTTTTGCTCAGCTTAACTCTCTCCTCATGTAATATGCGGTATTGCTTAAACGAATTATAGAAGCGAACTAGCAGAAAAATACCAGAGCCTAAGAAAAATACACTGATAATAATAAAGGGGGTTAAGAGGGCAGCCGATTGGATAACACTAGTCTGCAATGGAAATATAATATTTTCATATATTAAGAAGCCAGAGATTGCTACACAAGCTGTTGCTAATGCAATAATAAATGAAAACACAAAGATTTCTGGCAAATTCTGAGGCTTTTTTGTCTTTTCATTATCAATGGTGTCAAAGAAATATCTATTTTCGTTTATGATTCTCATTTTATTATCTTCAATCATCTGAGTGACTCCCTTAGATAAATTTTCAGATAAGTATTTTATCTTATCTAATTCTACGCCAAACTCTTGATTATGTTTCTCCCAAGATTGAATGAATCCTTTTGATTCGCGTTTGACCCTATTTTTCGTTTCTATAGCACTTTGTAAAAGTGCTTCAAGTGATTCTCTTAACTCTTCTTGCTCCTTTGTAATTTCATTCTTTTTTTGAGGAAAAGACATAATTTCTCGCTATTTAAGCAAACTTAGATCAAAGATTGTTAAATATTCGATAATAAGAGAAAACTCCTGTGTTAAAGAAATAGGCAAACAAAAGCAAGTGTTCTCTCACTAAAAGGGAATATTGTAACGAGCTAAAGATATATTTTAAGATGAAAAAAATCAAGTATTTTTGTAAGTAGCCCAATGAGCAAAATCAAGGCAAATTCTACACTTAAAGTCGAACAAATCCGCGATAAATGTTGCTCACCTTCAGCGAGCAACACAGCTTTCTTGCGATGTTCACAGGGTTTCACTTTGCACTATATTGTCTTGTCGCCTTTGGCGACAAAAACCTGAATTTTCTTTCATAGCTTTATTCAGAAAAAACTCAGAAAAATTTCATTCCGGCTTAATTACTTTTCGACTTTAGCCTCTCATAATTTGATCATCGCTGACAACGCCTGTTTTTTCGGGCGTTAGAAAAACTTAAAAGGAGATTTCAAATGAGATACATATTGCCGTTATTTTTACTTTTCTTTTCATTAGCCGTTTACGGTCAACATGGAAATCATCAGCCCGAACCGAGACAAGCCGCGCTGTTGCCGGGAATGGGCGACGTTAATCATCCGGTTTCGACCCAAAATGCGGAAGCGCAGAAGTTTTTCAATCAAGGCTTGGCATTGCTCTACGGTTTCAACCACGATGAAGCGATTTTGTCTTTCAAACGCGCTGCCGAACTTGATCCGAAACTGGCGATGGCTTACTGGGGCGCGGCTTTGGCACTCGGCTCAAATTACAATTTGCAGGCGGATCCGGCGCAGATCAAAGAAGCGTTTGCAAATCTGCAAAAAGCGATTCAGTTCGCGCCGCAGGCTTCGGAACACGAACGTGCTTACATCGAAGCTTTGTCAAAACGCTATTCAAACGATCCGCAGGCAGATCAGCAAAAGCTCGCCACCGATTACAAAGCGGCGATGGCGGAGCTGGTCAAAAAATACCCGGACGATTTGGACGGGGCGACGCTTTACGCTGAAAGTATGATGAATCTGCGCCCCTGGAAATTATGGACGCCGGACGGGAAACCCGCCGAAGGCACGCTCGACATCGTTGCGGTTCTGGAAAGCGTTCTCAAACGCAATCCGAATCACACGGGCGCAAATCATTACTACATTCACGCCATCGAGGCTTCAAAAAATCCCGAACGCGGGCTTGCATCGGCAGCGCGTCTGCGAACGCTCGCGCCAGCAGCCGGGCATCTCGTCCATATGCCGTCGCACATTTACATTCGCACGGGCGATTATACGGACGCCGCCGAATCAAACGCCGACGCGATTGTCGCTGACCGCAAATATCTCGAAAGAACGGGCGCGCAGGGCGCGTATCCGATGATGTACTACAACCACAACATCCATTTTCTCGCCGCCGCCCACGCAATGAACGGGCGTTATGCAGATGCTCTCAAAACCGCGCAGGAGCTTGAAGCAAACGTCAAACCGCATCTGAAAGCAATGCCGATGCTCGAATTTTTCATGCCCTACACGACCGTGACTCTCGTGCGTTTTCAAAAATGGGATGAAATGCTCAAAGCGCCGAAACCCGATGAAAATTTGAAAATAACTGCGGCGTTCTGGCATTTCGGACGCGGAATGGCTTTCGCGGGAACAAAACAGGCAGCCAAAGCCGAAGCCGAATTAAAATCACTGCAAAACTTGATTCAAGCTGTTCCGGCTGACGCGCCTTTTGGCAACAGCGCCGCGCGAGACGTTTTAAAAGTCGGAGAAAATCTGCTCGCCGGGCAAATTCTGTTTGGTAAAGGCGACAGAACAAAGGCAATTGAACAATTACGCAAAGCCGTCGAAGCGGAAAACGCCGTCGGTTACAACGAGCCGCCCGATTGGGATCTTCCGACGCGCGAATGGCTCGGCGCTGCGCTTCTTCTGAGCGGAGACTATGCTTCTGCCGAACAGATTTTCCGTGAGGAAATCGAAAAACATCCGCGCAACGGGCGCGCGCTGTTCGGACTCGTCGAAAGCCTGAAACGCCAGAAAAAAGATTCGGCTGCCAGATTCGTGCAAAGCGAATTTGAAAAAGCCTGGGAAAAAGCCGACACCAAATTGCGAGCGGAAAATCTGGCGGGCGAAGCGAACACAAACGAAAACGTCGTCAAATCAAACGACGTTTCAAATCCTGCGTCAACGATTCAAATTGTCAAGACTTCGCACAGCGCGGCAGGCGAGCCAAATCACGTCGGACACAATGCGCCGAAGCTGACATTTTCTGATGTGAAGTTAAAAACCGGCGTCCGGCTGCGTTATGCAGAACAAGGCGCGCCCGACGGGCAAACGATAATTTTGCTGCACGGTTACGGCGATTCCTGGTTTTCCTACAGCCGAGTATTGTCTCAACTCGATGCAAAATATCGCGTTTTCACGCTCGACCAGCGCGGTCACGGCGATTCGGACAGACCGGAAAAAGGTTATAAATTTGACGATTTCGCCTCGGATGTTGTGGCGTTTATGGACGCGAAGAACATTAAACGGGCTGTTGTTGTCGGTCATTCAATGGGCAGCTTCGTCGCGCAAGGCGTCGCGCTCGCCGCGCCCGAAAGAGTTGAAAAGCTCGTTCTCATCGGCACCGCGACAACCGTCAAAAACGATGCGGTTTTTGAGCTTCAAAAAGCGATTGTCGAGTTGAGAGACTCCGTGCCGCCGGAATTTGTTCGTGATTTTGTCGTCAGCACCAGCTCTCCGACTTTGCCCAAAGATTTTCTTGACGGCGCAATCGCCGCAGCCGGTAAACTTCCGGCTCGCGTTTGGCGCGAGACAATGACGGGAATGATGGCGGCTGATTACAAAGCTAAATTAGACCGAATCAAAGCGCCGACGCTGATCATTTGGGGTGACAAGGAAACGATTTTTCTCCGCTCCGAACAGGATTTGCTGAAAGCGAAAATCTCCGATTCGGTCTTGAACGTCTATCCCGGAACAGGTCACTCACCGCACTGGGAACGACCGGAGCAATTCGCCAAAGACCTTGAAGCTTTTATGGTCGGCAAAGAGAATCGTTAAGCAATAATTTTAAATTTTGCTTTTCTCAATCACTAAAGCGGAATTTTTCGAGCCAAAGCCGATGCAGTTGCATAAAGCAACCCGCACGGCTTTTTCTTTTGCCCGATTCGGCGTGTAATCCAAATCGCAAGCCTCGTCCGGTTCGTCCAAATTGATTGTCGGCGCAATGATGTTTTCGTTTAACGCCAGCAACGCCGCGCCGATTCCCGCCGCGCCCGATGCGCCCTGCGGATGTCCGACGTTTGATTTTGTCGCCGACAACGGCATTTTGGAGGCGTGTTTGCCGAAAGCTAATTTGACGGCTTGCGTTTCGATGCGGTCGTTGAGCACAGTGGAAGTGCCGTGCAGATTGACGTAATCAACTTCTTCTGCGGCGCGTCCGGCATCTGCAAGAGCGAGCTTCATCGCCCGCGCAGGTTCTTCGCCGTTTTCCGCCAGCCTGACGCGATGATAAGCATCGCAGGTCGCCCCGTAACCTGTGATTTCACCGAGTATGTTTGCGCCGCGTTTCAGAGCGTTTTCCAAATCTTCCAAAACATAAACCCACGCGCCTTCGCCCAAAACCATTCCCGAACGATTTTTTGAGAAAGGGCGCGAAGCAAGCTCCGGCTGATCGTTCCATTTGTCGGTCAAAACCGTCATCAATTCAAAACCGCGCACAATTCCGGGCGCAATCGGCGCGTCAACGCCGCCCGCAAGCATTTTGTTTTGACGCCCAAGCGCGATATGCTGCGCCGCGTAAAAAACGGCGTCGGTCGAGCTGGTGCAGCCGGTCGAAACGACGTGCGACAGCCCGCGCAAACCGAAAGCCATTGATAATTCCGAAGACAAACCGCCGTGCGTCGAAGCCGGAATCGTGTAAACGCTGGCTTTTTGTTCTTCGCCAGTGTACCAGTAACCGTATTGCTTTTCCGTAAAACCCAGACCGCCGCCGCCTGTTCCGAGAATTACGCCGAAACTTTGTCGCTCATCAAGCGGCAAATCAGACGGCTGCAATCTCGCGTCTTCCAAAGCTTCTCGCGCGGCGCGGAGGGCGAGCGGAACGGTGCGCGGAACGTGCTTTCTATCTTTCGGATTAAGTTCCGCTTCCCAATCAAAATCCGCAATTTCCCCGGCAATTTGCACTTTGAAATCGGAAACGTCAAAGCTCGAAATTCTTTTAACGCCGCTCTTTCCAGCCTTGAGAGATTCCCAAAACGCTTTGCGCCCGATTCCAATCGGCGTTACACAACCCATTCCCGTAATTACAACTCGGTGCGGTTTTGTAAGATTCTTTAACATAAACCCCTTGTTTCATCTTTTGAGTATCAGCAGAATAACATTAGCCGGTAAAGGTTTGAAAAATTAAATCTACCCAACATAAAAAAGCGCCGACTTGAAATTTCAAGTCGGCGCTTTTTTATTTCGGTTTGTTTTTGATTTATGTCGTAGGTTCGACTTTAGTTCCGCATTCGTTACAGAATTTTGTGCCGGGATTTAAATCAGCCTGGCAATTGGCGCATTTTTGTTTTTCCTGTTTCGCGCCGCATTCGGAACAGAATTTCGCGCCTTCGCGCAATTCCGCGCCGCAAGCCATACACGGAACTTTCGCCACTTCCATTTTCGAGCCGCATTCGGCGCAGAACTTTGTTCCGGCGACATTCGGTTTGCCGCAGCTCGGACACGGAACGGTTTGCGTTTGCTGTTGTTGCTGCGGTTGTCCTTGTCCCTGTCCGCCCGGTTGTCCCTGACCGAAAGCATTTGCCATTTGACCGCCGATAGCGAAGCCCGCGCCTAACCCCGCGCCAAGCCCCGCACCGCCGCCTTCGTTTTGCGCGGCGTCGCGCATTGCGTCGGCTGCCTGAAACTGCATATAACGATTGGCGTCGCCCAATGCGCCCATCGAGGAGCGTTTATCGAGAGCTTTTTCGACTTCTTCGGGCAGGCTAATATTTTCAACGTAAAACTTCGTGATTTCGATTCCGAACGTGCGGAAATCATCGTTGATTTTTGTCCGCAGCGCGCCGCCCAATTCCTCGTATTTCGCGGCTAAATCGAGTGCGGGAATTTTCATTTCACCGAGCGCGTCGCTAAACGCGCTGACTGTGGCGCGTTTTAATTGACCTTCGATGTCCTCGGTTTGAAAATGCGCATTGGTTCCGGCGATTTCTTTGATAAAAGTTTGCGGATCAGAGACACGCATAGAATACGTGCCGAAAGCGCGCAATCTGACCATTCCGAAATCGGCGTCGCGCATCATAATCGGGTTTGCTGTTCCCCATTTTTTGTCGGTAAATTGTTTGACGTTGACGAAATAAACTTCGGATTTAAACGGCGAGTTAAAACCGTGAGACCACGCGCCCAGCTTCGTTAAAATCGGCGTGTTTCCGCCGTCAATCGTGTAACGACCGGGACCGAAAGTGTCCGCCGCCTGACCTTGATAAACAAACACGGCGGCTTGCGATTCGCGCACAATCAACTGAGCGCCGTTTTTGATTTCCTGCCCCTGAACCGGAAAACGATAAACGAGCGTGTTCTGCGAATCGTCGAGCCATTCGATGACTTCGATAAACTGGCTTTTGGCAAAATCCGTAACCTTATCAAAAATTCCCATTTTAAAATCTTCTCCTTTTTGTCGCCTAAATCAGGCAATTGATTTACGTTTTTCGACGGCTTGATGTTCAATTCCCTGCCGCAAATATCGCATAAACGGGCGCGAAATTAAAGTGAAACCTAAGCTCGCCGCCAAATAACAATACACGCCGCAAAGATTTTGGCGGTTGACACGAGTTCGCGCAATACGATATTTTCTAAATCTCTTATTGAAAACAGAATTCAATTTCAATTTCGCCGAAAGGATTTTTATAAAAGTGGTCAACAGTTTTCGATTCAAGAAATTATTTTCGTTTGTTTCAATTTCCCTCTTTTTCGTTATTCCCGCATTTGCGCAAAACGACTTGTCCATTTCCGGGGCGGTTAAAGACCGCAACGGCGCAATCGTCGAAAGCGCAGAAGTTCGGCTATTCAACGCAACAAAGAAAACCGTTGCCGAAACAAAAACGAACGAAGCCGGTGAATTTCGTTTTGAAGTGCCCGCCGGAGTTTATTCATTGGTCGTCAAAAAAGACGGAATGAACGAATCGGTTAGAGATGTGAAGATCAGCGTTTCGCAAACGCTCGAAATATTTTTAGAGCCGAAAACGCTTGAAGCGAGCGTGACCATCACTTCAAATTCCGAATTTGCCGAAATTGAAAGTCAGACAGCGACGAAAACGGCGACGCCTCTGCGAGATTTACCGCTATCTGTCGAAATTGTCGGTCAGAAATTGCTCGAATCGCAAAACGCGCGGTCTTTGCAGGACGCGCTTTATAACGTGACCGCCGTCACTGTCGCGCAGGGCGAAGGACGCCGCGACCAGTTTTTTATTCGCGGCTTTACCGCGCTCGGCGATCAATTCATTGACGGCGTGCGCGACGACGCGCCGTATTACCGCGATTTGGCTAATGTCGAGCGGATCGAAGTCGTCAAAGGTCCGGCGGCGGTTCTATTCGGGCGCGGCTCATCCGGCGGTTTGATTAACCGCGTCACAAAACAGCCGAATTTTACGAACAGAGTCGGCGGAGCGGAATTTTCGTTTGGTTCTTACGGCTTAAAACGCGGCTCAGTTGATTACGGTCGACCGATTTTCGGCGACCGTCTGGCGTTTCGTCTGGTCGGAGCTTACGAAAAGAGCGGCAACTTTCGTCAATTTTATTTTCTCGACCGCTACAACATCGCGCCTTCGGTCGCCTGGCGTCCCGATGAAAACACCGATGTTGCGATTCAATTTGAATATTTAAACGACCACCGTTTGCCGGACAGAGGAATTCCGTCTTTTCGCGGGCGCGTGCTTGATGTGCCGATTTCGACTTATTACGGCGCGCCGCAGTTTGACGAAGTGCGAAATCGCGTCGCCTCGCAAGCCGTCCGTTTTGAGCGCCGCTTTTCGGATTTCTGGCTCGTCCGCAACGTTTTCCGGCACACGGGATATGCGACCGATTTTTACAACACCGTTCCGAGCGGAGTCTGTCTTTTTAATTCCGCAACGGGCGTTTGCTCTGCAAACGTTCCGGCAAACGTCGAGCTTTCCGACAGTCGCCTGCGGGTTTCGCGCACTCATTACAGCAGCAATTCAAAACAAAACAATTATTTTAATCAGACCGAAACCGTCGGAGTCGTACGCGCTCTCGGCTGGCAGCATACATTTCTTGCGGGCATCGAATTGGGCGCGCAAGACAAAACAACAATGCGTTTTGACAATGAAACCGCGCCGCAGTTTTTAAGAAATTCGTATGTCGCCGTTTTCAATCCGATTTTGACGCCGCTCGTGACAAGAACTGCGCCGACGAATAACAATCGTTTCGCGGGCAGAGTTTTCGGCGTTTATTTTCAAGACCAGATTAATTTTTCGCGGCAATGGAAAGCTCTCATCGGAGCGCGTTTCGACCGTTTTGCGCAGAAACTGGATGATTTACGCCCGAATGCAATTGATTTGGAGCGAATTGATAAACAATGGAGTCCGCGCGTCGGTCTGGTTTACCAACCGCAGGATTGGCTGTCGCTTTATGCTTCGTGGACGCGCTCATTTCAGCCTTCGGGCGAAAATCTCTCGCTCGCTGCAAATAACACGGAACTCAAACCCGAAACCACGCAAAATTACGAAACCGGAATCAAAGCGGCGATTCCCAAAACTCGTTTGAACGCAACGCTTGCCGTTTTCCGGCTCGACCGCGACAATATCAAAACGACCGATCCGCAAAATCCGACTCGCCTCTTGCTCGTCGGACAACAGCGAACCGACGGAATCGAAGCGACTCTGTTCGGCTCGCCAATTGAAAAGCTCGAAATTTACGCCGGTTATGCATTGCTGTCGGCGCGCATTTTGCGCTCAAACAACGTTTCGGCTGGCGTGCCGCTCGAAGGACGGCGCGCCGGACTCGTCCCGCAAAGCTCAGGCAATCTCTGGGCGTCTTATCAGCTTCCGCGCAATTTCCGAGTAGGTTTCGGCGCGTTCGCCCGAACGAAAGTTTTCACTTCGGCAAACAATCTGGTCACGCTGCCCGGCTTTGTCCGATTTGACGCTTCCCTCGCCTGGCGTTCGGAGAAACATTACGAAATCGGCTTTAATCTCAAAAATCTCACGAACCGCCGCTATTACGAAACCTCAAACGGCGACAACGGAATTTTAGCCGGTTCGCCGATTAACGGTTCTGTCACGCTGCGTTATCGCTGGTAAACTATTGAATGGACGAGTCAAAACCGCCTTCTACCAAAGGCGGTTTTGACTCGTCCTAAATTTCTTTCGCCTTAAACAGATTTTTCAACTTTCCGCCGCGCATCGTTTCGCTCCAATTTTCAATCGGCAATTCGATTTCCACGAGCGCGGCGGTCGGCATCGGCTGAAACTCGCCGGTCAAACTCCCGACGAGTTGTTCAAAACCGGGATTATGTCCGACAATCAGCAATTTTTCGCAATCATTTTCGACTTGCGAAACAATTTCTATTAGATCGCCGACGTTGGCTTCGTAGATTCGCGGCTCAAAATGAATTTCTGCCGCAATTTCAGCCGCTTCTTTGACGATTTGCGCCGTTTCGCGCGCTCTGTGTGCGGGCGAAGAAATTATTAAATCCGGCACAATTTCGCGCTCGCGCAAAAAACAACCCATTTTCCGCGCAGCATGAACACCGCGCTCGTTCAATGGGCGTTCAAAATCCGTCAGCGAAACATCGTTCCAATCGGATTTGGCGTGGCGCAAAACGTACAAAGTTTTCATTCAACCCTTTTCCTCATCCTCTTCGTCCGAACCTGAATCGTTTTCGCTATCATCCTGTCGGTCAGATTCATCTTCATCATCGTCTTCAGAATCATCATCATCGTCATCTTCGTCATCCGAATCATCGCTGTTTGAATCATCATCCGAATCGTCTTCATCTTCGTAGTTTTCCTCATTGCCGGCTTTTTCGGATTCGTTTTCATCTTCATCAGAATCAGACAAAGCGTGCAGAGTAATCGGGCGTAAATGAGAAATCTCTCTCAAAGCGGCGAGCAGCTTTTTGCGCGGCACGGCGTCTTTGCCTTTGCCGACGCCGCTGATTAAATCTGCAAGCGACAAAATGCCGACCAAAACGCCGTCTTTATTAACTACCGGCAAGCGGCGAAGCTGGCGGCGCTTCATCGTTTTCAGCGCGTCTTCAACCGCGTCGCCGGGCGCGCAGCTTCGCACTTCGTTTTGGCTGATTACCTCGCTGATTTTAATTTCGCTCGCCAGACGATTTTTCGTCACGACCGCAAAGCAGATGTCGCGGTCGGTAATCATTCCGATCACGCGCTGGCTTTCGTCAACAACAGGAACAACGCCGCAATCGCGCTGCCACATAATGTCAGCCGCCTGCGCCAGCGGCGCGTCCGGCTGACAATATCCGACTTCAGTCGTCATCACATCACGTACTTTCATTATTGCCTCCAAATAAATTGTTCGTTTTTCAAAACTAAATTTTTTGCTGTCAATTGGCAATGGTTTGGTGTAATTTTTCTGTGATGAAAACGCAAAAACTCGCTGCCATTGACATTGGCTCTAATTCAATCAAGCTGGCGCTTGCCGAAGCCGCGGCTTCGGATTCATTCCGCGTTTTTTTCGCCGAAAAAGACTCGGTCAGGCTCGGACACGAAACTCTGCGCGAGCGTCATTTATCGCAGGAAGCGATTGAGCGCGCCGCCCGTTCCATCGCGCGTTTCCGAGAAATCGCCGAAACGCGCGGCGCTCAGAAAATTTTAGCCGTCGCCACGGCTTCGGTTCGCGCGGCGGACAATCAGCAGGAATTTATTGAGAAAATCGAACAGATGACGGGCGTTCACGTCGAGATTCTGTCGGCGGTCGAAGAAGCGCGGTTGATCGGCGTGGCGGTTTCGGTTTTATGCGGGAAATCAATCGAATCGCTGATCAATATTGACATCGGCGGCGGCTCGACCGAGCTTTCGCTGATGACGCGAGGCGAGCCGGAACAGCTTTTTTCGATGAAAGTCGGAGCCGTCGGCTTGACCGAAGCGTTTTTGAAAACCGATCCGCCGACAGAAAAAGAGATTAAGGATTTGCGGCTTTTCGTTCGCTCGCAACTGATGCGCCCGGTTTTGGAATTGGCAAACGCCAAGTGGAATCTGGCGACCGGAACTTCCGGCACGATTTTGTCAATCGGACGCGCGATAAACTCAGGCAAACCCGGCGAAACGGAAATTTCTTTAAACGATCTCGCCGATTTTAACGCAAAAGTCGCTCGATTGAATCTGGCAGAGCGCAAAGCGCTGCCGGAAATGTCAGCGCAACGGTCGGAAATTCTGATTGCCGGCGGGCAGATTCTCGAAACCGCGATGCGCGAACTCCGAATTAAAAATTTAAGTCCCTGCGAATTTGCTTTGCGCGAAGGCGTGATTATTGATTATCTGCGCGAAATCGAAGCCGAAGAATTGCCGCCGATTCCCGACACTGAAGACCAGCGTTTGCGCGGAGTTTTCGCCGTCGGTCGGCGGTTTAATTACGACGAACGGCATAGTCTGCAAACCGCCGCGCTCGCCGAAGCGATTTTCGATAAGATTGCGCCGGTTTATAAATTGCCGCGCCACGACCGGACGCTTCTTTCGGCTGCCGCTTTGCTTCACGACATCGGTTATGCGGTCGCGCATTCCGAATACCACAAACATTCGCTTTATCTCATCAAACATTCCGAGCTAACGGGTTTTCCCGAAAGCGCGAGACTCGTTGTTGCCAATGTCGCGCGTTATCATCGCGGAAAAATGCCGACGGAAAAGCATTTGGATTTTATGAATTTAAGCGAGCAGGACAAAAAAACCGTCTGGCAGCTAGGCGCGATTCTGCGGCTCGCCGACGCTCTGGACAAAGCGTGCGGCGGCGCGGCGGCTTTGGACAATTTGGAAATCACGAGCAAAGGGCGCGATTGTTTGCTTGAAATTGCGACCAATGCCGATTGCGATTTTGAAATCGCCCACGAAAAAGTCGGAATGTTTGAAACCGCGTTTGACTGCCGCGTAATTTTTATGCGCCGCCCGGCAACAAAGCAAGTTTAAAAAAGGAGCGCAAATGAACACCGATTTTTTAGTTAATGTTTCGACGCTGCCCGTCCCGTTTGTCGGGCGTTTTCAGACAAACGGGACGAGATTGGACGATGAGCAATTCGAGATGTTTTGCCGGCAAAATCCCGAATTAAGAATCGAACAAACTAAAGAAGGAGAATTAATCGTTATGCCCGGAACCGGCGCGCTGACGGGAAACCGCAACTTTCGCTTAAGCGTCCGTTTCGGCATTTGGGTTGAAAAAGATGCGACGGGCGTTGGTTTTGATTCTTCAACGATTTTTACTTTGCCAAACGGCGCAAAGCGCTCGCCCGATGTTTCGTGGATAAGAAACGAACGCTGGAACGCTTTGAGCAAAGAAGAGCAGCAGAAATTTGCTCCGATTTGTCCTGATTTCGTCGTTGAATTACGCTCGCGCACCGATTCGCTTAAAACTTTGCAGGCAAAGATGCTCGAATACATCGAAAACGGCGCTCAGCTTGGATGGCTGATTGATCCGATGAAACGCAAAGTTTACGTTTATCGTCCGAATGAATCGGTTAAAATTTTGGACGAACCGGAAGAAATCTCCGGCGAGCCGCTGCTGCCGAAATTCACGCTGAAATTAAAAGATTTTTGGGAATAGAGATGAAGATGAGAAATCAAATTATTTTCGCTTTTGCAGTTTTGTTCGCTTTTACATTTATCGCCAAAGCGCAGACACAAAATGTTTCAAACAATGAACAACCAAAAGTGGTTGCTGCCCTTGCGCCAGTTTATCCGGCGGTTGCTCGCGCAGTCGGAGCCAGCGGCGACATTATTATTGAAGTAAAAATCAATTCGCAAGGTAAAGTTACTTCTGCAAACGCAATATCGGGACACCCTCTTTTACGCGATGTTAGTTCTATTGCTTCAAAGCGCTGGAAATTTGAGAATGTCGAGGACAATAAATCTGAGCGAAAAACTCAGCTAACATTTTCTTACAAAGTTGCGAGGAAAAAGGAAGGTATTGGAGTTTACTTCAATCCGCCCTATCGAATTGAGATAATTTCAGAGGAAGTGCCGGATTCTACTGGGCTTCCATTAAAAGCTAATAAAGCCAAAAAGCAATAGATATGCAAGATAAAGAAGTTCAAGAATTGGAAAAAGCGTTGGAGCAGATTTGGGAAATCGCTCTTAAATTTGGTTTAGACCCGTTTCCCACGAAATTTGAGATTGTTCCGGCGACCGTAATGTACGAAGTCGGCTCTTACGCGCTGCCCGGACGCTATTCGCACTGGACTTTCGGCAAGGCTTATCACCGGATGAAAACGATGTACGATTTCGGTTTATCGAAAATTTACGAAGTCGTCATCAACACCAATCCGAGCTACGCATTTCTGCTCGAAACCAACAGCTTGCTGCAAAACAAGCTAGTCATCGCGCACGTTTTAGGTCACACGGACTTTTTCAAAAACAACGCCTGGTTTTCAAAAACCGACCGCCGGATGGTTGACACCGTTTCGAGCCACACTTCGCGGATGCAGGAATACGAGTTTAAATACGGGCGCAAAAAGGTCGAACAGCTTCTCGATTCGGTGTTGTCAATCGAAGAACACATTGACCCGAACTTTTTTATCCGCCGCAAAAACAAAGATGAAAAACAAGAGCCGCTCGAAAAACGAGAAGGTCGTTACGATGATTTATTCGCTCTGGACAAACCCGAACCCGAAAAAGAGCCTGAAGACGAAATCGAACGCGCCGTTCAGCACGATCTACAGCTCATAATGGAAATGTTCGACGACCCGAAACCGCAGAATTTGGGCGAAAAGGACCTCGTTCATTTCATTATGCGAAACTCTCCCGTTTTAGAGCCGTGGCAGCGCGATATTATTGCGATGATTCACGAAGAAATGGAATATTTCGTGCCGCAAATGATGACCAAAACCATGAATGAAGGCTGGGCGTCATTTTGGCATTCAAGAATTATGCGCGAGCTGGATTTGCCCGACTCGGAGCATCTCGAATTTGCGGATTTGCATTCGAGCGTCGTCAGCCCGCATCACGGACAGTTAAATCCGTATTATGTCGGTTACAAAATTTTTGAAGATTTGGAAAAACGTTTTGGACTCGACAAGATTTTCGAAGTGCGCGAGCTTGATAACGATGTTTCGTTTCTGCGGAATTATCTGACCAAAGAGCTGTGCGAAGAGCTGGATTTGTTTGTTTTCGAGCTGGTCGAAGAAGAAGAATGGACGATTACGGAAAAGAAATGGGAAAAAGTGCGCGACGCTCTTGTCGCAAATATGACTAATTTCGGTTTTCCGTACATAGTCGTCGCTGACGGCGATTACAACGGCAACCGCGAGCTGTATCTCAAACATTTGTACGAAAGCTCGGAGCTGGACGAGCGTTACGCGCAAAAAACTCTGGAACACGTTTATCGTTTGTGGGGGCGTCCGGTTCATCTCGAAACCGTGGTTGACGAGGAAAAAACCGTTTTGCGTTACGACGGCGACAATCACGAGGAAGGCTAAAAACAAATTAACAGGGATGAAGAGGATAAAAGGGATAAAACAGATTGAATTTATCCCTTTTATCCTCTTCATCCCTGTTTGAATTCAAAGTTAATCTGCTGACTCGCCGAGATTTCACCGCCCGGCTTTTGAATTGAGTGAGCATGAAACTTCGCGTCGTCGCGTTCGGGAAAATCAATGCGAAAATGCCCGCCGCGCGATTCTTCGCGCCACAGCGCGGCGCGGGCAATCAGAGTAGCGACAGCGACAAAATTGCGCGAAGTCGCGCCCAAATTCGCTTGCGCAATCTGCTCAAACTCGCGCAAAGCGCGTTTTAAATTCTCCGCATCGCGCGCTATCCCGACGCGCTCCCACATTAAACGCTTGACGCGCTTTCTGACAGCGACGGCAATTTCTCCCGATTGTGGATTGTGGATTGCAGATTGCGGATTTTCAACCGTTGAACTGTTCACTTTGAACTTTGAACTGTCGAGCGCCGCTTGCCCGGCTCGCGCGCCGAAAACCAAGCCTTCGAGAAGAGAGTTTGAAGCCAGGCGATTTGCGCCGTGAACACCGGTGCAGGCGACTTCGCCCGCCGCATATAATCCGGGCAAAGTCGTTCGCCCGTCCAAATCCGTCCGCACGCCGCCCATAAAATAATGCACGGCGGGCGAAACGGGCAACAAATCGGTCGCAATATTCAACCCGTAAGAATTGCAAGTTTCGTAGATTTTGGGAAAGCGTTCAGCCAAAAACTTTTCGGTGTGCGCTGACATATCGAGAAAAACCGTCCGCGTACCCGTACGCTGCATTTCAGTGACAATCGAGCGCGAAACGACATCGCGCGGAGCTAATTCTCCAAGCTCGTGATAATTGAACATAAAACGCTCGCCCGCAGCGTTTCGCAAGACGCCGCCTTCTCCGCGCATCGCTTCGGAAAGCAAAAAGCGCGGCGCGTTTTCGAGATTCAGCACGGTCGGATGAAACTGCACAAATTCGATGTCGGCGATTTCCGCGCCCGCCAGATAAGCCATCGCCATTCCGTCGCCCGTTGCAACGTCCGGGTTTGTCGTGTGCAGATAAAGCTGTCCCGCGCCGCCCGAAGCCAGAACGACCGCGCGTGCAAACATCTCGCGCGGCGCGCGCAAAACCGGGTCGAGATAACGAACGCCGCAAACGCGACCGTCCGAGACAATCAGATTTTCGGTCGCCGCGTGCGGCATAAAAACAATGCGGCTTTCGAGTCTAGCTCGCGCAATCAGCGAGCGGACGATTTCCTTTCCGGTCGAATCGCCGTGCGCGTGCAGAATTCTGCGGCGCGAATGAGCGGCTTCCTGCGTAAAAACCAACTTTCCGCCTTCGCGGTCAAACTCAGTTCCCCATTGAATTAATTCCTGAATGCGCGTTGTTCCGTCCGAAACCAAAACTCTGACCGCCTCTTCGTCGCACAAACCCGCGCCCGCATACAAAGTGTCTTCTTCGTGCAATTCGGCATTATCATCGTCCGACAAAACCACGGCAACTCCGCCCTGCGCGTATTCGGTGTTCGATTCGCTTGTTCGCGCTTTGGTCAGAACCGTAACACGCGCGCCGTTTCCGGCAAGCTCAATTGCGGCTCTTAAACCCGCAATCCCGCTGCCGATAACGATAAAATCAGTTTCCAAAGCCATTACTCGAAATTCTGAACGCTTGCGCCGGAAAATTCAAATTTGTGTAAAATTGAATGCGATGATAATTAGACCAGCCAAACGTCTTGTCGGCGAAATCAATTTGCCCGGCGACAAATCAATTTCACACCGCGCGGCGATTTTTGCCGCTTTAGCGGAAGGCACAACAAGAATCGAAAATTTTTCGTCTGCCGACGACTGCGCGGCGACGCTCGATTGCCTTGAAAAGGTCGGAGTTGAAATCGAAAGAAACAAAACCGAAATCATCGTTCACGGCGTCGGCAAAAACGGTTTTAGCGCACCCGAAGAACCGCTCGATTGCCGCAATAGCGGAACGACGATGAGGCTTTTGGCTGGCGTTTTGGCTGGACAAAATTTCGTTTCGGTTTTGACCGGTGACGAATCTTTGCAAAAACGTCCGATGAAACGAGTGATTGCGCCGCTGGAACTAATGGGGGCGAAAATCGAATCGAATGACGGGCGCGCCCCGCTTACAATTCACGGCAAAAATCCGTTAAAAGCGATTTCCTTTGAACCGCCCGTTGCCAGCGCGCAGATTAAATCCTGCGTTTTGCTTGCAGGTTTGAACTCGGACGGCGAAACCAAAATTCTAGAAAAAACTCCGACGCGCGACCACACCGAAAGAATGTTTCGTTGGCTCAACGTCGAAGTAAAAAATGAAAACAGCGAAATTTCGGTTTCCGGCGACGCAAAACTTTCGGCGCTAGATTTGAGCGTTCCGGCTGACGTTTCGTCTTCGGCGTTTTTCCTTGTCGCGGCTGCTTGTTTGAAAAATTCTGATTTGATGTTGAAAAATGTCGGCTTAAATTCATCGCGAACTGCTGTCATCGAAGTTTTGCAGAAATTCGGCGCAAAACTGGAAATTTTAAACCGCACCGAAGCCGCAAACGAGCCGCGCGGAGATTTGCGGGTTTTGGGCGGCGGATTAAATTCTCAGCGGGAAAACATTTTGCGCGGAGAAATTATTGCCAACCTGATTGACGAATTACCGATTTTGTCGGTTCTCGGAACACAGCTTGAAAACGGTTTGGAAATCAGAGACGCGGCGGAGCTGCGCGTCAAAGAATCTGACAGAATTCGCGCGGTCGTTGAAAACTTACGGCGAATGAACGCTCGCGTCGAAGAATTTGAAGACGGTCTGCGCGTCGAAAAATCAAACTTAAAAGGCGCGCGCATTGATTCTTTCGGCGATCACCGCATCGCAATGTCGTTTGCCGTTGCAGGTTTGCTCGCCACTGGCGAAACCGAAATCGAAAACGCCGAAGCTGTGGCGGTTTCATTTCCAGATTTTTTTGATCTTCTCGAAAGCGCGGCGGAGCGTTAATGAAATTTTCGCGCAATCAGATTATCGGCTCGCTTATTTTGCTCGCGTTGATACTGCTTTTTGCGCTCGCGCGTTTTGCTTTTCAATTTTGATTTCCGCACAAAAACAACCTGTTATCGCAATTGCCGGACCGACGGCTTCGGGCAAAACCGAAATCGGCGTCGCGCTCGCTTTGCGAATCGGCGGCGAGATAATTAATTGCGATTCGGTACAAATCTACCGGGAAATCGAAATCGCGACAGCAAAACCTTCGGAAGAAGAAAGATGCGGCGTGCCGCATCATTTGATTGATTACGTTTCGCCTTTCGTTAATTACACGGCGGCGGATTGGGCGCGCGACGCAATTGAAAAAATCTATGAAATTGAGCAGCGCGGAAAAACTGCGATTCTCGTCGGCGGTACGGGTTTTTATCTCAGAAGTTTGCGACAGCCGTTTTTTGAATCGCCGAAAACAGACGAAGATTTGCGCGAGAGATTAAAACAAATCCGCGCGAGAAAAGGCGCGGAATATTTGCATCGAATTTTAAAAAGAGTTGACCGAAAATCGGCGGAAAAATTGTTTCCGCGCGATTACGTCCGAGTCCAGCGCGCTCTCGAAGTTCGTTTTCAAACCGGAAAACCGATTTCCGAACAACAGCCTGCACGCGCTGAACCACCGGAATTTGCCGACCGATTAAAAATTTTCGCCTTAAATCCGCCGCGCGATTTTCTTTACGAACGAATCAATCGCCGCGCCGAAATTCATTTTGAAAAAGGTCTCATCGAAGAAGTTAAATACTTGCTCGAAAAAGGTGTTCCGGCAGAATCAAACGCGCTCGGCGCGCACGGTTATCGCCGAGTCGTCGAATATTTGCGCGGCGAGCGCACTCTGGAAAGCGCAGTCGAGCAAACAAAGCTCGATGTCCGGCATTACGCCAAACGGCAATTGACCTGGTTTCGGCGCGAGGAAAACGTGATTTGGCTCGCAGGTTTCGGCGACGAACCTGAAACCCGGCAAAAATTATTTGAAATTTTGAATTTAACCGAAAACTCCGAGTTTTAAACCTTAATTTAAAATGAAAATTATCTTGTCAGTGCCGCGAGCGGTGTTGTAATCTATTCAAGGAAAAACACTTGTCGGGCGCGGAGGGCGTGTGGAAAAAACTGGTTCACAAAACATTCAGGATGCATTTCTAAATACACTGCGGCGAGAAAAAGCCATTGTTACTATTCATTTGCTCCACGGCGCTACTTTAAGCGGACGTTTGAAGAGCTTCGATAAATTTTCGGTTTTGCTCGACGCCAGCGGTCAGGAATTTTTAATCTTCAAACACGCGATTGCGACCGTCACACATCAACGGCGCGAACCGCAGCAATACAGGCAGGAAAACAGACCGCCGCAGCAACAGCAAGAACCTTCGGCTTAATACGGCTTAATCAATCTTGAGCGGCATTTTTCTAACTTTTGAAGGTTTGGACGGAAGCGGCAAAACCACGCAGCTTCGCTTGCTTGCCGACGCTCTTACAGCGCAAGGCTTCGATGTCGTCACCACGCGCGAACCGGGCGGAACCGTTCTCGGAAAGCGAATCCGCGCGCTTGTTCTTGAAATTGAGGACGCGCCCGCGCCACTTGCCGAATTGCTGCTGTTTGCCGCCGACCGCGCGCAGCATCTCGAAACGCTCATACGACCGGCGCTCTCCGCCGGTAAAATCGTCATTTCAGATCGCTATGCCGACGCTACCGCCGCTTATCAAGGCGCGGGGCGCGGTTTTCCGGCGGAAAAAATTCGTCAAACAATCGGGCTGGCGACCGGCGGTTTCAAACCGGATTTAACGCTCTTTTTCGATTTGCCGACGGAAACGGCTCTGGCGCGCGCAAACAGCCGCCCCGAAGAATTGAATCGTCTGGACAAAGAGACAATTGATTTTTTCGACCGCGTCCGGCGCGCTTATCTCGAAATTGCCGCTGCCGAACCGGAGCGTTTCCGAGTCGTTGACGCGCGCGGTTCGATTGATGAAATTCACCAAAAGACTCTGCAAATCGTCATGCCATTTCTCGAATCACAAAATCGCTAGTAAAATCTTTTTGTGTTCGACAAGTTAATCGGAAACAATCAAATCAAAGAAATGTTTCGGCGAATGGTTAGCAATCGCCGGATTCCGAACGCTTTTATCTTTGCCGGAGACGCGGGCGTCGGGAAACAGCTTTTTGCGCTCGAACTGGCAAAAACGATTTTGTGCCGAAATCTGCAATCGGGCGAAGCGTGCGATAAATGCGCTGCCTGTTCGCGCGCCGTAAAATTCGCCGCTCTCCCGCCGCATGACAGCGATCATAAAGACGAATACAAGAAAGTTTTTTGGAGCGAACACTCCGACGTAGGTAGAATTGTTCCGTATAAAAACAGCATTTTGGTTGACGCGATTCGAGATTTAACGGAACAGGCGAATCTGACTCCTTACGAGGGAAAAGCCAGATTTTTTCTCATTGAAAACGCCGAAAAATTAAGCGCAGGACAGGGAGAAGCGGCAAACGCTCTGCTGAAAACGCTCGAAGAGCCGCCCGCGACGACGCATTTGTTTTTGCTTACGGCGCGCGCCGATTCCCTCCTGCAAACCATTCTTTCGCGCTGCCAGATGATTCGTTTTGCGCCGATTGCTGCTGAAGAAATCGAAAAATATCTGCAAGCGACGAAAAAAGTTTCGCCTGTCGAAGCCAAACTGATTTCGCGTCTTTCCAGAGGAAGTCTCGGCAACGCGCTTTCTTTAAACCTGGACGTTTACAAAACGCAGCGCGAAATGATGCTCAACGTTCTGGACGCGATAACGGTTTCCAAAGACCGCGCCCGGCTTCTGAAAATCGCCGAAGAAATGAACGAAGCCAAGCTCAAAGACGAATACGAACAGCGGCTCGAAGTTTTGGAAAATCTGATTCACGACGTTTGGACTTTAAAGCTCGGCGCGGCGGATTTAATCAACGCAGATTTGGAACCGAAACTCGCGCGATTTGCCGAAAACACCGATTCGCGCCGCGCTCAAACATGGCTCGCAGAAATAGAAACTCTGCGCGAGCAGTTTGCCGTCAACGTCAACCGCAAAATCGCAACCGACGCGCTTTTTCTCAAAATGGCAAATGCTTAAATTTTTGGGAACAAAAATTTTGCGTGAGTGTCAAAGATAGTGTAGATTCTGTCAACTCGGAGGAAAATCTTATGAACAAACAATCGCAACGGCTTTTCAGCCTTCTTTTCGCAGTCTTGTTTTCGGTCGTTTTCGTCTCGGCTCAGGAAAACCGCGCTCTGCCGAAAACCATTAGCGGCGGCGTTTTAAACAGTAAAGCGACAAATCTGGTGAAACCCGTGTATCCGGCGGCGGCAAAAGCCGTCAATGCTGAAGGCGCGGTAAACGTTCAGGTTACGATTGGAGAAAACGGGGATGTTATCTCGGCTGTGGCGGTAAGCGGACACCCGTTACTGCGCGATGCATCGGTGCAGGCGGCGCGAGAGTCGAAATTTTCGCCGACGCTGCTTTCCGGCACGCCGGTAAAAGTTACGGGCATGGTTGTTTATAATTTTGTAGCGGGCGATTCCAAACATAGGTCTCAGATTTATATGCTGCTCGGAACAATGCTGCGCACGCTGCAAACCGAAAATTCGGATGCAGAATCCGACAGTGTGCTAGGCAATTTGAGCAAGGAAATGGCTGCCGAGCTTACCGACGAACGCGCCAGGCTTTCGGCTTTGCCAAAAGACGAAAGTGAAAAACGCCAGGTGATGCGCAATTTAACGAGTTCGCTGAAAACCAAATTGTCCGGCACCGAAGCCTGGCACTTTGAATTGGGCGAAAATATCGCCGCCGCCATGCTGCAAATACGCGAACCGAGAACGAAGCGCGAACGAACGCCGGATGAAACCGTTTTAAGAACTCATTTGCTAAAAATCCGTGATTTGGCGACCGCCCCGCCGCCGGATTCTTCGCCCGCCGTTCTGGACGCAATCAAACCGTTCGCCGCGCTTGCCGATAAATCAGACATCACCGACAAAGATTCGATCAAACTGATGGTCGAGGCGTTTGGTAAAATTTTTGGTACGCTTGGAAAGTAAACAAAATAAATTTAAAGCTCTTCAGCCGACAGGCTCGATAATCGAGCGCGGTCTGGCAGTTGCCGGTTTAGCGGCGGCAGGCGGAATTTTATTTTTAGTTAAAACAATCAATCCGACTTCGTCCGGCTGGTTTCCGCAATGTCCTTTTTATGCCCTGACAGGTTTAAGTTGTCCGGGCTGCGGCGCGACGCGCGGAATGCACCGGCTTTTAAACGGCGACTGGCTGGCGGCGCTCGATTACAACGCTTTGCTCGTTCTGTTCGTGCCGATGATAATTTATTTCGTGCTGAATCTTGTTTCGGTTGCCGCGCGCGGGCGGACTCTCGGAATCGGGAAACTTCCGCCCGCCGGAATCTGGACGTTTGCGATTATTTTGCTTGTTTTCGGCGTGCTGCGAAATTTGCCGTTTTATCCGTTTACAATCCTCGCGCCGTAAAAATGAAAAGCAAAACGATTGTCGCAATTCTGTTTTTGTTCCTCAATTTTTCCTGCTCTCAAGTCGGCAAAGAACAACGCATTGCCGAGCTGAACAATTCGGTTTTTGCCATTTCCGTAGTTTACAAATTAGAAGGCGCCGAAAAGCGCGTGACTTCCGGGACGGGTTTTCTGGTCGGCGAAAACCTGATAGCTTCCGCCGCTCACGTTCAATCGGAAGTCGAAAAAATGATAAATTTTTCGCCGAAAAGCAGGCGCGAGCCGGTTGCGTGGAAGAAGCTGCCAAACGGCGAAACAATCAATCTGCCGCTTGAATTTGTCGGGAAAGACGACGATTCGGATTTAGCGATTTTTCGCTTCGATCCGGCAAAATTGAAAGGACGCAAAACGGCTGCTTTAAAACTCGCCGACCGTTTGCCCGCGATCAGCGAAGAAGTTGTTTCAATCGGTTATTACGGTGATTATGAAATGCCGTTTAGCTCGCTCGGCGCGGTTTCGATGATTGATAAAAACGAAGACATTTACGCCGATTTAACGCTGATGCCCGGAAACAGCGGAAGTCCCGTCTGCTCGATCCAGACCGGGGAAGTTTTCGGCGTCAATATCAAAGTTATGACAATCGGCGACGGCACAATCCGGCTCGGCATTGCCAAAAAATCCGAAAAGCTAAAAACGCTTTTGGACAAGTATCGTTAGACTAAATCAGATTTCATTACAGTGAAAGATAGAGAATTAACAGGGATGAAAGGGATAAAGGGGATATTTTTTGTTTTTATCAATCCCTTTGATCCTTTTTATCCCTGTTAATTTTCTGTTTTTATCTTTCGACTAATCGGAATTTGCTACAGACATAAAAAGCGCGATTTGTTTAGCGTTTTTTAAGTAATCTGAACAAGCGGTTTTTCCGTTCCGAGCGGTTTGGCGTCTTTACCTTCAAGCCGCAGAATTTCGACTTCTTTAACAAATTCTTCAACAATATCCGCGCCCGCGACGCGGCGCATCGGAACGCCGTTTTTGAAAATCATTCCGACGTTTCTGCCGAAGGTGATGCCGAGCTGCGAATCGTGAGCTTCGCCGGGACCGTTGACGGCGCAGCCCATAATCGAAAGCTCAAGCGGTTCTTCGACGTGCGCCAGTCGGCGTTCGACTTCGGTCACGATTTCGACGAAATTATCAATGTCCAGACGCCCGCAGGTCGGGCAAGCAACAATAGTCACTCCGCGCTGGCGCAAACCGAGCGATTTTAAAATTTCCCAGCCGACGCGCACTTCTTCGTGCGGCTCGGCGGTCAGTGAAACGCGAATCGTGTCGCCGATGCCTTCGTGCAGCAAAATCCCCAGACCGATTGATGATTTAATCGTTCCGCCAAACGGAGTTCCGGCTTCGGTGACGCCGAGATGCAAAGGATAATTAACCTTTTGCGACATCAAACGATATGCCGCAACGGTGCGATGAACATCCGATGCTTTCAGAGAAATGATAATGTCCGAAAATCCCAAATCTTCCAAAATTTGAATGTGCCGCAAACCGGATTCGACCATCGCTTCGGGCGTCGCCGTGCCGTATTTTTTCAAAAGGTCTTTTTCCAGAGAACCGCCGTTGACGCCGATTCTAATCGGCACTTTTTGCGCTTCTGCAGCGCGTACGACTTCGCGCACGCGGTCAATCGAGCCGATGTTGCCGGGATTTATCCGCAGCTTGTCAATTCCGGCTTCAAGCGCGATTAAAGCTAATTTGTAGTGAAAATGAATGTCGGCGACAATCGGAATCTGGACTCGTTTGCGAATTTCTTTGAGCGCGAGCGCATCGTCTTTGGTGGGCGCGGCAATACGGACGATTTCGCATCCAGCCGCGACCATTTCTTCGATTTGCCTGACTGTTCCGTCAACATCGGTCGTGTCGGTTTTCGTCATTGATTGAATAGCGACCGGCGCGCCGCCGCCGATTTGCACGTTTCCGACTCTTACCGCTTTTGTTTCACGTCTCATAAATTTAGTGAATCGTAAATAGTGAATCGTAAATAGTAAATCGTGAATCGGAACTTGTCTTTCACGATTCACGATTTACTATTTACGATTCACTAAATTCATCGTCCGACGATGCGCGAGATGTCAACAAACATCACGGTCACCATCAACAATAAAATAATTGCCAGACCAGCCATTTGAATCCGTTCGCGCACAAGAAGCGAAAGCTGCTTTCCGAAGAGAGCCATGACGCCTTCGATTCCGAGAACCATAATCTGTCCGCCGTCAAGCATCGGAATCGGCAGCAGATTGAAGATTCCCAAACTCAGGCTGATCGCCATCAGCATCGCAAAAACGCCTTCCCAGCCCATTGCCTGCGCGGCTTGCGCCGATTGCTGGAAGATTCCGACCGGACCCGAAACAGTGTCGCGCGCCGAGCGATTTCCCGTAAAAACTTGTCCTAAAGCCGTTCCGGTCATTGATAAAATTTCCAGATTTGTGTTGACCGCGTGGCTGAAAGCGGTGCCGATGCTTGCCGGTTCGCGCGGAACACTGATTTGCGCCGGTCCGATACCTAGCCGTTCTTTACCGTCGGAAAGCTTGCGAACAGTGGCGGTTAAATCAACGTTTTGACCGCCGCGTTCAACTTGAACTTTGAGCGGCGCGGCTTTGTTTTCCTGAACGAAAGTGACAAGCTGCTGCCAGTTGCGAATGTTCGTGCCGTTGATTGCAATAACGCGGTCACCGGGTTGTAAACCGGCTTCGGCGGCGGGCGAACCCGATTCAACTTGCCCGATCACAACCGGTTTTACGCCTGCGTCGGGTTCAGCGTCGAGAACTCCGAAATTTTGCCCGCTCATTTCAACTTTCGACGGCGTGACCATTAAAGGAATGCGCTGTCCGGCGCGCTCGACAACAATCGGAATTTCCTGTCCGGGACGCAATGCGGCATCAACTTCAATGTTTCGCCACGTCGGATTTTCCGTTCCGTTAAACGCGACAATCCGGTCGCCCGGTTTAATTCCGGCTTGCGCCGTTGCGCCGTCCGTCTTCATCGCGCCGACAATCGGCGTCGGCATTGCCGGAACGCCGTACATCATCGCCGCCGCAAACGGAATTGCCAGCGCCAGAACGACGTTCATAAACGGACCGCCGATCATTACGAAAAACTTCTGCCAGCGCGGGCGCAGCTCGTACAATTCCGATGCCGGGACAGTTTCCGACGAATCGTCCGCGCCTTCGAGTCCGACGTTCGATTCGTCGCCGTACAATTTCACGTAGGCGCCGAGCGGAATCGCCGAAATCCGGTAATCGGTGTGTCCCCATTTAAAACCGAAAAGTCGCGGTCCGAGTCCGAAAAACGAGTAGGCTTCGACGCGCATTCCGAAAAATTTGGCGACGAGAAAATGTCCCAATTCGTGAATGTTAATGGCGACGCCGAGAATAAAAAGCGGTACTAGAACGTAATAAAGTAATATATCCATCGGGAAAGTTCTTTCTGCTGCGGTAGCAAGCGTTTCAGGTAATTATGAATGATTTGTCGAAATCTTAGAATCAAAACTTGCAAAAAGCGTTGCTAAAAAGTTTAAGTCCAACCGCCTCGGACAGTCAAACAAACTTTGCGCGCGGCGCTGATTGTTTTTCGATTTCCTGTTCCGCCTGCATTCTTGATTCACGGTCAACTTTTAAAATAATTTCGAGATTATCTACGGCTTTCGTTTCGTGCCGATTCATCACGGCTTCGATAACTCGCGCGATTTCCGAAAGGCGGATTTTGCCGTCGAGAAACGCCTGAACGGCAATTTCATTGGCGGCATTCATCGCGGCGGGCAGCGTTCCGCCCGTTTTTAAAGCTCGATAAGCCAAATTCAAACACGGAAACCGCTCTGTGTCCGGTTCTTCAAAGGTCAATTGCGAGAGTTTTGAAAAATTTAAAGGCTCAAGCTGACACGATTTTCTTTCCGGGAAAGTCAGCGCATATTGAATCGCGTGGCGCATATCGGTAACGCCCATTTGCGCGATTATCGAGCCGTCAACCATTTCAATCATCGAATGCACGATTGATTGCGGATGCACGACAACCGAAATTTCATCAGCGCTAAAACCGAACAACCTCTCGGCTTCGATAACTTCCAAACCTTTGTTCATCAGCGTCGCAGAATCAATCGTATTTTTGACGCCCATTTTCCAACTCGGATGATCTAAGGCTTCGGCGACGGTCGCGCGCTCAATTTCTTCTTTTGTTTTCGTGCGAAAAGGTCCGCCCGAAGCGGTTAAAATAATTCGCCGCACTTCTTCACGTTTTTCGCCACGCAAACATTGATGAATCGCGTTATGTTCGGAATCAACCGGCAGAATTTCCGCACCATTTTCCCGCGCGGCTCTCGTCATCAATTCGCCCGCGATAACGAGCGTTTCTTTATTGGCGAGCGCGACGCGCTTTCCGGCTTCGAGCGCGCGCAGAGTCGGGACAAAACCGATTGCGCCGACCGTTGCGGAGACAATCGTGTCGGCTTGCTCGTGAGTCGCGGCGGCGATCAAGCCTTTTTCGCCGATTTCGATTTTTGGAGTTTTTGAGATTTCAGATTTGAAATTCGAGATTTTTTCGAGAAGCAATTCGGCGCATTCTTCGGTTTCGACCGAAATTAATTCGGGCTGGAAACGCCTGATTTGCTCGCTCAGTTTTTCGACGTTTTTCCCGGCGCCGAGCGCAACGACGCGAAACTCCGGCTCTCGCAAAAACTCAACGACTTTGAGCGCGTTGCAGCCGATTGAACCGGTCGAACCTAAAATCGAAATTCCCCGCTTGGTCATAAATTAGTGAAAATAGAATCTAGCGAAATAGTAAAGAAGCGGAGCGTTGAAAAGCAAACTGTCCATTCGGTCGAGCAGCCCGCCGTGACCAGGCAGAAGGTTGGCTGCGTCTTTGCTGCCCGCGCCGCGTTTGATCGCGCTTTCCGCCAGATCGCCGATGACGCCGACAACCATCATTACCGCCGCGAGCGGCAGAGCGACAAACCATTTCAGTTCGGTAAAAAACGTAAAACTGGCAATAGCGGCGAGCAGCAGACTTGCAACAAGCGCCCCGATTGCGCCTTCCCAGGTTTTGCCCGGCGAAATAACGGGCGCGAGCTTGTGTTTGCCCACGAGCTTTCCGGTATAAAGCGCCGCGATGTCCGCGCCCATTAAAATCAAAAACAAAAATGCGAGCAGCTTGGTCGAAAGATGCGGATGATTTTCAAACCCGACGCGCAAAGCGACGAAATAACCGCCGAGAAAAGCGATGTAAAAAACACCCAAAACCGTGACGCCGATTGCCGCCAGCATTTTGGAAAAATCGCGGGCGCGTTGAAACCGAAACGCCTGTGAAGCCACCGCCGCGATAATGAAAATCGCCAGCGTCATCACCAGCAAATCCGGCGCTTTGGTCGGCGCGTCAAACAAAAACGCGATAAAAATCGCCGCCGAACCGAGAAAGCCGAGCGTGGCGTCCGCTTTGAGCTGCATTGTTTTGGTGAATTTAAAATATTCAAACAAAGCCAAAATGATGGCGGCGGCGGCAATCGCTATGAAAAACAAGTTAAACTCTTGTCTCTGCGGGAAAAAATAAGGCAAAACGATTGCCGCTATCAAACCGGGCAGCGCGACAATCGCGGTAATAATTCGATTCATTCAATTAGTGAATAGTAAATCGTAAATCGTGAATAGAAGGAATTTTCTATTCACGATTTACTAATTCAAATTCTTAAATCCGGTCTGCTGTAATCGCTCGGCGCGGAATCAGTTTTCGGCGAAACGGTGTTGACCGGCATTTTCTTTTTATTTCTGAGCCACAAAAAACGATTAATTTCCACAATTCCGGGAACTACGAAAAACGCGCAAACCACGCCCAAAATCGTGCCGGTCGCAAATCTGGAAAAATGCGTATTTTCCAAAATCCCTAAATATCCCAAAGCAAAATCAATCGCAGTCGGAATGGGTGCGAGAAACAAAACAACGCGCGACGGCGCGTCCGCGCTGTGAACCGAGCGGAAAAAAGGATACGCCAAAATTCCGATTCCCAGTCCGGCATAAACGCCGAAACAGCGCGCGCAAACGGCAAGCTGTTCGCCCGCCAGATGCACCGAGCGGTCGGAAAGCTGGTGACAAAGATACGAAAAAGGCGTGTAAATGTAACCAGCCGCTGCAAAACCGTTAGCTTTTAAAATTGGCGCGGCGACGATTAAACCAACCCAAAACGCAACAAAAAACGCGGTTGCGCTCCACGCCGTCCAATCGAGTTTTTTCGTTTTTTCTGGAGAAATATAATTTTGCGCCGCCAGACTCACGCAATCTGTTTTAATTCAAACAGCGCGCGTTCCGCAAGCGCGACGGTTTCGTTGACGTTTAAAGTTCCGTTCGTAATTTGAGCCGAATTAACAATAAAAACGTTTTCGAGCGAGGTTTTCATTGAAGGAAGATTGGCGGAATAATTCAAAGTCGAAAGCGCAAAAACCTGTCGAACACGCGATATTTTAAACTCCAAAACGTCGGCGCGCCGGAAATGCGGGTACATTTTTTCAAGCGCCGCGAGAAACGTTTCCTTGATTTCGTCGTCTGTTTTCTCAAACATCGCGTCGTCCGGCGCGACATATTTCGGCAAATAAACAAGAGAGTTTCCGCCAAACTCCGATTTATCAACCAGCGCGGACATCTCAATCACGGCGGTAAACGGCGCGTCGTCCGTAATGTTGGTCACATAAAAAGGCGAGAGCGGATTTTTCATTAACAGCGACGCGCAGACGATTCCCTGATACCGAATTCGATTCAAACGCTCTTTCTCGGTTTCGCTCAATTGCGGACAAATCTTCGCCGCAGCATTTGCTGGCGCGGTTACAAAAACAGAATCAAAACTGTCAACTGTCAACTGTGAACTATCAACTGTTTTGCAGTTATCTCTTTGATAAATTAAAACGTTTCCGTCAGCTTGCTTTTCAATCTTTTCAACCGCGGAATTTAATCTGATTTCAACGCCTTTTTCCCGTAAATGCTCGCCGAGCTTTTCAAAAATTCGCGCGTAACCGCCGCGCACATAACCGAACATTTCTTTTTTAAGCCCGCTTTTTCTGGCGGCGTACATTCGTTGAATCGTCGCCCAAATAAACGCAGCGCTCGTTTCCCGGTAACTTTCGCCCAATTTCGCGCGGAGCAGCGGCAGCCAGATTTTCTGGAAGGTTTTCCCGCCCGATAGTTTTTCGAGCCAATCGGCGACTAAAATTTGTTCTAATTTTTTCCAATCGTTAATGCGCGAGGCGTAAAAGATTGTCGCGCCGAGCCGGAATTTTGAAATCAAATCAAGCGGCGGAAACCTCAAAAATTCGAGCGTGTTCGACATTGAAACGAGATTGCCGTCGGTATAAAACCCGGTTTTCGTTTCGCGCCATTCAAGCTCGTTTTCAAGTCCGACTTCGGCGAGAATTTTTCTTAAACGCAAATCCGAAAGCAAAGTAACGTGATAATGCTTGTCCCAAACAACGTCGCCCAAATTCCAAACCGAAGCCAACCCGCCGATTTCACTCGCCGATTCAAAAACAGTAACTTTTTTTCCGCTTTCCGCCAGCCGCAAAGCCAGCGTCAAACCAAGAAAACCGGAACCGACAATTGCAATTTTTTGTGAGTTTTCTACGAACAAATTGTGTGATTTCAAAGGAATTATTTGTTTTTGCCGTTCCATAATTTAAGAACGGTTTCTTTTATGTCAGGTTTGCGAACTCTTGCTGCTCCTCTTTGAACTTGATACCGAAAAATTTCCTTTTCGGGCAATTGATACCATTCAGCTTTTGCATAAATAGTCGCATCTTCGTAAGCAATATTGTATTTCTCTGTTATGAATCTATAGGATGAGTTTTCTGTAATTGCTTTGGGTTCTTCTTCCACCATTACAATCGCTTTGACAGTAAAACCTTCAGTTATTGCTACTAAATCTCCCGCCGAATATCTCCAATTTTCTCTTCCGATAACAATTTGCTCGTCTTTAATAAAGTTATAGAAACTTGTTTCATATGCTTTCCAATTGCATCCAAATTTCCAAATATTCCCTGAAAATACTTTATTACTTTGTGTTTTCATCAATTATCTCACTCACGTTTCGATTTTCAATTTCGTATCGCAAACCGCAAACGCATTCAAATTCTTTTTGCGACGAATCGTCGAATCTATGAAAAAGCTGCCCGCATTTGCAGACCGCGCCGATTGAGCGCGCGGGCGAGCCTAAAACCAGATGAAAATCCGGCACTGATTTCGTCACCGTGCTACCCATTCCGACCATCGCCCAGCGTCCGATCTCCAAATCGTTGCCGATTGTGCAGTTTGCGCCGATTGTTGCGCCTTCGCGCACCAAAGTCGGCAAAGTATGTTCGTCGGGTTCGGATGGACGCAAAGATTTTAAATCGGGCATTGTGGCGCGCGGAAAACGGTCGTTGGTAAAAACCGTGTGCGCGGAAATCATCACGCCGTCTTCAATCGTCACCGTCGCGCAGATGTAAACCGAAGCGTTGATTTTGACGCGGCTGCCGATTTTTACGTCGTAAGCGATGTATGTTTTTTCGCCGACAATACATTCTTCGCCGATTTGCGCGCCCTGCCGGATATGAACGTTATCCCAAACGCTTGTGCCTTCGCCGATTTCGACGCCTTTTTCAATTATTGCTGTCGGGTGAATTTTAATCATAAGATTTTAGCCGCGAACAAACACGAAAGAACACGAAAATTTTATTGAAATTATTTCGTGTTCTTTCGTGTTTGTTCGTGGCTAATTGATTTCCATTCCTTGTATTTTTCGCGCAGACATTCATAGCATGGACGGAAACCGGCGGCGATTGCCGTTTGCTCGTCGGCGAAAAAGATGCGCTGTTTGACGTAGTGACCTTTGGCAATCCAACGCGCTGCGCCTTTGCAGTCTAATGTTCCGTAGATTTTATCTTTTCGATGCCCGCCGAGAGCGCCTTTTGTCAGGCTCTGATAAAACTTTCCGTCAGCGCCGAGCAGCGTGTAGGTTTTCATTTCAGGAAACTTTAGTCCAATGATTTTGGTTCATCGAAGCGTAAGCGGCTTCGATAACTTGAACCGATGCGAGAGCGTCGGTTGGCTTTATCAATAATTCTTCTTTGCCGCAAATCGCGCCCGCAAAGTTTTCGATTTTCGAGCGAAAAGCCTGAACTTTGTCATAGCCTTTGCCGAAAACAGTCCAGTCGGGATTTGAATGCAGCTTGTATTTTGATTCTCGCCAGCCGATGTGTAAAGTGCCGTTTGCGCCGTAAATGCTAATGAAATACGGCAAATCTTTGTTGATGCTCCAAGTCAAATCAATTGTCGCCTGAACGCCAGTTTCGGTTTTCAAAAACATCCGCACGTTGTCTTCGACTTCTATGTTCTGACCTTTAGCGCCTTCAATTGTCAAAACTTCCGAGATTGCGCCGAGAAAATAGCGAACAATGTCAACCGAATGCGTGCCGTTGTCAATCAAAACGCCGCCGCCGCTCAGATTCACATCCGAATTCCAACGCCGCGTCATATCAACGCGCGCGGTGAAAGCGTTTTCAAAAAGCAAAATCTCGCCCAAAATTCCCGAAGCCAGCAGAGATTTGGCTGTTATTACGTCCTCGACGTAACGAAATTTAGACGCCATTGTGAAAACCGTTCCGGCGCGCTCGGCGGCTGAAATCATCTCGCGCGCATCGCCAGTGTTCAAGCACAAAGGTTTCTCGCACAAAACATTCGCGCCTCGATTCAGAAAATGAATGGCAATTTCCGGGTGGCTAACAGGCGGCGTGGCGACGATCAAGGCGTCCAATTCGGTTTCGTTTTTCGCCAAATCTTTGTAATTTTCGTAAACCCTCGCTCCGCATGTTTCGGCTAAAGCATTTGCGGCTTCAACGCGCGTATCGGTTACTGCCGTAAGCTCGCAGCATTCGCTCGCTTGAAACGCCTGCGCGTAGGTTTGCGCGATTCCGCCCGCGCCGATTAATCCGAATTTGAGAGTATTTTTCATTATTTTTCACCGCCGAGACGCAGAGACGCAAAGTCCAGAAAAAGAAGAAAAGTCTTTAATCTCTCTGATTTGTCTTCTCTCTGCGTCTCGGCGGTTTATTTCATTCTCAGCTTTGCCGCAACGTCTTTAACTGCCGAGCCGATATAAGCGACGTGATCGTCAGTGTAACGCTCATTCCAGGGCAGAACGAGAATGTCGTGCAAGCCTTTGAAAGTTCCGGGGAATTTTTCCGGCGCGTAGTCAATGGCTTCGGGTCTTGCCAAATTGAACGGGAAATGGCTGTCGCCGAATGTGTTTTGCTCGCGGAAAACCTCGCACGCGAATGCTGGTTTGACGATGTAGCGCGGCGCTGAAAAGATATTTTTCTCTTTGAGCAGTTTCGCCATTCCGACTGCGCCGCCTTCGATTTTCGTGTCGTCAACGCGCAGACAATATTTCCAATAAACGTGCTTTGCGCCTTCGGCAACGTGCGGCGTTTCGATTCCGTCAATTCCTTGCAGCATTTCGGTCAGTTTTTCGGCGGTTTTGACGCGGTTCGAGACGGAAAAATCGAGCTTGTCCATTTGCGCTACCGCGACCGCCGCCTGCAATTCGCTGACGCGGTAATTCAAAGCGAGAAAATAATGATCCGGGTTTGCATCGCCGTAGCCCCAGGCTTTGTTTATAAACAAAAACATTCGTCGGGCGAGCGCATCATCGTTTGTCACGACCATTCCGCCTTCGCCGGTCGTGATATGTTTGCCCTGCTGCAAGCTGTAACAGCCGATGTCGCCGATTGCTCCGGCAAATTTTCCGTTTTCTTCGGCTAAAAACGCTTGCGCCGTGTCTTCGATAACAGGAATTTTGCGCGCCCGCGCCAATTCCATAATCGGCTGCATTTCGCACGGATTTCCAAAAAGATGCGTGACGATGATTGCTTTCGTCCGCTCGCTCAAAACTTTTTCAATCGTTTCCGCCGTGACATTGCAGGTCATCGGGTCAACGTCCGCAAAAACCGGAACCGCGCCCTGATAAACAATCGGCGACAAAGCGCCCATATCAGTGATTGCGGTCGTGACGATTTCGTCGCCCGGATTCGGATTGATCGCGGCAATCGCGCAGTGAATCGCCGCCGTGCCTGAAGTACAGGCGTAAGCGTGTTTCGCGCCCATTTTTTCGGCAAATTTCTTTTCCAGCGTTTTGCCGAATTTGCCTTTGGTTGTGGTCAAAGTGCCGCTTTTTAAAACTTCGGCGAGCAGTTCTAATTCTTCCTCGCCGAAAGTTCTGCCCGAAGCGTCCTGGTCGGAAGGCAAGGTCATTAATTCTTGAGTTAAAACAGGGTTCATATTTTTTTATTTTCCAATTTTGCGGGGCTAACCGCTATTTTTTCGGTTTCGTTCAATTTTTTGTTCTGCAAACGCATTCTGCCGAGTTTCGTCAATAATTTTATGTGTCCGGCGATTGTTCTGGCGGTCTTCATTTTTGAAAAACCGAACAACCGGACTTCCAAGATTGCCGGATGTTCGACGACTCTTTCGCCGCGCAAAACCAATTTTCCGAGCATTTCCGCGACGCCCAAAAATCCGTTTTCCTGCAATTCGACGTTTTCAATCCGGCTGCGGCGATAAACCCGGAAACAGCTTGTGTAAGTCGAAAGTTTCTGGCGCAAAACTGTTTTGTAAAGAAACGACGCGCCTTTTGACAAACTCAAACGCCAAGCCGGAACGTTTCGCACGCCGCCAGCCGAATGATACGGCGAAGCCGTGACCATCGCCGCGTCTTCGGTTAAAAGCGGAATCATCTGCGTCAATTCGTGCGGATCGTAAGTGCAGTCGGCGTCAATCGAGCAAACGATTTCGGTTTCCGCCGCTCGCAATCCGGTCATAATGCCAGCCGCGACGCCTTTGTTTTCTTCGTGGCGGATGATTCTGACATTCGGTTTTGCGCCGAACAGCTCTTTTAATTTTTCAAACGTTGCGTCTTTGCTGCAATCATCTACGAAAATAAAAGACAAGTCGTAATCGAGCGCGTTTTCCAGACTTTTCAGCGTGTTTGCCAAATACGGAAGCGATTTTTCTTCGTTGTAGCAAGGAATTACAACGGTGACTTTTTCCTTTTTTTCAACGCCGAGACGCCGAGACGCCGAGTTTTTTAAAGAGAGTGTAACGAGATTTGATTCTTCAAACTTCTCATTATTTCTAATTCTCGGCGTCTCTGCGTCTCGGCGGTGAACATCCGCTAAACCAAGAAACTCCGAACAATTGGTAAATCGGTAGCGGCTTAAATTTTCGTTTAAAATCCAAGCCATTTTATCGAGTTTGCGGTAATGCCGGACGCGCGTCATCCGCGAAGCGGCGTTGATGCGCGGCTGTTCTTCATCCAATTCCCAAACGTGGAAATACAAAACAAACGGCGCGTCTTCGGTTTCAATCCAGTTCTGGACTTTTCGCCGCATCAGCGTGTAAGGAAGCTGGCGAAAATAATTTCCGCCGGAAATCGGGAGCAAATAATTTCCGACGCGCGCCGTCGAATACGGAATTTCCCAGATTATCTTTCCGGCGGCGCGGTGTTCGTGGGCGGTGCGGCGCAAACGAGCGTTTTTGATTCCCTTCCAGGTCGGTAAAAACGACGCATCGTAAACAAAACCTTCTTCCGCCAAAACGTCGAGCGTCCACAAATCGCGCGTGTAATTCAATTTTTCAGCCGCGCGATGTCCAAAGATTCTTTGCCCGCTCGCGCGTTCCAAAACTTCTCGCGTTCGGCGCGCGTCGGCGCGAAACTCGGCGGGAGACATTCTCGAAAGCGGACAGTGATTATAACCGCGCGAAGCGATTTCGTGACCGCGCCCGGCAATCTCCCGAATTAAATCCGGCGTGTTTTCCGCGATCCATCCGAGAACGAAAAACGTCGCTTTGGCGTTGTGTTTATCGAGTAAATCTAAAGTTTTGAGCGTATTTTGGACATAACGCGGCTCAAAGCGCGACCAGGTTTGCTCACGAATCAAACGATCAAACGCTCCGACCTGAAAATAATCTTCCAGCAAAACCGTCAATAGATTCGGTTTCTTCGCAGATTCTTTTTTTGTCGCAATTTCGCTCATCAAAAACTTTAATTAACCGCGGCAAACTGAGTTTCAAGAACTTTGACGATTCTTGCGGCGGCGTTTCCGTCGCCGAATGGATTTTCGATTTGTTTGACCGAATTTGTCCAGCTTTCGTCCAGATAATTTTCTTCCAACAACTCGCCGAGACGCTGCGGCGAACCGCCGACGAGCTTTGCGACGCCCGCAGTAATCGCTTCCGGTCGCTCGGTGTTTTCGCGTAAAACCAGCAACGGTTTTCCGAAAGAAGGCGCTTCTTCCTGCACGCCGCCCGAATCGGAAACGACCAGCCACGAGTTTGCCATTATTCGCGCGAAATCCGCGTAAGCGAGCGGCTCAAGCAGGAAAACGCGCGGATTTTCTTCAAAAATTTGAGCGGCGGCTTGTTTCACCGCCGGATTCGGATGTACCGGAAAAAACAACGCAGTATCGGTGTGTTTGGCGATGAAATCGCGCAAAACGCGCAGATTTTCGGTCATCGCGGCACCGAAGCTTTCGCGGCGATGCGTGGTCAGCAAAATCCGTTTTAAATCATTTGTTTTCGCCAGCAGCCTGGCGATTTCGCCTTGCCCGTTTGTTTTTTTGCCGATTGAATGAAGCGCGTCAACGACGGGATTTCCGGTGACGAAAATGTCCCGCGCGTTTATGCCTTCGCTGATGAGAGTTTCGCGGTTGAATTTAGTCGCGGCGAAATGAACACGGGCGATTTGCGAAATCAAACGCCGGTTCATCTCTTCGGGAAACGGGCTGTCGGCGCAGCCTGAGCGCAAGCCGGCTTCGACGTGACCGACCGAAATCTGGCGATGAAACGCCGCCATCGCTCCGGCAAGCGCCGTTGTCGTGTCGCCCTGCACGAGAACGACATCGGGTTTTTCGAGTTCTAAAATTTTATCGAAAGCCGTCAGAACGCGCGCCGCAACGTCGTTCGGTTTTTGATTCCGGCGCATTACGCGCAAATCGTGATTGATTCGGATTTTAAAAAGCTCGACAAAAGGCTTGATTAAATCGGCGTGCTGACCCGAAGAAACGATAATTGTTTCAAAATTTTTACGATTTGCTTTTAACTGCCGGATGACGGGCGCGAGCTTGATAACTTCCGGGCGCGTCCCGAAAAGCGCTAAAACTTTCGTTCGCTTCGCGCGGCGACTCGCGAAACGCGGCGCGCTTTGAGATTTTTCCGGCGCGGGAAAGACGGTTTGTTCAAAATCGGCGGATTTTAGATGCGGCAGCTTCATATTGAAAATTCGGTCGCGGGAGCGATTTTGAGTTTTTTTCTTTTGCGGCGGGAATTCATCACGTCGTCCTTTAAAAACAAAAGTTTAAATAAACGGGTTTTCCGTGTTTTGTCGAACTGAAAAGGAGCTGTAATTTTTCTGGTGAGAGATCGCTGCGGCGGGCAAAAATCAAAAAGAGCCGCGCCTTTGATAATTTAGCACGGCTCGTCGCGGATTTGTCGAAAATTTTTTATTCGGGCAGTCTATTCCGGCTGACCTTTGCATCCCACGTTAAAGAGCGCGGGTTGTTTGGTGCTGATAATCGGGTAGTTTTCGGCTTCGGCATTCATCTCCAGCCATTCTGAATATTCCGGCGGCAGAGACATATCAGCATAAATCGCTTCGACCGGGCATTCCGGGATGCAGGCGTCGCAATCAATGCAGGTGTCGGGGTTGATATAAAGCCGGTCTGACAGCTCGTGAAACGCTTCGACCGGGCAAACCGCCGCGCAATCAGTGTATTTGCATTCGACGCAGGGTTCCGTCACAACATAAGTCATTAATAATTTCTCCTCAAACCAGTTGACAAATTTCAGTAAAAATTAAAACCAGAATATACTTGTCTGACGTTTTGAGACAAGTTTCACATTGTAATTTTTAGGTAAATCGAATATGGAAAAAATCGAGTATCAAGGATTTCCGAACTGTGTTCGTCTTACAAATAACGGGGTTGAAATCATTGCGACCACTGATGTCGGACCGAGAATTTTGTTTTTCGGGTTTGCCGGCGGCGAAAACATTTTGGGTTTTCACCCGGACGCGAAAGTGGAAACGGGAATCGGCGCGTGGAAGCCTTACGGCGGACATCGTTTGTGGATTGCGCCGGAAAATATGCCGCTTTCTTACGCGCCCGACAACGCGCCAATCGAATATTTTTTCGACGAAACAAACAATTCGCTGCTGCTTCGCGCGCCGAAAGAAGCGGCGACCGAAATGCAAAAGGAAATCGAAATCGCGCTGGACGCGGAAGGCTTTTCCATCAAACATCGAATCACTAATCTCGGAGCGAGCGAAATCGAATTTGCGCCGTGGGCTTTGACGATTATGCGCTCCGGGGGCGAAACCTTGATTCCAAACGAGCCTTTTGCGCCGTATTCGCCGGAAACTTTGTTGCCCGTGCGTTCGTTTGCGGTTTGGTCTTACACGGATTTTACAGATTCGCGCTGGACGTTCGAGAAAGAATTTATTCGCCTGAAAACGGACGAAACGTTGCATAATCCGCAGAAAATCGGCGTTTTTAACCGGCGAGGCTGGGTTGCTTATCAATGGCGGGATTTGCTGTTCGTGAAAAGATTCGATGTTGTTTTAAACGCGGCTTACCCGGATATGAATTCAAACACCGAAATTTACACGGCGGGCGGTTTTATCGAAGTCGAAACGCTCGCGCCGCTGCAAAAAGTTCAGCCCGGAGAAACAGCCGAACACGCGGAAAGCTGGTTTTTATTTCAAAACAAAAATTTGGAAGATTTAAAGCAAGTTTTGTAAAAACAATTATTCTACAGATCGGCTGGCGATTTCATTTTGTAAAATGTTATCACTATAAATAAAACCGCCCGCCAAAATATGACGGGCGGTTTTAATGCTTATTTGTGATGTTTACGGCGCGCTGACTAAATAAACGTCCCACGCCCAGCGTCCGACCTGCTCGCCGCGTGCGTCTTTCACCTTTGCCCGGTATTTGAATTGATTGCCGAATTCGTCGGTTCGTTTTGATTCTTTGTATCTCAATTCTAATTCCGCAATGCCTTTTTCGGTTAATGTGTGCAGTTCCGTCATCTCAGAAACTCCGTTATGATTCGAGTCTTGCCATAACCGCAGATTGGCGAAAACAGCGTCCTGATTGTTAATTATGCCGTCGGCGTTTCCGCCGTTTTCAGGTTTGTCGAAAACGGCTAAAGCCAGAAATCCGTTTTTCTTTTCTCCTGCGGGCGCGGCGGGCTGCAAAGTGAAATTGCCGAACAATTCTCTGCCGTTATCAATCAAATTGTTATTGTTTCTATCGAGCACGAGCCAGGCGTCGTCCGAACCGGGGGCAATCCACGATAATTGCTCGCTTTCGCCAACGGCGTCGAGATTAAATTTGACTCCGTTTTGAACACTCGTCAGATCGAAACCGTTTCCGGCGACATCTATCGCAATCGGAGAAGATTGGCAGCCGCAAGTGCTATAATTCCACGAACCGCCGTTTTGCTGACAACTGAATTGAAAGTAAGGGTCTTGGCAGCAGCTATTCGGATTCGGCGAAGCGGGTTGTTCCGAATCGGAAGCGGTTTCTATTTCTATCCCGATTTTACTATTCGGGCGTGAACTCGGTCCGCACAGCACACAGCAATAGCCGTCGCTGTCCGCAATTGCCCCGTTAGGACAATTTCCATTTAAGTCTGGAAGCGTAGGATTATCGCAAATATAAGGGCGCGGTGTCGGCGTTAGTGTAGGAGTCGGTGTTGCGCATTGCGGATTTCGGTTAACACTCTGCGTATCACACGGTTGTATGCTGGCTGCAGTATTATTATTACTGTCATTTATGCCTGATCCTTGATTCATTACTGAGTTACCTGCTATTTGAAACACAGGATGATCTAAACCGAATGTATGACCAATTTCGTGTAATCCAAATTTTAAGAATACCATTTCGTAATCAAGACGCGTTGGATCAAACTCATCTGGATTGAAGGTTATGTTCGCTCCAATTACTTGCTTTGTTAAAGGGTCAACCCCATTTTCGGTTTGTGTGGATTTTGTATAATCAATCACAACAGCAATATCCCTATCATCAAAAGTCTGTGTAGCATACTGTTTCAACAAAATTCACTTTAATACACAAACTTTGGCTTGCAGCAGTCCATTTCTGAAACGCCTCTCTTATGCGAGTTCTGGCTCTCGGATGTAAATCGTCAAAGCTAGGTGCTATTCCATATTTAATAGTTATCCCCGTGGCTGTTTTCTTCCAACCGATGTTATCTGTGGCTTGGACGGGACAGCCCCTTAATGTTTGAGCTGCTGAATTGTTTTCACGTTGACTAATTAAGCTTAATCCGATAAATGACAAAACAATAATAACCAGAAAGTAAGGTAGTCTCATTTTAAATGTTTTATCCATTTATTTACTCCTTTCTTCTGAACATTGTTGAGTTGCATAGCTTATGTCATTAGTGAAATCCCTTACATTATTCTTTTCCTTTAAATAAAGTGAACTCTCGTTAGCTCCTTCAGCAATATTATTGAAAATTAAGAAATCTCCTCCAGCATCGATTAACTGATAAGAATCAGAATCATTAAGATATTTGAGAAAAAACAGGTGTTTTTCGCCTGTTTTTATACGTCTAAAAGACTTGTCAACAATCTCTATAGTTCGGTCATCAAGTCTTACAGTTCCCCCAGAAGTTGTTAAAACAACGGTTTTACCCATTTCGATGGATGAGGCTTGATTTTTTTTGATTATTCCTTGAACTTCAATGTCATAATCCGTAAAGACAGTTTTTTGGTCTAATGTTAATTGAGAAGTCTTACCTTTTACATTTGCTAAAACAATTGTATCGGCTTTACAAGCCATTTTTTGAACATAATCTTTTTGAGAAAGTATCGCTTCTCCTTGTTTGCTCTGCATATATGGCTGAGTAATTACCACAAGGACATCTCTCGTGCCTGAAATTAAATTTCTAGCCTCATCCGGTCTTTCATACAACTTACTGTGTTTTTTTTGTTTTTCTGTCATTGAGCCTTTTTCAATAACAGTAGGTTTATCTTGCTGTAGTTGTGGGTTTTCTTGTGCTTTTTGTTGTAAAACAGAAAATGTAGCTATCAAGAAAACTGACAGCAAAGAAACGCTGATAATCGTAAGTTTTTGGGTCGTCATATTTCTCCTTTTTTGGATAGAGGTTGAAAGTGATTGAGTAATAGTAACTTCTTAATATTCCGTTACTTATTGTTTCTGCAAGAAACTTCAATATAAGCCTCGCAATGATTAAAGTCAATGCGTTTATTGCTTGTGAAATTAATTTCTTCTATCTAAGTTGAATATAAGTTTTTACAATTACTCAAACCGGGTGTTTCTCTGTTAAGATGTGCCGAACTGTTTTTAATAATTTAAGGGAGAATTTGAAGACAAGAATGAAAGCCGAGAGAGATTTATCTTTAGACTTTTTGCGCGTCACAGAAGCTGCGGCGATTGAATCCGCCAAAACCATGGGACAGGGCGAGCGCAAGCATTCGGATCACGTTGAGGATTTAAAGCAAGTTTTGTAAAACCGATTACCTTGCAAAAGCTTCTGCCGAAAATTTCGGTTATTCTTAAAAAATTCAGCAATTTGAAATGCGGTTTGTAAATCCGGCGTCGGATTTTGAAATAAAGATAAATCGTCGTTGGAGAATATCCGATTTTTTTAGCGATTTTACGCATCGAGACATTTTTGTAGCCTTCTTTGGCAAACATCTCTCTTGCCGCAAATTTTCTTTTTCCCGCTCTCGCCTCTACTTAACGCTCATAAAAAAATTAACACCGCTAAGCTAATTTAAATATGCCGTTTATGTGAAATAGTTCTGTAATTTTTCAGAATTTATTTTTTGGGAATGAAATATCTGGAAACGAGTCCGTTTGCGCCGACCGCCCAAATTGCATTTCTGCCTTTGGTGACTACGGCGTTATAATTTTCCTTATCGAGATTTGTCCAACTTTTTCCGCCGTCGTGCGAAATGTCCGAGCCTGAAGAGCCGACGGCAATCAAAACGTTTTTATCTACAAACGCGACGCCCGAACGATAGCCGTTCAAGCCTTTTCCCAAAATCCAGCTCTGTCCCGCGTCGTTTGTCAAAGCGAGATTGTTTGCCGCTTCGTTCGATTTTTCGTAATTTCCGCCGACAATAACGCCGCGCCTTTGATCGAACATCGCAATCGAAAAAATGCCGCTCCCGTTTGTGCCGCTGACAATCGGCGTGTCGGCGACAAGCCAGCTTGCGCCGCGATTACGCGAATGAAAAACGCGCGCCGCTCGTCCGCCTGTAACGAGAAAAACGTCGGATTTGCCGTTTGTGATGATGCAGGTTCCGCTTGCCGCAAAAGCCGCTTCACCTTCTTTCGCAGTAGGCATTTTGTCGTTCGGCAACTGTTTCCAGGTTTGTCCGCCGTCGCTCGTCGAAATCAGCAAATATTTTCCTTCAACCGGATCGGACATCGCAATTCCGTTGTTTGCGTCCCAGAAATCAAAGGCGTCGAAAAATGCTTTCGGATTAGTATTTTTAAATTGCAGCTTCCATGTTTCGCCGCCGTCAGTGGTTTTATAAATTCTCGAATTCTCGCCTTCGCCGATGCTGAGCAGATAAGCCGTGTTTGCATCGAAGGCTTCGACATCGCGGAAATCCAGCTTTCCGGCGTCCGGCACTTTGCCGACTTTCCAGGTTTTGCCGCCGTCCGTAGTTCTTAAAAAAGTTCCGCCCGTGCCGCTCGCCCAAACGATTTTTTCATTGACGACCGAAAGCCCGCGCAAGCTCGCTTTTGAGTCAACCGTTTGCTTTTGCCATTGCGCGTTAGCGACTGAAACAAAGAAAAATATTGTCAGAATTAAAATGCTAGATTTCATAAAATTTATTCGTCGGCTTGTTATTTCAATGAATTCGATTGAGACAGTCAAACCTGCGTCCTGCAATTTTTGTAACACAAAATTAGAAAAGAAAGCGGGTGTTACACTCGCTTTCTTTCTGAAACATACAGTAAATTTTTAGAAAATCAAGCATTTGCGGAACGCGCCTCTTGAACGATTTCGAGGAACTGACGCGCTCTTTCCGTAACGACGCTCGCTTCGCCCGCCCGAATCGCCTCGACATCAACCAAATCCGCGCCGACTCCCAATGCGCTCGAACCGGCTTTGATAAAATCAGCGGCTGTTTTCAGGTTGACTCCGCCCGTCGGAACCAGTTCGATTTGCGGCAAAGGCGCTTTCAAGCCTTTGATATAGCTCGCTCCTCCCATCGCGCTGCACGGAAAAACTTTGACGAAATCCGCTCCCGCTTGCCATGCCGTAACAACCTCGGTCGGCGTTAAAGCGCCGGGCATTACCGTAATTGAATAACGTTTGCAAAGCTGAATCGTTTCCAAATTGAGCGCCGGGCTGATCACAAATTTCGCGCCGGATAAAATACACATGCGTGCCGTTTCCGCATCCAAAACCGTTCCGGCTCCGATTAGAGCATCAGTGCCGTAACGCTCTGCGAGCGTTTCCATCACTTTCATCGCGCGCGGAACAGTCATCGTAATTTCCAAAACCGAAATGCCGCCTTTCAAAATCGCGTCAATCACACGCATCGCTTCGTCTTCAGACGACGCCCGAATTACCGGAACCAGCCCGATTTCAACGATTTTTTGAATGACTTCTCTTTTGTCCATAAATTTTAGCCGAGACAACTTTAATCTTGCTTTTACCTCACTTCTTAACGATTAACCTGCGCCGCCGCGCCCTGCATTAATCGTTCGATTTCCGGCAGAGTCGCCATTGAGTTATCGCCGGGCGTTGTCATCGCCAAAACGCCGTGCGCCGCGCCGCACTCGACGGCGTATTGCGTCCCTTTTCCGCTCAATAAACCATAAATAAAACCCGCCGCAAAAGCGTCACCGCTGCCTACGCGGTCAAGCACATCCGTATTTTTGTAATCCCGCGCTTTGAAGATTTGGTTCTCAAAAAAACAAACCGCGCTGAAATCGTGGCGGCTGGCTGTATGGACTTCGCGGAGAGTGGAAACGACCGCCTTAAGATTGGGAAATTCGGCGAGCATTCTTTCAGCCGACTGCCGAAAAGCGTTTTCGCTGTAATTGGACAATTTCGAGTCGAAATCAAACACGCCGAAGGCGACATCAGCCGTCTGTAATAATTTTTTGTTTAAATCGTTAGCCGCTTCGCGCCCGCCTCGCTCGCGCCAAAGCGAATCGCGATAATTTAAATCGTAGGAAACAAGCGTTCCCGCCGCGCGCGCCGCTTGCATCGCTTCGGCGGCAACATCGGGCGTTGTTTCCGACAGTCCGACAAAAACTCCGCCGGTGTGAAACCAGTGCGAGCCTTGCTCGGCAAATATTGCGCTCCAATTTATTTCGCCTTTTTCGAGCCTCGAAACGGCGGTTCCCGAACGGTCAAAACACGAAGCCGGAGCGCGCAAACCGAAACCCCGCTCGATAAAATAAATTCCGTTTCGCGCGCCGCCCGTCGCCGGTCGCCATAAAATTTCGGAAGAATCAACGCCCGCCTGCCAAATCAAATCTTCGGCGAGACGTCCGAGCGCATTGTCAGTCAAAGCCGTCACAATCGCGGTTTTTTGCCGGAAGACTTTCGACAATCCGCGCGCGACGTTGTATTCACCGCCGCCGTCCCAAACGCGAAACTCGCGCGCCGTTTGAATTCGCTCGTCGCCCGAATCAAAACGCAGCAAAACTTCGCCCAGTGAAATTGAGTCCCAGCGGCATTTGGTTTTTGATTTGATAATTAATTCGCTCATTTAAAATTTCAAACCGGAAATTTGAAATTATCTCGCCAGCCAGCCGCCGTCAACGACCAGAACGTGACCATTCAAATAATCTGACGCCGCCGAAGCAAGAAAAACCGCAGCTCCGGCTAAATCCTCAGTTTCGCCCCAGCGCCCCGCCGGAATTCGCTCCAAAATTTGGCGATTTCTGTTTTCATCCGACTGCAAAGCAGCCGTGTTGTCGGTTCGCATATAACCGGGCGCAATCGCGTTGACATTCACGTTAAACTTCGCCCATTCGTTTGCTAGAGCTTTGGTCAATTGGGCAACGCCGCCTTTTGAAGCCGCATAAGCCGGAACGGTGACGCCGCCTTGAAAAGACAAAAGCGAGGCGATGTTGATGATTTTCCCGCCGCCGTTTTCAATCATTTGTCGCCCTGCGGCTTGCGAAAGACGAAAGACGCTCGACAAATTAACTTCCAAAACAGTCGTCCAATCATCTTCAGAATAATCAACTGCGGGAGCGCGTCGAATTGTTCCGGCGTTGTTGACGAGGATGTCAACGCGATCAAACTGCCGCACGGCTTCGTTAAAAATCGCCTGCGGCGCATCTTTTCGGCTCAAATCGCCAACAACCGAAGCAGCTTTTCCGCCATTTTTTTGAATTGCCGAAACAGTCGTCTCCGGCGAGCGCGAATTGCCGTGACAAACAACGCTCGCTCCGGCTTCGGCTAAAGCAATCGCCATCGCCGCGCCGAGACCGGCTGACGCGCCCGTAACAAGCGCGATTTTTCCGTCCAGCTTAAATTTGTCCAAAATCACAGATTTGTTCGTTGTTCGTGGTTCGTCGTTCGTTGTTAATTGCTTTTGCAACGATCAACGAACGACGAACAACGAACTAATTCATTTTTTCAGGAAGTCTTCTCTTATCGGCGTGAAAATATCAATTAAAACGACTTCTTCGTCAAGCGTCGTCGCGCCGTGCCAACAGTTTGACGGAAAATGCAGCACGTCGCCTTGTTCGGCAATTTTCTCTTCGCCTTCAATAAAAAATCGAACTCTTCCCTTTTCAACAATCGTCATCTGTTCGTGCGGATGGTCGTGTTCCGGCGTAACGACGAAAGGAGCAAAACGAATACGGCAAATCATTAATTTTTCGCCGACAATCATTTGCCGCTCAATGCCTTCGGCAATTTGCTCGAAAGGGATGCTTTCCCAATTAAGAAGTTGTGCGCCGACAATCATCGGCGCACTTGAACTTTGATCGGACTGATCTTTTGCAGAAGCAGACATTTTTATTTCTTTCCGTGTGCTGCTTCGAGACCGGAACCGCCTTCTGCGTATTCCGGCTGAACATTGACAACGCCAAATTGGCGATCAACGCCTTCGCGGTTCGCCGCCATCATCCACAGGAAATTGATTTGTCCGCCCGGGGCGGCAACGTTAGGGTGATAACCTTTCGGCATTAAAACGACATCGCCTTCGCGCACGACCTGGATGAGTTCGGGATTGTTGAAATCGGTATAAACAAACTGCACGCCCCATTGCGGCGCGGGCATATCAATGTAAAGATATGCTTCTTCGAGCATCTCTGCGTGTTCGTGCGGCGGATAGCTCGTCCAGTTTCCCGGCGACGAAAACGTCACGCCAGCCATAATTCGCCCCGCTTCGACGTTTTTGCCTAGAAGAATGTTCAAATCGCGCTGCGTCGGCGGCTGCCCGGCGATAAAATGCAGAGTCGAATCTTTTCGCACATCGGCGAAACGAACGAATTGTAATGGATATTTTTTCTCGACGGGCGCTGATATTTCCGCCAAATCGCAGCCCGTTTCGCCGTTTGCTGTAACTTTAATTTCAGAATCGCGCGGAATGTAAACGGCGTCGTATTGTGAAAGCTCAAAGCTTTGTTCACCGATGGAAATTGTCGCCGAGCCTTTTAAACAGACGAATCCGGTTTCGTGATCCTGATTGTTAAAGCTTACGGGCGAGTCGCCGTTTTCTAAAATAATGCGTCCGTAATGAAGATGGCGCGCGGCGGTTTCGCCCGGTTTGACGCTGATTCGGCGTCCCTTTTGTGTATGTGTCTGCGGAACAAAACAAGTTTCCGGTGTAATTGCAGGGATATTAAAATTCTCTGTCATTGATAAAAACTCCTTTTCAAAAAATGAATTGTCGGAAAGAAATTCCGGCTTCTTTCAAAATATTATCCATACGCGATTTTACGCCCGCGTTTTCTTTACAAAGTAACGGTTTGTTCCGCCCAGAATTGAAACTCGCGGTGTTTGTTTTCTTCGGCTTTCGCTAAAATCTCGCCGCCTGCGACTTTGCGAATATGTTCAAAAACCCGCTCGCCGACAGCTTCAATCGTTTCCGTGCCTTCGATAATGTCTCCGGCGGAAATGTCAATGTCGCGGTTCATTCGCTCAAAAACGCGGTTGTTTGAAGCGAGCTTGATGACGGGCGCAATCGCGTTGCCGATGGTCGTGCCGTTTCCGGTCGTGAAAACGACGACCGTCGCGCCTGCGGCAACCAGTGCCGGAGTTGATTCCTGATCGTAGCCGGGACCCTGCATCAAGTTTAAACCACGATTTTTCGGCGCTTCGGCGTATTCGCAAACGCCTTCGACGCGCGTTGTTCCCGACTTTGACATCGCGCCGAGAGATTTGATTGTGATATTTAAAAGCCCACCTGCAATGTTCCCCGGCGACGGATTATTGTTTAAAACTCCGCCGAATTTTGAAGCGTAATCCTTGTACCAATCAATCATTCGATAAATCGCGCGCCCGGTTTCGGCGTCTTTCGCGCGGTTTGCAACGATATGTTCCGCGCCGCAGAATTCCGGTATCTCCGTAATCAAAACCGTCCCGCCCGAACGAACCAGCAAATCCGCCGCGCTGCCTAGAGCCGGATTCGCCGAGATGCCCGAAAAACCGTCGCTTGAGCCGCATTTAACGCCCAAAACAAGCTCGCTGACGGGAAATTCTTCGCGGACGTTTTGGTTCACGACCGGCAGCATTTCCTGAACAAGCTGCAAACCTTTTTCAATCGCCGCCTGCGTGCCGCCAATTTCCTGAATGCCGATTTTGGCAAAAGGTTTATTAAAAGAAAGCTCGCGTTTTAAAAGATATTTTTCAACCTTGGCGAGATTCGTTTTTTCGCAGCCCAAATCCATCAAAATCACGCCGCCGACGTTCGGATGATCGGCGTAATTGGCGAGCGTCCGCAGCATAATTTCGAGATTCGAGCCGTCCTGACAGCCGCAGCCTTTGTTGTGCGGAATCGCGACAACGCCGTCCACGTTCGGGAATTTTTCGCGTTTATAGTGAATAAATTCCGACATCATCGAAATTTGCTGCGCTTCGTGGCTGGCGCACATCGAAGTCGGGACGATCAAAATAAAATTACGAGTCCCGACGCGCCCGTCCGGTCGGCGAAAACCCATAAATGTTTCGCGTTCAAATTCGGGAATATAATCGGGCGCGGGCGTATGCAAATCATCGGGCAAATCGCGCACGACCGGAACATCGTTCGTCATATTGTCGTGCGTAATCCATTCCCCTTCTTCAATTCCGAGCGAAGTGCCGATTGGCTGATCGTATTGGCGCACAAATTCGCCTGCGGGAATCGCTTTGACGGCAAAACGATGCCCCGGCGGAATTGCCGTTTTGATCTCAATCGCTTTTCCGTTTGGCAAAGCGACTTGCAAACCGGGTTCAATCTGAGTTTTGACAACCGCCACATTGTCTTCCGAATTAACAATAATCGCGTATTCGCTGATTGCAGCGGCGGTTTCTATTTCTGTAGTCAACATTTTATTAAACTTAATTAAAATTACTTTTCTAAAAGATCAGGCAAAACTAATGACCGCACGTTTGGATGTAGCCGCAGCCACAATCCCGGATTTTCGTCCATTTGCCTCGCGCGTTTGGTTAAATCGTTAGAAATTTCGGTTTCCAAAACGCGGCGAAAGCTCGGTTTTTTATTCGGCGCAGTCGAAGCGTCAACGATTGACTGCACGATTTTTCTCGCACCCAAAATCGTCGCCGGAGCGAGAGTTAAAATATGAGTCGCCGCGCGGCATTCCGCTTCATCCGTCTCGGTGACATTGCTTCCGCCCGCTTTAAATTTACTGATGTGATGTTCCAAAATTGTTTCCGAAATCGGAATAATTCCGGCTAAATCACCGAAAACCGCGCCGGAATCGGGTTTGATGTAAGCGAGATGCGAAGCCGCTTCAGCTTCAGGACCTAAACCGAGAAAGAAAATATCAATGCCGCCGAGCGATTCGAGCTTTTCGAGATATTTGATTAACTCGCCTTCCAAATCTTCGGTGTCGGTCTGCATCGGCGTAAAGCTTTTAACGCGGCTGAAAAAATCATCGCCCAGAAGTCTTTCAAAATCGCGGACAAAACTAAAACCGTTGTTCATTCGCATAGGCGCGAGCGCATCCTGCGTAAAAACGTGAAGCCGGGAAAGCAAATCATCCAGCTCGCCGGTCGGTATTTTTTCATTAATTATGTGATACATCGCCTGCGCGCCGCGCCCGCCGAGCAGCAGCATCACAACGTCACCTTTTTTGTTTCGGGCGACTGTTTGCAATTCATCGAGCATTGCGCGACCGACCGCCGCTTCCGTTTCCAACACTTCGTATTTGTAAGGCGAAATGTCCTGGCGTGCAAAGATGTTTTGAATTTCGGGCGTCTCTTTGTTGAGCCAGACATTTTCCCCGATTGTTCGGCGCGTTATATCTTTTTGGGTTGAAGCAATCACGTTTTCTTTCGTTCTCCGCTTTTAAATTTAAAATATGATTAAATATTGATTAGCTCGTCATATAAAAAACGGGCAAAGAGCAGTTTCCGGTTAGACGATTCTAGCAAATCCTCATCAGAAATACAAAATTGGTTAAACCAATCTTATGACATAATTATTTTTACCACATTTAAAGCGAGAAAACAAACAATCTTTTGTTTGTTCGTAATTTGCCATTTTAAAGTCATAAAACTAACTCAATCGGCTTGACACAAACGCGCAGGCGGTGTTACATAATAAGACAGCCGAACATTAATGGTTTTACCTTTGCCATTTTATCTTAAAATTAGGCGTTCGATAAATCATCAAATTTTAAATCGTTTCAGCATCAGCCTAATTTGTCGTCTAAATTTATCTTAAAGCAGGATTAATATTAATTAATGAGCTATTCGCTTTTGGAGTTAAACGGAAAAACCGCGGTCGTCATCGGTGGAACGAGCGGCATCGGGCGCGCTATCGCGCATGGTTTGGCGGAGGCGGGTGCGGATGTCGTGCCGACCTCGCGCCGAATGGAGCAGGTCGAAACTGCGGCAGGCGAAATCGAAGAACGCGGGCGACGTTCGCTGCGCGTAACTTCGGACGTTTCCGACCGCGCTTCGCTGCAAACGGTTTTGGATGAAACCGTCGCCGCCTTCGGCAAGGTTGACATTCTGGTCAATTCCGCCGGTCGCACAAAACGCGCGCCGACTCTGGATTTTAGCGAAGAAGACTGGAACGCGATTATGGAAACGAATCTGACCGGAACTCTGCGCGCCTGTCAGGTTTTCGGTCGCCATATGCTTGAGCGCGGTTACGGGCGCATTATCAACATCGCTTCGCTTTCGACATTTGTCGCGCTTTACGAAGTCGCGGCATATTCCGCTTCAAAAGCGGCGGTCGCCAGTTTAACCAAATCGCTCGCAATCGAATGGGCTTCGCGCGGCGTCTGCGTCAACGCAATCGCGCCGGGAGTTTTCCGCACCGCGCTCAATCAAAAATTGCTGGACGAATCCGAACGCGGACGCGAATTTCAATTGCGAACGCCGATGCGCCGTTTCGGAAAAGTAGAAGAATTGGCTGGCGCAGCCGTGTTTTTGGCTTCGGACGCAGCAAGCTTCGTGACGGGCGAAGTTCTGATGGTTGACGGCGGATTTTTGGCGTCGGGCGTTAATCAATAATTTTGGCAATTAAGTTGGCAAATCGAACAAAATCGTGAGCGGCTCAGAGTTACAGGAAAAAACCGAACGATTGGTAAAAATGCTTGCCGCAGAAAATCTCGGCGGCGTTCTGATCAATTCGCAACCGAATTTTTCCTGGTTAACCGGCGGCGCAAACAACGGAATTGACCAAAGCCGCGAAAACGGCGCGGCTTCGCTGCTCGTCAGAAACGACGGAAAACGTTTTGTTTTAGCGAGCCGGATTGAAATGCCACGCATTTTAGCCGAAGAAATTTCAGAGGAAGATTTCGAGCCGGTTGAGTTTGGCTGGGAAGAAGAAAAAGCGGCAGGCGATTTTTTGATAAAGAAAGCTTCCGGTTTGCTGGAAAACGGCGAAACTCTCGGAGCCGATTTGCCTTTAGGCGCAAAAGTCGTCGAAGGCGCAATCGCCCGCTGCCGTTATCAACTGACTGAAGCTGAAATCGAAAGATACAGAGTTTTGGGAAAAGACGCGGGAACGATAATCGGCGAATTGGCAAAATCTCTCCGACCGGGACAAACCGAACTTGAAATAGCTCGTTTAGCCGCTGACGCTCTGGCTCAAAAAAATATTCGCCCGGTAGTGACGCTTGCTGCCGCCGATGAAAGATTGCAGAAGTTTCGACATCCGGTTCCAACGGAAAAGCATTGGAAAAAAGCAGTAATGATCGTTGTTTGCGCGAGACGCGAAGGTTTGATTTCGTCTCTGTCGCGAATCGTTTGCGCCGGAAAAGTGCCGGAAGATTTAAAGCAAAAAATATTTGCCTGTGCGCGCGTTAACGCTCGACTTTTAGCCGCAACGAAACCCGAAACGACCGGAGCGGAACTTTATAAAATCGCCGCTGATGCTTACGAAGCGGCAGGTTTTGCGGGCGAAATAAATTTACATCATCAAGGCGGGGCAACCGGATATAGAACACGCGATTGGGTGGCGCATCCTTCGTCGAACGAAGTCGTCCAAACGAATCAAGCCTTCGCGTGGAATCCTTCAATTTCCGGGACAAAAGTTGAAGAAACTTGTCTTGTTTTGGAAAACGAAACGGAAATAATCACGGCTTCGCCGGAATTTCCGCAAATCTCGGTTGAAATTGACGGGCGCGAATATCTTTCGCCCGGTATTTTGTCTATCTAAATTAAAACGCGAGTAAAAAAATGAAAGAAAGATTCGATTCAAAAGCTGCTCCGCTTGGTCCGGGCACCAGCGCATTTGAAACGGCGGTTACGGCGACAGTCGACCCTAACGTAACGGGGCGTATCGGGCGTTATCGCTGGATGATTTGCGCGCTGCTGTTTTTTGCGACGACAATCAACTATATTGACCGGCAGGTTCTGGGAATTCTCGCCACCGATGAAACCTTCAAAGCGCAAATCGGCTGGAACGAAGCCGAATACGGCTTTGTCAATACGGCTTTTCAGGCTGCATACGCTATCGGTTTGCTCGCTGTCGGCAGTTTGATGGACAAATTCGGGACGCGCAAAGGTTTCTCCGTCGCAATCGTTTTTTGGAGCGTGGCGGCGATGTGTCATTCGTTCGCCCGGAGCGCTTTCGGGTTCGGCGTAGCGCGCTTTGCTTTGGGACTGGGCGAAGCCGGTAATTTTCCCGCCGCAATCAAAACCGTCGCCGAGTGGTTTCCGAAAAAAGAGCGCGCTTTTGCGACCGGAATTTTTAACAGCGGTTCAAACGTCGGAGCGATTTTGGCACCGCTCACGGTTCCGCTTATCGCAGTAAATTATGGCTGGCAATGGGCTTTTGTGATTACCGGCGCGCTGGGTTTTATCTGGCTCGGATTTTGGCTGGCGGTTTATCGCAAACCGGAAGAACACCCGAAGCTTTCCAAAGCAGAACTCGCGCACATTCAATCCGACGCCGAAGAACCGACGACAAAAATTCCCTGGAGGCGTTTATTGCCGCATCGTCAAACGTGGGCTTTTGCCATCGGCAAGTTTTTGACCGACCCGATTTGGTGGGTTTATCTATTCTGGCTGCCGAAATTTTTGAATACGAAATTCGGTTTGAACATTTTAGAACTCGGCGCGCCGCTCGTCGTCATTTACGTGATCGCGGATGTTGGTTCAATCGGCGGCGGCTGGCTGTCGTCGCATCTGATCAAACGCGGCTGGACGGTTAATGCGGGACGCAAGCTGACGATGCTGATTTGTGCGCTGGCGGTCGTGCCGATTGTTTTTGCAGCGACAACCGATAATTTATGGGTTTCGGTTTGTCTCATCGGGCTTGCGGCGGCGGCGCATCAAGGCTGGTCTGCAAACATCTTCACTTTGGCTTCGGATATGTTTCCGCGCCGCGCCGTAGGTTCGGTCGTCGGCATCGGCGGAATGGCAGGCTCTGTCGGCGGAATGCTTATTGCCAGCACCGTCGGTTTGATTTTGCAATACACGAATAATAATTATCTTTCCGTTTTCATCATCGCGGGTTCGGCTTATTTGTTGGCGCTCTTGATTATTCACTTGCTCGCGCCGAATCTCGAACCGGCTAATATTGAAACCGCAGTAAGTTAAAATTTAAATCCGAACCCTGCACGTTAGCAAAAGCGCAATTATTAATCGAGTAAATCCGTCTTTGCTAACGCGCGGTTTCTGTTTTTGTGCAAGCGCTTACAGAAAGCTTGCTCCCGGCATTATTTATTGTCTCGCGGATATTTTTGGAGCATTCCTTCCTCGCGCATTAATTTCTCGATAGCGTTAATATCCGAAGGCACAAAAGTCGTCAAAATATCTGCGCCTGTGTCCGTAATAACAATCACGTCTTCGAGACGAACGTAGATTTTTTCTTCCGGCACGCGCAGCGCGGGTTCAATCGTAAAAACCATTCCGGGCTGCAAAGCGCCGCCGTCGTAACCGCCGACATCATGCGTCGCCATTCCGACCCAGTGACCGAGCATCGAGCGAGGATTCTGAGCTGAACGCTCATAGCTCTCGACAAACTCGCGGGCTGCTTTTTCGTAAATCGGTTTGGAAAACTTTGAGCGCGCCAGCGTTTGTTTCATTTCACCTGCCGCCGCTCGTTTGATAGCCTGAGCCGTCAAACCGGGCTTGATGTTTTTCAAAATCGAGTTGTAGCAATCGAGATAAAAGCCGTACAACTCGCGTTGCCAATTGCTGAATCTGCCGTTTACGGGCATCATTCTGGTGACATCGCTCATGTAATAGCCGACATCCGGCGCGTAATCCATCAAGAGAAAATCGCCGTCCTTCATCACGCGCTTTCCGGCGTTGTAATGCGGATACCAGGCGTTTCGCCCCGACGCGACGAGCGAATAATAAGCGTCGCCCTGCGCGCCGTTGCGGTAATAAACGTATTTCGCCATCGCGTCCAGCTCGTATTCCGTAATTCCGGGAACGGTCGAACGCATTGCTTCCATCAGCGCGAGACCGGAAAGTCTGGTCGCTTTTGTGATCAGAGCGATTTCGCGGGGGCTTTTGATCAAACGCATTTTGTCGAGCGTCGGCGTTAAATCCTTGATTTCAAGCTACGGATAACGCGAGCGTAGCAATTCGATAAAACGGCTTTCGCGCGAGACGCTTCCGTCCCACGCATCCGTCGTGCTATCGGCGATAGCGCGAACGGCGAGATCGCGGCTCATAGCGAAACCTTCAGACGGGCTAAACGGAGTGTAAATTGTCCGATTTCCGCGAGCGTAACGCGATAAATGTTCGGAAAGCATTTCGACGCCGAGAACGGCGTTAATGCCCGAAAGCTGTTTGACCGTTTCCGCATCTTCGGCTGAAAGCAGTTTTCCTTCGCTTCGCTCGCGCCCCTCGTTGCGGTGCGGAAGAAAAAGAGTTGCCGTGCTCTGCGCGCCGTCGAGCACCAAATAAGCGTGCGGCACTTCGATGCCGGAGAGGTAATAAAATTCGTTTGATTGACGAAAGCGCACATAACCTGCCGGACTCGCCGCGCCCTGCAAAACTGCAACGCCGTTTTCGCCGAGCTGCGCGAAAAATTTTGCGCGGCGCTCGGTAAATTCCTGCGGCGGAAAATCGGTGGTGAAAAGCGGAATGTCTTCCTGCGCTTTTATTGACGAAAAAGAGAGCAGAACAAGCCACACGGCGAGCGTCAAAATTTGAAAGTTTTTCATCGTTCGGGTTTTGCCTTTAAATCTTCAAGGAAAGTCGACAGCATCTTAACCCGGTCAAACGATTTGTCTCAACCGTTTTTTCTGTGATAACAAAATCAGGGAAAACAACCGTAAAGAA
>DASVUH010000041.1:0-41476 GCA_036387135.1 Pyrinomonadaceae bacterium | reverse complement strand
CGGAAAAAACTTAACCGCAAAGAACGCAAAGGTTTCGCAAATGACGCGGAGAAGAATTTGATTCTCAGGTTTTATTCTTTACTCGCATAAACTGATTTGCGGTTTTCCCGGCTTTTATAAACTTTACCTGACCTTGATACTTTTTCCGGTTTCTTCGCGCGTTTACTGTTGAAGGCAATTTTTACAGCCGAGCTTTCGCATTAATTTTTAAAAGCAGAAGGAACAGCAGCAATGAAACGTTTAACTCTCTATTTACAATTCGCAATTTTACTGGCTTGCACGGCGTTTTCTCAGAACGCATTCGCCGACGTGAAAATCAAAACCCGGCAGACAACGCAAGGTCAGACGTATGAAAACACGACTTATATCAAAGGCAAACGCCAGCGCACCGAACGCAGCGTGGGCGAAATGTCAATGATTGATATTTTGATGTGCGATTTAAAACAAAGCGTGCAGATTATGCCGCAATCGCGCACTTATTTAATCAATTTGTGGGGACAAGCCGAACCTGCGACAACGCAAAATGCGGCTGACAAAACCACAGATCGCAATCCGCAAACGCCCGTCGAAAAAGGCGGCGTGATTACAATGACTTACAGCAGCAAAGACACGGGCGAGCGTAAACAAATGTTCGGCTACACGGCGCGCCGCATTTTGACGACGATGGAAACCGAATCGTCGCCGGACGCCTGCACGCCGATGAAAAGCAAAATGCAAACCGACGGTTGGTATATTGATTTCACCTATCAACTTGATTGCGACAGCCAGCATTACGCTAAAGTTGGTCAGACAATCGGATCGGGCGGCTGCAAAGACCGATGGGTGACGAAAAACGTCGGCACCGCAAAGCTCGGTTATCCGGTTTATCAAAAAACGACGATGTTCGACAAAGACGGCAAAGAATCTTATACGTCAATAAACGAAGTCGTCGAAATTTCCAAAGCTGTTTTAGAAGACGCGCTCTTTAATGTTCCGGTTGGTTATACTCAAGCCAAAGACCAGCAAGAGCTTTACGCGGCAGCTTATTCGACGCGCAAAAGCGCGAGCAATTCAACGGCGAATGGCGACGATGATACGCCATCAAATTCAAGCGCGAGGAATCCGGTTAAAAATCTTCCGCAATCAAACACAACCGTTGCCGCAACAGTCGGCGCGAAAAAACCGGGCGTTGCCAGAATCGGTTTGGCGGCGGTTAAAACCGGCACGGTCGGCGAAGGAATGAACGCTGCGCAGCTCGCTTCGGCAATCGGCGCGACGCTCGCCCAATACTTAAAAGCCCCGAACGTCGAACTCGTTCAGCTCGAAGCCCAACTGCCGTCGCAAATTGAGACGGAAGCCAAACAAAAGGAATGTGATTTCATCGTTTACACGAATGTCGCGCACAAAAAAGGCGGCGGACTCGGCGGAATGTTCGGCAAAGCTGCTGGCAGCATTCTCGGCAGCACCATCCCGATGGCGGGCGGAACGGGCGCCGCAGTCGCCGGACACGTCACAGCAACAGCAGTTTACACAGCAGCTTCCGTGTCCCAAAGCGTCAAATCAAAAGACGAAATAACGCTCGAAATCAAATTGGCTCAGTCCGGCAGCGACGTTCTGACCAGGCAATACAAAGCCAAAGCCAAATCCGACGGCGAAGACATCATCTCGCCGCTGGTTCAACAAGCCGCGCAGGCAATCATTGACGCGGCTGCTAAAAAATAGTTTTCAAAAAATAATCTTTTAACGAAAAAGGATGAAGCATTTTCGCTTCATCCTTTTTCATTTTTTAATTTATGCCGCAACGCCGCTAAATTGTTCCGATTGCAAATATCTGTCTCGTAAAATATTGCAATGGTGTCGTTCGTGACCGGCGAGAATATAAGCCAAAGCGCGAACCGTTATGCTGTTTTCGTTTGCCGTTCCCGCACGCTGCCAGGCGTTTTCGTCCAGATGTTTGAAAAGAAACAGAGTTGATTTTCTCACCGTTTCAAATTCGGCGATTAATTCTGCGAGCGAGCAATCATTAAACGAAGCGTTGCGAATGTATTCTTTTTCGTCAAAACCGGGCAAAGGCGTCTGGTCGCCGCGCGCAATGCACAAAGTGCGATACGCAAAAACTCTTTCCGAATCAATAATGTGACCGAAGAGTTCTTTTACGCTCCATTTGTCCGGCGCGTAACGAAAATCACCTGCCGATTCGGGAATCGCCTGAACGATAGATAGCGTTTCATTCAACTGCTCGCGCAAAATCGTCAAAATATCGCCTTCGGGAACGAGCGAAACGTACCCGCCGTAATACGCGGCATATTCGGTTTCTTCCGGTTTATTATTCGTCATATCTTATTTTTAAATGCGATTCCAAAACAGGTAAAAACTGTCAACTATCAACTGTAAACTGTTCACTGATTTGCAAAAAAATATTTCTGACAAACAGTGAATAGTTGATAGTTTACAGTTGATAGTTTTTCCGTTGGTGCTCAAACTTTTCTCTCATTTCACGTATTTTGCTTCATTGCCCGTTTCCGGCAAGCTGTCGCTGTAATTCCTGCACGGCGCGGTCGAGCTGGCTGTCTTTTCCGCTCAAAGATTCACCAATTGGACGAGTTACGGGAATATCAACTGGACGCGGAGCGAGTTCCATATCTTTGCCGTCAGCGCCCGTAATCAACTGTCGCGGCAAGCGGAAAACCGTTCCGTCGAATAGATTTGTGTTCCAGGTGAAAATAATCCAACTGGCGGTCGGTTCGCCGACGACTTTGCCCAATTTTAAAGCGCGATAGCCTTCGGCAAAATCTTCGGCGTCCGAGAGCGAATGCTGATTTGTGATTAAAATTGTCGGGCGTTCGAGCGAGCGCTGACCGAGAGCAGAGCGCGCCGGGACTTTCCAAAAACCGCGCTCGTGCATATTCAAATAACCGCGCCGGGCAAAAACGTCAATCACATACGGGTTGACAAAACCGCCCTGATTGTTGCGGATGTCAATTACAACAGCGTCTTTCGCCTGAATCTGCGCGTCCAAATCAATGTAAAGCTGCTGCAAAGAATTTGCCGACATATCCGGCAGATGAACATAACCGAATTTGCCGCCGGAAATTCGCTCAACGTAAGCGCGATTCGTTTCAACCCATTGGCGATAAAGCAGCAGTTTTTCGTTTTGCGTATTAACGGGCTTAACGATAACTTCACGTTTGGCTGCGCCGTCGGGCGAAGCCGAAACTTCAAGCTCGACACGCCGCCCGACTTTGTTTTCAAGCAGTTCGTCGAGATTCGTGCCGCCGCTGATTTTCACGCCGTCAACGCTTAACAAATAATCTCCGATTTTGATTTCGTTCGTCACCGCCGCCGGACTTAAAGCGATGATTTCCGTAATTTTCAAGCGCCCGTTTGCTTCATATTCGTTGCGGTCGAAACGCAAACCGAGTTTTCCGATTGGCGTCGCTTGATTTGCCGGATTTGGGGGCGCGTTAACGCCCAAGTGCGAAGCATTTAGTTCGCCGACCATTAAATTCATCAAACGCCGCACTTCGTCGCCGGTTCGCGCGGTTTGAACGAGCGGCTCGTAAGTTTGCCGAACTGCGTTCCAATCAACGCCGTGAAATTTTTCGTCATAAAAATTATCGCGCATAAAACGCCAGCCTTGCCGGAAAATTTCCATTTTTTCATCGGCAAAATTAACGTTTAAATCCAAGTTTAAATTGAGCGGGCGAACTTCGCGGCGGTCAAGTGTGACAATGTTCACGCGCCCGTTTTCGAGGTAATAAACTTCTTTGCCGTCGGGCGAAAACTGCGCCTCGGATTTAAAAGCCGGAGTGGAAGTTAGCTGTTTTGCCGAAGAGTCGGTCGCCAATTCGTCGAGCGGAAAAGTGTAAAGATTAAATTGCCCTTCGCTCGACGCTAAAACGAGCAGAGTTTTTCCGTCCGGGCTGATTGTTTGCCCGGCAACGTCAACGCCGGTCGGAACTAAACTTAAACGCCGCCGAATGTTGTCGAAAACAATTTCGGTCGTTTTGGCGTCCCCAGCCGGAGAAGGCGACGGAGACGGGCTTGCGGCGGGCGTTGTTTGCGGAGTGGGCGAAACTTGCGGCGCGGGCGAAGTTGCCGGAGTCGGCTGCGGACGCTGCTGCGGATTTTCCTGCCGGAAAAGGTCTCGGAATTGGTCTTCCCGGAATTTGGGCGTTCGCAATCTCAAATCAATTCGCGCCAGCGAGGCTTCTTCGGTTCGCTGGCTGGTGTCGAATAAAACGAAAGTCCCGTCAGTACTCCAGGAAAGCGAATTGCTGTTTGAATTTGCCAGAAAACTGACCGGCTGCGCCGAGCCGCCCGTTGCCGAAACGACATAAACGTTTGTGTAAGAACGCGATTCCGGTTGATTCGCCAAAAACGCAATCCAGCGATTATCCGGCGACCACGCCAGACTTCGTTTTCCCGCGAGCGGCGGCGCGTCAGTAAAAATTTTTGAAACCTCACGTTCCTGTTTCGTCGCGAAATCGTAAATCATCAACGAGCGCGCGTTGCGAAGAAACGCCAGATTTTTTCCGTCGGGCGAAAAAACGGGCGCAAAATCATTTCCGACACTTGTTAGCTGCGTTTCGGTTTCCGTTGCGAAATCGTACTGAAAAATCTTTAAATTACCATCGCGCTCGGATGTGTAAACAATCCGGCGACTGTCGGGCGACCACGCGACGAAAGATTCGGGCGCAACTGTTTTGGTCACGCGCGCCGCTTCGCCGCCGTCTTTTGCCGAACCCGCAAAAATTTCGCCGCGAGCTACGACCGCAACTTTTTTGCCGTCGGGCGCGATTGCCAGTTCGCGGATTTGAGTGGAAAGATTGATTCGTTCGGCGAGCGGCGCTGCCGGAGCGCCGCGCAAGGTTATCGGAATTTCATTCGCTTTGCCGCCGTCCGCGTTCATTGTCCAAATGCGGAAATTGCGCTCGAAAACGATTTGTTTGCCGTCTGCGGAAATATTTGCCCAGAGAACCCGCCCATCGGTAAAATTCGTCAATTGTTTGGCTTGTCCTGTCGCGCCGAGCGGTTTTGTCCAGATGTTTTGCGCGCCCGTGCGGTCTGAAACGAAAAAGATGCGTTTGCCGTCCGCGCTCCACATCGTCCACATTTGTTTGGCGCCGCGTTCGGCGAGCGGTTCATAGCGGTCGCCGGTTTTCAGCCAGATTTCGCTTTCGTCAATATGGCTGCGCCCTCTGCGCCACCATTGCGAGTTGCCGATGCCGCGCGCCGTAAACGCAATTGAGTTTCCATCGGGCGCAGGCGCGGCTTGAAACTCGCTCGTGTAGCGGTCGGCGCTGATTTGCATCGGCGTTCCGCCCGCCGCGCGGACGCGGTAAACGTCGCTCATACCCGAAATCTCGCGGCTCGTCGAAGAAAAATAGAGCCATTCGCCGTCACGAGACCAGGCATCGAGCGTTTCCGCCGCGTCGTCGAACGTAATGCGCGATAAATCTCCGGTTTCAAAATTTAAAATGTAAACGTCGCCGTTTCCCGTGCGCGTCGAAGCGAAAGCGAGGCGTCGTCCGTCGGGCGAATAAAGCGGGCGCGATTCGCTCGCCGGATGCGCGACGAGAAGTTGCGCCGTGCCGCCCGCCGTCGGAACAGTCCAAATATCGCCGCCCGAAACAAAAGCGATTTCACGTCGGTCGGGCGAAATTGCCGGTTCGGTCAAATACGGCGCAGGCTTAGTTTGCGCCGCGACCGAAAAAGCCGTTAAAAAAACCAAACAGAGATTTGCAAACAAATTAAAAGCGAAAGATTTTCGAGACATATATTTTGATTTTAGAATTGCCAAAATTTAGATTTTACTCAAAATTCAAAATCTCTTCATCATGGCTGTGGAGATTCCTTTACATTCATTCAAGGTAATTTTGCTCTAAACAAAACAAAAAGGCGACTCAAACATAAGCCGCCTTTTTGAGTTTTCAAACTGCAAAAGTTTATTGCAGCGGAATGTAACCGGCGGGCGCGGGAACGTCGGTGCTTACCCCGAAATTCATAGCGCGGAATTGACCGCTCGCGTTTAAGGAAATGTACCAATTCCCGCCGCGATAAACGGCAAAATCAGATTTTCCGTCGCCCTCGTAGTCGCCCGGAACAGGAATGTCGGTCGCAAATCCCCAGCCAAAACCGCGAAATCCGGCGGTTGTTTGCTGGATGTACCAAGCTCCGTTTGACGGGCGGAACACGGCAAAATCGTTTTTGCCGTCGCCGTCGTAATCGCCCGGAACGGGTTTGTCTCCGGTTGTGCCGAATTGATAAGCAATCAAACCGCCGTCAGAGCTTTTCTGAACATACCAGTTGCCATCGGTCGGTCGGAACACGGCAATGTCGGCTTTTCCGTCTGCGTCGTAATCTCCCGGAACCGGCAAATCGGTTGCAAATCCCCAATTCACTCCGCGGAACTGTCCGTTTGAGCTGTTTGAGATGTACCACGCTCCGGCGCGAAATACCGCAACGTCGGTTTTTCCGTCGCCGTCGTAATCGGCTGCGACGGGTTTATCCGTAGCAATGCCGAACTGCAAGCCTCGGAAGCCCGTCTGCGAGCCGTTGATATACCAATTGCCGCCGCGGAAAACCGCCAGATCGGCTTTCAAATCGCCATCGTAATCGCCCGGCGTAATTACGTCGCCGTTTGCGCCGAACTGTTCGCCGCGAAAAGCGTTGTTGCTGCTGTTGGTGATATACCAGTTGCCGCCGTCGGGGCGGAAAACCGAAATGTCGGTTTTATTGTCGCCATCGAAATCTGCGGGAGCGCGGCGAGTGGCACTCGGATTCAATCTCAATTCATAAATGCCGCGACCGTGCGTGGCGATTCTTAAAATGCGGTGAACCGGCTGCAAATCAATGTCAAACACGGCAATGCGCGGCAAACCGTCCGAAAACGGCGTCCAATTTGCTCCGCCGTCAAGCGTGCGGAAAACGCCGATGTCGGTTCCGGCATAAACAGTGTTGCCGGACGGATCCGCCGGATCAATCAGGAGCGCGTTGACCGGAACGTCGGGAATGCCGTTTCCCGCAGGCGCAAAAGTCGCGTTGTTATTGCCCAAGTTGGTGGTTTTCCAAATGTGTTGTCCCGCCGGCAAACCGAAACCGCCGACAGCGACATATGCGGTAGTGTTGTTGCCCGCAATTTTAGTGCGAGCGACGTAGCGAGCGGGAATGAAACCGGTCACATTTGTTAATGTCGTCGAGCCGTCAGTCGTCACAAAGACGCGACCCGCTGTTGAGCCGATTATCCGAATGTTGTCGTCGTTCGGAGAAATGCCGATGGCGCTGATTCGTTCGCCTGTACCTGTCATGGTTTGACTGACAACGGTGTGGTTGTTGCCGCGATCCGCCGAACGATAAAGCTTGTTCGTGCCGTAGTAAATTGTATTCGGATTGCCCGGACCTCTTGTTAACGGCGCATAAAACAATACCGGGTCGGCACAGGCGATACCGTTTCTGGATGTTCCGTTTAGACAACCGATAAATGACTCCCAGTTCGGGTCGCCTAAAGCAACGGTTGAAAGGGCGCGGGAATAACCTACACGCGAATTTGTTCCATTCTGGTAGGTGTGATAAGACGTGACATCAGTCGTGTTCGGCGAGTTTTGATCAATCACGGCTTGTCCGCCGTCACCGCCGTCCGACCAAATCCAAGTTGTGCCGTCCGGCGCGAGAAATAACGTTCCGTTATCCTGCGTTCCGCCAATCATATAATTACGGTCTGTCGGATGCAGCGCGAGGCTCTGAAATTGTGTCGCGCTGAATCCGGTCGTGTTGCGGCTCGTCCAATTAGCGCCTCCGTCGGTCGAGCGCCATATGCCGCCATCCGAACCAAAGTAAACGACATTCGGGTCGGACGGTGCTACGGCGATAGCGTGAGTATCAACGTGCAAACCGATTTGGCTTGAAGTAAAGCTGGTTCCGCCATTGGTTGAAAACCCGAAAGTTAGTCCGTTCCCGGCGCCTGAATTGAGGGGCGCACCGCCGAGATAAACACGTTCGGGATTGGTCGGATCAACGGCAATCGCTATGTTGTAAAAACATTGCGGATTGCAGAAACCGTTTGCCGAAACGGAATTGAAACTTTCGCCGCCGTTTACCGATTTATAAACAGTTCCGTTAGCAGTGCCGGTAGCGGCATAAACTGTAACTGTCGAGTCGGTTTTTTGAATCGCCAGCTCTGTTCGTCCGTTGGTCGTGCCGTCGGGAGTCGTTAAAGTGCGGGTAAAAGTCGGTGCCGCGGCAAGCGCATTGTTTGTCAGATAAACGCCGCCGTCGGTAAATCCGCCGGTGGTCCCGCCGCCGATCAGTGCCACTAAAATGCGGTTAGGATTGCCCGGCTCCATTACGGCGTCAACTATTTCTCGATTGACCGAGCCGGAAATTGAAACGTTTAGCCTTTCAAAAGTCGGCGCGTCGGACATCGCGTTTGTCGAGCGAAAAAGCCCGGCGGTCGGCAAAACCAAGCCCGTCGTATTACCGCCCAAACCGGCGACGCTTCTTGTTGACGTAGCAAAAATAATATTCGGATCGGTCGGATGAATTAAAATCTCGCTCACTGCGCGCCCGGTGAAAACGTCATTGTTAGCGGCATCGCGGTTCAAAGGTCCGGCGACGACCGGATTCGTGTCCGCATTTGAAATGCGGTAGATGCCGACGCCAAAAAAACTGTCGGCGGAGAAAGCCGATTCGCCGGTTCCGACGTAAACAATCGTCGGGTCGGACGGCGCGATGGCGACCGAACCGATTGCTAAACTAAGCGCGTTGTCGAGCAGGGGCGTCCACGTCGCGCCGGCGTCCAAAGTGCGGTAAAGACCGCCTTGAGCCGTACCGACATAAGCTATATTCGGATTTGACGGGTGAACGGCAATTGCCGTTACGCGCCCGGCAGTCGAGTCCGAGCGCCCTATAGTCGAACCGTTTGGAATCGGCGCCGGACCGACCGGCTGCCACCCGGCTTGAGGCGCGGCGTCCGGTTCGCCCGAAGCGGCGGCAAGCGCCGTTTCCTTATTCTCCATCTCAAAAATCGCTTTTTGCCGTGAGTTTAATTTCGGATAAGGCAAACCGCGAAGGAGAGATATTTGTTCTTCACGAGCTTTTAAATAAGCTCCCTTATCGGCAAGGGGCGTTCCCGGCGGTAAATCAGGATCTTCATACTCCGATTCTTCGGATTTGTTAATAATTTTCTTGTTATTATTTTGATATTTTTCTTGTTCGCGAGCCGCGAATGCAAAAGGGGCTAAGTTAAGCAGGTATAAAAATAGCACGGACGCGCTGAAGAGTTTTCTGCGCATAGTTTTTTGATTTTCTCCTTAAATTTTTTAGAACAGAATAAGTGAAGTGAACGATTAGTATATACAACAATAAGTCGAGTTGTCTATTAAAATTACGCAGCCCGAAGGTTTTTTCGCCGGTTATTAAATTTTGATGAAAAACACAAAATGATGAACAAAAAAGCGTTGACACACCGTTTTTAGTGATTTATGATGAGCGCCATCACTGGGAAGGAGGTGATCAAAAAACGTATATGAAAAAAGATTACAGTGAGGTGGCTGAAGCCTGAAACCTCGAAAATATAATGTAGTTTATTAGATTTTTCCCTGTGTTTCAGGCTAATCCAATCAGACTACCGAAAGTCGCCCAATGAAAGTTTTGGGCGACTTTTTATTTTTTCACACAGATTCCACTTACTGAGGAGTTTTGTCTTCTAAATAGCGATGTAAAAGCGGCTCAAGATTTTCGTAGTGAAGCGGTTTGATTAACACATTGTCAAAACCCGCTTCTATCGCTTTATCAAAAGAAGTATTACTGAATCCCGTTAATGCAACAATCGAAACTTTATCAAATCCTACAATTTCTCTAATAAGCTTCGTAGCGGTTGCGCCATCCATTACCGGCAGTGCCAAATCCATTAAAATGAGGTCTGGATGGTATTGCACGGATTTTTCAACCGCTTCATAACCGTCGGCTGCTTCGATAACATCGTATCCGTACCACTTTACCAAAGCCTTCATCAAAGTCCGGGTATCATTGTAATCTTCCACAATCATTACTGTCTTTGACATATTGATAATCCCCTTTTGGGTTTTAAGTTTTTCATAGTTAAACATAGTTTGCAATAGTTTGGCAATAGTTAATATTTATTTTTCCTGATTGAAATATTTTGTTAAATTTGTTTATTGCGATTTGGTAATTGAATATGTAAATATAATCATTAGGTTTCTGTTTAGCTTTAAGTGAAATTATGAAAAAAACAATTCTTGTCGCTGAAGATTATGCCGATAGTCGTATTTTGATGAAATATATTCTCGAAGGCTATGGTTATCGAACATTAGAAGCAACGAATGGGCAAGAGGCTGTGGAAATAGCTCAACAGTTTCATCCTGATTTAATTCTAATGGATATTTCGATGCCTGTAATGGACGGTTTTAAAGCAACCCAATTAATCAGGAAATGCGATGGAATGTCTCGATTACCAATCATTGCCGTTACTTCACTGGATAAATCTTATTACAGACAGGCAATAGAAGCAGGTTGTGACGATTTGATTAACAAGCCTGTCGACTCAAAAGCTTTGCAACCGATTCTCAATCAATATCTAGGTCATTAGTATTGAACCAATCAGTAAGGATTCAATAATCTAAAAATAAAGAGCCGGCAAGATTCATTTTTGCCGGCTTTAACTTTTGGCTTAATACCTGTAATAACTTTTTGCTCTAAACATCTTCTTTTGGCTTTGATTTTGAGCGCATTTTCAGGCTCAACAACAAATCACCTTTTTTATTTGTTTATTTCAGTTTGAGAGAATCGAGTATTCCGGTTGTTCCGTTTTCTGAAATGACAGGATGAAATTATCTGCAATAACGGGATGGTACATTTATTGCATTTATCATTTTGAGGAAAGTAGATGTATGAATTTGCAACATAATCATACATTAATAATGACAGTTTAGAAGGAGAAAATTTATGCTTTGGACATTAGTTGTGATTTTGCTCGTTCTGTGGTTACTAGGTTTTAGTTTCGCAGGAGCAGCGGTTGGTAATTTAATCCACATTTTGCTTGTTGTTGCAGTAGTTGTTGTAATCCTTCAACTAATAAGCGGTCGCCGCGCAGTGTAATTACGAGCGCTTAAAACTAAATTAATGAACTGTAATAATCGGTTAATTACAGCTCATATCAGTACAACTTGATCGGTTTAGAGGCAATTTACTCGTAATTTGAATTAGCGAAGCGTAAATTGCCTCTTTCCTTTTGTATTTTAGGTCTATTTTTTAATTCGCCCTTTCTTGCTTTCGATACTTTATCATTGCCTTCACCTGAAGTTTTAAATCAGTTCTACGAATCGAATAGTCCGGCAAAAGTTTGAATCAGCAACCACAAGTTCAGTCCCGCGATGACGAGCGCAACTGCCCAGGCAATTGATTTAAGCCATAACGGAGCTACAAACTCGCCCATCATTTTGCGGCTGCCGGTAAACATTACGAGCGGAATCACCGCAAAAGACAATTGCATACTCAAAATCACCTGACTTAAAACCAGCAGACTCGTCGTGCTGCTTTCCCCTGCAATAATAATCGTTAAAATCGCCGGAACGATTGCCAGCAGGCGCGTTATCAATCGCCGCAGCCAAGGTTTTAAACGAATTTGCAGAAAACCTTCCATCACGATTTGCCCGGCTAAAATTCCCGTAATGGTCGAATTTTGACCGGAAGCGAGAAGAGCGACGGCAAACAGCGTGCTGGCGACGGAAACGCCGAGCAGCGGCGAGAGCAGTTGATAAGCGTCGCCGATTTCGGCGACGCCCTGATGACCGGAAAAATGAAATGTGGCGGCGGATAAAATCAGAATTGCCGAATTGATAAACAATGCGAGCGTTAACGCGACGCTGGAATCAATCGTGGCGAATTTGATAGCCTCGCGTTTTTTCTCCGGCGTCTGCTCCCAGGCGCGCGTTTGAACGATTGCCGAATGCAGATAAAGATTGTGCGGCATTACGGTCGCGCCCAAAATTCCGATGGCGATGTAAAGCATTTCCGGGTTGCGGACAATTTCGGTTGTCGGTACGAAACCCGCAAAAACCTGAGTCAAATCCGGGCGCGAAAAAATGAGTTCGAGAATGAAGCAGCCGCCGATTGTGGCAATCAGCGTGATGATGATTGCTTCAAGATAACGAAAACCTTTGTTTTGCAGCAGCAGCAGCAGCAAAACGTCGAAAGCCGTGATGCAGACTCCGGCAAGAATCGGAATTCCAAACAAAAGCTGTAAAGCGATAGCGCTGCCGAGAACTTCCGCTAAGTCACAGGCAATAATGGCAATTTCGCACAATACCCAGAGAACGAAATTGGCTTTCGGACCGAAATATTCGCGGCAGGCTCTGGCTAAATCCATTCCGGTCGCGACGCCCAACCGTACGCAGAGCGATTGCAGCAAAATCGCCATCAAATTCGACAGCAAAATCACGCTCAGCAGCGCGTAGCCGAATTTTGCGCCGCCCGCCAAATCGGTCGCCCAGTTTCCCGGGTCCATATAACCGACCGCGACCATATAACCCGGACCTGAAAAGGCGAGCATTTTCCGCAGAAAACCGCCGTTTTGCGGTACGCGAACGGTGCGGAAAGATTCCGGCAAAGACGGCAGCGGTTCTGTCTGCTCTTGCAAAAACATAAATCCCTTGTTCGAGTGAGTAAAATATAAACCGAAAACTCAATCAAATTTGTTCGGAATAATACTTCAAATATGAAAAATTTTAAAAGAAATAATTTGTTTAGACAAACGCTGCGAAAACCGTATTTGAGAACAAAGCGCCTTTTCCCGTGAGTCGCAGACGGTTTTCCTCAATTTCAATCAATCCTGCTTCAAATGATTCTTCCAACGCCGCGCCGTATTCATCGAGCAGCGCAACGCCGAATTTTCTCTCAAAATCCGCCAAACAAACGCCGCGCATCAGCCGCAATCCCAAAAAAGCGAACTCCGCCCGGCGCTCCTTTTCATCCAGAACCGTTTCCTCGACAATCGCTGCGCCCGTTTTTTCGATCAATTTGATGTAAGCGTTTGTGTCCCGCGCGTTTGCCCAGCGCCGATGCTCGCCGTCAAACGAATGAGCCGAACAGCCGAAACCGTAAACCGGATCGAAAGTCCAATATTTTGAGTTATGGCGCGACTCGAAACCGGGCAGGCAGAAATTTGAAATCTCATATTGCTCGTAATTTGATTCGGCTATTTTTTCGAGCAAAAATGAATACATTTCGCCCGCCAAATCTTCATCCGGCACGGGCTGTTTGCCTTCGCTGATGTGTTTTGCGAGCGGCGTTCCTTCGTGGATTTCGAGCAGATAAAGCGATAAATGTTCGGGTTTTAATATGAGAGCTTCGTTCAGATTCCGCTGCCAATCTTTTAAAGATTGACCGGGAAGTCCGGCAATTAAATCAAAGCTCACGTTTGAAAAATCAGCATCGCGCAATAAATCAATCGTTTTCCGCACATCTTCCGCCGTGTGCCGCCGCCCCAGCCGTTTCAGCTCATCGTCGTCAAAAGTCTGCGCGCCGTAGCTGGCGCGATTTATGCCGAGCGAACGAAAATCCCTTGCGATTTGCGGCGTCAGCGTTCCCGGATTCATTTCCATCGTGATTTCCGCATTTGGTTGAATCGAGAATCGGTCGGAAACTGATCGCAGAAGTTTTTCCGCTTGTTTCGGAGTCAATAGCGAAGGCGTTCCGCCGCCGAAATATATTGTGTCAATCGCGGGACATTGAACCTTGAACTTTGAACTTTGAACCTCCTCGCAGAGCGCTTCAACATATTTTTCCGCCAAATCCGATTGATAAATGCTGACGGCAAAATCGCAGTAAGAACACCGCGAGCGGCAAAACGGAATGTGAAGATAAACGCCGGGTAACACAAAAAGTAAATCGTAACACGTGAATAGTTTTCAAATCATTATACTTTCTTTTTCAATTCACGACTGATGATTAACGATTCGCTTAATTTTCAAGACAGTTTTCGAGCGCGCAGCGCCAGATGTTTTCCAGCGCAGCGATTGTTGCGGAGATTGCCGTTTCACCGTTCGCTTTGATTTTTAAATTTTTGCCGGTGACTTTACCGATGAGTTGAAACGGGCAATTGCCGACGATTTCTTTTACTTTTTCCAGATTTTCCGGCGCAAAACTGATGACGATGCGCGAGGGCGATTCGACGAAAAGCTGTTTTTCAACGGAAAGATCGGCGTCGGAAATTTCGATTTGCGCCCCGACTGCTTTGCGATTCAAAGACGAAAAACAGCTTTCGGCAATGGCGATTGATAAACCGCCGTCCGCGCAATCATGGGCTGATTTAATTAAACAGTTTTCGGCGAGCGCGATAACGGCTTGCTGAACGCTTTTTTCGATTTCCAAATCAAGTCTCGGCACAGCGCCGGATTCGATCATTTCTTCGGTCGAGATTTTCCGGCAGCTTGCGGCGTATTCGCTGACCGACAAATCATCGTCGTTCGTCGCGCCGAGCAGCGCAATCAAATCGCCTTCGGTTTTAAAACCTTGCGTTACGATGCGCCGCGCGTCGTCCAGAATTCCGACCATTCCGATGACGGGCGTCGGCAAAATTCCTTTGCCTTCGGTTTCATTGTAAAACGAAACATTGCCGGAAACGACCGGAGTTTCAAACGCCAGACAAGCCTCAGCCATTCCGTCAATCGTTTCCGAAAACGCCCACATCACTTCCGGGCGTTCGGGCGAAGCAAAATTTAAACAATTCGTAATCGCCGTCGGGCGAGCGCCGACGCAGGCGACGTTGCGGGCGGCTTCAGCGACAATCAGTTTCGCGCCTTCGCGCGGATTGACTCCGCAATAACGCCCGTTTCCGTCCAAACACATCGCCACAGCGCGCCGCGTTTCCTTAATCCGAATCACCGCCGCGTCCGCGCCCGGCAAAACCGCCGTATTTGTCCGCACCATGGTGTCGTATTGCTCGTAAACCCACTGTTTCGAGCCGATGTTAGGCGAAGCAAGCAAGGTTTTGAAATTATCCGTAAAGTTCGTTGTTCGTTGTTCGTCGTTTGTTGTGTTTTCCGGCTTTTGACTTTTAACTTTTGACTTTTGACTTTCCGCCATCGGGCGATTGTATTTCGGCGCTTCGTCGGTCAAAGCCAGAACCGGAATGTCGGCTTCGACGCTGCCGTTGTGTTTGACAATCATTCGATTGCCTTCAACGACCCGACCGACGACAACGCCATCCAAATCCCATTTGCGGAAAATATCAATCACCTGTTTTTCGCGCCCGGCGTGCGCGACGATCAGCATTCGCTCCTGCGATTCCGAAAGCATCATTTCGTAAGCCGTCATTCCGGTTTCGCGCTGCGGCACGCTCGTTAAATCAAGCTCAATTCCCGTTCCGGCGCGCGCCGCCATTTCACAGGTCGAAGAAGTCAGACCGGCTGCGCCCATATCTTGAATTCCCGCAATCGCGCCCGAACGCATAGCTTCGAGACAGGCTTCGAGCAGCAATTTTTCCAAAAACGGATCGCCGACTTGAACGGTCGGACGTTTTTCCAGTGCTTCTTCATCAAATTCAGCCGAAGCCATCGTCGCGCCGTGAATTCCGTCACGCCCGGTTTTCGCGCCGACGTACAAAACTGGATTTCCGATTCCCGATGCTTTGCCGAAAAAGATTTGGTCGTGTCGCACCAAACCGAGCGCAAAAGCGTTGACAAGCGGATTTAAATTGTATGCATCATCAAAAACAACTTCGCCGCCGATTGTCGGCACGCCGAAACAGTTGCCGTAATGCGAAATTCCCGCCACACAGCCTTTTAAAATAGATTTATTGCGATTGGCGTGTTTTTCATCAGTCAATTTTCCAAATCTCAATGAATTCATCGCCGCCACCGGGCGCGCGCCCATTGTGAAAACGTCACGCAAAATTCCGCCGACTCCTGTTGCAGCGCCTTGAAACGGTTCGATAAAACTAGGGTGATTGTGCGATTCGACTTTAAAAGCGACGCACCAGCCGTCGCCGATGTCAACGACTCCGGCGTTTTCGCCCGGCGGCACAATCACGCGCTCGCCGGTTGTCGGCAAGCGTTTAAGATGAACGCGCGAAGATTTGTAGGAACAATGCTCCGACCACATTACGGAAAAGATTCCGAGTTCGGTCATTGAAGGCTCGCGCTCCAAAAGTTGGACGATGCGGCTGTATTCTTCGGTTGTAAGATTGTGTTGTGCGATAACTTCCGGCGTGATTTGTTGATTCATTGATTTTCTAAAACTGTCGGAATTAAACTAAATTTTTACCAGACTTTGCCGGAAAAGCAAAAACGGCGGCTTTTACGAGCCGCCGTCAAATCAATTTTTCGCGTTTAATTTAATCAGTATCAGCAAATAAAGTTAAAAGTCCAACGACTGTCAACTATCAACTATGAACTGTCAACTATCATGCATAATTATTTGCAAAATAGTTGATAGTTGACAGTTTATAGTTGATAGTTCGCCGTTTGCCAGCTTTATGAAAGCTTGCAAATTATATTTATTTGACAGAAGGCGCATCTGCCGCTGTGGACAAAACTTTTTCAATTTCCGCCCGCAAAATGTCCGGTTTAACGACTCCCATTCGGCTGTAAGCGATTTTACCCGCGCTGTCCAGCAGAATCGTAAACGGCAAACCGCCTCTCCAATCGGGCGCAACCAATTGAATCGCAGCGTCTTCGTCCGCCGTCTTGAGCAAAAAGGCGGGCATTTCGGCTTTCATTGCCGCCAGAAATTTCGGCACGTCGCGTTTTATTTCCGCCAGATCGTCGAGCGAAATTGTCACGAAATCCAAGCCGCGCGGGCGAAATTCGTGGTCAATTTTGACGAGTTCGGGAAATTCTTCGACGCACGGCGTGCACCACGTCGCCCAGAAATTGATCAGCAACGGGCGTTTTGCTTCGGGTTCGCGTTTGAGCAGCGTTTGCAAACCGGCAAAATCAAGCCGCGCGACCGGAATCAGCGCCGCCGTTTCGGTCGGCGGCTTTGCCGGTCGCTTAACGCTTCTTTTAACTTTCGATTTTGTTTGCCGACGATTTTGCGGCGCGCGCTTTTTTTGCGCGAATACAGACTCCGCGCCGCTTAAACCGAGCCAGAGCGCGCCGCAGAAAACCGCCAAACGGAAAAATCGCATCTTTTATTTCGCCGCGCGTTTGATCGAGCAACCGAAGGCTTTGGTTTCGGTTTTCGCCACAGCTTTTCCGGCGAGCGTCGCGTCAACGGCGTCTTGCAGCGGGCGCGCGGTGATGTTTTCGCCGCTCCGGTCGTTGTCAATCGCTCCGCGATAAACGAGCTTGCCGTCTTTGTCGAACAAATAAACTTCGGGCGTCACGGTCGCGCCGAATTTGTCGGCGATGACGTTGCCTTTGTCAATCAGCATTGTAAAAGAGTGGCTGCGCTCGGTCATATTCGATTTGACGTAATCGAGCGATTCGGTCGCGTTTGAATTCATTCCGATCACGCTGATTCCTTTGGCTCCATATTCTTTCGCCAAAGCGTTGATGCGTTCGGCATAGCCTTTGACGACCGGGCATTGCGCCGACATAAAAACGATCAGAGCGCCGTTTTTGCCTTTCAAATCGTTAAACGAACGCTGCTTGCCTTCGGTATCGGCGAGCGTAAAGTTTTCAACCTTTGCGCCGATGGTAACCGTATCGCTGCTGCGCGCCGTTCCCGTATCAGGCATCAGCACAAAAGCCAAAGCAAAAAGCAGAACAAACGAAATACCGACGAGTTTTCTTTGCATTTTCATCGCTTTACTCCTCAAAAAGTTTAATTACAGAAGGAATTTCAATATACAAAAACGCCGAACTTGAAACAAGCTCGGCGTTTGTTACGCACTAAGTTTTAATTAAGTTTCACTTAGATAAACGCAAAATCTAATTGTTCCTGATTAACGGCGTCGGCTGGCAAATCAAGGTTTTTGCAGCTCTGCGAGCATAATGCTACCGGCGTTTTGGTCTCGCTGCGCGTAAAGAATCGTTTTGCCGTCAGCAGATGCGCTCAAACCGGGAAAAGCCCAAAGCGGCATTTTCTCCGCCGATGCAATTTCTCTGGTTTGCCAGGTCGAGAAATCGTAGAACACAATCCGATACGGCGGGTTTGGATTTTGAGCTACGAAATAAACACCCTTTTGCGTGACCGTCCAATAACGCCAATAACCGGCTTCCGAAAGTTCCGGTACCGGCGATTCTTCGCCTCCTTCGACCGAAACGCGCCACAATCCGGCAACGCCGCGTCCTTTGGAATAAAAAATCACTTTGCCGTCCGGCGAAGCAAACGACTCGAAACCGCCTTGTTTAGTGATTTGTTTGGCTTCTCCACCCGCCTCTGAGATTTTCCAGACGTTCAAATCGCCGCCGCGATCCGAGCAGTCTGTGTTGAAACTTCTTATCAAACCGGCACCGTCACGCTTGCCGCAGATGCGGCGGTGGGTGCTGCTACAATCAGCGTCAACGGAGCGGTTCCGCCGCTGGTTTCGCTCATTATTAATCCCGGCGGCGTAACTGAAGAAAGAGTGCCCTATGTCAGGTGCCGATGTAATGCTGAGTTTCTCGCAAAGCGGATTCAACTACTTTTTAACGAACAACCCGGTTGACACCAATAATCCTAAAGGCTGGCTGGCGGATATTATCGGAGACAACGTGCGGGCGACCTGGAATGTCAATGCTCCAAATACCGATTTCGACGGTTCGCCGCTGAACATTTATAACGGCAGCAACGTAAGCGCGCCGACGCTGACCTTTCGGTGCGTTTATTAATGAAATTTGATGTCGCAAACATGCGATTTATATTTGCGCCTTGACTCGAAACTGTCGAATACGCGAAAGGGCGGGAGATTTGTCCCCGCCCTTTCGTTTTAAAGTTAAATAAAGCTGCTTACGACTTGCTTTCGCAGCTTTGTTTTATCAAATAAAAGCAAAATCGAATTGTTCCTGATGAACGGCGGCATCGGCTGTCAGATCAACCGAGCCGAGGTAATCTTCGATTTCCGTCAAAACGTCGCGCTCCGTCGTTCGCAGAGCCTTAGCGATTTCGGGATGAACGCGCAGAGTGACTTGTTTGTAATCATCCATTTGTTTTGAAAGACGGCGGGATTGATCGAGAATCTCGTAAGCGACCGTTTGCGCAGATTTAATCAAACCTGCGCCCTGACAATAATGACACGGCGCGCAGAGCGTGCGTTCGAGCGATTGTTTGACGCGCTTTCTGGTCATTACGATCAAGCCGAAATCGTTGAACGAAAGAACTTTCGTCGGCGATTTGTCGTTTTGCAGAGCTTCCTGCAACAACTGCAAAACCTTTTGGCGATTGCGCCGGTCTTCCATATCAATCAAGTCCAGCACTATAATTCCGCCCAAATCACGCAGCCGAACCTGACGGGCGATTTCTTCGACCGCTTCCATATTCGTTTTCGTGATCGTATCTTCCAAGCGGTTTGCGCCTTTGCCGACGAATTTGCCCGTATTAACGTCAATCGAAACGAGAGCTTCGGTTTGATTGATGACGAGATAGCCGCCGGATCTGAGCCACACGCGTGGTTTGACGGCTTTGTCAATTTCTTCCTGCACGCCGTAATTTTCCATTATCGGCTCTTCGCGCGTGTAGAGCTTGACGCGGTTTGTCATTCTGGGAGCCATCCGGTTGATAAATTCGACAACGCGCTGAAATTCGGCTTCGTCGTCAACGCGAATCGCGGCGAAATCCTCGGAAAGCTGGTCGCGCAAAATGCGTTCTACCAAATCCAAATCCTGATGAACCATCGCCGGAGATTTCGTGCGCTCGGCGGATTTGCGAACATCCGTCCAGGTTCTGACCAGATAACGCGCGTCCTCGCGGAGATTTTGTTCGGAAATCCCGATTCCCGCGGTGCGAACGATAAAACCGCCGGAAGGCACGTCTTCCTCTTCGCGGATTTTTTGAATCAGAGTTCTGAGACGATTTCGCTCGCTGCCCGATTCGATTTTGCGCGATACGCCGACGTGTTCAATGGTCGGCATATAAACCAAAAATCTGCCCGGCAGAGCGATGTGCGACGTAATTCGCGCGCCTTTTTTGGCAATCGGCTCTTTGGCGATTTGAACGAGAATTTCCTGACCTTCGCGGAGCAAATCGGTGATTGTCGGCTGACGACGACCGCCGTCGCGACCACCTCTTTCAGGTCTTTCACTTCTTTCGCCGCGCTCGCCTCTTTCGGGTCTTTCGGGTCTTTCGGGTCTTTCGCCGCGTTCCTGACCTCCGCGCTGTCCACCGCGCCGGTCGTCGCGCTTCGTTTGCGGCGGGCGTCCGTTATCTTCAACTGCCGTTTCAGCGACTTCGACGGTTTCAATTGCAGCTTCCGGCGCTTCGCCGCCGTCTTCTGCATTTCCGTCTTGCGCCGCGCCGTTTTGTCCGCCGTGCTGCGGGCGATTGCCGCGAGGCGCACCGCGACGACCGCGCCCGCCGCGACGCACTGCCATTTCCGAACGAAATGAGCCGATGTCGTCAACGCTCGCGTCCGCATTGTCGTAATTTGCGGTCATTGCGTCCGAAGGCGAGCCGGAATCCACGTTTCCGCGTTCATCCTGAACCGTGTTTTCCGTATTTGAATCGGTTCTCTCATCGCGCGAAACATTCTCGACGTTAGATTTTCCGCCGGTTTCACCGCGCGAATCTTCGGTTGATTCGACGTTTGCGCCGTCATTCGGGTCGTTTCTCGGATTTTCCGTCTGCATTTTTGCCTCGTTGTTTTTGCGGTTTCTGCCGCCGCGCCCGCCCCGGCGCGAAGATTGTTTGGTTTCGGTAGCGGTGCTTTCGGAGGCTTGCGGCTGGTCATCGGTTGCCGGAGCGGCGGCGTTCTTTTTCCCGCCGCGTTTTCCGCCGCGCCCGCCGCCAGTTTCTTTTTGCGCTTCTTCCGCGGGCGCAGGAATTTCTACGGTTGCGGGCGCTGCGGCTTCGACGGTTTCCGGCGCGGCTGGTTGTTGTTTATTGCCTCCGCGTTTTCCGCGACCGCGTTTGCCTTTTTCCTGCGGCGCAGCAGCTTCGGGCGCAGTCGGTTCTTCATCGTCCGCGATGCGCTCGAAACCGCCGTTTCCGGTTTCGAGACGAAGCGAGCCGACAGCCATCGGCGGCGTCGGCTCCATTTCAAATTCGGCGGCGCGGACGTGATCTGTAATGCGTTCCTGAATTCTGGCTTCTTTGAACAAATCGCCTTCGGTTTCATCGTCAACAATTCGCTCGAAACCGAATTCTCCCGAAACGAACGGCGTCGCTTCTTCAATTTCTTTGATCGGTTTAAGCTGAATATTTTTCGGCGCGGCGATTTCGATAAAGCTCGAATCGCTTTCCTCAATTTCGTCTTCAACCGAGACGAATTCGTCTTGCACCAAATCTTCGGACAAAAATTCTTCCGGCAGTTCGGGCAGCTCTTCTATCTCCGGTTCTTCAACCGCAGCGGCGGCAATCGGTTCGGCGCGTTCCTGCGCGGCTTCCATCTGCCGTTCGCGTTCGAGACGCGCTTTTTGGACGCGCTCGGCTGCGGCTTTCGCCGCGTCGGTCGCTTCGCCTTTTTTGGTTTTTTCCATCACGATGCGCTCGAATTCTTCTTCTTCGTCGAAGAAATCCGAAACATACAAAAACGCATCGCGTTCGAGTCCGATGTCAACGAAAGCGGACTGCATTCCGGGCAGCACGCGCATCACGCGACCTTTGTAGAGATTACCGACGACGCCGGAATTTTCCTCGCCGCGCTCAATATAAAATTCCGTCACTTTGCCATCTTCGAGAATGGCAATCTTTTTTTCGCGTCCGTTGACGCTGACAATCATTTCTTTCGCCATAAATTGGGCTTTTTCCCTTGATTTTATTTAAAATATGAAGTTTCTACGGAAGATGTGCGCTGAAATGGCGGAAAGAGCGAGCGGATAAACTTTGCGCTTGAGAGCTGCAATTTTCTAAATTCGGACGAACAAAAAATTCCTCAGAATTTTCGTCGTCGAGCAAGAGTTGATTCAAGCTAAAACCTTTTCGCCGTCAAAATCGGGGAGCGCCCTCGTTTTTAAAATTAAAATGCGCTCTAAACCCGTTTTCGTTTCTTCGTTCTTCGTCGCCAAAACGATTCGCGCGCTAAAAGCGGCAATTTCTGCCGCTCGAAAAATGCGCGTCGCTTGTGCAAAAATCTTTCGCAAAACTTCTGTTGTTCGGCTTCGAGTGAGAATGCATTAAAAAAAACGCCACAGCCAAAGCCAACCTACAAAGTATAAACGACTTTTTCGCAGATAGGAAACCAAAAATGAAAAACGCTCGTAAAACCATCGGAATTTTTTGTCACAAATCTTTCCAGAGCGGTGTTTATTAATCGAGCGTCAATAACTCCTTTTTCTTTGGATTAAATTATGAAAACATTTTTGCTGCTATCCCTCTTTGCATTTTCGAGCGTTTTTAGCTCTTTTGCGCAAACACTTACTCTCCAACCGCCTGCGCCTTCACCGGTCCCGACAGTCAACGCCAAAACGGTTGCATCTCCTGATGCAGCGCCTGTTGCGTCACCTCCGGTTGAAGCGACCGGCTCGAAAAGCTCCGCCCAGGCTGAAAAACCCTTTCAGCCGATAGAGCCGTCATCGCGATACGTGAAAAAAGATGCGGCAGTGCAAATTCCGCGACTTGATTCGCCGCCCGTGATTGACGGAAAACTCGATGATGCTGTTTGGCAATCAGCAGCTCTGTTCGGGGATTTCGTCCAAACTCAGCCCGGCGATAACGTCAAGCCGACTCATCCGACAGAGTTTATGATGGGCTATGACTCGAAGAATCTTTACTTAGCTTTTCGCATCATCCAGGATAAAAATACAGTTCGAGCAACAGTAGCAAGGCGAGATAATATTTTTAACGACGATTACGTTCTGGTTCATCTCGATACTTTTAACGATCAGCGTCAGGCTTATCTGTTGTTTTTCAGCCCGCTAGGTATTCAAGCCGATGGAACTTTCACGGAAGGACGCGGAGAAGATTACAGTCTCGATATTGTGATGGAATCGAAAGGCGTTTTAACCGAGGACGGTTTTACGATTGAAGTCGCTATTCCGTTTAAATCTCTGCGTTATGAAGCCGGTAAAAACAAACAATGGGGATTGCATATTAACCGCCGCGTCAAATACAACAACAACGAATACAATTCGTGGATGCCGACAAACCGGAGTATTTCCGGCTGGTTAAATCAAGCCGGTCGAATTACAGGTCTGGAAGGAATCGAAACGACTCGTCAGCTTGAATTAAATCCCAGCTTTACTGTTTCTGAATCAGGCAGGCGCACGATCCATACTTTCGACGGCAATCCGAACGGGCGTTATATCAATGAAGGACTCAGAGGCGAATTCGGAATGACCGCCAAATTCAGCTTAACTCCGACGATTACGCTTGATTTTGCTTACAACCCGGATTTCGCGCAGGTCGAAGCCGATGCTCCGGTTTCGACTGCCAATCAGCGTTTTCCGATTTTCTTTCAGGAAAAACGTCCGTTCTTTTTGGAGCGAATTGATATTTTTCAATCACCGATGAATGTCGTTAATACCAGAGCTATTGTTGACCCGGACGTTGCGGCGAAACTAACGGGCAGACGCGGTAAGAATACTTTCGGATTGATGTACGCTTCGGATAACGCGCCGGGAAATTATTCAAAGGACGAGCGCGTAAGTCTGCTTAATTACCGAGATCGCTGTCACCTTAATCCAAACGTAGATCGAATTTGCGGAATCGAGCGATTCCTTGACGAAAACGCTCAAATCGGAGTTTTGCGCGTCAAACGAGACATCGGCAGACAGCATAATTTGGGATTTTTCGCGACGACTTACAATTTCGTTGACCGGCATAATAACGTCGTCGGAGTTGACGGTCGCTTTAATTTGAGCGAAAAAATCGTAACGGATTTTCAAGTCATCGGAACGAACACGCGCGGCAGATTTTACGACGCCGATCTTAATCAAAACAATTATCGCACCGGAAACGGAGTTGGTTACCGAGCTTATCTTTCGCGTTCGGACAGAAATTTGAATATGAATTTCCTGATGACGGGCAGAAGCAGAGAGTATCGCGCCGATGTCGGATTTTCAAATCGTGTTGATACAAATTACGCCGGTTCTTTTATTCAATATCAAACCGACCGCGACGCGAAGAAAAGCATTATCTACAAACGCCTTTTTAACGAGAGCAACGTCAGCTACGATTGGCGCGGGCGCAGCCAGTTAGTAAGATCAAACACTCAGGGAATGCTCGCCTTTCAACGCCAGACTTATGTCGGCGGCGGTTTTGAATTAGGTTACGAGCGCGTTTTTGAACACGAATTCGGTCGCAAGCGAACCGCGACCAGAACGGGCGCGTTTTACGGACCCGACTCGGAGCGTTCGGCTCATCGCGGCGAAATTTACGGCTTCATCGAAACGTCTCCGATCAAACAAATATTTTTCTTAGGGGTTTTAAGCTACCAGAAGGGCGTTTTGGATTACGATTTCGGTGCCGGACGAAAATATCCGCGCGTCAGCCCTGCAGCTTTGCTCCTCGGACAAGATGCTCCTTACGATCCGGGCGCGGGCGATCTGCTTTTGATCGAATCTTCGCTGCGCTACCAGCCGACAGCAGCTTTGCAGGCTCAGCTCAATTACAATCGCCGCCGCTTAACGCGCGACGATACGGGCAGAATCGCTTTTGACGATCACATTGTCAGTTTGCGCTCGACATATCAATTTACGCGCGACATATTTGCGCGTCTGCGGCTCGATTATTCAAACATTTCGACGCGACTTCGCCCGCAGCTTGTTTTGGGTTGGACGCCGAGTCCCGGAACAGCCATTTACGCCGGTTATAATGACAACATCAATTACAACGGCTTTAATCCCTACACCGGAGTTTATAAAACCGGTTTGAGCGGCAACGAACGCACATTTTTCATCAAAGCGTCGTATCTTTTCCGCAAGAGCTTTTAGAATCGAAGACAAATTAAAAGAGGAAAAATGAAAAAACTATTAGCCTTATTTTTATTTTCGCTGGCGTTTTCGTTTACGGCGAACGCTCAATCAAAAGACGATAAAGAAGCCGTCAGACAGGCGGCTCTTGATTACGTCGAATCAATTTACGAAGTTGATGCCGCGAGAGTCGAGCGCAGCGTTCATCCCGATTTAGCCAAACGCGGCTTTTTTCTCAAACAGGGAGAAACCGCCTACATGCCGCTCACAATGACTTATACGCAGTTGGTTGATTTGGCGAAAAACTACAACAAAAACGGTAGAGTGCCGAAAGACGCTCCGAAAGAAGTCGTCATTTATGAAGTTTCAGACCAGACTGCGAGCGCGAAAGTAACCGCCGTTTGGGGAATTGATTATCTGCATCTCGCCAAGTACGACGGCAAATGGAAAATCATCAATATTCTCTGGCAAAGCCCGCCTAAACAAGCTAAATAACAGAATAATCTTAACTGTGTTTAAAAAGCGGCAGACGATTTTGTTTGCCGCTTTTTCTTATTTAACAAGCGAAACAGTTCGGATTTTAACCTGTGCTATTTTGAATATTTATTTTTTCGTTTTTTGCGCCATTTACACTCTGTGACGTTGAAGTAACATTAAAAACGTATTATTTTTAAGTCAAGATGATTTGATGTCTTCACTGGTTTTCAAACTAATTGAAATCCGAAGAAAAGAAACCTTTCATAAAGGAAAAAACAAGTGAAACCGACTGATATTAAAGACCCCGAATATTTTCATAAAGTCGTGGACTGTCAATATGCCTGCCCGGCGCACACACCCGTTCCCGAATACATCAGGCTGATTGCCGAAGGCAGATACACCGAAGCCTATATGATTAACTGGGATTCCAATGTGTTTCCGGGAATACTCGGTCGGACTTGTGATCGTCCGTGCGAACCGGCTTGTCGAAGAGGGCGGATTGAAGCGGAGCCGGTAGCGATCTGCCGCCTGAAGCGTGTTGCCGCCGATAATAAAAACGGCGTCAAGGAATTAATGCCGCAAGCTCCGTTTAAATCGAACGGCAAAAAAATCGCACTGATTGGCGCAGGTCCGGCTTCGCTGACGGTCGCGCGCGATTTAGCGCCGCTCGGTTACGAGCTTCATTTGTTCGACGAGCAGAAAAAAGGCGGTGGTTTTATGCTCAGCCAGATTCCGTCGTTTCGCTTGCCGGAAACGGTTTTGGATGAAGAAGTCAATTACATTCTCGATTTAGGCATTCACACTTTTTTCAACACTTATGTTTCGAGCTTGAAAGAAGTTTTAGACCAGAATTATGACGCGATTTTTGTGGGCAGCGGCGCGCCGAAAGGAAAGGACTTACCGAAACTTCCGGGACGCTGGGAAGCCGAAAAAAATATTCACATCGGAATCAACTGGCTGGCAAGCGTCGCGTTTGAACACATTAAATCAATCGGCAAAAACGTTTTGGTCATCGGCGGCGGAAATACGGCGATGGATTGCTGCCGAACGGCGCGGCGTCTTGGCGGCGAAAATGTCAAAGTCGTCGTTCGCAGCCCGTTTGCCGATATGAAAGCCTCGCCGTGGGAAAAAGAAGACGCGATGCACGAAGACATTCCGATTTTCGACAATCACGTTCCGAAATCTTTCGTGGTCGAGGACGGCAAATTGAAAGGAATGACTTTTGAAAAAGTCGAGGCTGTTTATGACGAAAACGGCAAACGGCGTTTAGTTCCGACCGGAGAGCCTGATGTTTTCTTTGAGGCGGACGATGTTTTGCTGGCAATCGGGCAGGAAAACAGTTTCCCTTGGATCGAACGCGGAATCGGCGTCGAATTCGGCGAATGGGATATGCCGATTGTTGATAAAGTCACGTTTCAATCAACGCATCCGAAAGTTTTCTTCGGCGGCGATGCGGCTTTCGGTCCCGAAAATATTATCACCGCCGTCGCTCACGGACATCAGGCGGCAGTTTCGATTGATCTCGTTTGCAAAGGCGAAGATATAAATAAGCGCCTCTCGCCGTATGTTAATTTAGTCAGCCAGAAAATGGGAATTCACGAATGGGCTTATGACAGCGAAATCGCGCACGATCCGCGATACATCGTTCCGCAAGCCGATAAAAAAATTACGCTGACAAATCGCAAACAGGAAGTCGAACTCGGATTCGATTTAATGACCGCTTTCAAGGAAGCGGAGCGATGTTTGAATTGCGACGCGCAGACGGTTTTTACGGAATCGAAATGTATCGAATGCGACGCCTGCGTGGACGTTTGCCCGACTGCGTGTATTACTTTTACGCCGAATGCGGAGGAAAGCGAATTACGCCAAAAACTCAAAGTTCCGGCGCTTAATTTAAAACAGGAGCTTTATGTTTCCGAAACTTTGCCGACCGCGAGAGTAATGGTCAAAGACGAAGATGTCTGCCTTCATTGCGGCTTATGCGCGGAAAGATGCCCGACAGCGGCTTGGGATATGCAGAAATTCTTTTATAACGTCACAAAAGCGGGGAATGGTTGCAGTAGATGAGCGAAGTAAAAATCAACGATTTTGTTATCAGATTTGCCAATGTCAACGGGACAGGCTCAGCCAGCGCGAATTCTCTTTTTACAAAGTCAATTTTTCGAATGGGCGTTCCCGCCACGCCGAAGAATATTTTTCCGTCGAACATTCAGGGATTGCCGACGTGGTATGAAGTGCGCGTCAGCGAAAAAGGCTATCTCGGACGGCGCGAAGGCATTGATTTGATGGTCGCGGTCAACCCGCAAAGTATGCTCAAGGATGTCGCGAGCGTCAAACCCGGCGGCTATTTTCTTTACGACAGCACAAAACCTTTGCACGCGCAGTTTATCCGCGAAGACATCAATTACATCGGAATCCCGATGACGGCTCTTTGCAACGACGCTTTTACCGATCCGCGCCAGCGGCAATTGTTCAAAAATATCGTTTATGTCGGAGCGCTATCCGCCCTTTTTGAAATTGAATTTAATGTTTTGGAAGAGCTTCTTGGAGAGCAGTTTAAGGGCAAAGAGAAGTTGATTGAGCCGAACATCAAAGCCTTAAAAATGGGCGTTGATTATGTCCAGAAGCATTTTGAATATCCGCTCAATATTCGCGTGGCTAGACGCGATCTGCTTAGGGATTCGATTTTGATTAGCGGAAATACGGCTTGTGCGCTCGGCGCGATTTACGCCGGAGCGACCGTCGCCGCGTGGTATCCGATTACGCCTTCGACTTCGGTTGTTGACGCTTTCGCGAAATACGCGAACAAACTGCGAATTGATAAAGAAACAGGCAAAAAGAATTACGCCATCGTGCAGGCTGAAGACGAGTTAGCGGCGATTGGGATGGTCATCGGCGCAAGCTGGAACGGCGCGCGTTCGTTTACATCAACGAGCGGTCCGGGCGTTTCCTTGATGAACGAGTTTTTGGGACTGGCTTATTTTGCCGAGATTCCGACGGTTTTGATTGATGTTCAACGCACAGGTCCGTCAACCGGGATGCCGACCAGAACGCAGCAATCCGATCTTCTCTTAGCCGCTTACGCTTCGCACGGCGACACAAAACATGTTTTGCTTTTTCCGGCTTCGCCGAAGGAATGTTTTGAAATGACGGCGGATTGTTTCGACCTCGCCGAAATGCTGCAAACGCCCGTGATTTTGATGACCGATCTCGATCTCGGAATGAACGAACACATCACGCCGCCTCTTGAATGGGACGATGACGGCGTTTACAACCGGGGGAAAGTTTTCGACGCGGCAGAGCTTGAAAAAATCGAAAAATACGGTCGTTATTTGGACGTAGACGGCGACGGCATTCCTTATCGAACCATTCCGGGGACGCACGAAACCAGAGGCGCTTTCGTCACGCGCGGTTCGTCGCGCGATGAATACGCGGTTTACACCGAAGACGGTCTGGCTTATCAGCGCAATGTGGACAGACTGCTCAAAAAATGGCAGACCGCAAAAGAAATGGTTCCCGCGCCGGAATTTTATCAGCAGGAAAATTCTTCTCCGCTCGGCGTTTTGTTCTTCGGAACTTCGACTTATGCGGCGGCGGAAGCGATTGAATTATTAAAACAAGAAGGGATTTCGCTCGATGCGATGCGCCTCAAAGCGTTTCCTTTCGGCAGAGAGTTTGTTGATTTCGTCGCCTCGCACGAGAAAATTTTTGTCATCGAACAGAACCGCGACGCGCAGTTTAAAAGTTTGATGATGATCGAATTGGGCGTAAATCCCGCAAAGCTCGTTTCCGTTTTAAATTACGACGGTACGCCCATTACTGCCGATAATATTTTGCAGCAAATCAAAGCGAATTTGCTGAAAGCAACAGAAAATAATTAAATTTATGTCATACGTTCGCTCAAAATTCCGCCATCCTTTGCTGCCCAAAAACGATTTGGGCTATACGGTTGATTATTACGAAGGCTCGCTTTCGACTTTGTGCGCCGGCTGCGGACACGATTCGATCAGCGCCGCCGTTGCGCAAGCTTGTTTTGAATTGAACATCGAGCCGCACAAAGTCGCCAAACTTTCCGGCATCGGTTGTTCTTCAAAAACGCCCGCATATTTCTTGAACAATTCGCACGGGTTTAATTCCGTCCACGGTCGAATGCCTTCGGTTGCGACGGGCGCGAATCTGGCAAACCGCGATTTGATTTATCTCGGTGTTTCGGGCGACGGCGATACGGCTTCGATTGGGATGGGGCAGTTTGTTCACGTCATCCGCCGCAATCTCAATATGGTTTATATCGTGATGAACAACGGCTGCTACGGGCTGACCAAAGGACAGGATTCAGCGACCGCCGACCCAGGTTCAAAAAACAAATCAGGTCACGTTAATGAATTCGGAGCGATTGATTTGGCGAGTTTGGCGATTGAACTCGGAGCAACCTTTGTCGCCCAGAGCTTTTCAGGCGATAAAACGCAGCTTGTCCCGCTCATCAAAGCCGGGATGAGCCATCCGGGATTTGCTTTTATCAACGTCATTTCTCCGTGCGTGACTTTCAATAACAATGTCGGCTCAACCAAATCTTACGATTATGTCCGCGAACACGTCGAAGCGACGGCGACCTTTGATTTTGTTCCGGTGATGCGCGAGATAAAAGCGGATTATGAAGAAGGAACGGTTGAAAGCCTGAAATTGCACGACGGCTCCTTCATTCGATTGCATAAGCTCGCAGAAGATTGGAACCCGCTGGATCGCCTGTCGGCGATGACCGCCGTTCAAAATGCGAAAGCCAAAAGCGAAATCTTAACGGGATTGTTATATTTGGAACCCGATTCCGAAGAGCTTCACGATATTCTCGAAACAAGCGAGATACCGCTCAATAAATTGACCAAAGCAGAACTTTGTCCCGGCTCAAAGGTTCTGGAAGGAATTAACGCCAGCTTTCGATAAAAGAAAATTCACTACAGAAACACAGAGGCACAGAGATTTTTATTTCTCTGTGCCTCTGTGTTTCTGTAGTGAAACTCCCGATTCACTTACGAACGCATCGCTGCCAGAATCGCGTCAACGACTTTTTTCGCGTCGCCGAAAAGCATCCGCGTATTTTCGTAATAAAAAAGCGGATTGTCCACGCCCGCATAACCGCTCGCCATACCGCGTTTCATCACGACGACCGTCCGCGCTTCCCAGACGTGCAGAACGGGCATTCCGGCAATCGGACTTGCCGGATCGTCCAGAGCCGAAGGATTAACAATGTCGTTTGCGCCGATGACCATCACGACATCCTGATCTTTGAGCGAATCGTTGATTTCGTCCATCTCGAAAACGATGTCGTAAGGAATATTCGCTTCGGCGAGCAAAACGTTCATATGTCCGGGCAAACGACCTGCGACCGGGTGAATCGCAAAACTCACGGTTGCGCCCTTTTCCCTAAGAAGCCGGACGACTTCGGCGAGCGCGTGCTGCGCCTGCGCGACTGCCAGACCGTAGCCGGGGACGATGACGATTTTGCTCGAATTGTTGAGCAGGTCAGCCGCCTGCGTTGCGTCAATTGATTGCACTTCGCCCGCAGGCTGCGCGCCCGCCGCCGGAGACGCGCCCGATTCCGTTCCGAATCCGCCGAGCATCACGCTGACAAACGAGCGGTTCATTCCGCGACACATAATGTAGCTCAGAATCGCGCCGCTGCTTCCGACGAGCGCGCCGGTGATAATCAGCAAATCGTTGCTGAGCATAAAACCTGCAGCGGCGGCAGCCCAGCCCGAATAGCTGTTGAGCATCGAAACGACGACCGGCATATCCGCGCCGCCGATTGCAGCGACGAAATGCATTCCGAGAACGCCGGTTAAAATCGCCGCGATAAGGAGCGGAATTTGCCCTTCGTGTCCGGGCGAGATGAAAAACCAGACGCCGAGCGCGATTGTGACGATGAGCATTAAAAGATTTAACAAATGCCGCCCCGGAAGCATTAGAGGTTTTCCGCTGAGCGTTCCCTGCAATTTGGCGAAGGCGATGATCGAGCCGGTAAACGTGACAGCTCCGATAATCACGCCGAGAAAAATCTCGATTTTGTGAATCGAGACTTCATCCGTGCTGATTTCGTGATTTCCGAGATAAGTCGCAAACCCGACCAGCACCGCCGCCAAACCGACAAAGCTGTGCAAAATGGCGACAAGCTGCGGCATCGCCGTCATCTGCACGCGCGAAGCAACGAGCGCGCCGATTGCCGCGCCGGGAATCAAAACCGCGCCGAGATAGACATAGCTGCCGAAATCCATTTTCGCGGCTGTGGCGATGAGCGCGATAATCATTCCCAAAATGCCGTAAAGATTTCCGCGGCGCGCTGTTTCCTGTCTGGATAATCCGCCGAGGCTCAAAATAAATAACGCACCGGCGATAATGTATGCAATTGTTACGAGACTATCTCGCATCTAGTTTGTTTTCCTCCTCTTTAGCGCCAGAATTAGACGCAACCTGCGACTTAAGATCGCGCAGCAACTTATGAAGTGCCTTTTGATATTCATCATGCTGTTTCCAATACCTAAAGTCACCAATATGTCGAGTTCGACGGATCAAAGCAGCCCAAGCCTTATTACTTTCCATTACAGAATTATCTATACGCACTGGAAAGAGAATAATTCTGTTTGACTGCCTTTCTTCATCTAGTGCGCTTTCAACTTCGTGCTCTACCCAATCACTAGCAATAGAGTTCTCAGAGAGAATTAAGAGGAGTTTATCCCTAAGGCGGATTGATTCATCTATGCGGTCACGAATCTTATCTCCTATTTTGAGGTCTTCAGAAGCGAACCAGCAACGGACTCCATTGTTTTGCAAATCTACGTAAAGGCGTTCAGCGAATGATTGATCTTTGCTGGAATAGCTTATGAAACAAGAATAATATTGTATAGGCTGTACTGCATTGGCTAGAGAACGAGTGTATGTAATAAACTCATCAGGAACCCCGCAACCGCGGAGAAACACTTCTGGTATATCTCCGTCGGACAGATAAATGGTTTCAATATCAATGCTTGAAGATCTTATATGGCGAACCGAATTGAGTCCTTTAACTTCCCTAAGATTATTACTTGCAAATATAGTGTGTCCCAAAAGTGCTTTATTGAAAATAGTTCCGCGAAAATATGCGCCAGTAAAATTAACGTCAGCTAAAAATGCTTCACGAAAAGTTGCATCACTTAAATAGGCATTATTAAGGTTCGATCTAATAAGGTTCGCTTTAGTTAAGTCAGCGTTAGTAAGATTTGCTACCCTAAAATTAGTCTTTATCAGATTTGCTTCCCTAAATGTTGTTCCTTCTAACTTTGCACCATCAAAATCAGATCTAGCAAAGTTTACCCCATCAAAATTAGCCCTGCTGAAATCTTCGCCTCTAAAATCAACTCCACAGAACCCATCGGCTATGAGGTCGGAAACCTTATCAGTATTGTTATCCCTCCACTTATTCCAAGCCGCTACTCCTTGCTTAAGAATCTTGAGGTATTTGAGATTAGCCATGTAGCTTAATATTAATCAGCAAAATTCCTATTACCGACGGAACATCGCAAGCATTCGATTTGTCACCAAAAATCCGCCCGCAATGTTGATAGTCGCAATCAAAACGGCAATTGCGCCTAAAATGGTTGTTAAATTAAAATTCGCGCCCGAAAGCTGGAGCATTCCGCCGACCAGAATAATTCCGCTGATGGCGTTCGTGACGCTCATCAAAGGCGTGTGCAGCGCCGGTTTGACGTTCCAGACGACTTGCCAGCCGACAAAACAGGCGAGCATAAAAACCGTGAAATGTCCGAGTTTTGAAGTCGGGGCGATCATTCCGATGCCGACCAATGCCGCGCCTGCGAGCGCGAGCCAAACGGGATTAACGCTCGCGTCCGAATCGTGACCGTGCGAGCTGTGACCTGTGGTTTGAGCAACTGCGACAGGCGGCGTGCTGCGCGCTGCAACGCCCGGTTCGGGCGCGGGCGGCGGTGTCGGCGGCGGGTAGGTGATTTTACCTTCGTGGGCGACGAGAGCACCGAGAACGACTTGATCTTCTAAATTAACTTGCAGCGCGCCGGTTTCCTTGTCTCGCATTTCTTCCAGGAGCGCGACGATTGTCGAGCTGTATAATTGGCTCGACAGACTCGCCATCCGGCTCGGCAAATCGGTGTAGCCGATAATCGTGATGCCTTTGTGCGTGACGACCGTTCCCGGCTCGGTCATCGCGCAGTTGCCGCCCTGCTCCGCCGCAAGATCAACAATTACGGAGCCGGGTTTCATACTTTCGACCATTCCGGTCGTAATCAATTTCGGCGCTGGCTTGCCGGGAATCAGAGCGGTCGTGATGATGATGTCAACTTCCATCGCCTGCTGCGCGAACAAAGCCATTTCCGCCTGCAAAAACGCGTCGCTCATCACTTTCGCATAGCCGCCTTTGCCCTCGCCTTCTTCGGCGATGTTGATTTCCAGAAAATCCGCACCCATACTTTTGACCTGATCGCGCGTCGCCGAGCGCGGATCAAACGCCCGGACGATTGCGCCAAGCGAGCGCGCCGCGCCGATTGCCGAAAGACCGGCGACGCCTGCGCCGATAACGAGAACTTTTGCGGGTTCGACTTTTCCGGCGGCGGTCATTTGCCCGCCGAAAAATCTCGAAAAATAATTTGCCGCCTCGATCACGGCGCGATAACCGGCGATATTCGCCATCGCGCTCAAAGCATCCATTTTCTGCGCTCTGGTGATGCGCGGAACCGAATCCATCGCCAAAACGGTCGCTCGCCGCGCCGCAAACTGTTCGAGCAATCTTGAATTCTGCGCCGCCCAGACAAAACCGACGAGCCAGCCGCCTTCGCACAGCAATTCGGTTTCGTGAACTCCCAAACTCGCGTTTTGCTCCGGCGGGCGAACTTTCATCACCACGTCCGACGTAGCCCACAATTCTCTGGTGTCTTCGACGATTATCGCTCCGGCTTCGAGATATGCGCCGTCGCGGGCGTCAATCTCGCGCCCGGCGTTCGACTCTACCGCCACTTCAAAACCGAGCTTTTTTAGCCGCATCACCGTTTGCGGAGTCGCCGCAACGCGGCGCTCGCCGGGATGAATCTCTTTCGGAATTCCGATTCTAGTCATAAATTTCTCAGCAATTTTGCCAGCGCCTGTTGAGTTGCGCGACATTCAATATCAAAATGTTTTATTAAGAACGTTTTTTTGAGGCGGTCTCTTTCGCCCGTTATGCTGATTTTCGTCACGCCTAATATACAAGAGATTTTTGTCCTGTAAACTTTATTTTTAAAATCTCGCTTCAAATGTTTCTTAATTCGTCCTTCTTCGCCGCTCGACAGTCGAGCGGCAAATTATTAACATTTAACCCGCTTCATTTTCTATTATCTCTGAAATTACAATGGAAGTTTATTACCAACACGTTACCAATGCGGATGACCTTCGTCACATTTGCGAAGAATTTTCCAAGCTGCAAGCCGTCGGTCTGGACACCGAAACAACCGACCTCGATCCGTACAAAGGCGAATTGCGTCTGATTCAGCTTGCCGCCGCCGCGGACAATATCAAGCTGATTGACCTCAGAAATTTTCCCGATCCGAAAACGAATCCCGATCTTGATTGTCTACGCGATTTGTTGTTTTCAAACCGCCCGACAAAAGTTCTCCATAACGCGAAATTCGACGCCAAATGGCTGCGGTTTCATCTCGGAGCGGAGCTTGGCGGCGTTTTCGATACGCTTCTCGGCAGCCAGATTATCGCCGCCGGAGAAACCGACCGCCGCCACAACTTAGCCGATGTAACGCAGGAATTTCTCGGCATCGAATTGGACAAATCGCAGCAAGTCAGCGATTGGAGCGCGGCGGAATTATCAAGCGTTCAGCTCGAATACGGCGCGCGAGACGCGGCGATTGTTTTGCCGCTCAGAGAAAAAATGATCGAGCGTTTCAAACAGGACGCGCTTTTGAAGGTAGCGCAGCTCGAATTTGAATGTGTGATGCCGGTCGCAATGCTCGAATTAAACGGAATTAACATTGACCCGGCGCGCTGGCGCGAACAACTTGCGAAAGTAAAAAAAGACCAGCTCGTCATTGCCGACGAGCTGCAGGATTTGCTCGCGGGCGGAATTATGCAAGGCTCTCTGTTCGGTCGCCCGGAAATCAATCTCGATTCGCACACGCAATTAACCGACGCTTTAAAACGCCTCGGCGTACCGCTTCCCGAAACCACGCGCAACTGGCAGCTAGAGCCGCTCGCAAACGATTATCCGGTCGTCAAAAAACTGATCGAATATCGCACGGTCGCCAAAGCGATCTCTTCATATGGCGAGAGCTTTCTCGAATACATCAACCCGAAAACCGGCAGAATTCACGCCGATTTTCGCCAAATCGGCGCGCCGACCGGCAGATTTTCGTGCATCACAGGCGATGCTCTTGTTTCGACCGCATCGGGCTTAAAACGAATGGACAAAATCCAGGCAGGCGATTCGGTAAAAACGCCGCACGGTTTGAAGCGCGTTTTGGATGCGTGGTCTAACGGCGTGAGACCGGTTTTTGAAATCAAGCTGACAGACGGGCGCAGCATTCACGCCACAGCCGACCACAGATTTTTAACCGGGCGCGCCGATGTATGGAAACGGCTGGACGAACTCGAACCCGGCGAAGACCTTTTTGTGTCGCTCAAAACTTTTTCCATTGAAGAAATGGACGTTGCGGCACCGCTAACAATTGAAGTTCCGATGTTTCGCGCGAGAAAGCCGATCAATATTCCAACCGAGCTATCAATCGAACTATGCGAGATGCTCGGCTTAGCGACGGCTGATGGCTATCTCGGCGTCCGCCAAAATCGCCGGGCGAAAAGACGGTTCAAGGAAACCGAAGCCGCTCGTTACGACCGGCTTTATTTGGCGTTTAACCGTCAAGACGATGATCTGATCGAAAGAATGAAGGATTACAGTCAAAGTTTGTTCGGTAGATCCTTCGTCGAAGTAAAATCGCGTACCTGCCGTGTTTTACAACTTGCCTCGACTCGTTTGGCTGAGTTTTTCGCCCGTCTCGGTTTTGAAGGAAACGCGCACACGAAGCGTGTGCCGGAAATTATCTTGAACGCGCCGCCCGTTTTTCAAGCCGCTTTTTTACGCGGTTTATTTGAAGGCGACGGGCATCGTTTTGATGGGGCGAGTCGAATCGTCGGGTTGACGAGCGTTAACGCAAATTTGCTGGGGCAAGTGCAAACAATGCTGGCAAATCTAGGCATTTACGGCACGGTAAAAATGAAAAACGACGCGAGCGGTTTTGCGGGGGGACAGCGTTTTGTTTTGACAGTGACGAAAAAAACCGACCTTCAGCGATTTATGCAAAAAATCGGTTTTCTCTCAAAACGAAAAAATTTGTCGTTTGTTTTTGAAAATCAATTTACCGACGGCGTTGCGACTCCATTCGTTCTCGAAGGCAAACGGCTTTACCGCGAAGCCGTAGCGCTCGGCGTAACTCCGGCTTCGAGAGCAGGCGTCAAGCCGTTCGTTCCTTATTATAAAAACAGTTTTGTAAAAGCCGAGAGCATCGAAAGATTGACCGGAAAATTCGGCATTCTGCCTTCTTTCAAACCGATTTTAAATTATCTTGAACTCGGTTTGAGACAAGTCAAAATCAAATCAATCGCGCCTTGCGGCAAAGCGGAGGTTTTTGATTTAACAATTGAAGATGTCCATCAGTTCATCGCCAACGGCATTGTCGTCCACAATTGCAACAATCCGAACGTTCAGCAGGTTCCGCACGGCGAAGTTTATCGCCGCTGTTTCCGCGCGCCCGAGGGCAGAAAGCTCGTGATTTCCGATTATTCGCAAATCGAATTACGGATTTTAGCTGATTTTACCGGCGACGAAGGTTTTGTCAGCGCCTTTAATTCCGGTCAGGATTTGCATAAATCCACCGCATCGCAGATTTTCAACGTTCCGATTGATGCCGTAACCTCCGACCAACGCTCTTTTGCCAAACGCATCAATTTCGGAGTGGTTTACGGCATCGGCGCGCAGCGCGTCGCAAATCTGACCGGAATCAGCATTGATGAAGCTCGCTCGTTGTTAAGCCGTTATTTTCAGACTTATCCGCGCCTCGACGCCTGGCTGCGCGACGCCGCCGTCAGAGCAACGCGAGAACGGCAAGCCAGAACCGCTTCAGGTCGTCTTGCGCGTTTTCGTTTCGACCCGGAAGATCGTCAGGCAGTTTCGCTGGCGGAAAGAAACGGTAAAAACACCCCGATTCAGGGATGTGTTCACGGCGAAACACGCATATTTGAACAAACTCGCGGCTATGTACCGATTCAAACTCTGGTTGACGAGCCGGTATCGGTTTGGGACGGCGAGCGATTTGTTAAAGCGTTTGTTGCCTCAAGCGGCGAAAAACGGCTTGTCAATCTTGAGTTCTGGGGCGGCTATTCGATTCAATGCAGCCCCGAACATAAATTTTTGACGATTGATGTCAACGGACGAAAAAAATGGCGGACGCCCGGTGAGTTCGTCAAAGGGAATTATGTTGTTTTGACCGAACCTGTCGGAGAATGGTCGGTTGATTTGAATTTGCCCGAATTTCAAGCTGGAAAAGCGTGGAATTCAAGCCGGGCGTCGCTTTCCGATGCTGTTTCCGAACCGTTCGATTTGGGAATCTGGCTTGGACGGCTTGCCTCGGACGGCAGTTTGCAAAATCATCAAGCCTATCTGCTGGTCGCCGAACACGAAGAGGTAATTTTGCCTCAGATTAGAAAGTTCACCGAAAAATTCGGTCACATTTCCTATCAAGTTAAAACCGGCGGACGCGGAACTCAGCCGATTCACTTTTTAACGGTATCGGCTTTGGGTTTGACAAGACAACTTGAAAGCTCCGGTCTCAAAAACCGCATCCCTGATTTTGCGTGGCGCAGCAGCCGAATTTTAGCCGGATATTTGCGCGGGATGTTTGACGGCGATGGAACCGTCAACGCGGACGGAGCGGTTTTAACCTTTGGAAAGGGACCGGATTTTTATTTGGAATGGGCGCGCGAAATCCAGCAAGCCTTGCTTTTATTCGGCGTTCGCAGCCGCGTCAACCGCTGTGCCGACCGAATCAATGTCTGCGTTTTGAAACGCGATATGCCTTTGTTTTGTCGAAAAATCGGTTTTCTCAATCCATTAAAACAAGCCAGGGCTGAAGCCGTTTTGCCGCTCGACGGCTATGAAAATAAAATTTACGGACGAGCCGCTCGCGTTAAACGAGTCGAATTTACTGAGGAATTTGTCGAGATGTATGACGTTGTGAACAGCGAAACCGAACGTTTTATGGCAAACGGTTTGGTGACGCACAATAGTTCGGCTGATATTTTAAAACGCGCTTTGCGTCTGCTGCACGAAGAATTGCGCGGCACGTCGGCTTGTCTGGTAAATATTATTCACGACGAAATCGTCGTCGAAACGGACGCCGCAGACGCCGAAAAAATTGTCGAATGCGTTGAGCGCGCGATGTGTCAGGCGGGCGAGGAATATGTGAAAAAAGTTCCTGTCAAAGTGGAATCTGTCATTGCGGACGAGTGGTTGAAATAGCATCCGCTCTAAACAACAGAATTTGAAGTGCGAAAAAAATAAATTCACGTTCAATTTGGAGGAAATGAACGTGAATTTATTTTTCTCCGAAAAGAGCGAATTTCAGTTATAATCAAGACGAGAAAATGGCTGGCACCTGACAGCTATTTTTTATTTCCGTATTTCACTTTTCGGAAATTTTCGCTTTGATTGAATCGTAAATAAACGCATTCCAAATTTTCAATCAGACGTTTCACGGCAAAAACAAAAACTTTACTTTAATGGAATTCCTTTTGTTATGTTTATTTAACATAACAAGATAACTTCGCTGTAAAAATCTTGGTTTGAACTATGTTGTCTCGCATTACCTTAGCTTTCTTTGCTTTTTTCTGTCTCACCATATTGGCTTTGACTTTGAAATTTCCGGTCACCAAAGTTTCGGCTTTGCCGGATGATTTTACAGACGAGTTCGTCACGGACATCGGCGCTCCGACCGCGCTTGCTTTTACGCCGGACGGACGATTGCTGATTACGACGCAGACAGGACAATTGCGCATTTATCAAAACGGCAGCTTGCTCTCCGCGCCCGTAGTTGATCTCAATTCCCGGCTTTGCACCAACAGCGAACAGGGGCTGCTCGGCGTTGCTGTTGATCCCCAGTTTACGACGAATCGTTTCATTTATTTTTATTACACCTTTAACAATACCGGGAATTGCGTCAACCGCGTCGCGCGTTTTGTGCTTGCCAATAATAATACGATTAACACGGCGAGCGAGACGGTTTTGATTAACAACATTCATTCAACCGGCGGATACCACAACGCGGGCGATTTGCATTTCGGCAAAGACGGCTTGCTTTACATTTCCGTCGGTGACGCCGGCTGCGATTATGCGGGAGATTCGGGGTGCGGCGGAGAGAACGACGCGGCACGCGACAAACACGTTCTCCTGGGGAAAATTCTCCGCATCACGCGCGACGGAGCGATTCCAGCCGGAAATCCGTATCAAGGCGCGGGAACCGGACGCTGCAACGTGACCGGCAGCACGACTGTCGGAAATTGGTGTCGGGAAACTTTTGCGAGCGGGCTGCGAAACCCGTTTCGGTTTGCGATGGACCCAAACGCGAGCGGCACCAGATTTTTTATCAACGATGTCGGGCAAGCCTCCTGGGAAGAGATTAACGAAGGAATTGCGGGTGCCGATTATGGATGGAACACTCGTGAAGGTCACTGTGCCAGGGATTCGATGACCGACTGCGACGCGACGCCCGCGGGTTTAACCAATCCGATTTTCGATTATCCGCACACCGACACTTGCCCCGTAGGAGTTTCGGGAAATGCAATCACCGGCGGCGCGTTTGTGCCAAACGGCATCTGGACAAGCGAATACGACGATTCCTATTTTTTCGGCGAATACGCTTGCGGTAAGCTTTTCCGAATCAAACCGAACGGTGCGGGCGGCTACACGGCGATCGAATTCAACGCTCTCAGCACAGGCAGCGTTACTTCAATGATTTTCGGACCGTATGAAAACACACAGGCACTCTATTACACGAATTATATGGGAGGCGGACAGTTACGCCGGGTTCGTTACACCGGCACGGCGAATCGCAATCCGGTAGCTTCGGCGACCGCTAATCCTAGTTCGGGCGCGCCGCCGCTTAACGTGAGTTTTAACGCTTCGGCGAGCAGCGATGCTGATGGTGATACGCTTTCTTTCTCCTGGAATTTCGGCGACGGAACAACCGGAAACGGCGCAACGCCGACGCATAGCTATGTAGCAAACGGAACTTATAACGCCATAGTCACCGTCACGGACGGACGAGGCGGCAGCGATACGGCAACCGTCAGAATTGATGTCGGGAACACGCCGCCGCAGCCGACAATAATTTCTCCGACCTCAACTCAATTGTTCCGCGTCGGCGAAACAATCACTCTGCAAGGCAGCGCAACCGATCCGCAGGACGGCAATCTGCCGAACAGCAGTTTAACCTGGCAGGTTTTGCTGCATCACAACGATCACACGCACCCGTTTTTGCCGCCGACTGCGGGCAACAATATCACTTTTACAGCGCCCGCTCCCGAAGATTTAGCGGCTGCGACAGCCAGTTTTCTGGAGATTCGTTTGACCGCCACCGACTCAACCAATCTGACCACGACCGTGACCAGATATTTTTACCCGCGCAAAGTAAATGTGACATTTGCAACCAATCCCGCAAATTTGAATTTAACCGTCAACGGCACAAATGTGGCTGGCGAAACAACGCTTGTTTCGTGGGACGGCTACGGATTAAACGTCAATGCTCCGATGCAGACGGTAAACGGAAATCAATACGCTTTTCAATCCTGGTCTGATGGCGGCGCGCAAACGCATACAATTACGACTCCCGCAACAGCCGCAACATATACGGCGACTTTTCGGCTTGTCAGCGTTACGGTTTCGGGAACAATCAATTATGCAATTACACCGCAAACGCTTGTTCCGGGCGTAAATTTAAATGCAGTCGGAACGCCGCAGCTTTCGGCAACGAGCAACAATT
>DASVUH010000040.1:0-71319 GCA_036387135.1 Pyrinomonadaceae bacterium | reverse complement strand
GGATGAATGCCTTCGACCGCCAGACCGACGCTCGTCAATTTCTCCGCCGTTTCCTGCGGCGACAAATCAATTTCTACTAAATCTTTCAGCCAGTTATAACTAATATTCATCGAGTATTAATCTTCAATTTTAATAAGTTTGCCAAAAATAGAATTTGTTCCAATCCAGCCGTTTATCAATCCGCGATTATTGCCGATTTGGAAACGCAAACCTTGAATCGCTTTAATTAAATGCAGATATTCGTTTCCATTAACTTTACACAAAACAATATCGCCCTTTTGCAGAGCAGCGAAATCTTGTATCGGCTCAACAGTGCAAAGCTGTCCCGATTCAATTTTGCCTTTCATCGAATATCCGCGCGGTCGAAAAGAAACGGTTTCGCCGTTTTTGAGTTTTTGGATGTAAGGCGTTGCCCATCCCATTTATTTAAACTGCTCTAAAAACCGCACGTCGTTTTCAAACATCAGCCGAATGTCGTCGAGCGAATACATCAAAGCGCACATTCTTTCCAAACCGAAACCGAATGCAAAACCCGAATAAATTTCCGGGTCAACGCCGCAGGCGCGTAAAACATTCGGATGCACCATTCCCGAACCGCCCGCTTCGATCCAACCCGAACCTTTGCACGGGCGGCAGCGTTCTCGTTCAAACGTGCCCGTTCCACCGCATTTGAAGCACGAATAATCAAATTCGGCGCTCGGTTCGGTGAAAGGGAAGTATGACGGACGCATTCGGACGCGCGTGTTTTCGCCGAACATTCGCCGCACCCATTCGCCGATTGTGCCTTTCAGATGCGCCATTGTGATGCCTCTGTCAACGCACAAGCCTTCGATCTGGTGAAACATCGGCGTGTGCGTTAAATCCGGCGTGTCGCGGCGGAAAACCCTTCCGGGCGCAATTATGCGAATCGGGACGCCGCGCCGCTCCATCGCGCGGATTTGCACGGTCGAAGTCTGCGAGCGCAAAGCAAAACCGCCCGTCGTGTAAAAAGTGTCCTGCGATTCGCGCGCCGGATGTCCTTCGGGAATGTTTAGCGCGTCGAAGTTGTAATAATCGGTTTCGATTTCGCGGTCGTCTTCGATGTGATAACCCATCGAAACGAAAATGTCTTCGATTTTCTGCCGCAGAAGCGTTAGCAAATGCAGATGACCTTCAGCAGGGCGTTTTCCGGGCAAAGTCACGTCAATGCGCTCGCGTTCGATTTTGGCGTTGGCGATAAAATCTTTGAGCGCCGTTTCGCTCTGGTCGAGCTTATCGGCGATTTCTTTTTCAATCGTCTGGACAAATTGCCCGAACGCGCCGCGCTCTTCCGGCGCGACACGACCGATTAGTTTTTTCGTCGTCGCCAAATCCGATTTTTTGCCCGTGTGCCTGACGCGCAAATCAGCCAATTCGCGCTGCAAATTTTCCGCCTCGCTTAAATTAAGACCGTTCAAAACGCCGCTCTGCAAATGAGCGAAGCGCCCGAACTCCTGCTCGAACGCTTCGCGTACGGCTTCAACCTGTTTTCTTTCCTCAGACATTTTTACTTTCCGCCTTTTTCGCCCAATCTCTTACCATTTGAAACCATTTTGAAGAGCTTTCGCTCAAACCCGCCTGCAAAAACTCGGTAGCCTTCCCGCTCGACAAAATCGGCAAAGCGATTGAATTTTCGATTTCCCGGTAATCTTCGCTTTCTAATTTATAAAACTCGACTCGTTCACCTTTGTAGAGCCAAACTTCCGGCACGCCGAGCGCGGCGTAAATCGGCATTTTATCGAGCGAAGGGCTGGTCACGTCAACTTCAATCACCAAATCAGGCGGCGGGTCTTTTTGTAGATCAATTTCCAAAAGCTCGCGCACCTTTGACTCATTCTGAATGTAAAAACCTGTATCCGGTTCGACGCCTTTGGCTTTTGATTTCTTGCGAAAAGTCGTTTGACCTGCGTTAATAAAATCAATTTGCAGCTCGTCACAGATAATTTGCACCAAGCGCGTCAGAATACGGTTTGGTTTTTCGTGTTTTAATGTCGGCACTTCAACCTCCAAAAAGCCGTCGTCGTAAGCAAAATGCAGAGCGTTTGAATCTTCAAATTCTTTCAAAATCTCTTCGTAAAAATCCCAGCCGACGCCTTGCAGAATGAGCTTTTGGTTGATTGCCGCCAATGCCATTTCTTTTAATGTCAGGACGCTTTCCATAATTTAATTCTAGCATAGGAAAACATCGGTTAATAAAAGCCGAAAGTTGTCAGGTGTATCGTGATGACAATCAATTACAGAAGGTTTGGCGTCTGCTATCATAATCATTATTTGGAGATTTGTGCGAATGAAAGCAATCGTTAAAAGCAAAGCCGAGCCGGGATTGTGGCTCGAAGACGTTCCCGAACCGGAAATCGGAATTAACGACGTACTTATAAAAATCAAGAAAACCGGCATTTGCGGCACGGACGTTCACATTTATAATTGGGACGCCTGGGCGCAAAGCACGATCAAAGTTCCGACCGTTCTCGGACACGAACTCGTCGGTGAAATCGTCGAAGTCGGTTCAAACGTCAACGATTTTCACGCCGGCGATGTTGTCAGCGTCGAAGGTCATCTCGTCTGCGGTCGTTGCCGGAATTGTCTCGCCGGACGGCGTTACAAATGCGCGAACACGCTCGGCGTCGGCGTGCAGACGGATGGCGGTTTTGCCGAATATATCGCCGTGCCGATGACCAATATCTGGAAACACGAACCGAATGTAAATCTGGAAGTTGCGGCGATTTTCGACCCGTTCGGCAACGCGGTTCACACGGCTCTGGCATTTGAAGTTTTCAGCGAAGATGTTTTGATTACCGGCGCGGGACCAATCGGAATTATGGCGGCGGCGGTCGCCAAACACGCTGGCGCGCGTCACGTCGTCATCACGGACGTTAATCCGAAACGTCTGGAATTGGCGCGAAAAATGGATGTCACTATGGCGGTTGATGTTCGTGAAACTTCGCTTGCGGATGTGCAAAAGCAGCTCGGAATGAAAGAAGGTTTCGATGTCGGAATGGAAATGTCGGGCAATGCTTCGGCTTTCCGCGATATGATCGCCAATATGGCGCACGGCGGAAACATCGCCTTTTTAGGAATTCCGACCGAAGAATTCGGCATCAACTGGAAAAACGTCGTCTTCAATATGCTGACCGTCAAAGGCATCTACGGGCGCGAAATGTATGAAACGTGGTATCAAATGAGCGTTTTGCTTGAATCCGGTTTGAATATCGAACCTGTTATCACGCACCGATTTTCATACAGGGATTTTGAAAAAGGCTTTGAAGTAATGCGCGAAGGAAATAGCGGCAAAGTTATTTTGGATTGGAGCGAAAATTAAAATATGTACGGCGAAATTCAAGAATTATTAAAAAATCAATTAAACGAAATCCGCGAAGCCGGATTGTATAAATCCGAGCGCGTTATCGAAAGCCCGCAGGACGCCCGCATCAACGTTTCGCAGCACACGGTTTTGAATATGTGCGCGAACAATTATCTGGGGTTGTCGGATCATCCGGCGATTGTCGAAGCAGCGCATAAAGGTTTGGAAGATTGGGGCTACGGATTGTCGTCCGTCCGATTTATCTGCGGAACGCAGGCTATTCACAAAGAGCTTGAACGTAAAATCAGCGAGTTTTTGGGAACGGAAGACACGATTCTTTACACCTCCTGTTTCGACGCCAACGGCGGGCTGTTTGAAACCGTTTTGAGCGCGGAAGACGCCGTGATTTCCGATGAATTGAATCACGCCAGCGTGATTGACGGTATTCGTTTGAGCAAAGCGCAGCGTTTTCGTTATCGCAACGGCGATATGAACGACCTCGAAGACAAATTGAAAGAAGCCAAGGGCGCGCGTTTTCGGATGATTGCGACTGACGGCGTGTTTTCGATGGACGGATTTATTGCTAAACTGCCGGAAATTTGCGATCTGGCGGAAAAATACGAGGCGATGGTGATGATTGACGATTCGCACGCGGTCGGATTTATGGGCGCGCATGGGCGCGGGACGCACGAACATCACAATGTGATGGAGCGCGTTGACATCATCACCGGAACTCTCGGCAAAGCTCTCGGCGGCGCGAGCGGCGGTTATACGAGCGGGCGCAAGGAAATCATTGACCTGCTGCGCCAGCGTTCGCGTCCGTATCTATTTTCAAACTCGGTCGCGCCGCCGATTGTCGCCGCTTCGATCAAAGCGATTGATTTGTTGAGCGAATCAACCGAGCTGCGCGACAAGCTGCAATCGAACACCGAATATTTCCGCGAAAGTCTGTCGTCAATCGGGCTGGAAATCGTGCCGGGCGAGCATCCGATTGTTCCCGTAATGCTCGGCGACGCGGTTCTGGCTGGGAAAATGGCTGATTTGCTTTTGAAAAAGGGCATTTACGTTATCGGCTTTTCCTATCCGGTTGTTCCGAAAGGAAAGGCTCGCATCCGCACACAGGTTTCGGCGGCGCATTCGCGCGAAGATTTGCAATTTGCGGTCGAAAAATTCGCCGAAGCTAAAGCAGAGCTTGGAATATAAAATAAAAGCGCTAAGTTTTCATCGAAAACTTAGCGCTTTTTAAATCTTTGGCGTAAAAAATCAAATTGAAGTTATTGATTTTTTCGCTTCCGCCGAAGGCACAACCGGAACAATCTCAAACTCCATCAAATCCTGCCATTTGGCAATCCATTGCTGAAATAAAAGTGGGTCGTCGCATTCCATCAATTGAAAACAACGATTGAAGCTTGCTTCGACCCAGCTATCAATGTATTTCAATCCGTCGGGCATCATTCGCCCTTGTTCCTGAAATCTTTTGTAAACCGCTTTGGCATCCTGGTTTTTGAATTTTTCAATCACCATAAACAGCATTTTCGCTATCTCCTTCAGCGGTTTGAAAGATTATCTAAGCCGCCTGTTTATTGCTCAAAGCGTCTTTGACTTGTCCAGCCAAAGCAGTAAAGGCTTCCGGCTGTTTCGCCGCCAAATCTGCCAGAACCTTTCTGTCCAATTCGATTCCGGCGACTTTCAAACCGTGCATAAATTGTGAATAATTCATTCCGTTCAGACGCGCAGCCGCGCCGATGCGGATGATCCACAGTTTGCGAAAATCTCTCTTTTTGCGTTTGCGTCCGACATAAGCGAATTTCAGCGCGCGCTGAACGGACTCGCGCGCCTGACGGTAAAGTTTCGATTTTGTTAAAAAATAACCTTTAGCTAGTTTTAATATTTTTTTGCGTTTCTCAAGACGCTTATTTCCGCGTTTTGCTCTTGGCATTCTTATAAACTCCTTTCAGTCGTTTAAACGATGAAGTATGAATTATGAACGATGAATTTAATTCATCACTCCGCATTCATCATTCATAATTTCTTAGTCTCTTCCATACGGCAGCATCCGCGCGACCCTATCGTGGTCAGACTCGGAAACATAAGTGTCAATATCGAGATTGCGTTTCCGCTTCGATGTTTTGCTGGTTAAAATGTGCCGGGCGTGCGAATGTCCGCGTTTAAATTTGCCCGTCGCAGTTTGGCGAAAACGCTTTTGCGCTCCCTTGTGTGTTTTTAATTTCGGCATAAAAATAACTCCCTCAATTTTCGATTTAAAAACAATTAATCCGCGAAACAAACCGAATATTTCAATTGTTTGGCAGACAAAAAACTACTCGCTCGGTTTCGAGCCTTCACCTGTACCACCGCCGCTCGGTTTATCCGTTTTCGGTTTTTCAGGCGGTTTCACCACTTTGGCTTTTTTCGGCGTCAAAATCGTAAACATTTGATAGCCTTCCATTTTCGGCGCGACCTCGACATCAGCCATATCCGACAGCTCTTTAATCAAGCGAGCCAAAATCTTTGCGCCCAGCTCGCGGTGAGCCATTTCGCGCCCGCGAAACGCAATCGCGGCACGCACTTTGTCACCGTCTTCGAGCCATTCTCGCGCGTGTTTGACGCGATAATTGTAATCGTGGTCGTCAGTTCCGGGGCGAAACTTGATTTCTTTGACCGAAACGGTAACCTGCTTTTTCTTTGCTTCGTTGGCGCGTTTCTTTGCTTCGTATTGAAATTTGCCGTAATCAATAATTTTGCAAACCGGCGGCTGCGCGTTCGGCGAAATTTCGACCAAATCAAGCCCTTGATTGCGTGCCGTTCTGATAGCGTCGCGCGTGTCCATCACGCCCAATTGCTCGCCTTCTTCCGTGACAACGCGCACCGCCGGAACGCGAATGCGTTCGTTAATTCTTTGCGGCGGCTCTTTTCGCTGAAAATTACGATTGCCTCTGCCTCTAAAACCGTTAGCTATATGTTTGTCTCCTTCGTCGGCAAAGTTCCAGGTTCAAGGTTCAAGGTTCAAGGTTAGAAAAACAACTTTGAACTTTGAACTTTGAACTTTGAACTTTTAGGTGTTTGCCAAAGCGCGCGTCTCTTTCAAGCGCTGCGCCATTTCTTTGAATTCCGCGAGCGTCATCGCGCCCAAATCGCCTTTCGCTTTTTCGCGGACGGCGATGACTTTTTCTTCTTTTTCCTTGTCGCCCAAAACGAGCATAAAAGGGATTTTCTGTAATTGCGCGTCACGGATTTTCGCCCCGATTTTATCAGATTTTAAATTTAATTCAACGCGAAAACCGGCTTGTTTTAATTCATTCGCAATTTCTTCGGCGTAATCGTTAATGCGGTCGGTAATCGGCAGCACAGTGATTTGCACCGGCGCGAGCCACAACGGAAACCCTCCGGCGTACTGCTCGACGAGAATTCCGAAAAATCTTTCGACCGAACCGAATAACGCGCGGTGAATCATCACCGGGCGATGTTTCTGACCGTCTTCGCCGACGTATTCAAGCTGAAATCGCTCCGGCAAATTGAAATCGTATTGAATCGTGCCGAGCTGCCAAACGCGCCCGATGGCGTCGGTAATTTTGATGTCAATTTTCGGACCGTAAAACGCGGCTTCGCCTTCGATTCTTTCGTAAGAAATATTTCGTTCGTTTAAAGCCTGCGCGAGAGCTTTTTCGGCATTTGCCCAATCTTCGTCTGCTCCGAGATAGCCTTTGTTTTCCGCGCCGCCGCGAACCGATAATTCAAACTTAACTTTGTCAAAACCGTAGGTGTTGAAAACGTCAATGGCAAAGTCGAGACAATCGCCGATTTCACGCTGCGCCTGATCGGGACGGACGAACAAATGCGCGTCGTCAACGGTAAATCCGCGCACTCGCATTAAACCGTGCAGAGTGCCGGACAATTCGGCGCGGTAAACCGTTCCCATTTCGGAATAACGCTGGGGCAAATCACGGTAAGATTTCGGCGAAGCCTTAAAAATTCCGATGTGAAACGGGCAATTCATCGGTTTCAGACGAAATTCGGCACCGTCATCGCCTTCAATATGCGTCGGCGCAAACATTCCGTCTGCATAATTTTCTTCGTGTCCCGAAATTTTCCACAAATCGCGTTTCGCGATATGCGGCGTGAAAACGAAACTGTATCCGTGCTGCTGCAATTTTTCGCGGAGGAAATTTTCCATTTCCATCCGAATAATTCCGCCCTTGGGATGCCAGAGAATTAAGCCTTGCCCGTATTCATCCTGAATCGAAAATAAATCGAGTTCTCGCCCCAAACGGCGATGATCGCGGCGTTCGGCTTCTTCGCGCTGCTTGAGCCAGGCGTCTAATTCTTCCTGCGTCGCAAAGGCAGTTCCGTAAATCCGCTGCATTTGCTGGTTGTTGGCATCGCCTTTCCAGTAAGCGCCGGAAATCGCCAGCAGTTTAAAAGCCTTTAATTTATTCGTGTTCGGAACGTGCGGACCGAGACAGAAATCAATAAACGGCGAGCCGTCAATATAATAAATGCTCGCTTTTTCTTCCGAGGAAACTTTCTCGGAAATCAACTCGCATTTCAAAGGCTCGTCGCGCTCTGCAAAGATTTTTAAAATAGCGTCTTTCTCTACGTCCTCGCGGCGATAAGCAAGATTTTTTCCTGCAATCTGACGCATCCGTTTTTCGATAGACGGCAAATCCGCTTCCGTTAATTGCTGCGGCGCAATGAAATCGTAATAAAAACCGTAACGCGGGTCGTCCAGCAGCGCGGGACCAACGCCCAATTTAGTTCCGGGATATAAATCCAAAAGTGCCGCCGCAAAAAGATGCGCGGTGGAATGACGAATAACTTCCAAACCGTCGCGCGTGTCGGGCAGAATCGGTTCGACGCTGACGGCTTGTTCGCCGTTCGGATTGAGTTGATAATTCAAATCAACTTCGCGCCCGTTAATGCGCGCCGCCAGAGCTTTTTTCGCTGCTTCGCGGTCAACGGATTTCAGCACCTCCGCCACCGAAACGGGAGCGGCAATGCTGCGAGAATTTTCGCCGATTTTTACGTTTATTTCGTTCATAACATTCGTGAATTGTAAATCGTGAATCGTGAATAGTTTCGTTTACTAATCACGATTTTCAATAATTAAACCGAAGCAAAATAGATTGCTCCGACCGATTCACGATTTTCGATTCACGATTCACTAACCAAAGATTTGATCCGATAGGAGCGATTTTGCTTATAATTTACGCGCCTCCAACGCCGCGCGGACACTCATAATCCGGCGCGCCGTTAGAAGCGCGTCGTAGTTGTTCGTGTCAATGCAAAATACTTACGGAGCATCCTATCAAAAACGTGAAATGATAGGCACTAGCAGAGTTGAACTGCTGACCCCTACCGTGTCAAGGTAGTGCTCTACCACTGAGCTAAGTGCCTATACCCGTTAAATTCGCCTGCAAACAGACGCAAAAGCGAACTTTAAAGATAACGAATTGAGCAAAAACCTGTCAAGCACAGTAAAAAGGTAGTGTCCATTTATGGAGTCCTCTGTGAATTCGCTGCATGTTCATGTTAGGACTAGTGAGACTAAGAATTCTTAGAGCGAGGATGTATTATATTATTTTTTTTAGAAAAGGATATTCTTTTTCAATTCTTGATAAAAAAGGATAGTGGCGGTTTATTTTTTTTGTTGAAGGCACAAATTCTTCACTATAAGGCTTAATTCCTTTGCTTCCTATAACTAAAGTTAGTGTTGAATCCTTTATATTTTTCAAAGTGTGAACAACATCTGAATCTATAGTATAAATATCTCCTTTCGAGTAATTAATTACTTCTGTTACAGAGATTTGCTTAAATGAGAAATCATCAATCCTTTCAACATTGTACCTGTAATGTTCAAAACCGCCAGATAGTATTAGTGAACTAAACCAATACCTATGATTATGTAAAACTTCTGCATAACCTAATCTCCTGCTCTGTTTATCTTTATACTCATGAATCCAAACGTTATATCCCAATCTTTCTTCTTTATGAATACACCATTTAAAATGGGTTGATACTTCCTTTGATTTTTTTGCTATAGATACTCTTTCAGCAAATGATTCACTTGCTAATTCTTCATAAAGTAAATTTCTATTTGAATTAATATGCGTTAATAAATCGTTTATTTTGCTAAATGTTGCTGGCAAGTCGCTCCAATTTTGGGAATCTAACGAATCAATTATTTGTTTTAAAATTTGAGTCATCTTGCCCTCAAGTTAAGTATGAATGTTTGTCCTAATTGAAAAATCAACTATAAAAGCAAATTTCAGTTTATTCTATATTTTAATAATATAACATAAATCTTAACTAAGTTATTCTGTGTCTTTTACCATATTGCTATATTTGCTAAATAATTCTTTATTAAACTCTCTTAGTTCATCTAATTTAAATTCACAATCTAGTTTTTTGAGGAATTCTAATAAATTATTGTCAGTCATTTGAGTGCTAAATGAAATTGTAGGAACTGCACTTTTATTTATCTGTCGGAAGTTTTCAAGAAAAGCTTGGTATATATATGTGTTACTGGAATAAAATGCTGTACCCGGAAATTCTCCTCCTAAATAAAAAGTAACAAAAATCCCATCATCGAAGATCTCTGAGCGAAAAAAAAGGTGTTCCGTATGGAAACCTAACTGTACTCTTGTTTTATGAGAAATATCAAATACTGAAACAACAGTAGCGTATATACCTTTACGCATAACTTGTATGTGGCTTTCGAGTTCTTGCTTTGAAAAATTTGGTTTAAACGATGCTAAGTCAATTTTTGCCCGTTCTCTAATTAATGTTTTCGAACGCGGATCCATTATCAGTAGAGTTATATCCTTTTGCAACAGAAAACCTTTATCACTTAGTTTGTAAATTCTAAAAGCTGTAAATCCTCCTTCCTCACCTTTAAATTTATAGATTTTCGATTTCTTTAGGATATTATTAAAATGAATCTGAAATTCTGGCATAGGTGAACTGGTAGATGGATAAGTGAAACTCGGAATCATCCGCTCAAATCTCTCTAAATACAGAGAATTAGCATATATAACAGCATCTTTAGCTGCATTTTCAGTAACATCTTTAAGCACTCTTTTTTCCAAAAAACTCGAATAAAATATATAAAAAAGCATTGAGGAGCACATTGATGTTCCAATGGCTAAAAATACTTGGATCCAAAGAGCTAAGTTCCATTTTTTAACACTTGGATCTCTTCCAGACTCATCTATGCTAAAATAAAAAGCCGCACCAATACTAAGAGCACCAGCTATTGCCACACCTAATGCTAAAAGTCGTCTTGATAATCCTTCAGTTTCTTTAGTTAGAATTATCTTTGCGTCTTTCGTTTTCGGATAAATAATTTCCTCATTTCCCATCAGAAAACATCATCCTTTTAATGGCATTAATATAGTTGTCTCAGTTAATGTCCAACGGAACTGTTTATCATTCTCCGTTAAGAATGAGGCGAATTTAGGAGCAACTTTTTCATTGCCTTGAGACTCAATTGATTGAACTGTATTTTGTTCCTATTTCAAGTTTTCATCTCTTATTAATTAACGCACCAAAAAGGAATGAAAACTATCATCAGTCTAATTATTTTTTCAGGATTTTTAAACGCTTTCAGTAAAATCAAAGATAAAAGGATGCAGGGTAAAGCTAATTGCTGAATCAGGTATATTAACGCCAAAAGAATCTATTAAAAAGCTGAGTGTCGGTATAAACAAAGCTACGAATTAATAAGTGAATTTATACATCTTTTTTTTGCTGTTATGAAAACTGAAGAGTTATTTGCCAAGTCAGGCTTAAGGGCTGATGTGGAAAATCTTTAATGATTTTTGTCCAAAGTTTTGCAAATATTTGTATATGGCTTAATACAAAAAATGTGGGATTCCCACAACTGAGCTAAGTGCCTATACCCGTTAAATTCGCCTGCGAACAGACGCAAAAGCGAGCTTTTAAGATAGCCAATTGCGGGAAAACCTGTCAAACGCGAGGCGAAATGCGACATTTTATTTGTGCTCAATTTTAATTTATTTAAGTCTTATACATAGACTATCATTCCAGAGTATGAATTTTGCTGCTTTTATGCTTTATACTTCATTTAGAACATTCTCCCCAGAAAGGGAACATATAAATGGCAGATGAAGCAGTGAAAAAAGCTATGGCTCAACACCGAGCCGATAGATTCAAAGTTCAAATCAGTGAAACATCGAATTCAAATCAAACAGGAGAATTTGCTTTGCAAATAACTCATAACGGCTCGCAATGGCAAAATATGTATCTGAACGGAGCAGAAGCCGAAAAGGTAATCCAAATTCTGCAAGAGCATTTGGAGAAATTAAAATCTCGTTAATACTCGGTTCTAATAATCAAGAACTGCTCCGACGGATAAACCAAATAACAAACAAATTAAAAGCCGATAAGATTGCTCTTATCGGCTTTTAAACTTTAGATATATGCCATGCTCCGCAATGAGTACGGGAACGGAAACATTAATTCCGAAGAAGGGATTTAAAGCCAAAATAAAAGCGGCATACCGAAATATGCCGCTTTTTCTAGATTAATTCGGAACGGTTTAGTTATCCGCTCCTGTGTTGTGTTTATTTATCATAAATTATCACCCCCAGGACTGACTTAGATGCAGGCTTTTAACAGAGGTTGCAATAAAAAATCTTCACAATAGTAACGTTTTTTTAACGTGACAAATCAATTGGTCTTTGATAGCATCACGCTGCTTGTTTCACACTTGGGACTTCACTTCTAATCAAACGTTTTTATAAAAATATGGAAACCTCCGTAAAAGGTCACATTCTTTACGTCGAAGACCACGACGACACCAGAATTCTGATGGAATTTATGCTCAGAAATGCTGGATTTGAAATTACTTCCGCTGCCTGCGGCGAAAAGGCTTATCAAATCCTGGAAAGCGGCGAGCGGTTTGACCTGTATTTGCTTGATCATACATTTCCCGATGTTTCGGGCGTCAGCCTTTGTCTGGCAATTCGAGAGCTTGATAAAGAGACGCCGATTCTATTTTATTCCGGTCGGGCATTCGCCAAAGAAAAAGAAGAAGCAATGAAAGCAGGAGCAAACGATTACCTGATAAAACCAAACGACATTGCTCACGTCGCAGACCACGTCGCTAAATGGATTGATATTTCCAAAGCTCGGAAATCTTCGCCCGAAGGTTAATTAAAATGAAATAGACGACTAAATTCTGAAATTGAGATAAAAAAAATGAGAACGTATCAACACATACGTTCTCTATATAAATATGACGTTAGAGGAGAATTAGCCAGTTAAGATTACAAATATAACCAATGCACTATTGAGATGCTAAGTTCGTTCAGTATGAACTGATTTAGTATAAACTTCTGTTCAAAATTATACAAAAAAGAATCTTTTTATGCCGTGTCTGAAAGTAAGACGTTGCAAATCGGCATAAAGGAATTAACAATAGACTTTTGAGTTGCTTACCGGAAAATCCCCTGACAAAGCCAGCCTGTTTTTTTCGAGTTGAATATTTGTCGATTTTTTAGCTTTTGCTTTTGTTGACCGATATTTAGATAATCTTTCTTTTTATGAAAACGTTTTATATTACAACTCCGATTTATTACGCCAACAGCTTGCCGCATCTGGGGCATCTTTACACGACGATTGTCGCCGACACGATTGCCAGACATAAACGCCAGCGCGAATTTGACACTTATTTTTTAACCGGAACAGACGAACACGGCATCAACATCGAGCGAGCGGCGGAAAAAAACGGCAGAACGCCGAAAGAACAGGTTGATTATGTTTCGGGCGAGTTGAAAAAAATGCTCGCCGATTTCGGCATCTCCAAGGAAAACGGCGGTTACGACATTTTTATGCGGACGACCGAGCCGTTTCATTATGAAGGCGTACAAAATCTGTGGCGAAATATCGCGGCGGGAAAAACTCCGAAAGGCAATGAGCCGATTTACAAAGGTTTTTATGCCGGTTGGTTTTGCGCCGCCTGCGCCGCGTTTAAAACCGAAAACGAATATCAAAAACCCGAAAATCCCGATGAAGCGCCGCATTGTTTGATTCATCTGACGCCGCTCGACCGCGTTGAAGAAGAAAGTTATTTTTTCCGTCTGTCGGATTACGACGAGACTTTATTAAAAATCATTGAAGAAAATCCAAACAGAATCCGCCCCGAAGCGCGTCGCAACGAGACAATCGCTTTTATCAAACAGGGTTTGCAGGATTTGTCGGTTTCGCGTCTGAAATCAGCGGTTTCGTGGGGAATTCCCGTGCCGGACGATCCGAATCATACAATTTATTTGTGGGTTGACGCGCTTTCAAATTACATCACGGCAATCGGTTACGGAAACGAAGAACGCTCCGCCGTCGGTTTTGAAAAATACTGGCAATCGGTCGTTCATCTCGTCGGCAAAGACATTTTGCGTTTTCACACGGTTTACTGGTGGTCGTTTTTGCTCGCCGCCGAATTGAAATTGCCCGACGCGGTTTTCGCGCACGGAATGTTGAACGACGCCGAAGGTCGCAAAATGGGCAAAACATTGGGAAACGTCATCAAACCCGCGATTCTAAAACAGCATTTTCCGGTTGACGCCGTGCGCTATTTCGCTCTGCGCGAAATGGCTTTCGGTCAGGACGGGAAATTCGGTTACGAAACGCTCGTTGAGCGCACAAATTCCGATTTGGCGAGCGGTTTGGGCAATTTGTCGTCGCGCACGCTGACGATGATTCAAAGATATTGCGACGGCGCGATTCCCGACGGAACGATTCACGATCAGAATTTTATTTACGCCAAACGCGCCGGAATCAACCCGGACGCGCAGGAAATGGCGAAAGTTTTGGAGGCGGCGCGCGCCGATTTTCTGCGACAGTTTGACGATTTCGAGCTTCACCGCGCGCTCGAAACAGCCTGGACGGTGATTGCCCGCGCCGACAAAATGATTTCCGACGCCAAACCCTGGGAACTCGTCAAAGACGAAAATCAACGCGAAACGCTCAACACCGTTTTGTTTCGCGCCGTCGAAACTCTGCGCTGGCTATCGGTTTTGCTGTACCCGGTGATGCCGGAAACGAGCCGCCAGATTTATCGTCAAATCGGTTTGACCGGAGAGGTTTCCGAAACAAATCCCGAAAATTTAAAATGGGGCGAGCTTTCCGCCGGAACAAAAATCGGCGAAATCGAGCCTTTATTTCCGCGATTGGATAAGAAGAAAATTATGGACGAAATACAGAAAAACAGTGAGCAGTCAGCAGTGAGCAGTGATCAGAAGTCTGAAACGCAAACAACGAACAACGAACAACGAACAACGAACGAAGATCAATTCATCACGATTGACGATTTTCTCAAAGTCGAACTGCGCGTCGGCGAAATCAAAGTAGCCGAGCGCATTCCGAAATCGGATAAACTGCTCAGATTTGAAATTGATCTGGGCGAAGAAAAACCACGCCAAATTCTCGCCGGACTAGCAGAATATTACGAACCGGAAAAATTAATTGGCAGAAAAGTCGTAGTCGTCGCAAATCTGAAACCCCGCAAAATGCGGGGACTCGAATCGCAGGGAATGGTTTGCGCCGCTTCTTTAAATGAAGAAGACACACCCGCTCTCGCGGCGTTTCTGGAAGACGTTAAAATCGGCGCCCGATTGAAATAAGTTATGCAAGTAGGAGAAGGAAAACTTCTATGTTCGGTTTGATGCGCGCAAAGCGTTGCAGTTTGACGGCGGAACAGCGAAACGAAAGACGGCTGCATTATTGTGGGACTTGTAAGACTTTGGGGAGTCTTTACGGGCAGAAAACGCGCGCTTTGCTCAATCACGACACGGTTTTTCTGGCTGAAATTTTGATGGCGCTTTCCGAAAAGCCAGATTTCGGTCGAGCTTTAAAAAGCTACAATTGTCTGGCAAAACCCAAATCATCAGCGGAAATGCCGCTTCCGCTCCAAATTGCGGCAACCGCAAATGTCGTTTTAGCCGAATTTAAAATTGGCGACCGTATCGAAGATTCCACAAACCGAGCGTGGAGCGCCATCGGCAGATTTTTTGACAAATCTTTTCGACGGGCTGAAAAGCAATTAAAAGCGTGGGATTTTCCGGTTGCAGAATTAAAAGATTTGCCGCGCTTACAAGCAGAACGCGAAGCCGAAAACTTTATTGAAAGCAGGGATGCTGTTTTGTTTTATCTAGCCGAACCAACCGCGCGGGCGACGGCTTTGTTTTTCGGTTACGGGGCAAAATTAATCGGCAGAGACCATTTGCAAAGCGAAATGTCGGCTCTCGGCGCGGCTTTCGGCGAGATTGTTTATTTGCTCGATGCTTTCGAGGATTACGAAAATGATTTTCGGCGCGGCGAGTTTAACGCGATTCGCGCGGCTTTTGATTTGAAAAATGCCGGATTGTCTCGCGTGATTCGCGGCAAAGTCGAAAATTTGTTGCGCCGAAAAGAAAGCGAAATTGCGGAAATTTTGCATCAATTACCGCTGGAAGCGGGTAAAGCAAAGCTTTTTGCCTTGCGTCTGAATGAAAACCTGTCGCGCAGTTTCCGCAAATCCCTGCCGCTTGCCCAAGATGTTTGCCAGACAAAACGCCGTAAAACCATTCGTGACCGTTTTGCCGGTGCAGTTCGGCGAAGCAGGGAATTGACCGAAACTTCTGCCTGGTGGCAATTGCCGTTTGCGTTTGCGGCGGTTTTGGTCGTCGCTTTTCTCACGCCGGCGCAAGCACGCGAGACTAGAAATTGGCGCGAATGTTATGAGCTTGGTTTTAATTTAATGTTTTTGGGCGCGGCGTTCGGCACAATTTTAGCTTTGCCGAAAGCGATTTTCCTCGAAAATCCCGAAGAACTGTTGACGAAAGAAGGGAGAAAGAAAAAAGCTCAGGGCGCGGCTGGTGAAGGCGGCTGGTGCGATGGTTGCGAATGTTGCTGTGATTGCGGTGATTGTTGTGGGGGCGATTGTTGTTGTTCGTGCGATAGTTGTGATTGCTGCGATTGCAGTTGTGACAGTTAGTTTAGATTGATGATTTGTTCTTAAAACTCGCTATGAAAACGAAAATCCTCATTTTTATTTTATTAGCTTCGTCGGCTCCGCTTGTTTTTTCTCAACGCCGTCCGCCAAAACCACCGCCCCGCGCTGTAACAATCATTCGCAGCGGCGCCGAAATGGGGACGCCCGGAGCCTGGCGGGAAACCGTTTCCGAAGCGGGCGGATTTAAAATCTCTTTTCCAGGCATTCCCGTCGAGCCTAAAAAACCGGCTGATGTGACGGCAATGTCGCCGCCGATTAATGCGGGAACTTATTATTTACAAACGCCTGCCGTTTATTACAACCTTTTTTTCGGCGAGCATCTTTACGACGGCAGCGAGCCGGAAAAGCTGAAATCTTATTATGACCAGAAACGCGAATCTTATTTTGTCGGAACCAGTTTAAAGCTTGTCGGGGAACGAGACGTTTTTCTCGGCGAGCATTTAGGGCGCGAGCGCATAATCTCCGATGATACGGGTACGACAATTACCGTAACCCGCATTTTCTTAATTAAGGGAATGGTTTATGAATTGAGCGTGACCGTCTCAAAACGTCAACAAACAGCGCAGCAAGAACACATTGATAAGTTTTTCGCTTCGTTTCAACTGACCGGCGCTCCGCCGAAAAAGCCGCCGATGCCGAATTATGAGGCAGTCTGGCGCGAATTTGTTTCGGCGGAAGCGGAATTTAAAGTCGTGTTTCCCGGCGTTTCGAAAAGAGCGGCTTTTCCGAATCCGCAAAATCCCAAACAAAAATCCTTGTTTTTTACCGCTTATAATATAGGCGGTGAGTTTAGCGTGGCGGTTTCCGATTATGCTTACAAGATTGAAAATTTGGACGTTTTGAATTCGGCTTATGACAATTCGCTCGGTTACTTTCTGGAAAATCCGCAACAAAAAGTCGAAAGCGTCAGAGAAGTCTCTGCGGGAAAATATTTGGGGCGCGAAATTGTCGTCAAAGACTCGGAAAAAGAAGCCAGAATTCGGCTGCGTTTATTTATTGTCGGTAAGCGGCTTTATCAGGTATTTGCAGTTTCTCCGCTCGGTGAGACGAGCAAAGACATTGGCGAGTTTTATGAAAAAAACGCCGCTCGGTTTCTCGATTCTTTTCAAATAACGGGCTTTGTTCCGCCGGTTACCGCCACAGCCGCTAAAAATCTCCCCGCCGAATTTAAGGGCGAATTTGACGAGGAAGGCGTTTACCAAAATCAATTTTTCGGTTTTTCGCTGGCTCTGCCGGAAGACTGGAATTTAGCCAATCGAGACGAAACTTCGGCGGTGCGGTTTGCGGGATTGATGGAGGTTCAAACCGGCGACGCGCAAAAGAACGCTTTGCTCGAAAAATCATTAAACAATTTCGAATTTTTGCTGTTTGCAACGAAAAAAGCGTTCGGCTTGCCGGACAACGCATTGATTCTGCTGGCGGCAAGCAAAATTCAGATTCCGGTCGGAAATCTCAAACAAGTCGCTGAAACGAATTTAGAAGAAATCGTCGCCACGTCGAAATCGAAAGAGAGAGAGTTTAAAATCATCAAAAACGTTTACGAGTTTAAATTAGGCTCTGAAACGTTCGCCGGTTTTGATTTTGAAACTCAGACTGTGTTAGGAAAGCAAAAGCAGCGGCAGATTTTCGGCAAAAGAAAAGGGCATTTGCTGATGTTCGTCATCGGCGCGGCAAACGATAAAGATTTCGCGGCAGTCGAGCAGGTTTTACAAACTTTGAATTTTAAAGCTCAAAAATGATTTTAGTAGATTCGCATTGTCACGTCGCCGATTCGGCTTTCGACGCAGACCGCGCGGCGATTATCGAACGCGCCGAAAACGCTAACGTTCGATTTATGCTTTCAATCGGAACTGGCGAGCCGTCGAGCGGGAATTTTGAACAAACGATTGAAATCGCCGAACGACACGAAAACATTTTTGCCGCAATCGGCATTCACCCGCACGACGCCAAAACTTTTGACGAACAAGCGGAACGGCAGCTAATAAGTCTGGCAAAATCGAGCCGGAAAGTTGTCGCTTGGGGCGAAATCGGGCTTGATTTTTATTACGACCACAGCCCGCGCGAGATTCAAGAGCAGGTTTTCCGACGCCAAATTCGCATCGCGCGTGAATTGAGTTTGCCGATTATCATTCACTCGCGCGACGCAAACGACGAAACCGTGAACATTTTAACCGAAGAATGCTCGCGCCCGGATTTCGCGGGCGGCGTGATGCATTGTTTTGGCGGCACTTCTGCAATGGCTGAAGAGTTGATGAAAATCGGATTTTATATTTCTTTTGCCGGAAACGTGACGTTTAAAAAAGCCGATAATCTGCGCGAAGCGGCGCGCGTTGTTCCTGTGGAAAAATTGCTGATCGAAACCGATTGCCCGTATCTTGCGCCCGTTCCTTTGCGCGGAAAACGAAACGAACCGGCTTTTGTCGTCGAAACTGCGAAATTTCTGGCTGAATTTAAAGGCATTGAATTGGAAGAATTAGCGCGGGCGACGACGGAAAACTTTTTTAGGCTTTTTAAAATACAAACAAATTAACAGGGATAAAAGTGATGAAGGGGATGATTATTAGATTATCCCCTTCATCACTTTTATCCCTGTTTGAATCGTTTTCGTTTTATTGCCCATTAGCGCGTTTTTCGACAATGTTGATCATCGTGCGAATGCAGACGCCCGACGGACCTTTTGAGCGATGCGGGCGTTCGCTGTCGTTCCAGGCGGTTCCGGCGATGTCGAGATGCGCCCAGTTTACGTCTTCGGCGAATTCTTTGATAAACGCCGCGCCGATAATCGTTCCTGCTTTGCGTCCCGCGCCGATGTTTTTGATGTCGGCGATGGGCGATTTGATCAAATCGAAATATTCGCGGTCGAGCGGCAACTGCCAGAATTTTTCACCGACTTCTTTGCCCGAATTGATGATTTCGTCAACCAGCGGCTGGTCGCCTAAAACGGCGGTGTTGATGTCGCCGAGCGCGATAATTACCGCGCCGGTCAGCGTCGCCATATCAATAATATCGGTCGCGCCCTGTTCTTTAGCGTAATAAACTGCATCGGCGAGAACCAGACGACCTTCGGCGTCGGTGTTTAAAACTTCAATCGTTTTGCCGCTCATCGCTTTCACGATGTCGCCCGGTTTCGTGGCTTTTCCGTCGGGCATATTTTCGGTTGCCGCGACGACTCCCAGAACCGAAATCGAAGGTTTAAGCAGAGCAATGGCGCGCATTGTTCCGACGACCGTTCCGCCGCCGGTCATATCGTATTTCATCGCGTCCATATTTTCCGGGTCTTTCAGAGAAATGCCGCCCGTGTCGAACGTGATGCCTTTGCCGACGAGCGCGAGATATTTACCGTTTCCGACAGTGCTTCCGCCTTGCGGATCGTAGCGCAGAACGATAAATTTCGCAGGCTCTTCCGAACCGCGAGCCACCGAGAGAAACGAACCCATTCCGAGTTTTTCGCAATCGGCTTCTTCCAAAACCTCGCATTTCAAACCGGTTTCCTGCGCCATCTCCTGCGCGCGACGGGCAAGCTCGGTCGGTGTCAGATAATTGCCCGGTTCGTTCGACAAATCGCGCGTAAAATTCATCGAATCGCCGATGATTTTGCCGCGCTCGATTCCTTTGTTGAGAGCATTTTCATCGCCGCCTTCGACGACAAGCGTGAAGCCTTCGATAATTCGCTCTTCACGGTCTTTGGTGCGATATTTATCGAGTTCAAACAAGCTCGTAATCGCGCCTTGCGCGGCGTTTTGCGCGACTTTGACGGCATCGTCGTTTTCGCAGCGCGGCGCAAAAGCGAAACGTTTGACGCTTTTTCCGCGAAGAGCGCGCGCCGCAATTCCGGCGACGATGGCGACTTTGACGGCGTTGTAATCTTCTCTAGCGCCCGCGCCGACCAGCAGCAGGCGATTTGCCCGCAAATTTTCGTTTGGCGGCAGATGCACGAACGCGGTTTCGCCTTCTTTGCCTTTCATTTCTTCGCCGTCGAAAATAGAGCGCAGAACGCCGTTCGACAATCCGTCGAGTTCCTGCAAAAGCCCCGAATCGGCTTTTTCGTCTTTAAAAACAGCGACGACCAGTGCCGGCGCGTCCGTTTCGCGTAAACTTCGTGTGCTTGCTTGAATATTCATTTTTTTTTATTCCCCAATTTGTCAACTATAAATTATTGCAAAAATATTGAAAAATTCTTGAGCTTTAAAATCAACTCTTTATCTCGTTCGCTCTTTGATTTCGACTTGCGTTTCGCGGTCAATTGTCCGCTTCATTTCGGTTTCGCGCTTGTCGTACAATTTTTTACCTTTCGCCACGCCGATTTCAAATTTGATGCGCCCGTTTTTCCAGTAAATCCGAGTCACGACGAGCGTCATTCCTTTGATGACGGTTTCGTCGGCGAGCTTTTCGATTTCGCGTTTGTGCAAAAGCAGTTTTCGCGTGCGGAGCGGGTCGTGATTCTGAATATTGCCGTGGGAATAAGGCGAGATGTGAGCGTTAAAAAGCCAAGCCTCGCCGTCGCGAACGGTAACGTAAGAATCCTTTAATTGAATCCGTCCGTCCATAATGCTTTTGACTTCCGTGCCTTGCAGCATCGCGCCCGCTTCGTAGCGGTCGAGAATGTGATACTCGTGAAAAACCTGCCGGTTCGCCAAAATGTCTTTTTCGGTTGCGTCTGCCAAAATTTAATCTTCCTTCAATTCTGCGGCAAGCTCTCGAATCCGCTTTGCCTGTTCCTCTATTTTCTCGATTCTTGCGCGAGATTTTTCGTCCAAATTCGCCCGCAGCAATAAAATCTGCGTGTTCCCCAAAACAGCGGTCAAGGCATTATTGATTTCGTGCCTGACGCGCTGCAATTTATGTACGTCGCCATCTTCTGATTGATTTTCAATCATTCATTAAACACAACTTCCGTCTCGCGTTCGATTCAAGATATTTTGCCTGTCATTTTCGCTGCAATCAAGTGCAAATGTTTCGATAAAGTTAAACTAAGCCAAAAAATAAAAAGCACTTCGTATCAAAGTGCTTTTTATTAAAGTAAATTTTTAGTTGTTTGTTACGCAGCGGCGGCAAGCTGCTGGGTTTCAAATTTTTGCCAGCGATTTGCCGCGATTTTGTGATCGCCCCATTGAAAAACCGAAATGTTGTTTCGGTCGTCCGTGCAAATTCTGAGTGCCAGCAAACTGCCGTAACCGTTTTGCGGAATGGGACGAACCCACCAGCCGGCGCTCGAATCCCAGACTTTGATTTCGTTTCCTCCGGTCAAAATCGCGCAGCCTTCGTGATAAATCACGTCATCGTTAATCCAGTGCGTCGAAGCTTCTTTTTCGTTCCATTTCTTTTGCCACTGCGCGGTGGCGTGAGTCGTAAATTGCTGAACGAGTTGCGCCGGATACGCTCGGACATTGCGCGATTTAAAAACCTCGCGCGAAAGCGAAGCCAGCGCGCCGCAATCCAGAGTTTTTTCTTCGACTGCTTCGCACCAGTGAATCGGATAGACGGTCGGTCCCCAATTGTAGCGCTGCCGCAGCCAGCGCGGACCCGTAAAAGGGCTGCCGCCGTTTAATTGCGTGTAATCCATCGCGTAAAGCCATTCGCGAGCCATTTCGCAGCAGGTCGAGCCGTGATGCGAAACGTTTGTGTATGGAAATTCGCGCCAATTTTCAAACACCGCGCCGCCTTTTATCACACCGCAAGCGTGATAACCGTTTGTTTCTTCGTGAGATGTATTATTAACCACGTCCAAAGACATAACTCATACTCCTATCGTAAGCTCCGGCGTCGCAGAAAACGAGCGTGTCTCCGACTCCAACGCCTTCGGGCAATTCGACATTTGTGGCGACAATGTCGTGTTCCATACACAATCTTCCCAAAAGATGCGCTTTTCCGCGTCCGAGCGCCTGCCACATTCCCGTGCGCACATCTTTGCAAAGAATCCGGTGCGGGTAAAAGAAATACATCGGCAATTCGGCAATCGAACCGTCAACGACAACTTCTTTTCCGCCGTCGGCAATTTCCTGAACTTCCAAAATCCGCATCGCCACCGCCATCGAAGGCTGTGCGAGAGCTTTGCCCGGTTCGGAAATAATTTCCCGCACGTTCGGCAAAAATCGTTTGGCGTTTGCGACGGCGCGCTCGAAATGATCGTCCGAGCGGTCGTGCCAATCGTCCGGGAACCAGCCGCCGCCGACATCGAGAGTTTCGATCATTCTGCCCGTCAGAGCTTCAATCGAGCTGCACCAGCGGAGCATCGTTTCAAACAAACTCCACCATTGCGCGACGCCGACGTTGCTGCTCGCCATGTGGAAATGAACGCCGAAGCGGGAATCGCGCGGCAAAAGACTGATTGATTCGATAAGCTGCCGGAAAGTTTCAGGCGTGTCCACCGGAATTCCGAAACGCGACGGAATATTCGGCGTGCGCAGCCTGACGCCGAAAGTTTCGGCTTTGATTTCGCCGTTTGCGGCGCTCTCGACAATGCGGTTTAAATCGGCAATCGAATCGGAAAAAACAGTCCGCATCGGCGAGCTTGGCAAATATTCTTTGCGCCACCATTTGCCCGGACCGTTTAAAACGCATTCTTCCGGCTCAAACCCGATTTCCAGCGCTTTGTTGATTTCCAAAAGAGAAATCGCTTCGGCTAAAAATCCGTGTTTGCGTGCCAGCGCGATCAAACGCTCATCCGGGTTGGTCTTGATGCTGTAAGCGTTTCTGACCGAAACCGAATCGGTCGAAAGTTTTTCGGCGAGTTGTTCGGCGCGGGCGAAAAGCTGTTCGGCGGTTTTTTCCAGAAACAAAAACGAAGGCGTTTCGACGCGCGAGAAATCGAAATTCGATAAATCGCTTAAAAAAGTCGGCGGCACATCGGCGATTCGATTCTCGGATTTGTGATGACCGTTGCCGTTACCATTTCCATTTCCGTTACCGTTTCCATCCGTTTTATGAAGCCGTTGCGCGAATTCTATCAAGCCCGAAGGATGTTTGAGCGAATGACCGAATGCGCCTGTGTATGGTTCCGGCAACGGCGGCAGCGGAAAATCCGGTCGAACGGGAATTTCCATCACCACACGCGTAAATTCTTCCGCCTGCGGCTCGGCTTTTTGCGCCTTGATTTTTGTCGCGCCCTCGACCAGAGCGGCGGGCATATTGTGTCCGGTAATCGTCGCGCCGTGAATCCAGGCGGGAAAACGCGGATTGATTTCCAAAAGATAAAGTTTTCCGGCTGCGTCGTGCACCATTTCAAGCTCCGCGCCGCCCGTCCAATTTAAATCTTTGACGATTTTACGGAGCGGCTCCGCAAATTCCGCAGAGACTTCGGAAATATCGCCAGCCCAGGTTTTATTGAGTTCGGTCAAATCGCGTTTCCGCATCTGGACGCATTTGAGCAATTCGCCTTTGTAAGCTGAAATGGTGACGGATTCTTCGTATCCGGTAACGTGCGTTTGCAAAAACAGCCTTTCAGTCGCCCAGGCTCTGGACAAAATTCCGCGCATCGCTTCCAAATCAGCCCAAGTGCGAACGCGCACCGCTTCGTAATACGGACCTTTGAGCCATACTTTCCAATCGTGCTGGCGGCAAAAAGCGTGCAGTTCCCAATCGGAAAGATCGGTCGTCACAAACGTCGGAATTTCGACGGGCAAGCCTTTGTGCGCCGGAACTTCGGGTTTCATTGTCTGCCGCAGCGCGCTCATCGGCGGCGTTAAAAGATTCGGATGCCCGTCGGGGAAAATCTCGCCGAACCACATAATTTCGAGATCAATGCTCGAAATCCACAGCGCGCCCGAATCCAACACTTCACGCACGGTTTCGGCGTAATCCGACAAGCTCAATTCTTCCCAGGGACGCTGAAGCCAGATTTCGTCGAAATCGCGCCAATGAATACCCGAACAACGATTTGAATATTCGACGCCGACGAGCGTCGCGTCCGGGTAAGCCGATCTGAGCGAGCGGGCAATTCCGACGCCCGGTTGAGGATTTGTTCCACTGTAAAGTCCGCTAATATAAATTTTCATAAAGCCCAACAAAAACGAGGACAATTCCGCGCTTAATAAAAACTCGCGGCGGCGCATTGCCTCAAAAAATTTAATCTGAAATGCAAGCCCACAAAGAGGGCGCGGAAGCGCGATTCTGCTGGGGAAAAGGAATTCGCTCCCTAAATTCATCGGTAAACAAACCGTCTACTCGAATGCTGAACGACAATCCGTCAACCGGGTCTGAGCCGTGAAATTGATTTACCGAATCGAACCAAGCCGAATAATGTTCGACATACTGTTTTTCGCCCGTCAGATGATTGAGCATAAAAAACGGCTTTTTCTTGTTCGTCCGAAACCACAAAAACTCGTGACAAATCTCGGTTTCGATGTGGTCGCGGTGTGACGGCACGGGACGCGGCGCGTCGTCGTACATAATCAGCATTCTGCCCGTCGCTTTAAACGGCAACGTGCGGATAAAATCCATCAGCAGCGCAAACTCGTTCGCGTGTTCGGTCAAAGTCCAATATTCGGTTTTGTCCAAATCGAAATAACTGTCCGGTCGGCTCGACGCCGCCAAATAAATCATCCGCGAGCCGGGGCGGTCGGGCGCGTCGTCCTGCAAACGATAGGGTCCGGTATAAAAACGCAAATCGTTCTGCGCCTGCATATGACGGCTGATTTTCTGTGTCAGATAGCCGTCCAGCGATTTCAGCCGTTCCACATCAATAAATTCATCGAAAGTTTTGTAAGACGGGTATTTGATTCGCGGGTCTAAATCCGGCGCGCGATATTCGCCGTAGTCTATTGCGGAAATTTCAGAAGCAGCTCCGTTTTCCGTTGTTTTATTTAAGGTTTCTTGAGTTCCGTTTATCATAGCCGATGCCGAACAGTTCTCGTTCGTGCTGATTTTAAAGATTCAGTAAGACGCCAAAATCAAAACTTTTAAAATTATAATGCTTGAAGATAGCTGTTTTTAAAATATGAGTCTGTACGCTACAGAACATTAAAAACTTTTGAAATAATTTTTAATGCGTTTACAACTTATTTTAATACTTACCAGCGATGATTAAAGCCGCGCTTTTCGACAGCCTGAGAATGCCTTTTGTGATTGAACCCGAATCGGTTCAAACGGAGAGCGGCGCGCCTGAAACTTTGTTTGCCGTTTGTCGTCAGAAAAAGGAATTTTTAATTGAAAATCTGCATCGCTGCGGCGCGCTGCTGTTTCGCGGTTTCGGACTTTCGACCGAAGCGGATTTGGGGAGATTTGCCGCTGAATTTTCGGGAAAAGATTTATTAAATTACACCGGCGGAGCTTCGCCGCGCTCGCGGCTTGAGGGGAAAGTTTACACTTCGACCGAATATCCGCCCGATTTAACGCTCGCTTTGCACAACGAATTGTCTTACGCGGAAGAGTTTCCGCGTCTCTTGTTTTTTTGCTGCGCAATCCAGCCGGAAACCGGCGGCGAAACTTCAATTGCCGACAGCCGCCGGATTTTAAATAAAATCGAGCCTGATATTGTGCGCGTCTTTAAACAAAAGGGCGTGATGTACATTCGCAATCTGGACGCGAACAAAGGTTCGGGGTATTCCTGGCAGGACGCTTTTGAAACCGAAGATAAAAACGAGGTCGAAACGTATTGCCGAGCGGTCGGCGGAGATTTTGAATGGAAGCCGGACGGCGGTTTGCGTCTCAGCCAAACGCGCCCGGCAACGATTGTGCATCCCGAAACCGGCGAGGAGGTTTGGTTTAATCAAGCGCACGGCTTTCACCCATCGGCGCTGGACGCGAAAACATATCAAGACTTTATTTCGCAGATGCCGGAAGACGATTTTCGCCTGAACGCTAAATTCGGCGACGGCTCGCCGATTCCGGTTAAAATGCTCGAACAAATCCGAACCGTCTTAACGAGCGAAACCGTGCTGTTTCCCTGGCGCGCGGGCGATGTTCTGGTTTTGGACAATCTGCTCGCGGCACACGGACGAATGCCTTTTAGCGGCGCGCGCAAAATAATTCTGGCAATGACCTGAAAAAAAAGAGGCGTCGAAATTAGCTTACGGCACCCAATTGCCGTTGATTTCTCCAATCAAAATGGCTGTGTAGTTCTGGTTGAAGGCTGAACCGTTTAACGGCTGATAGCTTTGTGAACCGGGTAAGAATTTCCAATTACCGACTAATCCGGTATTGGCATTCTGTGAATTTGCCGCCACATAACGAAGAATCAGCGTTGCATCAAAGGCTGTAATGCCGCTTGCGCCATTTGTATCAGCCGCAATTTGTTGATTTGCCGATAAGGCGTTAGGTCCCACACCGTTAGCCGCAATATGACGAAGAACCAGCGTTGCGTCAAACGGACTAATGCCGTTAACGTTTCCTGTCTTTGCAGGCGTGACCGTATAATACCCGCCGGTGAAGAGGTTGGTTAATGAATACGCCCCAAAGTTGTTTGTTAAAGCGGTTGTTGAGTAATCGCCCGATGAAGTGAACGATACATTCGGAACGTATTTGGCTGGATATGTAACCAGCGGCGTTCCGTAAGTTACATTTCCTTCGACATTGGCAAAATTAGTGACAAATTTGTAGCTGAAAACGCGAGTGTTCCAATTAAAAAAATCATCCGCCGCGAGGTATTGACCGATATACCAGAAAGTTGCATCGTCCGCCGGGTCAATCTGCATTGTCGTGTAATCGCCCCATCTGGTCAGTCCTCCGATCTGCGATCCGCCGCCGGTTTGAGAGATAATCTCGCCCTGCATCGTGTTTAACGGATCGCTCTGCAATCGTCCGGTGAAAGCGATGGACGGCTTTAAGTTCGTCTCTGCGTTGGCAACGTTATAGCCCATCAGAATGTTGCCGAATTTATCCATTGCCAGCGAAGACATCCAGCGGTCGCCGTTCGCGCCCGGATCGTATGTGGCGTTTTGATAAAGAGTCGGAGCGGCGGAAAACGGGTTGCGAATCTCATACCAGCGAATGGCGGAGCCGCGCCCACCTTCGCCGTCGGGGTCAACCGCATGGCTCACCAGAAGGCTGTCAACGCCGTTGCGATTGCGATAAGCGAGCCGGTACATCAAGCGGTCGCCGAGTGTGTCAAGTTTTGTCGTCGTGCCGGGCTGCGGGACGCAGGCGCTGCCGACGCCGTTGCATGCTGCGGTCGTCGCTCCGACCGGGATGTTGATGTAGCTTTCCAAAGCGCCGCCTAAACCATCGCTCAGCGTGCCGGTGAGATTGGCGAAATCCGGCTTGAGCTTAATTAACCGAATCGCCTGCCCGGTAAATGAATAGCCCGCGAAAATACCGCCCTGCGCGGTATTTGTCGGCAACGTCGTTCCGTCTAAATCTATTGGAAGAAAAACGTCCGCGCCGGCATAATTGCCGACTCCGCAGATCGAGACGGCTGGTTCGCCCAACATCATTTTGCTTTTGTCATAAGCGCACAGACCTGAGCCGATATAAACGCCGGAGGGGCTTGTAAGGACAGCGTAAGAAATATAATATGCGTCAGTCCAAACGCCGAGCTTGCCGTAATCATTGAAACCGCCGCCCGGAAGCGAGAACGAATAGCGGTAATAACTTCCGGTTGGGTCGCCGGAGGTCGAAACCGCAATGCATTGAAGAAACGGACCGGCATTGGAAGAAAACGCAAACTGACTCAGAATCCAGCGGTCGGCTAAGCGGTCGTATTGCAGCGTCGGGTCGCCGCGATTCGTCGTTTCGCAAGCATTACCGAGTCCCGCAAACAGCGTGTTGCCGTTAACAAAACCAGCTCCCGGGAGCAATTTTGTTCCGCTTTTATTGAAAACCGCGTATTGCGCGTTAACCCAGACGACGACGTGATTCAATCCGACGGCTAAAGTCGTATCCGGTGGAGAGGTGGTTACAGTGTAGCCCGGCATTCCTTGTCCGGGTCCTTCAAAACTTGTGACGGGTGTCGCAGCCAAAGGCGCGGACGTTTCCGTTTGCACAACAGACGCGGGTGCGGCGACCAGCTCATTCGGGTTTGCCTTGCCGGAAAAAAGCTCTCTTTCGTTCTCTTTAAACGTACGTTCTTTCAGCCTTGAATTAGAGTCGGGACGGCTGGCAAGGTTAAACAACGAATCTGAAACGCCGTGATATTGCAGTGGAATTGCAACGAGTTTTCCATCAAATTGTTTTCTGATTTTGAGCGCAGCCGATTTTGCGCGCGATTTTGCCGCTCTTTCGGCTTTTTCAAGATTGGCGCGTTTGGAACTGCTTGCTTCCCGCGCTGTTTTCTTGCCTGAACGTTTAACGGCGGCTCTGCTTTGCGCGTGAGAGTAATCGGTTAATGATAAACAGACGATTATCAAGCTAAAGTTTATAAACGATAAAAAATTATTCTTTCGAAACATCCTGTCAACTGCTGAATATAATATGGATTTTTACCCCGAAGGTTTAAAAGAAGCTGTGCAAATGAGCGTTGATAAATTCTATTGAAAAGAATTAACAGCCTGTAACTGATATTAACCGCGTAGCGCTTTAAAAGCGAACGCGGAATTTAACAGCCGACAGACTTTCACATGGATTGCAATTTCTTCTCCATTCTCACACAAGCGCGCTCGACTTTATCATTTAATTTATGAATCAGATGCTCGCGCGCTTCGTATCCCAGACGCTCATAAAATGCGACGGCGTTAAGAGAGGAAAATAACTGCAATGATTCCAAACCGGATTCGCAGGCTTTGTTTTCAAGTGTTTGCATCAGTTTGAGTCCGAGACCGCGACGCCCGAAATTTGGGTCAACATAAAGTCCCTGCACTTCTTTATCCTGTAAATTCATTACCGCGAAACCGATAATAAGCTCGCCTTCTTCAGCAACGAAAAACTCCAGGTTTTCAATTGCATTCAAATAGTTTTCAGGTCTCGTTCGTCCAACCCAGATTCGGATTACTTCGGGCGAGTAGTGGCTCGCCGCGCTGCCTTCAATGGCGGCTATATGAGCGCGCCAAATACCTTCGCAATCTTCAGTTCCGGCTCTGCGAATCAAAACCATTTATTTAGCTTATGAAGTTACGCAGACAGCATCCACGCCAGAACTGACAATACAATTAGGGGCGTGAGCGCAATTCCGATTATTCCCAGCAATGTGGCGACGCTAACAATAGCCCAAACGACAAAAACTATATTATCAATGAAAGTCGGCGGCTCGCTCGGCTTATCCAGAGAAAGCTGCTGCCGTAACTGCCCGACTCGCTGTGAAAGCAGTTCGTCGTCAAAGCTCAAATGATACAAATTCGAGCTTTGCCGTCCGCGCAGAAAGGCTTTGTAAACGCCGCCCGGATTGATAAAGAGACCGGCGGCAAAACCTGATAAATTTAGCAGCCACGCCGCCAGGCAGCGCGTGCACCCGGTTGCGACTTCCCACGCCCCGATTTCAGTTTCGCCCGATAATGAAGTGCCGTATTCGGTCAAAATATGATGAAGATCGTGGTATTTGACAACTTTCACTCTCCCTTTGGTGTTCGGAAAGTAAAAACGCAGCAGCCCGTATTCTACTTTGACCCATTTATCATCGTATCCGCCCCAGCCAAAGTTATTAACGGCAAAATATTGCTCGCGGGCGTCACGAAGAGTTAGCTCTGGATTGTAGGCGCTCATTTTTACCTCTTGATTAGGATTTCTTCGCGCGGCAAATGTAGTATGTGCCAAATTGCGCTTCCTCATAATCAACATCGTCGGTCAATTCCCTAAGCTCGTCCCACGGGCGAATGTCTGGATTGCCAAGCACGGTTAATTTGCTCGTCCACACCACAAACGGGTGAAGCATCTTGCCGATGATGCCGGATGGAAGTTTGGCGTCCATAATGACAAGATAGCCGCCCGGACGCAACTGTTTCCATGCGTGACGCAGCGCATCCCTGTGATGAGGAATGACGGCATACGAAAGGCTGAAAATTACGCCGTCAACAGGCGCAGGCAAAACGTAATCAGCCGCATCCGCCCGCATCAATTCAACATTGCGCCACTCTCGCCGGGCGCATAGCTGCTTAGCTTCAGCCAGCATTCCTTCGGACAAATCAACGCCGTACACTTGACCTTCCGCTCCGACCGCTTCGATTAAGGGCGCGAGATTTCTGCCCGTTCCACATCCGACTTCAAGCACGCGACTGCCGCGTTTAAGTTCCAAGCGGCTGACCGCTTTGCTGCGTATGCTTGGCGGGAGCCAGAACAGCCACTCAAAGAAGACGAAAAATCTGGCGATCCGATTATAACGCCGCCGGACAAAGGATATATCGTAGTCAACCCATTTAGCTATGGAATTCATCCGTTCTCTCCTTTTGAATTAGCCGCAAGACAACATGGTTTAGTTTGTCATTACTATACCAAAATGCTCGCGCAGAATCGCCTCGTATTCTGTTTGGCTCGTTAGGATTCGCTCGTGCCGCTCGCCGTTCTTAGATGTTGTGATAAAACGCATTTCACTCAATGTTATGCGACCTTCATCCGTTGCGCGCGAGCAAATACGACGCTGCGTAAAGTGCGATTGCGGCGAAGTCTGATGATAGCGGCACATTCCAGAATAGTCCGCATATTCGTAAGGTTGTAAGGTAAAACGATACTGCGCTTTCCATTCATCTTCGTTTTCACGCTGCATCAGAATCAGATAATCATTATCAGGAACGATTTTGTAAGTGCGCCTGCCTTGCTTTTGCTCGCCGCGTTCATCAAGCAGCAGCGGTTTAAGAAATGAATCGCCGAAACCGACATCCGCAAGCTGACGATTATCTAACGAAACCATCAAAGTCATATGGTCGAAGTCAGGTCCAAAGCCGCCTTCGGCATTTGCAACTTCGGCTGAAAGCATTTCAACTTTGAAACCCAAAGCCCGCAGTAATGCGGCAAACAGACCGTTTACTTCATAGCAGAAACCGCCGCGCCGGTGTTCGACGATTTTGGTAAAAAGAGCGTTATCTTCGAGAACAATCGGCAGCTTGGCGTGAATATTTAAATTTTCAAACGGCACTGTTAATAAATGTGCTACCTGCAAATTGCGCAGCGTTTCAGCGGTTGGAGCAAGCGAGCCGTTATATTTAATGCGTTCCAGATAAGCATGAACGTCCAAGCATTTCTCTCCTAATCATATACAATTTGTAAAAGCTAACTGTTGAGATTTATCACGCACACAATTAGTTTAGCGTTTAACGAAAATATGGGGCTACATTTCCAGCGATAGTTTTTATCTCTTTTTCCGAAAGTTTTAGTTGGCGAAACGCTTCCCAGGACTCACGCGGTCTTAAATTATCTCCGGTTGCCGCGTCTGAGCCGAAAAGTATCCGTTTAACTCCGATTTGGCGAATCCGTTTGACTAAAAGGTCGGAGATTTCCGCCGGATTTTTAGGAACAGCGTTTGTTGATAATTCAAACCAAAGATTCCGCGTTCGACGGTCTTTTTTCGCAACGGCATCAGCCAGCACTTCGATGACCGAATGCCCCTGAGGATCAGCATAACCGGGACCCGAACTGGCAAAATGAGCAACTTGTACCGGAATGTCGGGAGCGAAAGACAGCAATTCGAGAAAAGCGCGTGCTTGTTCAGGTCCATAAGGTCGTTTTAAGGAAATCGAAGCTCTCATATGTACGACGATTGCCATTCGCTGTTTATTTGCCGCCTGGAAAACTTTTTTTAATTTTTCGAAATGCTCGGGATTTTCCGTCTGCACGTCCGAGTTGCCGAAATGCAGTTTAATTCCGTGGCGGAGATTTGGATTTTTCGCACACCGGGCAAGCTCATCAAGAGCATAATCTTTGAGCGGATTGAAACCGCAAAACGCTATCAGCCTTTTTGGAAAAAGGGCGGCTTGGGCAGCAGTCCAGTCATTTTCCGCTTTGACCTTTGCATATTCATCCGGCGGTTCCGATCCGGGTCTTCCATATCGGTATCCGGTAGATAAAAGCACAGCTCGCCGAATACCTGCTTTGTCCAGCAATCCAATAACATCCTGAGCCGTAATAGTCTTTGTGCCTGGAGGTTGAAGCTCAACATAAGAGGGACTGAACAGATGCTGGTGATGATCTGCTAAAGGAACGATTTGCTCGGATTTAGATTTTGATTGAGAGGATTGTCCGTTTTGGGCAATTGCTACGGCAGAAGCCAGGACAATCAATGAAAGAGTGTGAAAAACTAAAAAAAATCTTTTTGCCATAAAATAACCTCCTGAATTGATTACAAATAAAAAATCACCGCAAGTGGGTGATTTGTGACAAAAATAATTGCTTTAAATCTCTTGTCCGGGATTGTTTTGAGCCATTCGCGAGTTGCTTAATCTAAAGTTTCATCAAGTTTTGGAGGCATATTTCGTTTGGGTTAAACAAAGCAATCGAACGTTTGAGATGACGTGGGCGAAACTGAATAGAAGCCCGTTCGAGTTAGACGGACAACTTTATAACAGAGTCGCTGATTCGCGCTCACGTCCATTGAATTGTTAGGCGGTGGTTTCGATTACGACAATGTTTCTGCGCGCGGGACTTCCACTTCTTTCAAGTAACGAATTAACTTTTCATAATCTGCAAAGTCTTCAATGACGTGAGTTGCTCCTGCTCGGCGCAATTTTCTTTCCCTATCTCGCGCGCCAATGCCCAAAAAAGGAAGCTCAAGATTGCGAGCCGTGCGAACGTCCCATACGCCATCGCCGACGCTCACAATTCTGGCAAAACGCTTCTGTTGATAAAGTTTTTCAGCCTTCGATATTGCCGATTGCAAAATTTCTTCTCTCGAATAACCGTCATCGGCAAATGCGGCTGGATAGCTATTTATCTCGATAGCCGCTGCTTTCAGCTTTAAGATTGCAGAGTCGCGCCAGCCGCCCGTAGCGATTGCAGCTTTCCAATCGGGTTCTTGATTCAAACGATTGAGCATAGAAGCTGCCCCGACAATTTCGGCGAAAAGCGAAGAATCTTTAGCACGATAATCTTCAAGCAGCCGCACAAAATGACTTTTAAACTTTAACAGTTCTGCTTCTTCGGGTGCGCGATTGAATCGCTCTCGAAAAATATCGAGCGTGATTCCAGAATCCGTCGTGTGTGAATATCCAGCCCAATCCGTGCTGACTCCGGTAATCGCGTGCGCGTCGGCTAAAGCCTGCACGAAACAAACGTCGTCAATGTGGTCGGTCACGGTTAATGTGCCGTCAATATCGAAGATTGCTAAATTCATACTCAAACCAGCATACGGTTAAATTTTAAGCGAAACCGCCCAACAATAATTAGTACCGCATAATTGCGGTACTAATTCCAAAAACACCGCAAAACTGCGGTATAGATTTATATATGAACAAAAAAACGCATTGCGGTCAGTCCAGCCGCGCGTTTTTTATTAGTCGGCAGCAACGGCGAGAACTGAATTATTAAAAATTACGGGTGACTTCTGCATTCAATAAAAAAATGCGTGCAAATGAGTGTTTTGTGAAATTTGTAGCAAACTTTTGCCCTCATAATTTCAACTAATTTCAACCTGAACAAATTCAAGCCTTACTCAAAATATCGTTTAGGAAAATAATACAGAATGTTTGTTTTGCGAAATTTTTAATACAAAGCTGTGTTTCTGTGATCTCAGCTTGTTTATCTGATTATCAATTCAGGCGCTTCAGCCGCCGGTAAAATTGCTGAAACAACAGTAATTTTTCAATTTTCTCAATAAAGCGCGGATGAGACCGCGCGGCAGCATAATTAACAGTAAATCTCAATCTTCATAAATAAAATATAATGGTTAAATATCTTCTTGTTATTTGTAGCTTGTTTGCAATGAGCGTTTCGGTTTTCGGGCAGGACACTTTGGAAAAAGATTTGCGCCAATCTTTTAGAAAGTATGATTTGGTGAAATTAAGCGATGAGGTTCTGCTTGAAAAAGTGAAATCCGAAGAATCCATCGAAATTCAAGCCCACGGACGCCGGTTTGAGTTCGTTTTAACTCCTCACGATATAAGAGCAAAAAATTACAGAGCTTTGGAAAGCACCGACGCCGGCGACCGCGAAATGGAACGCGGCGAAGTGACGACTTTTAAGGGGAAATTAAAGAACGACTTTGAATCGGAAGTTCGTTTTACCGTAACCGAAGAAGGCGTCGAGGGTTTAATCTACACCGGCGATAATAAAAAATTCTTCGTCACGCAAGCCGAGCGATTTTCAAAACACGCACGTCCAGACGAAGCCATTGTTTACGGCGAAGATGATTTGGTAAAAACCGTTGATTTATCAAACGATATTCATACTCCGTCAAATGATGTCGAATCAAAGATAAATTCGGGCACTGAGCTTTTGAATTCTTACATTTACGGTTCGCCGAAAACGGCTGAAGCGAATGTGGATGAAACAACCGAATTGAGCGCGGCGGCTGCGGCAACAGGTTTGCAGACAATCGAAGTAGCGACCGAAGCCGATTATCAATGGGTGACGCAATCGGGCGGCGCAGCTCAGGCGAATAGTCAAATCCTGAGCATTTTAAATCTGGTTGACGGCATTTATAAGCGCGATCTCGGTTTATCGGTTTCAGTCACTTATCAGCACGCCTGGTCAACTACCGATCCGTATTCTGGAGCATCAATGCAGGCGGAGCTGGATTCATTTCTTAGTTATTGGAATGCCAATTATTCGCTCGCGCAATATCCGCGCGATACGGCGCATCTTTTCACGGGTAAATTCAGCGGTCAGGGACTGGCTTATATGAGCGTTATCTGCCGCAGCCCAAGTTACGCTTACGGAGTTACGGGCAGAAGCGGAAGCGTTAACCATCTCATCACAGCGCACGAAATCGGTCACAACTTAGGCGCAGATCACGTTGCAAATTCGGGAAGCTGCGCAAACTCGATGATGAATCCGAGTTTAACTTCCTCCGCCGCGACCTTTTGCGATGCCTCGAAAACCCAGATTGCCGGTTTCGTATCTGCGAGCGGCAGTTGTTTAAGCGCGGGCGGACCGCTGCCAACGCCGACACCGACTCCGTATTGGACTCCGACGCCAACGCCGACACCGTTCCCAACTCCAACTCCAACCCCATTTCCAACTCCGACAGCTACGCCGACACCGATGGCTACGCCGACGCCGACCTCCGGCAGAACGAACGTCGCTTTGGCGGCAAACGGCGGCACTTCTTCGGCGTCATCCGAGTCGTACTCGTCAAGCATAGCAATAGACGGCTATAGAAACTGGGCGACCACCGCATCGTGGAAAGACGCTACGGCGGACAGCTATCCAGATTGGCTGCAAGTAAATTTCAACACCAACAGAACAATCAACGAAATTGATGTTTATGCCGTCCGAGACGACTATACAAATCCGGCTGACCCGACCGAAAGCACAACTTTCAGCCTCTATGGAATTGTTAATTTCGACGTTCAATACTGGAACGGCTCAAGCTGGACGACAGTACCGAACGGCAGCATCGTAAACAATAATAAAGTAATTACAAAGATTACATTTGCGGGAATTACGACAAGCAGTATCAGAGTTGTGGTCAACAGCGCGCAAGCCAATTACAGCAGAATTGTCGAGCTTGAGGCTTGGACGGGAAGCGGCAGTGTAACTCCGACACCGACGCCTTATGCAACTCCGACTCCATATTCAACTCCGACACCGACGGCGACACCAACTCCTTATGCGACGCCGACTCCGTATGCAACACCGACGCCTAATGCGACTCCAACACCCGGCGCTCGCTCAAACGCGGCGTTAGCTTCAAACGGAGGAAGGGCTTCTGCTTCATCGGAGTTAGCTTCGGCAAGCACCGCAATTGACGGCGTGAGGAATTGGGCGACAACAGGGGCTTGGAAAGACGCCACGCCGGACAGCTTTCCAGATTGGCTGCAAGTTGATTTCAACGGCAGCAAAACAATCAATGAGATTACGGTTTATGCCGTAACGGATGATTTCACCAATCCAACCGATCCGACGGGAAACGCCACGTTCAGCCTTTACGGCATCACGAATTTTGACGTTCAATATTGGAACGGGTCGGGCTGGGCGACAGTGCCGAACGGGAGCGTTGTAAACAACAATAAAGTAATCACAACGTTTACATTTGCGGCAATCACAACAACGAAAATCAGAGTCGTGGTAAACGCGGCGCAAGCCAATTACAGCAGAATCGTCGAGCTTGAAGCGTGGACGGGAAGCAGTGTTAATCCAACGCCAACCGCAACGCCTACGCCGACTATGACGCCAACTCCGTATTCAACTCCGACTCCATATTCAACTCCAACGCCTAATGCGACTCCGACACCTTCCGCTTCTCCGACACCGGGAACCAGAACGAATGTCGCTTTAACTTCAAACGGAGGAATTGCTTCGGCTTCTTCCGAGATGTCGGCGGCAAGTACCGCAATTGACGGTGTTAGAAATTGGGCGACAACCGGAGCCTGGAAAGATTTAACACCTGATAATTATCCTGATTGGTTGCAAGTTGATTTCAACGGCAATAAAACAATCAATGAAATTACGGTTTATGCGGTGACCGATGATTTTACCAATCCGGTTGATCCAACTGAAAACACGACATTCAATTATTATGGAATTACGAATTTTGATGTTCAATATTGGACGGGTTCAAATTGGGCGACTGTTCAGAACGGAAACATCACAAACAACAACAAAGCGGTAACGAAGCTGATATTTGCTCCGATAACAACTTCAAAGATTAGAGTTGTTGTGAATAATGCACAATCCAATTACAGCAGAATTGTTGAACTTGAAGCCTGGAGCGGCGGGACTTCTTACTCAACACTAACAACAAAGCCGAATCCTTCGGAAGCAAACGCTGAAAGAGAAACTTTAAGCGATGCATTATCAAGGATTTTCTCTTCCCTCGGCTAATAGTCAATTAGAAAAATAGCCGCGATTTAAAGCTAAAGCCGAATGTCACAAAACTGTGACATTCGGCTTTAGCGCAATTACCCTTAATTCCGAACCGCAACACGAAACGCCGTGTCAAGTTTGTTTCGGCTCGAAAATGGAAATCGTCAAAGACAAAGGCTCAAGGCTTTGTTTGCATTGTGTTGACGAGCATGGGTGACCGGAAAAGAACCCGTCTATAATTAGCTTTGTCCAAACTGTCACGAAATCGTGCTTTGTTATAAAAACAAATGCTTTCGTTCTAGAAATTAAAGAATGTCGTTATTTCCACATTTCCAATAATAGATTGAGGTAATAGCATAAAGTCAGTTGTTAGCACTTTTAATATGATACATATTAAAAGTGCTATTTCTAAAAACCTTATGTTAATATAGCTCCGTTTTATCTAAATTAATAAAAGGAAATTATCGTTATGCCGTCTCAGCATCCCACTACGGAAAGACGATGTTTTGTTCATGAGAGTAGTGATACTGTTTTAAAACATCTTTATAACACAACTGTTTGCCAAGACTTGCCAGTAGAGCACGAATATGAAGATAATTGGTATTGTGTGTTACATTTACCTGATGATCTCAAACATCAAACCACAGATTTTATTCACGTTCTTAATAGTAGATTAGAAAGACAAGATTCCAACTTTGATTACGTTTATTTTTCAGGTCCAGTTCATCTTGGAACATATAATTTCACCTCCACAGTTGATTTTACCAACGCAACTTTCACTTCCCTAGCTAATTTTGATAACGCAACTTTCTTTGAAAAGGTTAAATTTAATAAGACTACTTTTAACTCATTTGTAAGTTTCGAAAAAACTACATTTTTGTCTGACGCAAAATTCGAACAAACGGATTTTAAGAAAGGCAGTTCCTTCGACAAATCAACCTTTAAAGGAGATATTTATTTCCTTTCGTCTAATTTCAACAGACAGTGTAGCTTCTACAAAGCTAAGTTTTTTGGTTCTGTAAAATTTCTTAGAACTGAATTTAATGATTTTGTAGTTTTCTCAAATGCCGTTTTTGAGGAACAATCTTTAATTATCTTTTGGGAAACTAAGTTTTTGAGTCATACGCTATTCGGCGGATCTATCATAAAGGGTGACCTTAATTTCATTGGATCTCCACGCAATAAATTATTCGAAGGAGATCATAATGCACCTCAATTTTTGTGGTCAAAAATAGCAAATACCGGAAAAGTCACCTTTGAAGAGGTCTTATTGTATCCAAGATGGTTTGTAGATGTTGATATTTCTAAATTCAACTTTACCCGCATTGAATGGAAAAATATAGACGACATAGATAGGTTCATTAAAGAAGAGTTGGAATCTTTAAAGAAACGCGAAATTACTCATCAGCCTATTGAAATGCTTAAAACTACATATAAACAATTTGCTTTGAATGCAGTAGAAAATGAAAGGCATTCCGAAGCATTAATGTTCCGCCGACTCGCAGCAAACGCGGATCTCTCTGGAGCAGAAAAGAAGCTAACATTTTTACAATCGGTTGCGGATTTATATGGAGCAGGAAAGAAGCCAACATTTTTACAATTGGTTCTGCATTGGGATTTTAAAACTCCTCAAAAATCTTTCTCATTAAGAAATGGATTTTACACATTTGTTGGAGCACTGTTTATCATATCATTCGTTCGGCTAATTATAGCTGGACTGATTACACAACTTTGTTTTTCCTTACACATAAATGGACGGGTTAGTGATGATATAACGGTCGCTGTTAACTTGGTCTGTTCTATCTATTTTATTCTCGAACTAGCAGACCTATACAACAAAATTAGAATCGCTTATTCAGCAAAAATTATGGAGCGCAGTTTTTAGGAGGGAGTTGTTTTGAACATTAAAATTAACTTCCTAGAATTCTTTCGCTCATTAACATTCGGCGGCTTGGTTGGTTGCGGGATTATTATGCTGTTATATGTTTTTTTTCCAAGTATCTTTATTGGCGAACTTACCTTCCGCCTTATGCTTATTTTTGGAGCATCTATGGGGGCGGCATTTCACAGGCTTATTGATAGAGTTTTAGTTAAGGGAGTGTTATTGCCCTTTTACCAATTTGTTTCCTTCTACTTAAAATTTATTCAAATCGAATTTCAATATAAAAATGGTTTTTTAGCTGAAGACGATTACCTTGCAATAAGAAAGCAAATGCAATTTAAGTATTTTCTTGATGCCGATCCCGCAGAAATTACAAAACGAAATACGAATAGAAGGAAAGTAGTCACTAAAAAAAGGAAAGAAATAAGCTCACCCAAAGAAAAGCAAGTTGACCCTACTAAGATGTTAGAGTAAACATCGTAACCAAATAACAGCTTAAAATAAAAAAAAGCATGAGCTTTATGTTCATATCTCTGAGTCACTCGCAAACGGAAAGTCAAATCTGAAAATTTATTTCAAAACGTTGAGAACTTACGAGATTTTATTTGGCGGGGCGTGAGGGATTCGAACCCCCGACCCTTGGTTCCGAAGACCAATGCTCTATCCACTGAGCTAACACCCCGCGCGAGTCAAATCAAAACGTAACCGTCCGCCGCCTTTTCTGTCAAGCGAGCCGCATCAGCAAACCGTTTTTCGGGCGCAAAGCGAAAGTCGGATCAAGCTCCGGCTGGTTTGTTTCAACCGGCTGCGGTAGAAAATTCTGCGCGATTGTTGCAAGCACAATCTGCGCTTCCATCATTGCGAAATAATTTCCGATACACTGACGCGCTCCGCCGCCGAACGGGAAATAAGCAAAGCGTGGACGGTTTTTCGAGTTTTCGGGCGTAAATCTTTCGGGGCAAAACTCTTCCGGTCGCTGCCAAAATTGCGGATGGCGATGGACGATGTATTGCGAAACGACGAGCAATTTTCCGGCGTCAATCCGAAAACCGCCGATTTCATCCGCGCCGATTGATTGTCTCGGCTGTCCCCAGGCGGGCGGGAATAATCGCATTGTTTCCTCGAAAACCATTCGCGTAAAAGGCAGTCGCGGCAAATCTTCGACGGTCGGAGCTTTGCCTTGCAGATTCAATTCAAGCTCGGCGCGCAGACGCGCTCGCGCACAATCATTTCGCGACAGCAAATACCAAGCCCACGACAATCCGGCGGCGGTCGTTTCGTGTCCGGCGATTAACAGCGTCATCACTTCATCTTTCAACTGCCGGTCGGACATCATTTCGCCCGTTTCCTCGTCGCGCGCCTCGATCAGCATCGAAAGCAAATCGCCTTTGTCTTCGGTTTCGATTCTGCGCCGACGAATGATTTTCATCACGATTTCATCGAGCGTTTTTCGGGCGCGATTAAATTCTCGATTCCTTTTTGTCGGGACAAATTCCGGCAGCGCAAATGGATAACGCATTCGGTGGCTGACGTGGTCGAGCGCGATTTTCAGAGCGTCGCCGAATCTTTCGGCGTCTTCGGAAATGTCGGCGCTAAAAAGCGTCCCGGCGGCGATGCGGACGGTTAGCTTCGTCATTTCTTCCGATACGTCGAACGCTTCGCCCGTGCGGGCATAAGTGTTTTTCCAATTCTCCACCGTTTCCGTAGCCGCGTTTGTCATCGTTTCGCTCAAAAGAGCGAGTCTTTGGCGATGAAAAGCGGGCTGCGCGAGGCGGCGCTGGCGACGCCAGAAATCGCCTTCGCTTGTGACGAGACCGTTTCCGGCTATCATTCCGAGAGATTTGGTGAAAATCGCGGGTTTTTTGTAATTCGCCTGGTTCGTTTGCAAAACCTGTTCTGCGCCCGCAGGATTGGCAATCAAATACCATTCAATACCAAATATCGTCCGCATTTTGACGACATCGCCCAATTCTCGCCAGACGCGGCAATAAAATTTGAGCGGATTTGCCGCCGCTTCCGGTCCGCTGCCGAAAAACCAGTGACCTTTCGGCGTCGGCGGCGTAAGGAGTTGCGGTGTAGGTTGGGGAAAAGAAATTTCGGATTGCATAAAATTTTACTGCAATGCCGCGAGCATCGCCGGAGTGTCAATAAAAGGCTCGAATTTGGCGAGCTTGCCTTTGCGAAGCGTCCAGATGTGAACAATTGAAACGTCGAATTTTTTGTCGTTTTGCAATACCGTTCCGCGCGTTCGCCCTTTGACGACGACTTTGTTTTCAACCGCAAATATTTCTTCTATTTCGACCGCCGAGTCAACGTTTCCGCGCAATTTCGTGAAAAACTGCTGCGCTCCGGCGAGACCTCGATAATGCCCGCCCCACGGGAGCGACTCGGTTTGACGAATCTCGAACGCGGGCGCGAAAGCCGCCACAATTTCGTTAATATCTTTGATTTGATAGACGCTGCGGACTAAATTTAAATTATCTTCGGACATAATTTTCACACCTTAATTATCGGAATAAATACATCGTTCGGTTTAGAAGGTTTCGATTTTATCTCGGCTTGCGGCAAAAACGACGATACCGATAACTGCTGCGGCAATACCGACGCCAATCAAAACTTTGGTTGTGGTAGAGAATTTTTTGCCTTGTGCTTTTTGCTTTTCGTACTCGGCGAGATTGTTTTTTTCTTTATAAACTGAAGAATCTTTTTTCTCGAACAAAGCCTTTTTCAAATCCGGGTTTGAAGATTTTTGATTCGTTGACGCTTCGGATTTTTCCGCGCCGATTGCCCGATTATTTTCAAAAGCGCGCGCCTGCCCAAAAACATTGGCATTTGTGCCGAGACAGAAAATCGAAAACGCCAGTGTCGCTAATAAAGTTTTTCTAAACATTGTTATCTCCTGAAAGTGCTTATTATTATTTTAGGTTTAATGCCTTCTGTTTAATAACGCGCAAAACTCGGCGGAAAAGTCTCATCAAAGCAGTGACTAAATGCCGACAACCAAATCATTTTGTACATCAGTGCGCCTGTCACTTGTCCGGTTTTGCTTTCTTTGCAGAAAAAACTGCCAGACGCCGCCCGCCAGAAACACTGCGATTCCGGCAAATGACAAAGTAAAAGTCATTGCGCGATTTGATTCGTGAAAAGCGCCCGCCGCTAAACATAAAACCAAACCGGCAAACCACACCAAATCAACTTGCCAGAAATTGCGCCGCAGACGTATGTGTCGAAATTCGGAAACGTCTTCCATAAACAGGAATTTGAGCTTGTGATAATCAGCCGCGAGAAGAAATAAATTTAAGAAAATTAGAAAACCGTTGAGATAAGGCGTCCCGACAAATCCGATTGAAACCGTGATGACGAAAATATTCAAAATCAGCGGCAGAGACATAATCGCGCCGATGGTGGCGAAACGCTGCGACATCAACAAAAAACCGATTAACACTTGCGACCATGCAACAAATTCGCCCCACAAGCTCAAACCGTATGGCGCGAGTATTTTCGACAGGCTCATCGGAAACATCGTCAACGGAAAATAATGCCCGTGCGTCAGTTTGCCCATTCCGGCGGTAAAGAAAATGAAACCGAGAAAAATTCTGATTCCGATGACCGCTAAATTAAAAATCGTGTTTCCCATTCCAATTCTCTCCGTTCGAGTTTTTTCTTAAATTTTTTCCCATAACGAAAAGCTACCAGGAATTTTGGTGAACAATTTCGTCGAGCGAAAGCCGCGTTTTTGTTTGCGTTGAATTGTCTGCGTAACCGACCGGCACGACGAGAATTACGGCTTGATCGGACGGAATGTTCAGAGCTTCCTGCACGGCGCGCTCGCTGAAACCTTCCATCGGGCAAGTCGCGAGTCCGGCGATGTGCGCGGCGAGCATAAACGTATGCGCTGCAATCGCAGCCTGTTTCGCCAGCCAGTAATCGCGGTGAACCGCTTGCAGCTTGGGAATCGGAATAAAACGCCCGGCAATCGTCTCCGCCAAAAATTTCCATAACCAGCCGAAGCCCAAAAATCCGCGATTAAACGAAAGCGGGACGTTTTTACGCAATAGCTGCTCGTATTCCGCGCTGTTGGCTTTGGCTTCGCGGTCTAATTTCAGGATTCGCTCAAAATTATGTTCGACCACGCTGCGGTCGCCCGTGAAAACAACGGTCGCTCCGGCTTCCAGAATCTGTCGCTGATTCATACAAGCCGGATAAAGTTTTTCTTTTAATTTTTGGTCTGTGACGACGACAAAGTGCGTCGGCTGCAAATTAAATGCGCTCGGCGACCAGCGCGCAGCTTCCAGTAATTCTCGCAGAAGCTCCGGCGCAACAGGTTCGGAGCGAAAATGGCGAGTCGAACGCCGCGTGCGAACGATTTCGATGAATTGATTTAAGCTGATGTTCATTTCGCTTTACCTCATTTTCAGTCGGGAGATTTTATGCTTGAAACCCGTAAATCTGCTCGAAGCTCTTTTGGAGTGATTTTTCCGGCGTAAAGCGCGTCAATGTGTCTCGCAGAAAAACGGCGAGCGGATTTTGCCATTGCCCGACGCGACCAAGCATCAATGAGCGTTCGGTAATAAACCGCGTTCGGTCAAAACGCAGCGCTTCAAATTCCCGAAAAGCCTCGTTCGGCGCAGGCGAATTTTGCAGACATTTCGTTAAAACGATTGCGTCTTCGAGAGCCATACAGCCGCCTTGTCCCAAATTCGGAGTCGTCGGATGCGCCGCGTCGCCGATTAAACAAACTCTGCTCGTTGACCAGCCGTGTTCGGGCGAGCGGTCGTAACAATCGTTATGCAAAATGTCTTCGGCGTCCGTCGCCGCGATGATTTGAGGAATCGGCGCATGCCAATCGTGAAAAAAATCTAAAAGCTGCCTTTTACGTTCATCGGATTGAAGAATCGAATTTTCCGGTTGATTGTTTGTCGCATACCAATAAAAGCGATTTTTCCCGATGGGAACTAAACCGACACGTTTGCCTGCGCCGAAAGTCTCGCTCGGAGAATCAAGGTCAAGACCTGCGGCGTCAAATTCGATTGTGCTGCGCCAGACTGCGTAGCCGCGATAAACGGGTTTTGCGTCGCCTTTGAATTGCGCCCGAACGCGCGAATTGATGCCGTCCGCTCCGATTAAAATGTCGCCGGTCGCGCTCGCGCCGTCCGAGAAAAATGCGGTTACGGTTGTTTCGGTTTCCTCGAAACGCTCGAAATTTTTGCCCAGGTGAATTGTTCCGGGCGCGCAGTTTTGTTGGAGCAAATCAATTAAATCTGCGCGATGAATGCAAATTGCCGGAGTCGGATAGTTTCCGATGTTTGTTTGCATCAACAGTTCGCCGCGCTGGTTTAGGATTTTAACGGAATTAAAAACCGCGCTTTTTGAAACGGCTTCGTCGAGCAAACCGAGTTTTTCGAGAACCGCCGTTGCATTTGACCACAAACTAATGCCCGCGCCGATTCCGCGCAGCGCGGGAGCATTTTCGTAAATGGCAGCTTCAAATCCGGCTTGCTGCAACGCAATCGCCGTTGCCAAGCCGCCGATGCCCGCGCCGATGATAAGAATTCTCGGTTTAGTAGTCATAATATTTACAAAGTGTTGCCGAACGGCAGCGCGGGTAAAATTCCTCTCAATTTATAACGCGCAAACCGGCGGAAAACGTATCAAGCGGCGCAGAGATTTTCAAAATCTCTGCGCCGCTTGATACTTCAAAAGAGCAAACGATTAGATCAATTATTCTTCGCGCCTGTAGCAGGACTCGCCTTTTGCGTTTGCCAGACAAATGAGCGTTTTGCCGTATTCGTCGGTTTTTGTTCGGAAAGTGTAAGTTTCGCGCTCTAAAACGTAATCGCGCTCTTTATTGCTCGCGGGCGCGCAGCTATAAGTGTTTTTCCAGTAGTTTTTAGTCGGTACGAGCGTGATTTGATTGCCGCTGATTTCGACTTTGCCGCGTTTGTCGTTGAATAAATCGGTCGTGCAGCCGTACATCGTTGATTTGATATAACCGACGTATTCAAAACGCCCGTCGGCGAAGAATTTATAAGTAAACGTCGAGCCGTTTGAAGACGTGACTTGTCCGGTCGTTAAATTTTTCTCCCCCATCATCGAAACATTGCCGTTGTGCCATTTGCCGACGATTTCCTGCAGCGAGCCATTGCTCGATTTTGCAGCCGCGCTTTGAATTCGTTCGGTTTGCGAAACGGTTTCAACCGAATTTTGGGCGGCATCGGCGGCTAAAATTTCAGTCCAGGCGACCAGCATCGCATCGTCGGTTGCCGCATAAAACCCGACGACGGCGCGCGGTGCGCGTCCGTCTTTGAGCGCGCGGAAAAGAGTCACGCCGTCGGCAGTGCCGCCGACTTCATACTTCCAACCATTGCTTTCGAGCGAGCCGCGTAATTTGCCGACGATATTCGGCGCGTTCGCTTTGCGGTAACCTGCGCCGCCCCAAGCCAAAACTTCCGAATCGCCTTGCCGCAATTTACCGTCGGCTGAAGCGACGATTTTTTCCAGCGTGCCGCTGATTTCCGCCGGGACGCTTGCCGCGCCTACACGCTGCGCGTTCGCAGGAAGCGCAACGCCCGTTAAATTTGAATTTGCCGCCGATTCGACGCCCTGCGACCAAATCACGCCGCTTAACGATAAAGTCGTGAGAATGATTGCCAAGATTCCATTAATTTTTAACATTATAATTTCTCCCGTATGTTGCCTGATAGATAATCCCGTTCCTCTATTAACGCGCGAGACGCGGCGGAAAAGGTTCAAACAAAATTCAAAAAGTCGTTTTTGAACGCAGAGGTGGAAATTGCCGCAAAAAAAGAGCCGTTTTCGACTCGCTTTTTGTTTCGGATTTTTGATTAAGATATCTTTTAAATTTTGTTTCGATTAACAAAAATATAGCCTTCACAAAATAGGCGGAGGACGCGGCGGATCGCAGTCAGGACATTCAACAACTCGAACTTCTTTCACGAGCGGTTTAATGCACCCCATGCCATCATCCGCACAAATTTCAATTGTATAAATTCCGGGAGGGACATTTGCTAAACTCCAAATCACGTTTGAACCATATCCGATGATTTCGCCGCCGGAAACTTTGTAAATATAGACAAGCGGATCATTCTCTGCATCAGTTGCATCAATTGAAATTTCAATTGATTGAGAATTATTTGCACAACTGCCGATCTGCCCCGTATCAAATGCGCATTTCAACTGAATTTCATTTCTACTTAAATTAACGTTATTCATTACTGGAGAGGTATTTCTCAGAATGCAAACGGGGATCCTTCGTCCAAAAAGACGTTTTACGAAATTGCCAATTGGGCGAAAGATGTTTGGGAATTTCTTCCTCGCGATTGGTTTGACGTTAGGATAAGTTTTGTTGGCAGAAATTGATTTTTCAAAGTTATTACGCGCTTTAATTTTTGTGTTCTCCTGAGGTTTTCCTTTCGTATCGGCAGCCGAAAAGAACGCAAAACAGATTAACAAGCATAGAACTTTTATATTTTGCATAACATTTTAATAAGCCGCTAATCTGCGCGCCGTTTCAATGATCTCTGTCAGGCTTGGCAAATAATAATCTTCCAATTGCGGCGCAAATGGCACGGGCGCGTCAATCGAAGCCACGCGGACGACGGGCGCGTCGAGCCATTCAAACGCTTCTTCGGCGATAATCGCCGAAATCTCGCCGCCGATTCCGCCCGTCAGAGACGCTTCGTGCAAAATCATCGCTCTATTTGTCTTTTTCACGGTCGCCAGAATCGCTTCCTTGTCGAGCGGCGCGAGCGTTCGCAAATCAATGACTTCGATTGATAAGCCGTCCGATTTTTCCAATTCTTCCGCCGCGTCCAAAGCGTTCAAAACCTGCGCGCCGAAGGTGATGATTGATAAATCTTTTCCTTCGCGCGCCGTGCGAGCTTTGCCGATTGGGATGATGTAATCGTCTGCGGGCAATTCTTCGCGCAGACGCGGCAAACGATAAAGTTTTTTGTGTTCAAAAAACAAAACCGGATCGGGATCGCGAATCGCGGCTTTGATTAAGCCTTTCGCGTCGTAAGCCGTCGCGGGTTCGACCATTTTTAGACCGGCGGTGTTGAGAAAAAACGATTCGGCGTTGAGAGAGTGAAACGGACCGCCGCGCACGCCCGAACCGCACGGACCGCGAAACACCGCCGGAATCGAACCGCAGCCGCGATAACGCGATTTCGCCGCGTAATTGGTCAGCATATCGAATCCGGTCGAAATAAAATCAATAAACTGAAATTCGGCAACCGGCTTCATTCCCATCAAAGCCGCTCCGCAAGCCGCGCCGACAATCGCCGCTTCGGAAATCGGCGTGTCAATCATTCTTTCCGCGCCGAATTCGTCAATAAAACCTTCGGTCAATTTAAACGCGCCGCCGTAAGCGCCGATGTCTTCGCCGATGACGAAAACCGTCTCGTCGCGCTGCATTTCTTCCCAAATGCCCTGCCGAATCGCTTCGATTATTGTCACTTTAGTTTGCTCTTGTTTAATCATGGCTTTTCAAATCTGCGGCTCGCGTTTCCTCTTCTTCCGGGTGGCGCTCGTATTCGGCTTCGCGTTCTTTTTCGCTGACGTAATTAAAAGCAGTCAGCGACGCGATGACGAGGGCGACGCCCGCGCCGTAATAAAGCGTTTTGAGCGCGTTTTTCGATTCCAGCACATTTTGGACGAATTTGACCGCCATCACCGGAATCACGACGTAGCTGAATTTCGCTTTGAGTTCTTCGAGATTGCGGACGAGCATCCAATCCGGCACTTCCAGCCTGCCGATAAATAATTCGTAAAGGCTGACGGAAATCACTATCAAAGCCGTTGCCACGAGAAAATTATCCAGACAGCCGAACAGCGCGACGAGCGTCGAATCGCCTTTCGGGTCTTCGTAAAACGCATTCTCGATTGTTCTATAAAGTTTGTAAGCGCCCTGCACGAGCGCCGCCAGCGCGCCCAGAAGCAGCGAAAGAATGCCGATAACGGATAAATAGCGCGAATTTTCGAGCAGCCATTTCATCGTTTATTTCTCCAGAACTTTTCTTTTAAATGCCGGAGAAACAACCGAATTATCGAAAACATCGTAAGCCGCCGAAACCGGGTCCGGCATCGGCGCGCTTTCGGCAACGGCTAATTCCGCTTCGAGATATTCGGAAACTTCGGCGACGGTTTTCTTTAAATCTTCATCCGAAGCGATCTTTTCAGTCGTCAAAAATCTTTCGTAGCGATCAATCGGATCATTTGTCGTCGCCCAGCGCTCGATTTCGCCCGCCGGAACGTAGGACTGATTATCGTGTTCGGCGTGACCTTTGCGGCGATAAGTGTGCGCTTCGATTAAAACCGAGCCGTTACCGCCGCGCGCGTGTTCGACCGCCCGTTTCATCGTTTCGTAGCAGGCGATAATGTCGTTTCCGTCAACCGACAAACCCAAAATGCCGTAACCGACGGCTTTGTCAACAAACTGCGCGGCGGCGCATTGATTCCGCGTCGGCGTCGAATAAGCGTAGCCGTTGTTTTCGATGATTGTAATCAACGGCAATTTTTGTACGGCGGCGAAATTGACGCCTTCGTGAAAAGCGCCGGTCGAGCTTGCGCCTTCGCCGATATAAGCGACCGCAACGCGATTTTCTCGTTTCATTCGAGCCGCGAGCAAGACACCCGTCATCACCGGAATCATATCGCCGAGATGCGAAATCGGACCGATAAAGCCTTTTTCCAAATCGGCAAAATGAAACTGCACGTCGGTAGCGCGCGACGGCGCGTTTGCTTTGCCGAGATATTGCGCGAAAATCGTCTGCGGCAAAATGCCTTTGACGAAACACGCGCCGATGTCGCGGATTAAAGGCGCAATAAAATCCTGCTCCGAAAGCGCAAAAGCCGTTCCGACTGCGGTTGCCTCTTGCCCTAAACTCGTAAAAACTCCGCCCGTCAGCTTTGCCTGACGTTTTAGTCTGACGGTTATCTCGTCAAACATTCTGGTCATTTTTACGAAGCGATACATTTCGAGCATTTGCTCGCGCGTGAGAGTGGTTTCTGTTGTGCAGGAAAGCGGTTTGCTGCTGCCGTTTTGATTGTTTGATTTGGATTTTGTCGTGATTGTTTTGGTGCTTGATTTTGCCATCTTCAATTCTACTGAGCGTCCGACTTTTGCAAAAAGAATTTAACAATTCCGAACAGACTAATCAAAAGCCAGAAAAATTCGACCATAAAAGCTGAAAAATTAAAACTGAAAAGCAGTGAAACGATAATCGTCGCCGCACCGGCGGCGTTAAGCAGGGAATAAATCAGACTGTTGCTTTTGATTCGCTCGGTTTGCAGCAAAATGTAAGTAAGGATAATGAGAGCCGTGCCGATTGTGCCGACGAAATCGTACCAGGCGTATTGCATCAAGAAATCATATCAAGTAACAGGGCAAGATTGTTAAATAACTGGGAGCGCGGATGTGGACATCCGCGCTCCCAGCTACAGAATTGCTTTTAAACAAAAATCTTCGCTCTCGAAAGCGAATTAAAATATGCCTTTATTCGGTCGTTTTCCGTGCCTGCAAAAATAGTCGCGATGTAATTATCCGGGCGAAGCAGAACCGTAAAAGTTTTGTTTGCATCAAAAATTTCGGCAATTCGCGGGTAAAGCGGAAAAACGTTGTAATCGAACAAGTCGGCAAATTCATTTTCAATTTGTTGACGTAAGATTTGAGAATCCGTTTGTCCGTCGGAAAACGTTAGCAAGTGAAATTTCGGAGCTTTTAAACAATCGTAAATGCTCGTGCCTTCAATCAAAAAATAAGGCATCCGGTCGCCTGATTTGATTTTAAAATTCGCGTCTTCAAAATGATCGCTCAAAGAGCTGTGGCGGTAGTTGATTCCGATTTGCGAAATGAGCGGGAAAATAAAATTTTTCACTGCGCCGAAATTTAACGCAAAATTGGCGATGTACGGAAAAATATGCGTGCGAATATATGACGTGAATGTTTCGGGGCTGGCACCGAATTCAAAAATGCGGTCGGTGGTTTCGAGCAGATTTTTGGCGTTTTCGAGCCGTTCTTCGTTATAAGAATCCAAAATTTTCGGGTCGCCTTTGCCGCGCAAAACCTGCGCTAATTTCCAGGCGAGATTGTAGCCGTCCTGAATTCCCGTATTCATTCCCTGCGCGCCCGCCGGTGTGTGAATGTGAGCAGAGTCTCCGGCGAGAAAGCATCTGCCTTCGGAAAATTTATTAACGCGGCGCGAGTGGACGCGATAAACCGAAAACCAGTTTACGTCGTGAATGTCGAGATTTAATTTTGTGTCTGCGGCGATTTGGCGTTCGATTTCTTCATATAAAATCTCGCCTTCGCGCCTCTCTTCGTTTTCGGGAAAAGTGCCGACGATGCGAAAACGATTTTCGCCGGGCAGCGGAAAAAACGCGGTGATTGTGCTTTGCGCCAGACAAACGTAAAGCGAATCGTGGCTGAAATTCCAATTAATCTGGACATCGGCGACGTAAAACAGCCGGTCAAAAGTGCTGCCTTCAAAAGTTAAATCCAAACCGTAACGTACAGGACTTTTTGCGCCGTCGCAGCCGACGAGATATTTCGCGCGAATTGTTTTTATCTCACCGTTGCCGGTCTTTATATTTGCCGTAACGCCGTTTTCGTCCTGCGAAAAGCTTAACAGCTCGGCTTGCCAGAGAACGTCTTTGCCGTTGGTTTTTAAGTAATTTAAGAGAAACTCTTCGTGTTTGTTTTGCTCGACCAGAAGCAGAAAAGGATACGGGCTTAAACCTTGTCCGATTTCCGATAATTCGATTTTCCCGCGCACTTCACCGCCTTCGACAAGCTGCGCTTTTTCGGCTTTAGCACCGATTGCGGTTAAATCATCAGCCAAACCGATCTGTTCATAAATCTCAAGCGTCCGCGCCTGAACACCGATTGCTTTGGAATATCGCGAAATTCCGTCGTTTTTATCGAGAATAACGAAATCAATTCCGTATCTGAAAAGCTGACAAGCCAAAGAAAGTCCGGTTGGTCCCGCGCCGATGATAATTACATCCGTTTCCATAATTTCCTCCAAAAGCGTTTAGAGGCGGTCTTCGACCGCCGTGTTGAATGGCAATGGCGGTCGAAGACCGCCTCTAAACGGTCAAATCAGTTTTAAAAACGATTTATTTCGTGCTGAAAAACGCGCTTGTCGCACCGGCAACACGCCGCCGCAAACCGCCGAACATTCCGCCGAAAAATCGGGAAACACGACCGTAAACCGGGCTGGTTGCGAGATCGTCGAAAATCGAATAAAAAACCGGAACAGCCAGCAATGTTAAAAGCAAACAGAGCGATTGACCGCCCACGACGAGAACGCCGATTGAACGGTTTGTTCCAGCGCCCGCGCCGGTCGAAACGACGAGCGGAATCATACCTGCAACAAGCGCGATTGTCGTCATTAAAATCGGACGCAAACGGTCGCGGTTTGCCTGAATAATCGCATCGTAGCGTTCCATTCCTTTTTGCCGCAAACCGTTTGTATGGTCAATCTGCAAAATCGCATTTTTCTTGACCACGCCGAACAAGAGCAGCAATCCGAGACCGGAAAAGATATTGACGGTTTGTCCCGCAATCAGCAAGCTCAAAATTCCGAACGGAATCGAAAGCGGCAGCGTCAGCAAAATCGTGATCGGGTGAATAAACGATTCAAACTGCGCCGCCAGCACGATGTACATAAAGACGAACGAAAGAACGATGGCGACGAGAAAATAAAATCCCGCTTTGCTCATTTCCTTCGATTGCCCGACGTAGCCGGTCGTGTAACCGGCGGGCAGGCTCAATTCTTTAACAGCCTGATTAATTGCCGTTTGAATATTTGCCGCCGAGCCGCCCGGTTTGGTGTTTGCCAAAAGCGTGACCTGTCGCTGGCGGTTGAGACGATCAACCGCGCTCGGTCCCGTTCCTTCAGACACTTTCACTACGCGGTCGAGCGTCACCCAGCCGACTTTTGTCGAGGGTACAATCATCCGTTTTAAACCTTCGACATCCGCGCGATAATTATTAAGAGCGCGAACGCGCACCTCGTATTGATCCGTCCCTTCGTTAAAATTCGTCGCTTCCTGTCCGGCGACAAGCGTGTTCAAAGCCTGCGAAACATCGCCGACACGGACGCCCAGATCAGCCGCCGTGTCGCGGTCAACCGTCAATTGAAGCTCCGGTTTGCCGCTGATCAAAGTCGAGTCAACGTCAACCGCGTCGGGAATCGTTTTCATTTTTTCGAGCAGCTTCGCCGAATATATTTCGAGTTGTTTCAAGTCCGGTCCGGCAATCAAATACTGCACGTTTGCGTTGCGAAAACCGCCGCCCGAAAACGCCGCTACCGGCTGGACGCTGGTTCGCAGCTCGGAAGGATAATTTTTTAAAAGCTCGCGCGCTTTGACCATTATTCCTTCCTGCGACAAAGAACGTTCGCCGATGTCCGACAGCTTGACGTAAACCGAGCCGCTGTTGACGATTTGCTGCTGCCCGCCGCCGACCGTCACTAAAGTGTCGGTCACGCCTTCCATTTTGCGAACGTCCGCCGCGATGCGTTCAAACAACGCGCTGGTTGCGGATAAACTGTTGCCTTCGGGCGCGCGAATCGAAATTTCAAACTGCGATTGATCGTCGGAAGGCAAAAAGTTTTTGCCGACGAACATAAACAGCGGAATGATGCTCAAGAAAACCAGTACGCATAGCCCGATGATTACCCAGCGATGTGACATCGAAAATCTCAAAAGCCAAGTGTAAGTGTTGTCAATATAGCGGTAAAAACCTGTTTCTTTTGAATCGTGTTTTTCGTTCGCCGCTCGTTCCTCGCTGTTTTCAATCGTGTCGTCGTCATCGATTTTCGACTTCTCTTTTATTTTATGCGGTTTGAGCAAACGCGCGGCGAGCATCGGAGTTAAAGTGAACGAAACGATCAGCGAAACGCCGACGGCGAATGCCGCCGTCAAACCGAACGACGACATAAAGCGTCCGACAATTCCGCTCATAAATCCGATTGGGACGAAAACCGCCATCAAGCTGAGCGTAGTTGCCAGAACCGCGAGACCGATTTCGCGCGTGCCTTCGATTGCCGCCTGAAACGGCGACATTCCCTTTTCTTCGATATAACGGAAAATGTTTTCCAGCACGACAATCGCGTCGTCAATCACGATTCCGACCATCAACGTCAACGAAAGCATTGTGATCGAGTTGAGCGTGTAGCCCATCACTTTCATCAACGCAAAAGTCGAGATGATCGAAGTCGGAATTGCGAGAGCCGCAATAAACGTCGGGCGGATGCTCCACAAAAACAGAAACACGACAATCGCCGCCAAAAAACCGCCGACGACCAGGTGTTCTTCGATGGCGTGCAAGCTGGCTTCGATAAAAATCGAGTTGTCGCCGACAATCCGCATTTGATAGTTTTTCGGCAGCGTCGGCTCGATTTCCTTTAATCTTTCCTTGATTCCGTGCGCGACGGCGACCGTGTTTTGTCCCGATTGTTTCGAGACGATCAACGTTACGGCAGGCTGACCGTTCAAACGAGCTTCCGTGCGGACTTCTTCCGCGCCGTCTTCGACATAGCCCAAATCCTTAACTTTGACTTGATAATTGCCGCGCGTGGCGACGACGACGTTCGCAAATTCTTCCGGGTTTTTGATTTTGCCGACCGTGCGAACGGCGGTTTCTTTCGCGCCTTCATCAAGACGACCGCTCGGAAATTCTGCGTTTTGGATTTTTAACGCATTAGTTACTTCCCCCGGCGTGATGCTGTACGAGCGCATTTTATCGGGGTCAACCCAGACGTTGATTTGTCGCTCGCGCCCTCCGATAATCGTTATCTGTCCGACTCCGGCGATTGATTCGATCCGCTCTTTAATTTTATTTTCAGCGACTTGCGTGACATCTCGCAAAGAAGTCGGCGCGGAAACGACGATTCTCAAAACCGGCGCGGCATCCGTATCGAGCTTTTGCACGGTCGGCTGCTCGGCGGTTTCCGGCAGGTTGGGAATTACGGTCTGCACGCGGTTTTCGACTTCCTGCGCGGCGACGTTCACGTCTTTTTCGAGCACGAACTGGACGAAAACCTGCGAGATACCTTCAATCGAGGTCGAGCGCAATTCGTCAATTCCGCTCACCGTGTTGACGGCTTCTTCGACTTTCTCGGTAATTTCGGTTTCGATTTCCTGCGGCGACGCGCCCGGATTAATGACCGTTATGGTAATCGTCGGAAAGTCAATCTTCGGAAAAAGATCAACGCCGAGAGAGAAAAACGAAAATGTCCCGACCGTCACGAGCGATAAAACCAGCATCGTGGCGAAAACCGGGCGCTTAACACAAATTTCTGCTAACCACTGCATAACTCAAAAGTTCAAAGTTCAAGGTTCAAAGTTCAAGGTTATTTGAATTTGTTTCCTCGCAACTCGGATTGCTGAAGATACTTCATAAAACCGGAAATCAAACGGCTGGTTTCCGCAAGCTTGTCTGAGATTTCAGCAAATTGTTTCTCATCAATATATTTTTGGTCTAATGCCACGTAAAGCTGCGCGCGAACCTCTCCGCACGAACCTTTCGCAATCGCAAGAAATTGTAAGAATTCCTTGTTTCCGTCACGTTCAAAGCCTTCGGCAATGTTTGAAAGAATGGAAACTGCGGCTCGGCGAATCTGATTGCACAAAGCAAAATCCTTAGCGAACATTCCCAATGAACTAACGCTATAAACCAATTTCGTCGCTTCACGCGCAGCTTTCCAAGAATCAATGTCTTCAAACTTTTCAATTCTTGCCATTAACTTAGTTCAAGTTTCAAAGTTCCAAATTCAAGGCTGGAAAGAATAACTTTGAACCTTGAACTTGGAACTTGGAACTACTGTACGACTTGAACTCCGTCGTAAATTTGTTCGAGATTGCTTGTTGCGACTCTTTCGTCCGGCGCGATGCCGTTTTTGACTTCGACCATTTCGCTTTCGACTTCGCCGAGCGTGACGATTCTTTCCTGCGCGCGTCCGTCTTTGACGACATAAACGCGGGCGGTCGTGCCTTCCTGACGCACCGCTGAAGTCGGAACCATCACGGCGCGGCGCGCTTCTGGCAGCAGGATTTTAACGCTCGCGAACTGTCCGGGTTTCAACAGCCCGTCAATGTTGTTGACTTCCGCCTCGGCGGTCATCGTCCGCGAAGTCGGATTCAAGCCCGGCACGATTCTGACAATCGTTCCGGCAAACTGACGATCCGGGTACGCGCTCGTTGTCAGCGAAATTGATTGCCCGACGCGAGCCTGTCCGATTGATTGTTCGGGAACGTCAATTCTCATCCGTAAAGGATTAGTGCGGACAATCGTTGCAATTTTGCCGCTCGTGGCGATAAATTCGCCCGCATCGGCGTTGCGCTCCTGAATTGTTCCGCTAATCGGCGAATAAATCGTCGTGTCGGTAATCGCTTTTTGCGCCGAAGCGATTTGCGTTTGGGCGGCTTCTGCGGCTCGTTGCGCTGCTCCGACTTGCGCTTGCGCCGTATCAACTTGCGCTTGTGCGGTGCGAATCGCGGCGAAACGCTGATTTGCGCCGTTCAAAGCCGCTTCGTATTGCGAGCGAGCCGTGTCGCGCTGCGCTTTTTGCTGGTCGAACTGCGAGCGCGAAACGTCGCCGGTTTCGATCAGACGTTCAAAACGAACAAGCTGTTTTTCCGCCAATTCGAGCGCCGTCCGCGCCGCGCCGACTTCGGCGACGTTATTGACGTTAAAAGTTTGGTTCTCGCCAAGCCCCAATTGGGCGCGAACCTGGCGGACGTTTGCCTGAGCCTGTTCAACGCCTGCGCGAGCAGAATTGACTTGCGATTGAGCCTGAGCGTATTGCGCCTGGGCTTGTTCAAGCCGAATCCGCGCGTCGCGGTCATCCAACTTGACTAACACATCGCCGCGATTAACGTAACCGCCGACATCGAAATTGACCGCCACGACTTTTCCGCCGATTGTCGGTGCTACGTCAGTCTGTTGATCGCTAGCTAGATTTCCCGTCGCTTCAAAAAACTGCGGCAGCTCGCGCAAAACAGCCGGCGCAGTCGTGACATTAACGACGGTCGGCTGCGCGTTGTTCGCATTCGCGGTTTTGTTCGATTCCGCCCGCGAACCGCTGCAAGCTGCAAGCGCGGCGGCGAAAACTAGTGTAAAAATAAATAGCGTTATTTTATAAAAAGAAAACTTCATCGTTCCGCCTTCATCCCTGATCCTTGATTTTGATGCCGCCAAGTAAAATTTCGGTAAACTGGCGCGCGGCTTCTTCGTCGGAAATATCTAAAAGTCGCCGTTTTTTGTCCCATAAAATATTGTTGAGCGAATGATGTATCAGCATTCCGACAAACGCCCGAACGACGACGCGCGGCTGAACATCAATCCGAAAAGCGCCGTCCTGCTGCCGCTGTTCGATATAACCGCCGAGCCGGTCGTACATTTCGGCGACAAAACCCTCAAAAAACATCTGCGCCAATTCGTGACCTTCGAGCGCCGAAAAAAAGAGCAGACGCATAAAATCCACATCTTCCTGATGATGTTTCATCGCGCCGAGACCGAGCTGATAAAAAATTTCGTAATCGTTTTTTTGCTCGAAAATTTCGGCAATCTCCGACATTTTATCGCCGCCTCCGCCGTGGCAAATCTGATGATCGAGAATCGCTTTGTAAAGCTCTTGTTTGGTTGTGAAATGACGGAAAATAATCGCTTCAGACACACCTGCCGCGAGCGCGATTTCGCGCGTAGTCGTCCCGCCAAATCCGCGCTGTGAGAATAATTCCATCGCAACTTGCAGGATTTGCAAACGCCTGTCGTCGGCAGCCATTCTGCCGGAAGCGTTTTTTAATAAACATGAATCAGGGTTCAAATCTTCTCCTTTAAAAGCAAAGTAAGCACTTACTTACTTTGCCCGAAAATAAATCTGCTGTCAAGCATAAATAGACCGCAGAAAACGCGGATTTGAGGGAATATGGCTGATAAATAAACTTTTTAAAACTCAGTGTTTTATCTTCCAAATCAGCATTATCCGCAATCAATTCCGGTAAAGCCGAACATTGTTTATTTTAATTTCGTATCAACCTTTTGCAGTCATTAAAGCATCGGACAGGCGAGAAAATCAGCAATCGTGACTGAAATATTTATTTGAGATAGGAGAATTTTGAAATGTCAGAATACAATGAATCAGCCGAATTATCGGATAACCGCGCGCTCGTGCGCTCGACGCCGCCAAACGGCGAAGACGCCGCGACAACGCAAACCGCGACGGAAGATTGGCGCGGACAAGCGCAGGTTTACGGGCAGCAGGCGACCGAGGCTTTGAACAAAGCGAAAGGTTACGCGCAGGAATATTTGGGACAGGCGGGAGATAAATTCAAAGATTTGCAGAACAAAGATTTGAATCAAATTACCGAAGAAGCCAAGGATTTCGCCCGCCGCAAACCCGGTCAGGCGCTTTTGATTTCAGCGGCAGCGGGAATCGTTCTCGGCTTTCTTTTGAAGGGCAGACGCTAAAAACTTTTAAAGTTTAAATTCTAAAAAGGTGGTTTTGCGACCGCCTTTTTTATTTATTCACTCGGTTCTTCAAGAAACGGTACCGTTGATCTTGATTTAACCCTGCTGACAACAACGCTCGTCTGAAAACGCCTGACACTTCGATTGTCAATAAAGAGCCGGCGCGTCAAAGCCTCATAATCCTGCATATCCTTGGCGGCAATAATCAGAATAAAATCGGCGTTTCCCGTTACGTGATAACACTGCATAACTTCCGGCGTATTCAGCACGAGTTTCTTAAACTCATCCAGAACCGAGGATATTAAACGTTCCTGCTCAAGCGTCACTTCGACGATAATTGTCAACAATCTGCCGCTTGCCTGCGGCGAGATAATCGCTACGTCGGCTTCGATGATTCCATCTTTGCGCAGTCGTTTTAATCGGCGCTGAACGGCGGATGCGGACAAGTTTACCTGCTCGGCAATTTTGTCTGCCGAGAGCTGGTTGTTTTGCTGAACAATAGCAAGGATTTTTTTATCAAATAAATCCATATCGTATCAGTTTGCGGAATTTCACCATAAATCAGGAATAATTGCAGGTTTTCCGCACTAAAATATCATATTTCAATAAATTTCGCCTTTGAGTTGGTGCTATCCTTTGAATCGTAAAACACGATTGAAATAAGGCGCATATGGCGGCGAGAATTGATCCTGTATTTTTGGATACCGAGCAGACCAGCGATGCTGATTTGATTCGCCGCATATCAAATAACGACGAAGCTGCTTTAGCCTTGTTTTATGACCGCTATCGAAAAATTCTGTTCGGATTATTAGTTCGCATTCTAAACAACCGCGCGGAAGCCGAAGATATATTACAAGAGGTTTTTGTTCAGGTCTGGCAACAGGCAAAGAGCTTTGACGCAGAACGGGGCAAGGTTTTTACCTGGCTTCTGACAATTACGCGGTGCAGAGCCATTGACCGATTGCGATTCCTGAAAACACGTACACTTGCAGCAGAGCGAGCGGGCGCGAATAAACCGCTTTATATTGATTCAAAGATCGAGCAAAACCTGATTCTTCGCAAGCGTCAAATGCTGGTGCGAACGGCTTTGAGCGGATTGCCCGAAAATCAACGCAGTTTATTGCTGATGGCATATTTCGACGGCTATTCGCAAACGGAGATTGCCGAGCGAGCAAATGTTCCGCTCGGAACGGTAAAAACCCGGATGCGAATGGGAATGACGAAACTACGTGAAACTCTGAATGCTGATTCGGTTAATTGGTTATAAAAATCTTTTTGAGTCAATGTAGTAAAACATACAGAAATGCTGTAGAGTTTGTGTTATCGTTGAAACATTCATATCAGAATTGTTGTTCTGAATCACTCCAAAAAATAAGATAAGCAATTAAGGCTGTTGTCAGAAAGAGTTCTCCATAACTTTGTTCTCATTAGAGACGGCTTCCTTGCTCGAACTGAGGGAAAATTTAGACCGGAATTATGAAAAAGAACACTCATACTGTCCTCTGTGTTGACGACAATATTGATACGTGCGAGCTTGTGCGTTTAATGTTTGAAGGCGACGGTTATAAAGTCGTTACCTGCCAGGACGGGCAGGAAGCCATCCGGCTTATCCGTTATGAAGACTTCGACGCGGTAGTTTTAGATTACCTGATGCCGGAAATTGACGGGATGGACGTTTGCCGCGCAATCAGAACGTTTAATAAAAATGTGCCGGTAGTTTTCTTCACCGCTTCGGCGCGAGAGAAAGATCGTGTGGCGATACTTGCATCGGGAGCGCAAGCCTTTCTGGTCAAACCGAATGATCTTAATATTCTGACTGAAACCGTCTTTCGATTGGTCGAGCAAAAGGAATCAACAATCAACGCGGGTTAAATGTCCCAAAATTAATGTTCCACGCAAAAATAGATTAAATAATCAAACTGCTGCGTAGCTTTCATATTGGCTTTTGATTGCTTCGTAACATTCGCACGTCTGTTCTTCCAAACCTTCTTTATCAGTTATGGTGATTATTCCTCTGCGATAATTAATGAGTCCCATTTCTTTCAGATTGATAGCTACTAATGTAACGCCGGGGCGGTGAACACCGAGCATCTGTGCGAGAAAATCCTGCGTTAAATGAAATTCGGTGCGTCCTGTTTTGTAGCTGCTTATCAGCAGCCATTTTGCCAAACGTGCGGTGATCTCGTGATGCGAGTTGCAGGCGGCGCATTGTGCCGCTTCCGTTAGAAAAGCAAAGATAAACTCCGATGCCAATTGCGCCAGTAAACCTTCGCGTTTTAAAGCGGCTTGAAATCTGTCGGCTTTGATTCGCCAGCCCTCGCCGGGGATTTGCACAATTGACTCTCTCGGCGATTGTTTTTTTGATAAAGCTATCGTAACTCCCGTCATTCCTTCTCTCCCGATAGTGCCGGTTTCAACGCTGGTTCCATCCTCAAAAACGGTGACGGATGAAATAAGACTATTTTCGGGAAAATAAACGTATTCGATATGCTCGTGCGGGCGATGAATAACGTCGTGACTCTTCAATTCTAAAAATTGAAGGTCGGGCAAAAGCTCTTTGTATTCTTTTTCAGGCAATCTCGAAAGAATGACGTTATTAATTTGTGAATTTTCGCTTTTTAACTTTTTGGTTTGTTGAAGATTGCGATTTTGGGAAGTGCTCAGCATGAGTCTTTCACCTTTCTGTAGTTGACGGTTAATACGCGAACAAACATCAAAAGGAAAAGTCTTCCGGGCTGAACCTAATGTGAATGTAAAAACTTACTGAAGTAAGTAAACGTGATGTATCTTACCATAAGAAGCTAAGTTACACTAAGTCAATCCGTGATGATGTTCTCAATCGTACAGAACCAATAATAACAACCGGATATTATCGTTATTACACTTCAAGGGGATTGAGCTATTTAGTGGGTGGATAAATGAGAGAGCCGATTATTTTTCTGATTGAAGAAGATGAAGACACTCGCCTTCTTTTTAAAGAGATATTAAAAAAAAATGGTTACAAGGTACTGCTCGCAATTAATGAAGCGGATGCGCTTGAAAGAGTCGGCTTTGGACACCTTGCAGTTGATTTGGTTTTAGTTGATCTGGTCGGAAAATCAACCGCAGAGATGTTGAAAACCGGTCGCCGCATTCGTCGGAGCGCAAAATTAGATGTGCCTCTTGTTACGATTGCCGGAGAGCGTCACGATAATTTCCGCGGCAAAAACATTCAGATTGGGGAAAACGATTACGTCGTTTATCTTGAGTACGGAAAAGAATTGTTTGATTTATTATCCAGCCTGACAAAAGGCTCTGCGAGCGAAAAACGCGGACTTAAGAATAACTCAAGTCCGTTCGCGTACAGTCAATTTCATAGAACAACTGAATAGCTCGGTCACGGGGAAGGCAAAGCGGGGAAAAAAGGCGTTTCAACGGGAAACGCCTTTTCGTTTGCTCAAATTCGGGTTAAAAGTGAATTAAGTTTTTAAAGATTGTTTTGATTATCAGGCTGGAGATAATCGTCATAATCCTTTTTAATTGCTTCGTAACATTTGCAAGACGCTTTTTCCAATTTCGCTCTGTCACAAATGGTAATTTCGCCGCGGCGATAATTAATAATTCCGGCTTCTTTCAGATTAAGGGCGACTAATGTCACGCCGGGACGATGGACGCCTAACATTTGCGCCATAAAATCTTGTGTTAATGAAAGAGTATCGCTGTTTACTCTATCAAGACACATCAGCAGCCATCTCGCCAGACGTTTTTCGAGAACGTGATGAGCATTGCAGGCGTTAACGTAAGATACCTGCGCGATATAAGCAAAGATATGCCGATGCACTAATCTTTTTAGAACAGGATTGTCTTCCAGAGCCTGTTTGAATCTATCGGCTTTGATTCGCAAACAATCTCCCGGTATTTGAACGCTGACCTCAAGCGGTGATTTTGTATTTGAAAGCGCGATGGCAATTCCGGTCGTTCCTTCTCTCCCGATAACTCCGGCTTCGACGCTCGTTCCGTCCTCCAGATAAGTAACCGATGAAACAATGCTGTTTTGTGGAAAATGAACGTATTCGATTACTTCGTACGGGCGATCAATAAGTTCGCCGAGTTCCATTTTTATCGGCTCAAGATCGGGCAATAATCTGTTGTACTCTTCTTCGGGCAATGCGGAAAGAATCAGGTTTCCGATTTGCTTTTGCGTTACGAAATCCATTTAGAAACTCTCCTTCACAAGAGACCTGTCATAAATAATGTGCTTACTAAAATATAAAACAGACTGAATGTCAATATTGATATTCACATTCAGAATAATTTGCAAAAAGTATAAGAGAAGCAAAATCGAATGAATGTTCGATTAAGTACAGAATAATATTTAACCAATATCTAAACTAATTATAAGTTAATTTTAGCTTTAACAGGCAAATCGAAAATGATTGAACCAACAATTTTTCTACTTGAAAATGACGACGATACTCGCCCCATTTTCAAAGAACTGCTGATAAAAAAGGGATATAAAGTTATCCTGTCGGTTGATGAAAACGATGCTCTCCAAAGAGCTAATGACGGTTTGTCGAAATCGGATTTAATTTTGGTTAATCTCCTCGGAAAATCAGCAGAAGAAACATTAATCTTCGGGCGGACGCTTCGCCAAAATGGAAAATCAAATGCTCCGCTGATAATCGTCGCGGCAAAATATGGTGAAGAATTGGAAGGAACAATCGCTCAAGTCGGAGAAAATGAATACATTGTTTACCTCGGCACCGGCGAGGAATTTCTTGATTTATTATCCAGCCTGACAAGAAACTCTCCAGGTTAAATTTTGAGACTCTAAGTTTAGCGGCTCGATTCGATAAAATAGAATTTCCGGCGCGAAAATTTTGAATTAGCTTTAAATTTTAAGGCAGACTGATGACGTTTGACTTCAAACCTCAAACCTCGTTAGTCTGCTTTTTCTTTAGTTTTTAATTTTATTTGAGAATTATTTGAGAAATGCCCGAAAGAATTTATAACTTTAGCGCCGGTCCGGCAACGCTTCCGACCGAAGTTTTGGAACGTGCAAAAAGCGAGCTTTTATCGCACACGGAGAGCGGAATGTCGGTGATGGAAATCAGTCATCGCTCGAAACAGTTTGAAACGATTCTGGAAAACGCCCGTCAAAAAATAAAAGAGCTGCTCGATTTGCCGGAAAATTATCACGTTTTATTTTTGCAGGGCGGCGCGTCTTTACAATTTTCGATGATTCCGATGAATTTTTTACAGCCGAATCAAACGGCTGATTACATTGTCACTGGTGTTTGGGGCAAAAAAGCTGTCAAAGAAGCGAAGAAAATCGGAAACGTGAACATCATTTTTTCCGGCGAAGAATCGGGCTTTCGCTCGGTTCCGGCGCAGGAAGAATTAAATTTCATGCCGGATGCGGCTTATGTTCATTACACCTCGAACGAAACGATTGACGGCGTTGAGTTTCATTATGATTTGGACGCGGGCGGAATTCCGGTCGTTTGCGACGCTTCGTCAAACATAATGTCCAGAAAAATTGACGCGGAAAAATACGCTTTGATTTACGCCGGAGCGCAGAAAAATCTAGGACCTTCCGGCGTGACGCTCGTCGTTTTGCGCGATGATTTGCTCCGAAAAATTCCCGAAAATCTGCCGTCGCTGCTCGATTATAGCGTTTTTGTCAAAGACGGCTCGATGCCGAACACGCCGAACACTTGGGGAGTTTATCTGCTCGATTTGGTTTGCGATTGGCTCAAAGCGAAAGGCGGCGTTACGGCGATGCAGCGTGAAAACGAAGCCAAAGCCAAGTTGTTGTATGACGCGCTCGACCAAAGCGACGGTTTTTATCGCCCGCTCGCCGAAAGGGAAGCGCGCAGTTTGATGAATGTCACTTTTCGTCTCCCGTCCGAAGAATTGGAAGAAAAATTTTGTGCAGAAGCCGAACGGGAAAAGCTGAGCGGTTTAAAAGGATATCGCTCGGTCGGCGGAATCCGGGCTTCGATTTACAACGCAATGCCGCAAGCCGGAGTCGCTGTGCTGGTTGAATTTATGAAAGATTTCGCCGATAAAAACGGGTAAAAGCAACTGCCTAAAAACTGCGCCTCATCACAAAACCGTAGTTTCTACTCTGAATTTCTTTCGCCGAAACAAAATGAAAAAAGCCTTTCTGCTCTTTGCCGCGTTTTTAGCAAACGCTTTGCCCGTCTTTTCGCAGGAAAACGCGCTGATGCCGAATTTCGCGCCCGAAATCCGCCGCGTCGCGGTTTTCAAAAACGGTTACGCTTTTACTTACCGCGAAGGTCAAACCGCGACCTCAAACGGCTGGGCTTACACGACCAGAACGCCTATCGGAGTTTTGGGAACCGTTTGGGGCTACACGACCGCGCCGAATGCTCGCGTCGTCCAGCTTTTAGCTTCCGAAGGGGAGCGTGACAAGGCAGAGCGCGTGACAAACATCGCCGAATTTTTGCTGGCAAATGAAGGCGCGCAAATCAGAGTCAGCCCGACTTTTCTCGAAGGCGATAAATTTCTCGCCGGAACTTATGAGCTTCTCAAGCCGGACAACGCGGCGGTTTCCGCGCAGACGAGAAACCCCAATTACGGCTACGCTTACGCCGCCAACGCTCTCAACGAGCTGACAATTGCGCTCAAAACCGAAAACGGGACGATGGTTTTTCCGGCGGCGGCGATTAAAACCGTCGAAGTCATCGGACAGGCGAAAAATTCGCTGCTGAAAAAAAGCAATCGTCTGGCGTTGAAAATCGAAGGCGCGAGAGACGGGCAAACAATTAATTTGGGAGTCGCCGCTCTGGAGCGCGGGATCCGCTGGATTCCGGCGTATCGCGTCGAAGTCAAAGGAGAGCCGATCAAAGAAGCCAAGCTCGAACTCGAAGCGATGCTGATCAACGAGCTTGCCGATTTAAACAATTCCGAGATTTATTTCGTGGTCGGCGTGCCGAGCTTTTTGTTTCAGGAAACAATCTCGCCGCTTACGATGAATACGGCATTTGCCGGAGTTTCGAGCTATTTTCAAACGGGCGGGCGCGACGGACGCGACGCTTACGCAAATTCCGTTTCGACTCAGGTCGTGACGGCTGACGGTTCGTCTTACGGGCAAACACCTGAGAATCCGGCTCCGACTTTGCCGAATGAAGAGCGTTTAAATTCGCTTTCCGCCGAACAGCTTTTTCTTTACAAAGCAGAACAAATCCAACTCAAGAAAGGCGAGCGGGCGAGCCTGCGTCTGTTTTCTCTGACCGTTCCCGCAAGCGAAGTTTTTGAATGGACGATCAGCGATCCGCCGCAAACCGGAAACGAATATTCAAATTATCAAAGCTCGTCCAATCAACAGCCGCGCATTCAAGATTTGTCGAGCGGAATCTGGTACGCTCTCAAGCTCAAAAATCAAACCGGAATGCCGTGGACGACAGCGCCGGCTTTGAGTTTCCGCGAATGGAAGCCGATGGGGCAAAATCTGCTCAGTTTTACGCCAATCGGCGGCGAAAACATTTTGCGCGTGACGCCCGCCACCGAAATTACGGGAACGCACCGGCTCGAAGAAAAAGAGCGAACCCGACAGCAATTACGTTACAGCGGCAGCACTTACGAGTTTGATCTGGTGACTATCGAAGGCACAATCAAGCTCCGCAACGTCAAAAAACAGGCGGTCGAAATTGCCCTGACTCGCAACCTAGTCGGCGAAGTTCTGACGGCAACCGACGGCGGCGCAATCAGCCGCGAAGGTTTGAATCTGCAAGCCGTCAATCCGAATTCAATCGTTAAATGGAATTTGTCAGTTCCGCCGGGCGAAAAAGAAATTCGCTACATTTACAAAATTTACGTGCGAAGATAAAGGCGATTCAAACAATCAAAACTTCGGCAGAGCGCGAAAATTGTCGGTTATGCATTATCAATTGTAAATTGTCAGACAATGTAAAACTGACAATTGAGAGTTGACAATTTTATTCCGCTCAAAATATTGCCGTAAGCGCTGCTTGTCTCAATTAGGCAGTAAATTTATGATTACGCTATGAAAATTAAACGTTTTGTTCTTTTTTCCCTTTTTTCAATCTTTTCTCTAATCAATGTTTTTGCACAGGAAAGCTCTCTCTCGCTGCCGCAGGAAAAGCGTTTACGCAACGTCAAGCAACTGACTTTCGGCGGCGAAAATGCCGAAGCGTATTTTTCTTTTGACGGCAAACAATTGATTTTTCAATCGAAACGCGAGCCTTATCAATGCGACCAGATTTTTACGATGAACATTGACGGCTCGAACATTCGCCGCGTTTCAAACGGTGAAGGGCGAACGACCTGCTCGTATTTTTTCAAAAACGGCAAGCGCGTCCTTTTCGCTTCGACACACGCTGGCGCAAAAGAATGTCCGCCGCCGGTTGATTATTCCAAAGGCTACGCATGGGCGATTTATCCGAGCTATGACATTTTTACGGCAAAATCGGACGGCTCGGATTTAAAAGCGCTGACAAATTCGCCGGGCTACGACGCCGAAGCAACTGTTTCGCCAAACGGCAGGCAAATCGTTTTCACCTCGACGCGCGACGGTGATTTGGATTTATACGCGATGGACGCCGACGGCAAAAACGTCCGGCGTTTGACGACCGAATTGGGCTACGACGGCGGCGCGTTTTTTTCGCCCGACGGGAAACAAATCGTTTATCGCTCTTATCACCCGAAAACGCCCGAACAAATCGCGCGTTACAAACAAAAGCTGGCGGAAAATCTGATCGAGCCGACTGTTTTTGAATTGTGGGTGATGAACGCCGACGGCAGCAATAAGCGTCAAGTTACAAAATTCGGCGCGGCGTCGTTTGCGCCGTTTTTCACGCCGGACGGAAAACGAATCGTCTTTTCGTCAAATCTGGAAAATCCGAAAGGGCGTAATTTCGATTTGTATCTCGTCAACACGGACGGCACAAATCTCGAACGCATTACTTACAGCGAGCAATTCGACGGTTTCCCGATGTTTTCTCCCGACGGCAAAAAGCTGGTTTTCGCTTCAAATCGCAACGCCGCACAGCGCGGCGACACCAATATTTTCATTGCCGATTGGGTTGAGTAATAAAAAAGCGAGTGAAAATTCACTCGCTTTTTTATTTTTTACTCTTGATTACCAGCGGTCTCCGCCGCCTCCGCCACGACCGCCTCCGCCACCGTAGCCTCCGCGACCTCCACCGCCGCCTCCGCCGCCACGGTTTCCACCGCGACCGCCTCCGCCTCCGCCAAATCCGCCGCGATCACCGCCGCGACCGCCTCCGCCGCCTTCTTCGCGCGGGCGGGCTTCATTGACGACCAGACTGCGACCGTCTAATTCTTGTCCGTTAAACATCGTAACCGCCGATGCCGCTTCTTCGTCCGATGACATTTCGACAAAAGCGAAACCGCGCGAAAAACCCGAATCACGGTCTGTAATCACATTAGCCGCATTTACTGTTCCGGCTTGTCCGAAATATTCCTGCAAATCTTCGCTGGTCGTGCGGAAAGACAGATTTCCGACGTAAAGTTTTGTACCCATTTTCTTTCTTTCTTACTTTCTTTCTATTTTTATCTCAAAAAACGAAGAAGCGAAGCGGACGTTTTTGAAGCCACTTAACCATTAGATATTACTTTGCTTAGGTTTTTGACCAGATGCGACGCGCCCGTTCATCCCGACTAATATTCTGACTAATATATGCCAACTTCTTCCTTACCGCCACTATCCTACTCTCTGCCCAACTGAACCGATGTCGTCGCAACTGTCGTTGGTGTTTCTGCCGCGAGAGACACGAGAGCCTTAACTGTATGCAGTATGCCTCAAATTAAGTTTAGAGTCTAGAGTTTAGAGACTATTTTTTCCTTTCGGTTTTTGATTCGTGCAGCGCAGATTCGGCAATGTTCGCCAGCCACCAGAAAGAGCCTTTTAAACCGAGATGTTCAAACATTCGGCGAAAAACAATCGGGTGAATTGCTGCCGTTTTTTTAAGCAGAGTTTTGAAAGAGGCGAAAGAAATTCGGTCTTTAAATAAATCGCGCCGCACGTTGTCATCCAGATTTTCGAGCGCCGCCATTACCGCGTTCATCGTTTCGTTGACGACCGAAGGGTTGCTTTTTTCGGTCGGGCGCATAAATTCTGCCAGACTCGCCATTTGTGCCACCCGCGGTTCATAGGCGTTGATTTCCGACAAAGCCGCCGCGTCGAGCGAATCGGCTTTCAACGCGGCTTCGGTTAATTCGGTCAAACGGCGAAGATTTCGGACGTGCGAGCCGAAACCGCAAAACGTAAGCGGGCTGGAAAGCCCGGCGGCGTCGCCTATGAGCAAAACACGTTCGGCTGCCGTCTGTTTTTGATTTTGCCAGCCGTGATGATGAAAGCTCGGAATATAGCCGAAAACAGGTTTGACGACTCGCCATCCGGCGGTTTGACGTTTATACGTAGGCAATTTTTCAAAATAAGCTTCAAACAAGGCGAGCAGAGATTTATCGGCTTTCGATTCGACCGAATCGTAAAAAAACAGATAAGTCGTGTATTCGTCCAGACGCGGATTGCCCGGAAAACCTTCCCAGATGAGCTGCCGGTGATCGCTCGCGTCTTCGGTGCTGACTAAAATCTCACCGACATTGAAATCAACTTCGTCCTTTGCCGCGCCGCGTCGAAACCCGCGCGCCACCGTTCCGACGGTCGGGCAAACGTGCGTGATCGAGCGATTATTGTTGATTTGTCTGGACGCCGGCGAGTTCGTTCCGGTCGCGTCAACAAAAAGACGCGCGGCGAAAAGCCTGCGTCTCCCGTTTTTCGGGTCTTCGGTTTCGACGAAAACTTTGTCCGGTTTGATGTAAGCGCGGACGAAGCGGAGATTGTTGATTAAAACGGAATCGGTCGCAGAATTTTTGATTTTGTCTGCGGCAAGCTGCAGCAAGCGGTCAGCTTCGACGGCGACGTCCAAAACGCCCCGCATAAAAAGCGGCGGCGTTTTTAAACGCGAATGTTCATCGTGAAATTTAACAAAGCCCGTGCGATAACGATTGACGACGGCGCGCTCGATTTCGTCTTTGGTAAACAGCCCGGCGCGCGTAAATTCCGTCAATTCTTCGTCGGAAACATTCCAATCGCGGTGCGTTTTGCCGACCGTGTGAGCGTCGAAAACCAAAACGCGGTGCCTGAATTTCGCCGTCATTACGGCGGCGTGAATCAAGCCTAAACCGCCGCCGGCGTAAATGATTTCAAACTCTGCTTCGACTTCCAAATCTGCTGGCGGATTGCCGCAGGTTAAAACTTCACAGTTATTTTTGTTGGAATTTTCGGCGAAAGATTCTCGCCAGCGCTCGTCAAGCTCGCCGATTCTCCGCAGCCACATTTCGCGGTTCGGCAGCAACGCAAAATTAGCTACAGTCGCCGGAAAACGGCGACGAAATTCGTTCAAATCAAAACCGGAGCTTTGAGCTTGTTTTTTTAAAACCGCAACCACAGACACACAAAATGAACCGCGTATTTCATTTTAAGTTTGCCTTGCGCGGCTGGCAAACGTTTCAAATCGAAATTGGAGAAAACTTTTGAACAAAGAAAAAGCGCGTCCAAACAGGGCGCGCTTTTTCTTTGAAGTAAATTTGAAACTTTTATCGAATGGGGCTGACGACTGTTAAGTTTTCGTCGTCTTCTGTAGTTGCAAGATAAACAACCGTGATGGCTACCGCGCCAAGAAGAATCGCAACGGGAATAAAGGCTTCACTGTCTGTGATGTCACCGGTGGTTTGCCCGCCGGTTTGTTGTCCGCCCGTCTGCTGACCGCTTTCGGTAACGACTTTGCCAGCCGTATCAACCGAAAAAACGTTTAATTGGGAGGCTTCATTGGTGATTTCGCCCGCTTTGGTTGCCAGTTTTACTTCAACGCCCGGCGCGCTCGAAACTTTGACGCTACCCTCGTTAATCGAACCGGAAATAGTTTTTTCATCGAAATTCAAGCTGAGGCTCGAATTCGGAGCCACCTCGATTCTTCCGACTTTGCCGAGATTAATGACGGCGCTCGAATCAGCCGAAGTGGCGACGACGCTTGAAGATGAAATGCTTCGTCCCGTTGCGGCACGTTCGCCGTTGACGCTGACGGTGGAAGCTCCCGTAACTGTTAATTCACCCATCAATTGGCGGTCGGACGTTGCCAATGCAACCATTGATGAAGTTGTAAATACTGCAATCGCCAAACCGGTGGCGACAAAATTGCGAATCCGTTGGGGGTAGATGATGTTTTTCATTGGCTTTTCAATTCCTTGTTCTTTCGATTTATAAAACAATCGCGTTTGTTACAATAATTAACGCCGCGCCGGAAGTCAATAAAAATTTGAACTTTTAACAAAAAAATCTCAAGATTCCCGCGCCGATAAATTTTTTGCCTCATTCCAGAGCCTGTCCATTTCTTCGAGCGTCGTTTCCGCCAGAGTTTCGTTTCGCCGCTTTAATACGTTTTCGATAAAAGAAAAACGTTGCCGAAATTTGCGATTTGTCAGTTTTAGAGCCGTTTCCGCATCAGCGTCCAAATGTCTGGCAAGGTTGACGATAACAAACAACAAATCGCCGATTTCTTCTTGAATTTCCGCTTCCTTTTTTTCTTTTATTGCTGTTTTCAGCTCGTCAATTTCTTCGTGCAGCTTGTCGAAAATTTGTTCCGCCGCTTCCCAATCGAAACCGACTTTGGCTGCCTTTTTCGTCAGCTTTTGCGCTTCGAGCAGAGCGGGGAAATGAACGGTCACATCGTCTAAAATCGAATCTTTCGGCTTTTCCGCTTTGCCGGAAGCGGCGCGTTCCGCGCGTTTTAATTCGTCCCAATTATTGACGACATCCGAAGCGGTTTCCAGTTTTTTCTCGCCGAAAACGTGCGGATGCCGCAAAATTAATTTTTCCGCGACGCCGCGAATTACATCATCAATCGTAAAATCGCTGCGCTCTTCGGCAATCTGCGAATGAAAAACGACTTGCAGCAAAACGTCGCCCAATTCCTCGCGCAGATTTTCCGGTTTTCCCGCTTCGGCTTCGTAAATCGCGTCAAAGGTTTCGTAAGTTTCCTCCAATAAATATTGCGCTAGCGAAGCGTAAGTTTGTTCCCTGTCCCATGGGCAACCGCCCGGCGCGCGCAATCTCGCCATAATTGCAACTAATTCGTCAAAACTTTTCATAACAAAACGATTTTGAACTAGATTTCGGGAAAATGCTAAATTTGAGTTATCAAAAAATATTTTTAGAACGAACGGAAATCAATATGGCTGAAGAAAATTTAAACGAAGAACCGATTTTCAAAATCGCCGACCGCCGAAAATTTAACGCGGACGGCTCTCTGCGCGAAGGCGTCAGTTTGGAAGAAGCAAAACCTCAAACCGAAACGGCAACGGCTTCTGCAACCGCGACACAAACCGCACCGCAAACAAAACCGGCGGAAACACCGCAAATTATTTCTGAAGATCTGCCCGAATCCGCCGCGCCGGAAACTGCGGGCGAAACGGAAGAAGATTTTGACGAAGCTGAAATTCCGGGCGCTGAAAACCCGGCGAGCTTTGCCAATTTCCTGCTCTCGCTTGCTTCGCAAGCCGCCGCCGCAATGGGATTGGCGGAAAATCCGATGACCGGCAAACGCTCCGCCGATTTGGAATTGTCGCGTTATTGGCTCGATGTTCTCGGAATGCTCCACGAAAAAACCAAAGGCAATCTGCATCCGCAGGAGCAAAAACTTTTCGACGGACTGTTGGGCGATTTGCGAATGCAATTTGTTCAGCTCTCCCGAATGGCTGAAGCGCAAATGCGGAAACAGGAAGAAAACCTGATGAAACAAGCCGCACAGAAATTTTCCGGCAAAGACATTCTTGGAAAATAGTTCATTGTTCGTCGTTCGTTG
>DASVUH010000039.1:0-24429 GCA_036387135.1 Pyrinomonadaceae bacterium | reverse complement strand
ACTTTATACCGAGCCAATGTTTCGACAATTTTTCCAAAAGGGACTTCAAACAGGCTGACATCGAAACTTTCCATCATCGCTTTGGAACTGCCGCTCCAACTGCCTGCGATAACTGCGATTGATTTGCGAACAGAAGGAAACGTCCGGCGCAAACTGTAATGAGCGGTGCAAATCCAAGAGCCTTTGTCGCGGTTATGTTTGGTATAGCGGATGTATTTCGATTCAATTAAAACGAGCGGCTGCATCCGCTTATTGGCGATGACCGAATCAATGCGGTATTCGTTGCCTGCGGCATCTTTGAGTATCAGTTGTTTTGGTTTGCCGGTCTTCGGATTAGGACGACCGGCATCAACATAAACGCAATCGTTTTCTTCGGCTATCGGGCGCAAAACGCGATTGACTTCGCGCTCGATTAACGCCCCGATAGCTTCGCCCAATTTGCTGCCGGGATTTGCAACCTTCTTTTCTTTTTTGTCGGAAACACTAGCTTTTTTAGCCACAAATTATTTCTCCGCATTGAGGTGGTGAAAATTAACCAACGCGATAATTTATATGACTTCCGGGAAAAATCAAAGCGGCTCCGCTCGCGGTCGAAAAAATCAGTTCGAGACTGCCGCAGCGAGCGCGTCGCGTTTGGCGGCATAACGACGCCGTGACGCTGCTTTTTCTTTTTCCCGAAATTCCGGGTCGCTCGCGTATCGCTCTTTCCATCGTTGCTTTCGCTTAGGTGCCGCTTCGCTCGCTAAGACCGCTTTGCAAAGGTTGCAATATCGTTGCGAGCGGCGCTCGCTTTCGTGAACATAGACGTTTTCATCCGTGAGAGCGTGACCGCGAACGCAAAATTCTTGGCGTCTCGCGGACATAATTTCAAAGCGAGTTGCGGGTTCAAAATGGGTCGGATTAATGCAAAACGGATTGCCGCAAGTGCGGCGAAGCTCTTTGCCATCGGGAACAGGTGTATCATTGACGAATTCCCAAATGAATTTGTGAACGGTCGTTTGTTTCTTTTCGACGGTGATGGTCGAATACCCTCGTTTGCTGCGCCCGCCCGTCCACAGCCAGCAACCGCCCTCAGCGGCTTTTTCAACGCCCATAATGAATTTGCTGATGGGAGTAAATCCTACTTTGCGCGTTGTCGGGCAGAGTCGGCCGAGTTTGTTGACTTTCTTGGGCTCGCGCTCGACCAGATTAAAAAGGTCAATCTGTCGGGAAATTTCCTCGAACGAGATTTTTTCCGGTTGCGGGAAATGTTCCCGATTGTTTGTGAGTGTTCTTTGTTCCATTAAATTACTTCCTTTCTTGTCGGTGTTCTGTGTTCCCTCTACGCGATGCGCCGCTCGCGCCGCGCCTTCGCCGGGGGTGTACCATTACCGTACAAGTTTAATTTCGTCATATCTTGCAAGATTGTGTTTCGTTCAATTACTGCAAGGCTTTGGTTACTGTTTTAGTGAGATATATGGATAGATAACATTAGTGATATTAACTATTCATAAATGACAGCGCCGGAGCCGATTTCAAGTTGAAAGACTTGCCGATTTTTTCTCGGTCTCCGGGCGAAAAAAGATGAAGCGCGTCGTTCCAAAAAACCCGGTTCATCACGGCCGAGTCGAGCAGGCTGCGAAGATTGTTTTCGAGTCCGAGACCTTTTCCCAAACGGGATTGAATCAAAGCTCTGACCGCATCCGAGGTGTAAAAGCGAGTTTCAAGGCGGCAGATATTTCCGACGACGTAAACGGCAAAAGCTCGTTCGGGCTGTTTGAGGGTTTCGCCCGTGAGCGGTTCAAAAGCCGTGCGATTATTCCAATAGCGCGTGTTCAGATACGGTCGTTTGTTGGTCAAATGCGGGATGTTGCAGTTGTCGTAAAAATAATCCCGCAGCCATCCGGCGTCGGCTTGGCTTTGACACAACAGGTTTAAAGCATAATCAATGCGAGCAAAGGGGAGCTTATACAATCGAAGATTTTCAATGCCTGATTCGCGCCGGAGCAAATATTGAAGAATCATTAATTGGTAAAAGAGCTTGTCTTGATAATCAGTTTCGCGTTTGAAGCCGCGAGTGTTGACGCCGTCACGGAGAAACTTCGAGACCGAAGAAGAGATGTCGAGAAACGAAGCCCATTCGTTCTGTTTGAAATCGAGCGCGAAGTTTGTCCGGTTGTAAATGAAATTTTTCGAGAGGTGGTGGTTTTTACTTCGTTCGACAAGTTCAAGTTCTTCTGTCGTAAGGTGGTCGGGAAAATCCTCGAAAACGCGCCAAATAAACGAGTCCGCGAGGACATTTTCCGCGATTATGGCTTGGACTTTTCCATTAAAAATGCTAATATTATTCATAAGTTTGATTAATACTCAAACCTCCATTAATAAAAATAAAAAAGGATATTCTGCTCCATAATCAACTTGCTCGTGAGATGGAAAGTTGGTTTTGAAAAATATCTTGCTTTTGAATGTGTGAAAAACCACTCGTACTCTGTTACGGGTGGTTCTTTTTCTTAAACGGAAAGCGGCAAACCGCTTGCCGCAATTCGCGGTCGCGGAACTCGCTTTTCGATGAGCGACCGGATTAACGCTTTTTCCGAATCGGAAAAACGATTTCCCGACTTTTCCAAAGACCGCTCGACCGATAACCAGAACATAAGCCGTGCTTTCGGGTCGCCCAAATCCTGCAAGCCGATTGTGCCGAGATGGAGCAAAACCCGGCATCTCGGCTGACGCGAACTATTGCAGCGAAAAGACTTAGCGACCTGCGCTTTGAGCCGCGTTCCGCGATTTTTACTCCCGCTTCTAGTAAATTTTATCCACATATTTTTTTATATTTCCTCCGTTTATTTTGGGTGAGTACACTCCGGCTCCCGGCAAAAAGGTTTTGCCGCAGGAAGCTATATTGGCTAACTTTTTAAGCAGTTTTGCCGGAATTTACAGTGATATTAACGCCTTATTATTAACGTCGTGAAAACGAATCACGACTCAATAAAAAGGTGACTACAATCAGCCCTTGCCGCGTTTTTTTTCTTTAGCCATCGAGGTCGGATTCCGTGCGGTCACCTGTTGGCGAGAGTAAAAGGGCTATGCCCCCTCTGGCTAATAGCGAAGATGATTACTTATTCGGTGGCTTCTTCGTAAAGCTCTATCTTGGCGATGACTTTTCTCGCTCGCGCGGTTTCGGGTTTCTTTGCCATTTTTGCGATTTTTTCCGTGAGTCCTGACGAAAATATCGAAATCAAAAGCTGCAACTGTTCCGCGTTTAGCGAAATTAAAAACGCCGCTCGCTCGCCTTCGGGCATCTTCAAAAATGATTCGAGAAGCGCGAGGGTGCGGTCTTTTTCGGGGGTCATTTTGCGCCTCGTTTGTTGCGCTTTTCCGCCCATTTACGAGCGTCAACGCGAGCTTGTTCTGCGATAGGATTTTCGCTCGGAATACGCGAAACGCCCGCACGTTGACCGGGAACTTGTAAAGGTTTTGGTTCAGCCGCTCCCGTTTCGGGAAGAGCGCGGCGAAGGCGACCGGAAACTAAAGCAGCCGCCATCGGCGGAGTTGGTTTTACAGATTTTGACATTTGAGATTACCTCTTAGTGAGAATTAAGATTTTTTGCGGGAACGGTTGAAAACTTATTAAACGTCCGTTCCCGCGACTTGGCGGAAGCACCGGAGAGCTTCCGCCATCAGGAGAAATGCGTTCAGGAAAATCGTGCCGGAAACCACTCAGAGCGCGAATTCTTCTCCGCATCTATTAAAAGGATGGCATCCTTTTTTGGAGATTTCAACCGCCGAAACAACTTTTGCGGGCAAATTACCACAAATTTTTCACGTTGTAAAAATTTTGCTAAAACCCCTTGACACTAATATTTACGCTTTTGGTCGGAAGCAATCGAAAAGACGGAACTTGATTAAAACTCGTTTCAGATTCCCGACGCTTTGACGTTTGGCGAGGCGTGGCTGCGTTTTTAGTGCGCAACAAAGTGTCAAACGCGAAACGAAGCAGAAAACGCTCCACAGGGCGTTTAACCCGGTTTGCGAATATTGTACAAATCGAAATACGGATGGTCTTCACTCGCTCTATTTGGTTGGGCTTTTTGTTTGCGAGGCTTTCGGGGCGGTTTGATTTCGTCTCGCAGGGGAAAAAACTCAGACCCGCGAACATACCACAAAACCTGATAATCAAGCCCCGGCTCATCGGGATTATGAAGGTTATCCCAAACTTGAAATTGTTTGGCTTCGAGGCGACCGGTTTTCACGAATTGCTCGAAAAACTCGCCGGGTTTCATTTCCAATTCCTCGGCGGCAATTTTGAGCGTATAATCGAACCGCTCCAAGCTATTAAAGGCTGCTTTCTGCTCTTCAAAGTTCTCGACTGTTTCCGCACTTGTTACCGCTTTGGTAGGAAAACCGAAGATGTCGTTCGGCGTAGCATTAAGCGCGGCGCACAACGCGGCGAGCGTTTCGGGCGTAAATTGTTTGATGTCATCGGAAAATGCGCGGTATGCGGTCGGCATTGTCAGATTAGCTCGTTTTGCTAACTGATACGCCGACGTAATGCCCGCTTTGTCGCAAAGCTCTTTAATTCTGATTTTCATTTTGATTCCTGCCTTATCAAATTGGTAACTTACCAAAACGCTAACTTACCAAAGCGATAATAAACTTTTCTTCGGAAGCGGAGCAAAAAAAGTTCAAAAATTTTCTGAAAATCCTATTACCATTCTGGAAATATTACCGGATTGGTAATATTTATTAAATAGAGTCGCAAAGGCGACGAAATTTCAGAAAGGCACAAATCGAAAAATGATTTTAACCCACGAAAACACGGCAAAGGCAATCGAAAAGGCAAAGGCTGAAAAGCCGCGAGTTCGGTTTGTCAGATTCCGCGAATACGTTGTCACGAACAAATCCGGCAAAAGCTATCGAGTCCGCTTTGAAAAACGCGGCAGCAAGCCTTGTGCAAGTTGCACCTGCATTGCCGGACAGCGCGAAAAGTTCGTCTGCTACCACGTTGTCGCAGCCGTGCCGCATCACCTCGTAAAAGCAGCGGAAATGCGGGAAGCGGGAAGATAAATCAGGAAAGAATCAATTATGAACACCGGAAACTTTGACATCGGAACAATGACGCGAGAGCTAAAAATCGAGGTCTGTTTGGCAGACATCGAAACGGAAAAATGCTTAACCGGAAACGCAATTTTGCAGATTGCGTTTTCGTTTGACGAAATCGCCGACGACGACTTAGACGAAATCGAAAAGCATTTCCTGTCGGTCTGCGAGCGGTACAACCTCGACAAACGCGCTTTAGCAAATTCGCTTTACCTGTATTTCATCGCCCGCGACGAACACGGCAAAACCGACACGATACGTTTTATTCAGGACTAATCACCGGAGGGCTTTAAGAAGCCCTTCACGAACTCACTAGAAAGGAAAAATCAAAATGAAAACAAAAAAACAAAAAACAGCCACAGTAGAAACGGTAGAATCAAATAGAGCGGTTAAAGTAGAAATCGAAACGCCCGCAACCGCAGGCGAGCAAGCCGCGACGGTTCAAGTAGAAGTCACGACGCCCGCGCCGAAGTCGAAAAAGTCAGGTGGCAAAAAAGAGACGAAACCCGGTGCAAAGTCGGCCGACGACGCCCGCGAAAATGACGAAAAATCAGCAGACGAAAACGATGTAAAAATGCCCTCGCCTTTGAAGGTTGACCCGGAAGTGCTTCGCTCAAAAGTTCAAGCGTTGCGCCTCAAACTCGAACAGCAAAAACGTGAAACAACGAAATCGCCTTTTCACGTCCAATACGGCTATTTTCTCGCTCGCGCGAAGTCGGGCAAGATTTTAGCTTTAGAGTTTCACGAAGTCTTAAAGGGCAATAAATGGATTCTCCGAGACCTCGAAACGAAAAAGATTTTGACCCAACCGGAAAAGACGATGCACGGTTTGCACGATAAAGCGGTCAGAGAATTCTAATCAGGGGCGGGCGCGATACTCTACAGTTTGCGCCCGCATTTTCGACGGAGACAAGGAAAATGGAAGATTGGCAAACAGTAGCGGTCGAAACCGAATTACAGATTGAAAGCGATGCGGCCGCAAGCGAACCGGGAAAATGGAGCAAAGGATGTGGCTGTCTAAGCTCGCTTTTGTTTGTTATCATCGGCATTAGGCTTTTACGATTACTTGTTTTAACGGTTGCTTTTTTGACGCGGAGCGAATAAATTTTTGTTTGGGATTTTGAGGGAAATTTTCAATGACAGAGCGAAAACAGGCCAAGCGACAGGGTTTCACTGCCAAATCAACTGCCAAAGGAATTTTTCGATTAGCGAGGAATCGCTAAGTCCTTTAGCTCCCGTAGCTCAGTTGGATAGAGCGTTCGCCTCCTAAGCGGTAGGTCGGACGTTCAAATCGTCTCGGGAGCATCAGTATTTAACGGCATTTGAGCCGATTTATTCAAACATTAGAAAAGTGCGATGTAGCGACTAATCTCACTTTGCTCTTTTTGCGCTCTTGAAAAGAGCTTTCTCCAAATCAAGCTATCTTCAAAGCGAGATACGTCATTTAGAGCATGAAATTGAGCGCGTTGAATCGCTGAACATTGTTGTGCCGAAAGAAGTTGAAGAATTTTCCGAGTTTCTTTCTGAAGAAATTGGATAAAAGTAACAATCAATCAAATGATATTATAGCTGCTCAAAATTATAACGGCGTGTGTCGAAAGAATCAGAAGAATTGAGCAATGCTGAAGTTACAGAGCAAGAAAGATGAAAAAATCATCTTTCTTGCTTGATAAATTATTATTTATCTTGACAAAATCATTGAGCACAAGTTTCTACAACTCATCACTCATAAAGTTGAAGCCCAGGACAGCTTTCTCGGTGCGGGATTGCTACGATACAAGCAGACAGGGTTTGATGATCATCATATGTTTGCTCGCTCGATTGATAAACCGCCATGCACTGGTCTCTTCTTGAATATGCTTCCGGGCAATAATCAGGCTGATACGTACACAGGTCAACATCATAAAACATACCGTTGTATTGAGTTATGCAGTTGCCGTAAGTCGGGTAACGCTGATCATAAGCATTTATCATATTCGTTTGACAGCTATATTGATAACTGCTCATACAGGTCGAGCTGTATGTCGGGGCGCAGTTCTGCACCGCCTGGTCATAGCATATCTGACTTCTGTTCAGGTAGTTTGAACGAGTGTCATAAAAACCGTTATCGCAATTTTGAAAGAGCACAAATTGTGAGTTAGCATCGCAGGCAGAAGCATGAACTACTTCAACGTCTCTTTCCGCCCAGAATACTCCGGCTGTCAACAAAAGCAGGAGGGATAGCTTAAAAATTAATCTTTTCATAAGTCTCCTAGTTAATCTAAAGTAGTGGAATGTTAAGGGTTGAGCTATTGTAATGCTGCCAAAACGGATTTCTCTCCGATTTCCGGCAATCTGCCAACCCAAGAATTGACGACCTTTCCCTGGTCATCAATCAGAATTAAGGTCGGTGTTCCAGCAACTCCAAGCGCAGAAAGAGTTGATTGCCTGATTTCATTTATATTCACTCCTAGTTGTGACAGATAGGCTTTCGAGTCTTCTTGTTTTTGGGGAAGTATGGCGACTAATTTGAGATCGGTATAATTCGCGGTTTCATTAACCAAACGCTGATAAAAACCGCCGCTTTCCGTACAAAAACGGCATCCCTTTTGCAGAACAACCAAAAGAGTCCGCCCGTTCTTCGACCAATCAATTTCGGGCAGATTTATTTTTGTTCCAGCAGGAATATTTTTTTCAGCGGGGAGGCTATTAGCTGATTGATTTTGCTTTGAATTGAACCATTTATTAATTAAAAATCCAAATAAAAGAAGACAAACAAGTATGACGGCAATGTTAGCGACTGTTTCAATTTTCTTTCCGATTGTATTCATATAAAACTGATATTGGGATGACATACTTATAGGCGTAAAAATTCGGTCGTGTTTTTGTGAAAACACATCAAACGTCTTGCCAATGTGCGGATAAATGCGGTAGGATGCAGGTGGTCTAGTCCTGCTTCGCGGCGCATTTACCAGAATAGCCGCTGGCAATTTTATAGAAGTCCGGTGAGAGTAGTTACCAGCTACCTAAACCGGGCTTTTATCTTTTGTAAATTCTTTTCTCTTTAGCTTTCTTTGAAACAAAAAACGTGATTCTGTTCAATCAGAAGCCTATGGCTTTTTAACTTGACTCGGTTGCTTCGAAACGCTCCCTTTTCAATGATTCTCGAAAGGATAATCACCAAATGTTCCAAGAGAAGGATATGAGAGTTCTAAAACCAGCACCGAAAGAAATCGCTTTATTTTAATCCCTTATGACAAGTCGAAGACAATTTGTTTTCCGCTTGATGCAGTGCAATGTACTCGCAATTCTTGAGGCTTGTCAAGAGATTTTTTAACTTTCGCTAATTTCTTTAGCAAGTATTTAACTCGTATCTTAATTGAAAAATTTTAAATCTTTATATACATGAGACTAGAACCTAAAATAACATCATTTTTCCACACGCGAGCGGGATGTCGTTTCAGCAAAATGCCAGCTTTTATGTCCACTAAACATCCGTCTCCGAGCCGCGTTCGATTATCAGACGAACGCCTTTTATAATTCTCGATGGCGAATGGCGGTTTGCGTCCGACTTTGAAAACTAGAAATTGGACGAGCAGTGGTTACTTAAACACGATTATGAGCAAACGCCTTTGTTTCCTGGCTGTATCGAAGCACAGTTGATAAACGCCCGCGACCTTAAAAGCAATTTGTTTTCCTAGTTGGAAAGACTTGTCGCGTAATATGAGTGCTATTAAAAAAAGAGGAGCTGCTTGTTGCGGAAGAAATTCTCCGCATTGATCTGTATTCTGAAAAAAAAATGGTTAAGTTGCTCTTTCAAGATTGAGCGATTATCGTATAAAAAGCAGACTAACGGAAAGAGTTTGATGAGTTCGCGTTCGCAAACCCTCTAAAACATTCTTGTTGGTAGGCTTTTTTAATTTTTGTTTCATATTTTTATTGTATGCGAATAATCGCCGGACATTATCGGGGGAGAAATTTGAAAAATCCGCCGGATTTGCGAACTCGCCCGACTTCCGACCGTTTGCGGGAAACGCTTTTTAACGTTCTCGCGCCGCGAATTGACAACGAAACCAGATTTCTGGATTTATGCGCCGGGACGGGCGCAATTGGAATTGAAGCGTTATCGCGCGGCTCTGATTTTGCCGTTTTTGTTGATAAATCCCGAAAATCCTGCGGTTTGATTGAAGCTAATCTCGATCTTTTGTCAATTCCCGAAGACCAGACCGAAGTTGTGATGTCAGACGCCGAAGAATATTTACGGCGTTTAAATAAAAACGGAAACGAGGAGAACGGTTTCGACATCGTTTATTTTGATCCGCCGTATCAGTCGGAATATCGCCCGGTTTTGGATCAGTTTGCTTTATCAGATTCAAAAATTTTGCGCGACGAAGGGATTCTCGTCGTCGAGCATCATCACAAAAACGAGCTGCCCGATTTGATCTGGGATTTGCGGCGCTGGCGAATTTTAAAACAAGGCGACACGGCGCTCAGCTTTTACGAAAGAAATTAAATGAAAACCGTTTTAGCCTGGCTCGTTTGTTGTTTTATTTGGGGAACGACCTGGGTTTTTATCAAAATCGGGCTGGCGGATTTGCCGCCTTTGAGCTTTGCGGGTTTGCGGTTTGCCGTCGCTTCGCTCGTGATTCTGCTGATGCTTGCGGCGCTCGGAATTTCTTTTCCTAAAACGAAACAGGAATGGTTTTTAATTCTGCCGACCGGATTGCTGACTTTCGGTTTGAATTACGCGCTCGTTTTCTGGGGCGAAACTCAGATTTCTTCGGGTTTGGCAGCCGTTCTGCAATCCACGATTCCGGTTTTCGGACTCATTTTCGCCAAATTTTATTTGCCGGAGGAGCAAATTACAGCCCGAAAAGTTTTTGCGATTTTCTTAGGATTGGCTGGCGTCGGCGCGATTTTTTACGAGCAGTTACAGATTTCCGGTTTTTGGGCTTTAATGGGCTGTGTCGCGCTGGTTGTCAGCGCGGCAAGCGCGGCTTTTGCAAATGTTTTGATTAAAACTTACGCTGTGGATGTTCACCCGTTGAGCTTAACGGCAGGGCAAATGATTGTCGGACTTTTGCCGCTTTGCCTGGCAGGTTTTATTACGGAAGGAAATCCTTTAAATTTTAATTGGACCTGGCGCGCCGTCGTTTGCGTCGTTTATCTGGCAATTGTCGGTTCGATTCTCGCGTTTTGGCTTTATTACTGGGTTTTAAATAGAATCGAAGCGACCAAAGCAATGATGATCGCTTTCGTCACGCCGATTATCGCCGTCATCATCGGCTGGCTCACTCTCGGCGAGAAGCTTCCCGCTCAAACCGCTCTCGGCGGCGCGTTGGTTTTGGCGAGCGTGGCACTGGTTTTGTTTCGATTTAAGAAAAAAGAAACCATTTTGCTTGAAGAAAGCATAGAAACTGAAAGCTAAAAAATGTTTTTTAAATTTACTACAGCCGGAGAATCGCACGGGAAATCGCTCGTCGCAATTGTCGAAGGTTTGCCCGCAGGCGTTCCGGTTGATATTGAAAAAATCAATCACGAATTATGGCGCAGGCAGCAAGGTTACGGGCGCGGGGCGCGTCAAAAGATTGAAACCGACCGAGTTGAAATTCTCTCCGGCGTTCGTCACGGCAAAACGCTCGGTTCGCCAATTTCGCTTTTAATTGAAAACAAAGACTGGCGCAATTGGACGGAAATAATGTCGGTCGAAAAACCGGAAATTGAACCGAAAAACCTGCGCCGCGTGACGCGCCCGCGTCCCGGTCACGCGGATTTGGCAGGCGGTTTGAAATTTAACACTCGCGATATGCGTGACATTCTCGAACGCGCCTCCGCGCGCGAAAGCGCCGCCCGCGTCGCCTGCGGCGCGTTTGCCAAACAGCTTTTGGAAAACTTTGGCGTCGTAATTCTCTCGCACGTTATTCAACTTGGCGGAATTCCCGAAAATCCAATCAACGCGGATTGGGAGACAATCTCAAACATCTTGGAAGATTCACCTTTGCGCTGCGCTGACAATGAAGCGGAAGCCGCAATGATCGAAAAAATTGACCAGACCAAAAAAGCGGGCGACACGCTCGGCGGAATTTTTGAAGTCGTGGCGAAAAACGTGGTTGCAGGTTTAGGCTCGCACGTTTCCTGGCGCGAGAAATTGGACGGGAGACTCGCGCAGGCGATTGTTTCAGTTCCGGCTGTTAAAGCTGCGGAAATCGGCGAAGGCGTCAGAAACGCAAATCTTTTCGGCTCTGAGGTTCACGACGAAATCGGTTACGACGCTGAAAATCGCAGATTTACGCGCCCGACGAACCGCGCCGGCGGTCTCGAAGGCGGAATTACGAACGGCGAAGAAATTCGGGTGCGCGGTTTTCTGAAACCGATTTCGACGTTAAAAACTCCGCTTTCATCTGTTGACATCGAAACCAAAGAAGAATCGAAAGCCGCTTTCGAGCGTTCGGACGTGACGGCTGTTCCCGCAGCAGGAGTTATCGGCGAAGCGATGGTTGCGATGGTTTTAGCCGACGCTTTCCGGGAAAAATTCGGCGGCGACAGTCTCGAAGAAATGCTGCGAAATTTCGCGTCTTATGTCGAACAAACAAAATGTTACTAAAATTTAACATTAAATTTCCCTTCGCTTTTCGTATGAGAAATTGAGTAGAATTTATGTGACAGAACCTGCCGGGCGACAACTTCTAAAGGAGAAAATATGAATTGGTTGTTCGATAATCCGCTCGCAAACCTTCCGGGACCTTATTTTTTAGTTTTTTACGGATTTGTGGTTGCATCGGCGATAATCGCCTTTAAAATCGTCAAATCCAAACTTGATTTCACCGGCAAAATGCCTTTGCCGCCGATTCCCGTCGAGCCTGACCCGTTTGAAATCGCTTATTTGCGCGGCGGCGCGAACGAATTGGCGCGCGCCGCGACTTTTGCTTTAAATCAAAAAGACTTGATTGAAATCTCGCAAAACGGCAAAGACATCTGGATTCAACAAACCGCAACGGCGAATCCGCTTCGTCTGAATCCAATCGAACGCGCGGTTTTTAATTATTATGCGGAGCCGCGCAAACCGAAAGAATTGTTTCAAAAAAGCGGTTTAAAAGAAATTTTGCAGCCGTTCGCCACAACCTACGAAGCGCGTCTCGCGGCGCAGCATTTTTTGATTGACGCGGGGACGAAATCTCTAATCGGCAAATATAGCTTGGCTTTTGCGGCAATTGTTGCCGGTCTCGGCGGTTATAAAGTAATCGCCGCGCTGCTCAATGGTTATTCAAACGTTTGGTATTTAATCGTAATCGGAGCAATCGGCAGCTTTGTTTTGCTGGCAATGAGCAATGCGCCGCGCTTGACCGAACACGGGAAAAATTATCTTGAACGCTTGCAGCTCGCATTTGAAAAATTCAGATATGCTTCGAGACCGAAAAATCAAATTCAAAATCAACAAACCGTAACAACTTTCGCGTCGGTTGACCCGCTGCTGTTGACCGTCGGAGTCTTCGGCACAGCCGCGCTCGCCGGAACCGCTTACGACGATTACAACCGCGCTTTTCATAAATCACAGAATGCGCAATCCACTTCCGGCGGATCAAGCTGCGGTTCCGGGTGCGGCACAAGCTCTGATTCCAGCAGTTGTTCTTCGGGCGGCGACGGCGGAGGCGGTTGCGGAGGCGGTTGCGGCGGCGGTTGCGGCGGTTGTGGATAAACGGAAATGAAAGATTTACCGAAATTAGGCGTCGGAATGGGGTTTCGCGAAGTTTATCGCGGGGAAACTTTTTTGCACCGAGCTGAAATTGATTTTCTCGAAATCACCGCCGATCATTATCTCGACGCGCCGCCGAAAAAGCTCGCGGAACTGGATTTGCTCGCCGAGAATTTCGCCTTGATTCCGCACGGTTTGAATCTTTCTCTCGGCAGCGCCGAAGGAATTGATGAAAAATATCTGGAAAAGCTCGCCGTTTTAATTGAAAAAATTCAACCCGCATGGTGGAGCGAGCATATTTGTTTTACCCGCGCAAATGGCGTGGACATCGGGCACCTGGCGTCGCTTCCCTTCACCGGCGAAGCCGTCGAAACATTAATTCGCAACATTGAAAAAGTAAAATCAATTATTAAAACGCCGCTGATTCTGGAAAACATCACCTATAATATTCGTTTTCCATCGTCAGAATTTGACGAAGCCGAATTCGTCAAAATTGTCCTCGAAGAAACCGATTGCGGTTTGCTGCTCGATGTCACTAATCTTTATATCAATTCAAAAAATCACAATTACGATTGGCGCGTTTTTTTAGACGGATTGCCGGCGGACAGAATCGTTCAGCTTCATTTCGTCGGCTCGCACCGGCACGAAAATCGTTTGATTGACGCTCACGCCGACCGGACGGAAAACGAAATCTGGGAAGTTTTTAGGGAAGTTTGCCGCCGCGCAGACGTGAAAGGGGCGATTTTGGAGCGTGACGAAAATTTTCCGCCCTTTGAAGAAATAATCACCGAATTGCAAACCGCGCGGGAGATTTTTCAAAATGCTAAAAACTCTGCGTCTTTCGCGGTCGTATGAAATTTCAGAAAGGAAGTCGTTATGTTTTGTCCGAATTGCGGAACGAGAAATTCGAGCGAGCAGAAATTCTGTCGTTCGTGCGGCTTGAATCTGGAAAAATCAATCGAATCGCTTCTCGAACAACTTCCCACGGCTGAAAGCGCCAACCTTCTCAAGCAAACAAAATTGCTGGAAAAATACGGCAATTTTGCTTTCGGCGGATTTGCCGCAGTTCTTCTGCTCGGCATTTCGATTTTGGTTTTTACCATTTTCAATAAAATGGTTCTTTCCGGCGAAAATGTAATTTTCGGTTTACTGTTGCTTGCTTTCATTATTTTCGCCGTACTTACTTTGACGTATGTTTTTCTCAATGAGTCGTTAAAAGAGAAAAAAGTAAAAGCAAAGCCGGTTTTCACCCACGAATTAGAAAAGAAAAATACGGCAAAACTACTTGAAGAAAAACCATTTGAAATTGTTCCGACAAGCGTCACCGAAGGGACGACCGATTTGCTTTTCGCCGAAAAGCGAAAAATTACCGATGAGCTTGGCTGAAGTGCAAAACCTCTTAGCGCGGCTTTATACAGATAAAGTTTTGCGACAAAAGTTTTTATCCGCGCCGGAAAAAACCGGACGCGAATTTAATTTAACTGAAAAAGAAATTGCCGACCTTGCCGCAGTTTTGCCCGCAGAATTTGACTTTTTCTCGGAATCACTTTTATTCAAGCGCCTCCGCGAAGTCGAAAAACTTCTGCCTCGCACGAAAGAAATATTGTCCGCAGATTTCGAGAAATATTTCCGCGAATTTTCAAACTCATTTCTTCCGACCTCAATAAAAAAGCATCTGGAAGACGCCGTTCAATTTGCAGATTTTTTATTAAAACAAGAATTGAAATCGGCTCGGTTAAAAGATTTGATTCGCTACGAGCAGGCGAATTTAAGTTTTAACGGTTTCGGGAAAAAGTTTTTGCTGCGGCGCTTTAATTTTAATATCAAAGAAATTTCGCTCAAAGGCGTACAGGCGCAAAGAAAACCGAGCATTGCAGTTTGGTTGAGAATCGGCGGGAAAACACGGCATTTTGTTTGGTAAACAAGAGTTGTGGCAAAATAGTTTTATGTCATTGCTCAAAATTGTCAAATATCCTGAGCCTGTTCTGCATACTGTCGGGAAGCCGGTCGAGGATTTTAACGACGAACTGCGCGAGCTTGTCGAAAATATGTTTGAGACGATGTACGAAGCGGGCGGCGTCGGACTGGCAGCGCCTCAGGTCGGCGTTTCGCAGCGTGTTTTCGTGATGGATTGCTCTTTTAAAGACGACCCGAATCAAAAGCTGGCGATAATCAATCCCGAAGTTTTGTTTGTCGAAGGCGAGCAAACCGGCGACGAAGGCTGTCTTTCTTTTCCCGGAATTTACCAGAAAATTCGGCGCAATATGCGCGCCGTCGTAAGGGGAAAAGATGTTTTCGGCAGCGAAATCGAGATTGACGGAATGGAATTAACCGCGCGCTGTCTGCTGCACGAAACAGACCATTGCGACGGAATCGTCTTTTTGGACAGAATGACGCCGCTTAGACGCGAATTCGCCAAACGCAAGATTAAAAAATTACAACAAACTGGAGAATGGGATTAAAAATGAAAGCAGAAAGAGCTTTAGACGAATTTAAAAACGAGCCTTTTACAGATTTCACAAATGAAGAAAACGCGGCAGCGATGCGCGCGGCGATTGAACAGGTGAAATCAGAGCTTGGACGCGATTATCCGATGATTATCGGCGGTGAGCGAGTCGAAACCGGGAAAAAATTTGAAAGCATCAATCCGGCGCGCAAAACCGAAGTTGTCGGACGTTTTTCGGAAGCGAACGAGGAAATCGTCAACCGCGCGGTTGAGAAGGCGAATGAGACTTTTAAAAGCTGGAAAAACGTTCCGGCTGCCGAAAGAGCCGATTATTTGTTTCGTGCAGCCGCGATTTTGCGCGAGCAGAAGCATTATTATTCGGCGTGGATGATTCACGAAGTCGGCAAAACCTGGTCGGAAGCCGACGGCGACACGGCTGAAGCGATTGATTTTCTCGAATTTTACGGGCGCGAAATGCTGCGCTACGCCGGAGAACAGCCTTTGACCAAAATCGAGGGCGAGGACAATCGGCTCGAATATATTCCGCTCGGCGGCGGAGCGGTGATTCCGCCGTGGAATTTTCCGCTGGCAATTATGGCTGGAATGACCGTCGCATCGGTTGTGACGGGAAATACGGTCGTTTTAAAACCTTCGTCCGATGCGCCGACGATTGCCGCGAAATTTGTCGAAGTTTTGGAAGAAGTCGGGCTTCCGGCTGGCGTTGTGAATTTTGTGACCGGCGGCGCAGATGTCGGCGAAGCGATGGTAACGCATCCGAAAACCCGTTTTATCGCTTTCACCGGCTCGAAACAAGTCGGGCTGCACATCAACGAACAGGCGGCGAAAACGCGCGAAGGGCAGATTTGGATCAAGCGCGTGATAGCCGAAATGGGCGGCAAAGACGCGATTATTGTTGCCGACGACGCCGATCTGGATTCGGCTGCGCTCGGCGTGACGCAAGCCGCGTTTGGTTATCAGGGGCAAAAATGCTCGGCTTGTTCGCGTTTGATCGTTGATGAAAAAGTTCACGGCGAAGTTTTGGAAAAAGTTGTCGAATTAACCAGAAAATTAAAGCTCGATTTGCCGGAAAAACCGGAAACCAATCTTTCGGCGGTGATTAATCAGCGCTCGTTTGAAAACACTTTGAAATACATCGAGATCGGGCAATCAGAGGGCGGCAAACTGGTTCTCGGCGGCGGAGGCGACGGCGAACAGGGCTTTTTTATCGAGCCGACGATTATTGACGACGTTAAGCCGGGCGCGACAATCGAGCAGGAAGAAGTTTTCGCTCCAGTTTTGGCTGTCATCAAAGCCAGAGATTTTGATCACGCTTTGGAAATTGCCAACGACACCGAATTCGGTCTAACCGGCGCGGTTTATTCGCAGAGCGAAGAACGCCTGGAAAAAGCGCGGCGCGAATTTCAAGCCGGGAATCTTTATTTCAACCGCAAATGCACTGGCGCGCTCGTCGGCGTGCATCCGTTCGGAGGTTTTAATATGAGCGGAACGAATTCAAAAGCGGGCGGGCGCGATTATCTCGGATTATTCTTGCAGGCAAAGCTCGTTTCCGAAAAAATCGGCGGCAGACGGGAAAGCACAGAGGATGTCGGCAGCGCGGCGGATGCCAATGCGAAAGGATTTTAGGTCAATTTGAAAAAAATCCGCTTTTTGCATTTGCAAGTTTTGGGTGAGTTGTGCATAATTCAAGGCGTTCACCTCCCCGGTGAACACAGCTGGTTACGAGGGGTGAGGACTCGTGACCGCACTGCGGGGGCGTGGGAGACTCCGCTCTAAAAAACTTTCTTCAATCGGCTGATTTTTTCTCCTTTTGCAGATTAGTGAAGCGAAAGAAAGCGGGCGACAAAAAAAGTCGTCCGCTTTCTTTTTTTGTTTTAGGGCTTGACCAAACATTTAATAAGCGTGAAAATCAAAGGCGTTTTTTTTTATTCTTGAAGATTGACGAAACGTTGATATTTTCGGTGTTTGTCAGACAAGATTGGCGCTTTGAGCGCGTTAAATAATCAAACTAGACGCCAAGGCAAATTGTTTTGCCTTTGGGTCTTTTTTTATTTTGAGGAGAAATATGCCGGATATGAAACCCGAACCAAAGAGCGAAAGCAGATTTAAAAAATGGCTTTTGCAAGGCGTGCAGGAACCGGAAGGTCCTTACGAAAAAGAGCATTCGCATCATCATCAACAACCGTGGTGGAAAGTGATGTGTTTGACCGGAGTTGATTATTTCTCGACTCTCGGTTATCAACCCGGTATCGCTTTTATAGCTGCGGGCGCTCTCTCGCCGATTGCGACTCTCGTTCTGGTCATCGTTACGCTTTTCGGCGCGCTGCCGATGTATAACCGCGTGGCGGCGGAAAGCCCGCACGGCGACGGTTCGATTTCGATGCTCGAACAGCTTCTTTCTCGCTGGAAGGGCAAATTGTTTGTTTTGGCTTTGCTAGGTTTTGCAGCGACAGGCTTTATCGTCACAATAACTCTCTCGGCAGCCGACGCGACGGCTCACATTGTCGAAAATCCCTTTGTTCATCACACATTACCGTTTCTGGAAAAAACTTCGAGCGAAGTGGTTATAACGCTTCTTTTGATCGCCGGTCTGGGCGCGGTTTTTCTCAAAGGCTTTAAAGAAGCAATCGGAATCGCAGTGTTCGTTGTCGCCATTTATATCGCGTTGAATCTGGTGGTTGTCGGGCGCGGGCTTTACGAAGTTTTCACGCATCCCGATTATCTCTACAACTGGAAAAACGCGCTGATGACTTATCCGGGCGTATCGGGCAATCCGATTTTTATGGTTGGACTTGCACTGTTTGTTTTTCCGAAGCTCGCTTTGGGACTTTCCGGTTTTGAAACCGGCGTCGTCGTAATGCCTTTGATCAAAAGTCCGAATCGAATTGAAAATACGCGCAAGATGCTTGCGACGGCTGCCGTTATTATGAGCTTTATGCTTATTGCGAGCAGCGTTGTGACGACGGTTTTGATTCCCGGCAATGAATTTCAGGCACCGGTTTTGGGTGCCGGCAGAGAAGTTTTAGAACCGGCGGGACGGGCTTACGGTCGCGCGCTGGCATTTTTGGCGCACGAATATCTGGGGGATATTTTCGGAACCGTTTACGATGTCAGCACGATTGCGATTCTCTGGTTTGCCGGAGCGTCGGCGCTGGCTGGACTTTTAAACATCGTTCCGCGTTATCTGCCGCGTTACGGAATGGCTCCTGAATGGGCGCGCGCGACTCGTCCGCTGACAATAGTTTTTACAATTATTTGTTTTCTGGTGACAATTTTCTTTCGCGCCGACGTTAACGCGCAAGCGGGCGTTTACGCGACCGGAGTTTTGGCGTTGATGACAAGCGCGGCAATCGCCGTGACGATTTCGGCTTGGCGGAGAAATCAAGCGGTCAGATGGGCGTTTCTCATCATCTCGATTGTTTTTATTTTTACGATTGTGGTCAACATTACGGAGCGTCCCGAAGGTTTGGCTTTCGCTTCGTTTTTTGTTTTCGGAATTATTTTAACGTCGCTCGTTTCCCGTGCGCTGCGTTCGACGGAAGTGCGAATTGACACAATCGAGTTTGACCGTCAGGCGCTGGAATTTGTTGATGATTTGAAAAGAGGCGAAATCCGAATTGTTACCAACCGGCGCGAACTCGGCGATGTTGCCGAATATCGTTTTAAAGAGCACGAAAAACGGCTTGACAACCATATTCCGTCGGGCGATCCGGTTTTATTTTACGAAGTTGATCTGGGTGACGCTTCCGAGTTTAAAGGAAAATTGAAAATTCGCGGAGTTGAAGTTGAAGGTTACAGAGTTCTGCGAACGCAGGCTCCGGCTGTTCCCAATGCGATTGCCGGACTGTTGCTGCATCTGCGCGACCAAACCGGAAAAATTCCGCACGTTTATTTCGGTTGGAGCGAAGGCAATCCGGCGATATATCTGATTCGTTATGTGCTCTTCGGCGAAGGCGACACAGCGCCGGTGACCAGAGAAATTCTGCGGCAAGCCGAACCCGACCCCGAACGCCGCCCGAACGTTCACGTCGGAGGTTAAAATCAATTACGAATTACGAATTGCGGAATTTTATCTTAAAAAATATTCCTTCATTCGTAATTCGTAATTTGAAATTCGTAATTGATTAAGGGTTTTGCATTGCGAGAAAGCAGGAGCGGCAAAAGACCGGGCGACCTTGTGACGGATAAAATGGCACTGTTGTCGTCGCCCCGCATTGAGCGCAATTGACGGCGACTTCGATTTTTTGTTTGACGCCGGAGGTTTGAGCCGCTTGGGCGGCGGCGATTCGTTCATTTTTGGCTTGTTTGCAGGGCTTACATCGTTTCGGCGGGTTTTGCAGCCCCTTGTCGTAGAAAAACTGCTGCTCGCCGACCGTCCAAACAAAATCCAGTCGGCAGTCTATGCAGTTGATTAAGGTGTCTGTAAATTCTTTTTTATTAGAATTCATTTGAACATAAAACCCGTTGTTTGAATGTTCAAAATCTGTCGTTGACATAATTTTAAACCCCTTTGGCGCATTATCCAACGCAACAAACGTCTGCCGAGTAAGCAGCGAACTCGGAACAGGGGAACAAAATGCGCTTGAGTCAAATGAAGGTGAAGAGCGAAATTACTTAAAGTAATCGTTCTAGGGGAAGTTATAACTTCGGTATTCTTGCTGTCAAGTCAGCAAATTTGAGTATAACAAATTAGGATAAATAAATGAAAATTCTAGTCGTCGGTTCCGGCGGGCGAGAACACGCCATTTGTTGGGCAATAAAAAAAAGTCGGCACAATCCGCAGATTTACTGCGCTCCGGGAAATGCCGGAATCGCCGAAATCGCGCGGTGCGTAAATATTTCCGCGACTGAAATCCAAAAGCTCGCCGAGTTTGCCGTTGAAAACTCGATTGATTTGACGATTGTCGGCGGCGAAACATCGCTTGCCGCCGGAATTGTTGATGAATTTGAAAACAGAAACTTAAAAATCGTCGGCGCAAGCCGCAAAGCCTCACGGCTTGAAGCGAGCAAAATATTCGCCAAAGATTTTATGACGCGCCATAAAATTCCGACCGCCGGATATAAAGTCGCCGATTCAGCCGCAGAAGCACTCAAGATTTTGCAATCCGGGGAATTCGGCAATGCCGATGCGCCGGTTGTCGTTAAAGCCGACGGTCTGGCGTCTGGAAAAGGCGTCGTCGTTGCCAAAAACAGGAAAGAAGCCGAACAAGCCATCTTGCAAATGTCTGAATTGGTCGGTGCGGAAGCTGCCAGCCGGATTTTGCTTGAGGAAACATTAATCGGGCGCGAGGTTTCCCTGCTGCTTTTCGCCGATGGAAAAGACTTTGCTTTAATGCCGCCGGCTCGCGATCATAAAAGAATCGGCGAAGGCGACACGGGCGCAAACACCGGCGGAATGGGAACAATCGCCGATAAAAGCCTTTTGAGCGAAAATCAAATTCAAGAAATTATCGAAAAAATTATCAAACCGACGCTTGCCGGAGCTGCGGCGGAAGGTTTTCCGTTTCGCGGAATTCTGTTTTTGGGTTTGATGATGACAGAACGCGGCGCGCAGGTTTTAGAATACAACGTGCGTTTCGGAGACCCGGAAACTCAATCAATTCTAATTCGCTTAAACAGCGATTTCGTGGAGATTTGTCAGGCAATTGTTGAAGGAAAACTGGGCGAAACTGCGGTTGAGTTTTCCGACGAATCTTCGGCTTGCATTGTTTTAGCGGCGCGCAATTATCCCGCGAAACCGAAAACGGGCGATATAATTCAAGGTTTGGAAAACATGAAAAGCCGCCAAAACGCTGTTGTTTTCCACGCGGGAACTGCGCGAAACGAAAACGGCGATTTTGTTACCGCGGGCGGGCGGGTTCTGGGAGTCACGGCAACCGGAAAAGATTTGGAAAACGCTTTGCAACACGCTTACGCAGCAGCAAATGAAATTTCGTGGAACGGGATGCAATATCGCCGCGACATCGGAAAATAAGGCTTGATTTTCGGCGAAAAGAAAATATCGTTTTCAATCCATCGTTTATCGTTCAAAAATCATCTTTTTTCCTGCTATAATGCGGATTGGCTTTCGGAACTAAATCTGTCAAGTTGTCGTAAGAAAATCTGGCTTCGGCTGTGGCATTAAGGAGACTGTTTAATAATGGGTGTATGGAGAAAATTAAAACGTTCGGTGCGCGCGATTTTCGGCGGGATTGTCGAAAGAACTGAAGACCCCGAATTGATTTTGCAGCAAACGATTCAGGATATGCGCGAGCGCATTCCCGAACTCAACAATTCGGTCGCTTCGGTGATGGCGACCGAGCGCCTACTGGCGAGAAACAAGGAAAAGCTCGAATCGCAGGTCGTGGATTTAGATTCAAAAATCAAGGCTTCGGTAAAAATGGGACGCGACGACATCGCCACCGCTTATATCGGTCAATTGTCGCAGGCGCAGCTCGATTTGCAGAAAACAACCATACAACTCGAACAAGCGACGCAGGCTTCAAAACAAGCGTTGAAAGCGCGCGATAATTATAAATTGCAGCTCGAACGCCGTTCTTCGGAAGCGATGCAATTGATTAACGCCTCGAAGCAAGCCAAATTGCAGGAACAGCTCGCGCAAACGATGGAAACCTTCAACCTTGGCGACGATGCCGCGACGTTTAATGAAATGCGCGAGAAAGTTGATCGAAGGGTTGCCGCCGCCGAAGCGAAATTGCAGCTTGGCTCAACGAGCGTTGATGCGCAAATGCAGGATATTGAACGAGAAGCGATGCAAATGCAGCTTCAGGACAAATTGCTCGAATATAAAGCGCAAATGGGAATGTTGCCCGGCGCTCCGTCCGGCGATAACTTGCTTTCATCGGGAAATGGATCGGGCACGGCAAACTCAAACAAAAATTTGTTGAGCGGAACAAACGAATCTTGATTGAAATGTAAGAAATCGGACGGATTTTTTTTCAGGTTTTTATTTTCATAATCTTATGGCGGATTTGGCGAAATACAATTGGAAATATGTAAAAGAAGCGGTCATCGAGCCGGTTAATTTTTGGGGTTTGGCGGGTTTTGCCGTCGCCGCCGCTTACACGCAGTCGGTTATTCCGCTTGCGGTCGCGCTCGGAATGGAAGGCGTTTATCTGGCTTCGGTTCCGGCAAACAAGCTTTATAAAAAATTGGTTGACAACCGCGAGAAAGACCGCATTCGTCAACTGCGCGACGTTCAGCGCGAAAAATTAATCAAAGCCTTCGACCCGCGCGAGCGCGAAGCCGTCGAATATTTGCGCTGGCTGAAAGAACAGATTTACACGAATTATAAAAAATTTACCGCGTCGAAAGATGTGCCGCAGAATATCAAAACGCTCGACCAGCGGTGGGAAGATTTCGTTGATTTGCTGGACGTTTATCGCCGCCGCAAACATCATTTGAAATCAATCAATCGCCAAGCCGTCAGCAACCAGCTTAAGCAAGCCGAATACGCCGCCGAAAACGCGCCCGACGAGCGCACACGCCGGATTCAGCAAGCCAACGTCGAAATTTTAAAACGCCGCGTCGGTGCATTTGAAGAGCTTGAGCGCTCGGTTAAATTGGTCGAAGGTCAGTTGCAGTCAATCGAAAACTTTTTCGGTTTGGTCAACGACCAAATCGTCACGCTGCCGACGCCGGAGCGCGTTTCTTCGCTCGATTTTGAACAGCTTTCGGATTCGATTGCGATGACCAAACAAATGCTCGACGCAACGAGCGACGCAATCGGCACGCTCGATTCGCACAACCGCGAAATCGGCAATTATCAATTATTGACTTCAAATCCCAACACCTAAATCAAAACAACAAGTTATTAAGGCGGCGGGTTTACGAATCCGCCGTTTTTTATTACAAATGAGTCTCCACGTTGCTCTAGTCGAACCCGAAATTCCGCCGAATACAGGAAACATAGCACGGCTTTGTGCGGCAACTTTTACAAATCTGCATATTGTCGGCGTTCCGGGTTTTCGGATGGATGAACGCGCGGTCAAGCGCGCCGGGCTTGATTATTGGGACGAAGTGCAGCTTTTCAAACATCGCAGCATTGAAGCCCTCCGCGAAGCATTGCCAGATTCGCGTTTTCTTTTTTTCACGACCAAAGCCGAACGCATTTATACCGATTGGAAATATGAGGACAATGATTGTCTGATTTTCGGTCGTGAAACACGAGGTTTGCCCGAAGATTTGCTCCGCGCCAATTGGGAAAGATGTTTGACGATTCCGATGCCTAACGATAATGTTCGCAGCCTGAATTTAGCCACTAGCGTCGGGATTGCTTTATACGAAGCTCTGCGTCAAACCGACAGTTTTTCAGTCGAATAATTCCTTTTTCCCGCTAATGAAATCTAACAATCCCGCGCTCAATTTTGGCATCTTTTCACAGCTTTTCGGCGTCTTAAATATGCAAAAGAAATGAACAATAATCGTCATTTTCTCACAGTTGGAGGAACAACAATGAACAGGATAAAAAATCTTATTTTTACATTAATTGCAGTCATTGCGATTACAACTTCAGGGGCTTTTGCCGCGTCGCCGGTTAAGAACGATACGCCGCAATTGTCCAATATTGAAAAGAAAGTTCGCAAAGAGCTGATCAGCGCTTCGTGGGACGGCGTTTTTGACAATCTCGCTTTTGAAGTCAACGGCAGCACTGTAACTCTTTACGGGCAGGTTTATCGTCCGATTACCCGCTCGCGCGCCGAAAAATTTGTCAAAGGCGTTAATGGTATCGAGCAGGTAATTAACAAAATCGAAGTTTTGCCGCTTTCCGGTTTCGACGACCGGATTCGCAGTCAGGCGGTTCGCTCGGTTAACGACACGGCGGGTTTATACCGTTATTTGCTCGGCACAAATCCGTCGCTTCGAATTATCGTCAGAAACGGTCACGTAACGCTTGAAGGCATGGTTTCGGATGAAACCGACAAACGCTTGGCGTTTTTTGCGGTCAACAGCATTCCCGGCGTTTTCTCGGTGACCAATAACCTGAGAACCGAAAGAAGCCGCAGATAATCGGGAAAAATAACAATCAAACAAAAAAGCCGGACTTTTAATCGAGTCCGGCTTTTTTACTTTTTAAATCGCATTTCAATAAATTGAAAGACAAAGAATTAACAGGGATGAAAGGGATAAAAGGGATATTTCCTGTTTTTGGTTTATCTCTTTTATCCATTTCATCCCTGTTAATTTTCTTCTTTTGTATTTCGACAAATTGAAA
>DASVUH010000038.1:0-96896 GCA_036387135.1 Pyrinomonadaceae bacterium | reverse complement strand
TGTAAGATTGCCGGACCCGGCATTCCGCTTGGAACACTGTTCCGCTTTAGCGTTTTCGGTTCGATGGGAACGACCGGATTTACAGCACCGCCTGCAACCGCTACGGCTAACAGCCCGCAATTTGCGACTTACGGTCCTGTTTCGAGAATTGTTGATGTTCAAGCTGGTCATGCGGATACCGGAGGAAACTGCGCTCTCGTCCCCGGATTAGGCTCCGGTGTTGACCGCACTGAATTCCAAACCTTCGTTAACGGAACTCCGGTTTTAGTGGTTGAAAACGGAATTTCACCGGCTAACACGGTTCCCGTAGCTCCGGGCGCAATTAGAACTTCGCGCATCAGAGTGTTCGGTCCGGCGACCGGAACGCTTGTTCTTCAAAGCGGAACAGGCGCCGCAAGAGCGGGCTTTACTCCGAATCAATGCCTGGGATTTAGCTCGACGAACAATTGCTCAGCCACCAATGGCGCGGCAACTGCTGCCAGCAACTTCAACGCCAGCGGCGACATCACGCCTGATCCTGCGGGATTTGACGGTAGAAATCCCAACGTGGTGGCTCCGGCTGAAAGCCCGAGAATCGGAAGAGTTGCATTCAACCAGCGTCCGGGCGAAGTTGTTGCCGAGTTCACCAACTTTATCTTCAATCCGGCACTTCTGAAGGTTTGTAAGATTGCGGCACCGGACTTGGTTCCGGGCGGCACATTCACCTTCGACGTTACTCTGACAAACGGCGGTCCGGTCAGCCAACCGGGCAATGTTCCGTTATTTCCGGGTAACCCGACAGCGACCGTCAGCGTTACTTCGGCAAGAAATGCCGCTGACACTCCGTTTGGTAATTGCGACTTTGTTGACGGATCAGCATTTCCGGGCGGCGCATTTAACGTTGGCTCAGACATTACAATCAAAGAAACCGGCGGTACAGCCGGTACGATTGTGACATCCATTGTTTCACTCATCAGCCCGGGCGGATTAACTGCCGATCTCGCTGCGAGAACAGCAAGGCTATCAGGTCCTCAAGGAGTTATCCCGGGCGTTAACGTCGTCGCGTTCACCAATGCATTAGGCAACGGACAGAATCCGCCTCCCTGGACAAAATTCGATTTTGACGGCGACGGTAAAGCCGATCCGTCAGTTATAACTGCATCAACCGGCACATGGTCATATGCAGCCAGCTCGGCAAACTATGAAATTCGCTCGTCGAGATGGGGCGTCTCCAGCGATAAGTTTGTCCCAGCCGATTATGACGGAGATGGCAAATATGACCTTGCAGTGTTCCGTTCGGGAATCTGGTACATCATGGGTTCAGCCGGAGCCTTCAGAGCCGAACACTTCGGTTCACCCGGAGACATTCCGCAGCCGGGCGATTACGACGGCGACCGTAAAGACGATCTGGCAGTATTTCGTCCGTCAAACGGCACGTGGTATATGCAGGGCAGCCGCTCAGGATTCAGCGCGGTTCAGTTCGGTGTTTCGACGGACAAACCGATTGCCGCCGATTATGACGGCGACGGTAAAACGGACCAGGCGGTTTATCGCAACGGTGCGTGGTACATGAACAAGAGCACTACCGGGTTTGCAGGCGTCAATTGGGGTCTGGCAACAGACATTCCGGTGCCTGCCGATTACAACGGCGACCGTAAAGCGGACATCGCCGTGTATCGCAATGGTAACTGGTACATTCTCAAAGATAATGGCACATTCAGCCACGTCAATTGGGGAACAGCTACAGACATTCCGGTTCCGGCTGATTACACCGGAGACGGCATAACTGATGTGGCTGTTTACCGAAGCGGTACCTATTATGTATTAACACCGGTGGGATTTCTAGCAATTCCAGTCGGCAACGCATCGGACATTCCGGTTACAGGGCGACAGCAGCCATAAGGCGTTGATAAGTAGTCGGATTCAGCTAATTCACGACCGAAGGTTATAACTTTGTCGCTGATTTTAATGGATTTATAAGCCAATAAAAACTGCGCAAAATTTCGGGCGAACTCTTCATTTGAGAGTTCGCCCGATTTTATTTTGTACGGCAATATTGTCGGCGCCGCGCTTAAAAAATCTTCTGGATTGAGCATTTTGCCGGTTTTTCGGTTGCAGATGTTCAAAGTCGAAACTATACTTTGAAATCAAACATAAAAACTCATGAAAATCGTTTTTGCCTTACTTTTTTTAATGTTTTTGGCTTTTCCGTTTGAGTCGTACGCGCAGGAAGCCCTCGCGCCTGGCAAAACTCAAAAGGGAGACAAACAGCTCGTCAGCGTTCCTGTGACCGTGAGCGACCGCGACGGTCGTTATATTCCCGGTTTGAAAAAGGAAGATTTCACTTTGTATGAAAACGGCGTCGAACAAAAAATCGCCTTTTTTGCTACTTATGACGAACCGATCAACGTCGCTCTGCTGATTGATACGAGCGAAAGCACTCGAAATACTTTGACGGAAATCAAAGACGCCGCCGAAGATTTTATCGAGTTGTTAAATCCGAACGACCGCTGTTTGATTGCGACTTTCGACGCGCAATTAAACGTTCTTACTCCGCTCACGTCCAACCTTCAAACGATGAAAGAATCTCTCGCCAAAGCGCAAACCGCGCAGCGTGAAGGTTCGGCTTTGCTCGGCGCTGTTCGCGAGGTCGCGGAAAAATCGTTTGCCGCCGTTTCCGGTCGCAAAGTAATCGTGGTGCTTTCGGACGGTAAAGATTTCGGCAGCAGTCTAACCAGAAATGAATTGTTGAGCGAACTGGAAGAATCGGACGTTTCGATTTACAGCATTTTTTATCAAACCGGAATGGGTTTTAATAAAATAGCGATTAGTCCGAACGGAACGATACAAGAAGCCAAAGAAGAGAAAAAACCGAAAGAAAAAAAGCCTAAAAAAAAGAAAAAAGGCTATTCGATTTTAATTCCGGGGCGCGGCGACATTTACACGCAGGAAGAAATCAAGCTCAGCGAAAAACTGGCTGATATTCAGGCGGTCAACGTTTTGCAGCAAATGTCGGACACGACCGCAGGAAGATTTTACTTGAGCGACGCGCCGAATCTAAAAGGAACTTTTAAAAGAATCGCGGGCGAATTGAGGCAGCAATACCGAATAGGTTATTACACAAAAGATGCGGCAAACGCGGCAGTTCACGACATCAGCGTCAAAGTAGGACGCCCCGAAGCCGTTGTTCGAGCGCGCGGAAAATTTCGCGCTAAACCGTTGTAATGCCTGCAATGTTTTTAGAGAATTGTATGAATAGTTTTATTTATCAGGTTAAGATTCGGATGAAAAAATCGTTACAATTTCCGGCAATTTTGCTGCTCTTAAGCTGCTGCGTTTTCGCGCAGGAAAGAACGTGGAAAACTTTTAGCCCGGAAAGTGGCGCGTGGAGCGTTTTTGCGCCGGGCGAGCTGAAGCCCGACGCCGAAGCGCAGGAAACGCCGAGCAAACAGGGCAGCTATACGTTTAACGATTCGACCGGATTTTTCGCCGTCGTTTATCAGGATAACCCGAAATGGCTCTACGCTTTGTCGAAACCTTTTATCGGCTCGCATTACAAGAAAGTCACCAAAGGCTTTGTCAAAAATTCTAAAGGCAAGCTCCTGAAAGAACAGAAATTTAAAAACGGCGACATCAGCGGGCGCGAAGCCTGGATAAAAATACCGGAAGGCAATGATTTGAACGCCGAAAGTCAGATAAAGACGAGGCATCGAGTTCAAAGAGTTCGAATGTTTTTCCGCGACAATCGGTTTTATCTGCTGCTGGCGGTTCTGCCGGAAAATGAAATAGACGCTTTCGCAATAGACAACTATTTTAATTCTTTTAAGTTTAAATAACCTCGATCCGACTTTGGTATGAAAATTTTTATTGCCTTAATTTTAACTTTATTTTGTTCCATCTCAACGTTCGCGCAAACGCAGTGGCAGGTAATCGTCACTGAAGCTTATTTGCGTAAATCGCCCGATTTGACTGCCGAAAAAGTTCACGCTCTAAAAAAAGGCGATAAAATAACGCTCGAAAACGCTTCGGACACAAACGGCTGGTATCTGGCTTCAGTTTCAAAGGGGAAAATCAAAGGCTGGATTCGCAAAGAGTTCGTTCGCTCGCTGACAGCTTCTGAAATTCCAAATCAACCGCGAGAGAATCAACCGGCACCCAAACAACCTTCGGAAAAGCAGCCGACGCAAAATCAAACCGCTCAACCACGACCGGCGCAGAATCAAACTGCGGAAAATCAAACTGCTCAAAATAAAAATCGTCAAAGAATCGTTCCTTCTCCGACACCTGTTGCCGCTTCGACGCCAACTCCGACCGCAATAACGACTCCAACACCAACTTCGACGCCGAACGGAATGCCAAATGCAGTTCCGTCGCCTTCTCCAACACCGGACGCTCCCATAGAAGACAACGAAGTTCTTCGCATCGAAACGGCGGAAGTGAATTTAACCGTGCGCGTCGTTGACGGCAATAATCGCCCGATCAACAATTTGAATCAATCGGATTTTAAAATTTACGAAGACGGCGTTTTGCAGCCGATTACTTCTCTGGCGACCGCCGAAGTGCCAATTATCAACGCGCTCGTCATTGATAACTCGCGTTCGCTTCGCTCGCAGCTTAGCAAAGTAATCGAAGCCGGAAAAATCCTCATCGGCTCAAATCGCCCCGACGACCAATCAACCGTTGTTCGCTTTGTCAGCACGGATAAAATCGAAGTGATGCAGGATTTTACGCCTAATAAAGCGTCGCTCAATAATGCGCTCGATAATTTATTCGTCGAAGGCGGGCAAACGGCGATAATTGATGCGGTTTATCAAACCGCAAAAAATGTCGAGAAGCATCAAAACACCGGGAAAAACGAAGACGTTAAGATACGCACGCTGATTCTGGTTACGGACGGCGACGACCGCGGAAGCCGGATGAGAGAACAACAGCTTATCGAGCTGCTCAGGCAATCAAACGTCCAGATTTACGCCGTCGGTTTCGTCAACGCTTTGAGCCGGGAACCGGACGCAAACGGCGTCAGCCGTCAGGAAAAAGCAAAGTCTTTTTTAACCCGTTTGGCGCAGGAAACCGGCGGAAAAGTTTATTTCCCCGATTCGATTGAAGAGCTGCCCCAAATCGCTAAAGACATTTCCGGCGAGCAGCGGACGCAATATTTAATTTCTTATGCTCCGACCAACGAAGCGCGCGACAACAGCTTTCGCAAATTAAAAGTCGAAGTCAGCGAAGGAGCAAACAAAGAAAAAAGAACCGCCATCGCTCGGACAGGCAGAAACGCGCTCCCGCAATAAAACGACTTACAAGAAATTGCGGAAACACGACCGTCAGGGAGTGTGCAAGGATAAGGCACGCTCCCTGACGGTCGTGTTTCCGCCTCTGATTTTTCGCGGAACTAATTTCTCGCTTCGGTGTCTATTAAATTGCCCCTTGACCCGACAGGCACCGGAAAGAGGGAAATATGTTTGAGAAATTAGTTGAATCAACAAATGAAAAAGAAATCAAAAAACAATCGGCTTATTTTGGTTTGACGACAGTTTTTTATTCCGTTTTAGTTCTCGGAATGTTCGTCTGGAGCGTGTTTAGCTTTGACGTTTCCGATTTAAACCGCAACTCGGATTTGACGCTTGATGCTCTTGTCGCGCCAGCCGCCGAAATCGAACCCGAACCGCCGCAGCCGCGCGTCAATTTACAACCGAAAAAGGATGCGTCGAAAAACGCGAATCAAAATTTCGACCTTTTGCGCAATCCGGTTGAAAATATCAAAACCTCAACCAAACCGCCCGACGGCATTAACGCCGACAAAGTCGCTTTTGATGAAATACGAGCGAATATGCCGTACAAAGTTACTGACGTAACGAAATATGGAGACGGACAGGGCGAAGGAATTCGGACAGGGAATCCAAATCCGCCTGTTTTGGAAACAACAAAAATCAAATCGAATACCGATGAAATTGATATTCCGCCACCGCCAGTTGTAAAAAAACCGGAGACTCCGCGTGAAGCAAAGAAACCAACTATGGTGACGAGAGACGTTGTTAACAGCATCGCCGTCAGTCTGCCAAAACCGCCTTACCCACCAACTGCAAAAGCTGTCAATGCTTCGGGCGCGGTGAATGTGCAGGTGATGATTGATGAGCAGGGCAATGTCATTTCAGCCGTTGCCACCAGCGGACATCCGCTGCTCAGAGGTGCCGCCGTCAATGCCGCAAAACAAGCAAAATTTACTCCGACCAAACTTTCCGACCAACCAGTCAAAGTGACCGGCGTGATTATTTATAACTTTGTGCCTTAAATTGAATTTCGGCAAAAAAATAAAGCGCGGACGAGAAAGTCCGCGCTTTATTTTTTTAATCTTTATCCGCTTTACATTGCATAAACTTCTTCCGTGAGGCTGAAGGTATTTTCGATGACTCCGACGGGCGGCAAGTTTCTGCTCAACGGAAATTCCGTTTGCAATAACTTTTCCGCGCCGCAGGCTTCGAGCGGTCGTGAAAATAAAAAGCCTTGTCCCAATTGGCACGAGAGACGTTTGAGCATTTCGTGGTGACATTCGGTTTCGACGCCTTCGGCGACAACCGATTTTTCCAGCTCCTGCGCCAGCCTAACAATTGTTTTGACGATGCCGAGACTTTCTTTGTCCGTGTTCATTCGAGAGACGAATGAGCGGTCAATTTTTAAAATATCAAACGGAAAACGGTGCAAATAGCTGAGGCTCGAATACCCTGTGCCGAAATCGTCAATCGAAAGCTGGACGCCGATTGCCTTTAGCTCGTTTAAAACCTGCTCTGCCGCCGCCGCGTTGTGCATCAGAACGCTTTCGGTTATTTCAAGCCGCAAATCTTTTGGCATCAATCCGGTTTTAATCAAAATATCGGCAGCTTCCTGGACAATATTTTTTTGCTTAAACTGATTGCCGGAAAGATTTACGCTGATTGTCAGCGGCTGTTTGAATTTCTTTTGCCATTCGTAAGTCTGGCGGCAAGCGTCTTCGAGCATTTTCTGACCGAGCGGGATGATTAACCCGGTTTCTTCGGCGAGCGGAATAAAATCTACGGGCGAAACAAAGCCTCTCGTCGGATGCCGCCAACGCGCGAGCGCTTCAAAGCCGACGATTTTTCCGGTTTTGAGCGAAACGATTGATTGATAAAACGGAATGATTTCGCCGTTTTCGACCGCGCGGCGCAAATCGTTCTCCATTTTCAGAGCTTCCAGAGCGCGCGTGTGCATATTGACGTTGAAAACTTCGTGGCGCGCTTTGCCGTTGGCTTTCGCCCGATACATCGCAGTATCCGCGTCGCGCAAAATGTCTTCCGGTCGTTCGTAACCGGTTTCCGAATAAGCGATGCCGATTGAAGCGGTGGTAAAAAATTCCTGTCCTTCGAGTTCAAACGGCAGTTTGAGCGATTCCTGAATCCGCTCGGCGACTTCGGTTGCCAGAGCGTGACTTGGAATGCTGTCAAGCAAAATTGCAAACTCATCGCCGCCGAGACGCGCCACCGTGTCAATTTTTCGGGCGCAAGTCTCCAATCGGCGCGACAAATCAACAAGCAATCTATCGCCCATATCGTGACCCAAAGAGTCGTTGACGATTTTAAAACGGTCGAGGTCAATAAAAAGAATCGCAAATCGGTAATCTTTCAAACGCTTGGCGCGCTCGACCGCCATTCCCAGGCGATCCGACAGCAGCGTCCGATTCGGCAATCCGGTCAACGCATCGTGAAAAGCGGCGTAATGAATTTGCTCTTCGGCGCGTTTGCGGTCGGAAATATCCTGAACCTGAAAAATAACCTGGCGCGGCTTATTATCGTCCCCTCGAATCAGCGAAGCGCTTTGCAGAACCCAAATCGAATGACCGAATTTGTGAACATAACGTTTTTCAAGCTGGTAATGCGGAATTTTGCCCTCGATGAGCTGATAAAGATGAACCAAATCGTTTCCGAGATCGTCTTCGTGCGAGATGGTTTGCAAATCGCTTTTGAGCAATTCGGCTTCCGTAAATCCGAGCATCCCGCACAGAGATTCGTTGACTTGCAGCCATTGCCCGCCCGGACTAATCAGAGCCATTCCGGCGGCGTGGTCGAAAGCGTTGCGGAAATATTCCTCGCTTTCGCGCAAAGCCCGGCTGATTCTTTCCTGTTCGGCGATGTAATGCGACAATTCTTCGACGTGTTTTTGCGCCAATTCGGCTTGCGCGCTAGCCGCTTCGACGTTTTTCAGATAAGTCGTGTAGGTAAAATAAACAACGACAATCACCGGAACTGTGGCAAAAAAAGCGTAAATTCCGAAAGTCCCGATAAGCTGCGCGGTTATTCCGGCAGCCGAAGCTCCGGCGAAATACGTCAGCGAAGTCCACAGAAAATTGTCTCTCCACATCCTCCAAATCGGTTTATCGGCTCTTAAAGCCACGCCGATTGCTACCAGACCGGAATTCGTGACGTACTGAACGACAGCCATCAAACAAATGGCGACAATAAAATTCGAGGTAAAACCTTGCCTGTTAAGCTCGACCATCGAGCCGAAACAAGCCCGCAAAATAAAAACCGTGAGAAATGTTGAAACGATAAAGACGGCGGTGTTGAAAGCGATTGTGAACCATTTTTTGGCAAATCGCTGAGTCGAGCAAAGAGCGTCGGCGCCCGCTAATAAAATCCCTGCTTCGCCGCCGAAGATCAGAATCGCCAAAAAAAGAAATGTGTCGGAAAGAGAGATTTGCCCTTTAACGCGAGGAATTTCAACGATAATCCGAGAACCGAAACAAACGGTGATGACGGCAAAAATCAAAAATGAAATGCCGATCTCCGCCGTATTAAAATTATAAACGGTGAGAAGGCACATTGCTGCGCCGGTTATAATAACCGTCCACATAAACGGAACGGCATATTTTTTTCTGCCAGCGGGTTGCATATTTTTGGTGGAGTGAGGCGGCGCAAAGAATTGGGTAAATCGCCGCGTTCAAAATAGCAATTAGTATGCCTAGCCTTATTATTTTATAATCAAGCAAATATGGACTTTTAACTCAAACCCGAATTTCGGCGATTAAATCAAAATGACGGATTTTGTCATTTTGACTGACAGAAATGACCGAAGTTGTAACATTTCGGTCACGCTCGGCTCACGTAATTGCCTTCGCGTTAAATAAAAAACGCCTGACGTTTCCATCAGGCGTTTTCATTAATTTAACTTCAATTATTGATATTGAGGTTTTTTGTTTTCGCGGCGTTTTTGCTCTTCTTGTTTTCGGCGCTCCTGTTCCTCGCGGTCGTTTTTATCTTCGACTTTCACAACCGGCGGTTTATCCCCTTTTTTAGGCGGCGTTTTGCCTTCCTGCTGCGCGAAAGCCCCCGTGACCGAAAAAGCCAGCAGCAACAAAACAAGACAAGTTTTAGTGTAAATCTTCACTGTTTTATTCCCTCCGTTTTGTCTTTAATTTCTCGAACGCACCAAATGGAGAGAGCAAATGTGCGCCGCAAACTATCAAGCAAATCGGATGCCACCGTTAAAATTAAGGTTTACCGCCGTTTTATTGATTTTTAAATTAACGAATTCGCCAATTTCCGGCATTTGCATACGAAATCGTTACCTACGCGCCGTAACTCGTGCGCTGCCGACGTTGCCGTTGGCGTCAAAAGCGCGCAAAGAAATCGTATGTTCGCCCGGCGAAACCGGAAATTCGACGGTAAAACGCTCGCGCGGGCTGTCGGCAATTCCGTCGTCCGCATAAACCGTCTGCCATTCTTTGCCGTCAACGCTGATTTCGGCTCTTTGCACAAAGCTCGCCGCATCTACGGCTTCAAACGAAGCGCGCGCCCGCTCGCCCGTAATTTGCGCCGCGCCGACGGCGGAAACCGCGGGCGGCGTGTTGTCAATGTCAACCGGCTCGCTTTCGCGCTCGCCCGCAAGATTCGTCCCGGCTGGATTTTCCGGCGCGTCGGTCGCTGCGATTTTGAAAATATAACGCCCGTCGGCAAGCGACGCGCCGTCAATCGTAAAAAACGTTTCGCGCAAATTGTCTTTCAGCATCCGAAACGCAGTTTCGTTCACTCCTCGATAAAAAACCGCGTATTCGAGCCGGTCGCCGTTACGGTCTTCAGCCGTCCAAATCAGCGAACGCGCGCCGCGTTGATACAAACGGCGCGGCGGCGTGACGACGTTTGCCGGAAGCCCGAAAACCTGCGGATCGAGACCGGAATTTTCAATATTCGGATCAATTTGCGGCGGGGCGTTCGCCTGCAGTCCGACGTTGGTCGGCAAAACCTGCACGCTTAAAACTTCCGGCGCAATGTTTCTGGGCAAATACGAAACGTTGACTTCGCTCAAGCTCGTCGCCGTCGCACCTGCGCCGCGCAACACAGCGCGCCATTGCATAAATCTCGCGCGCGGGCTGCTGATTTGCGAACCAGCCGCCTCGCGGTAAGCCGCGCTCCAATCAGACCAGGTTGCATCGGGTTTTTCGGTATTTCCGGTTCTGGTCTGCAATTCGGCGGCTTGCCCGCGCCACCAGATTCTGCCCCACAAAGCCGATGCTTTGGCGTCTCTGACGGTTGATTCGTAAACGCCTTCGGTCACGGTTTCGCCGCCGAAACGATAAAGCTTGCCTCCATTGCTCGAAGTTGCGATAAAACCGTTTCCGCTCGCTTCCAAATTAGAAATCTGACCTTCGTTCGATTGCAGCAGCAGAGTCTCCCGCCCGTCGTTTGTCATCGAATAAATTCTGCCTTTGTCCGAAGTGCCGACAAAAACGCCGCCCGCAGGATTTGCCGCGAGCGAAAATCCCGTCACAGTCGCAGAACTCCAAATCGTGTCATACCCGCCATCCGGCAGAATGCGGAAAACCGCCGATTTCGCGTTCGTTAAATCGTTGCGGCTGCGCGCGGGAGTCGCTGTTTGAGCTTGAGAGCTTGAATCGTCGGAAATCGTCATCGAAACCGAAGAAACCGTTGCGCCAGCCGGAGAAACTATGTTTCCGCCGCCGGAAGTATTGCCGGAGCTTGACGCCGAAGCGGTTTCGCTCAATGCGAGAGCGTAAATCGAGCCGTCGGGCGCGATTGACAATCGGTGGATTTCGCGCAGCGGCGCGTCGAGCAAAGCAAACGCTTTTCCCTCTGCGGAAATTCGCAAAACAAGCCCGTTTGAATCGGTTCCGGCGATCAAATTTCCCTGCCGGTCAACGGTTAAAGTAATAATGTGAGTTTCCGAAGAATCGAACAGGAGAGAAGTTTCCGGCGCGGCATTTTGACTGCGAACTCGGTAAATTTTCCCGTTATCGCCGCTCCCGACCGCCAAACTCCCATCCGGCATCGCAGCCAGGCTCCAAATGTATTTGTCCGCCGGGTCGAAAAAAGTTTCGGCTTTGCCGCTCGCGTCAATTCGATAAACTTTGCCGTCGGGCGAAGTCGCGGCGTAAATCTGATTATCTTTGCCGACGACAATCGCCGTCACGTCCAATTCGTTTGAATCGAAAAACAAGCTTCCTTGCCCGTTTGCGCCCACGCGGAAAATCCGCCCGTCATTTCCAGTGCCGAGATAAACATTGCCCGCCGCGTCAGTCACGCTCGACCAAACAAACGATTGCTGAGTGTTGAAAACTTCCTGAAGACGCGGCGCGAGAACGATTGTGCCGTTATCGGTAATCGAGACGCCGCGCGCGTCGCCGCGCAAAACCTCTGCGCGAGTGTTGACCTGCCAAACGGCGGGCGGCGCGGCGGCATTAACCGAAAAATTGAGGAAAAATATCGAGAAAACCAGTATTAAAAGCTGCCGAAATGTAAATTTGTTCATTCAATTTCCTAAAACGCAGTGTGAAAAACTTATCTCAAGTTAAAACAAAATCCGCGTTTCTGAAAAGCAGGAACACAAATTCGGCGAATATTTTCGCTTATTTTTTTCCGGCGGCGATAGCCGAAGGCGGTCTGGCTTCAATAAAACGCACCGCTTCGTGCAGTTCTTCGGCGTCGCCCGTAATCAATCTGGCGCTTCGCTCTCTGGTAAAATAAGCCCACATCCATTCGCTCAAAACAGCTATCCGGCTGCGAAAATCAATCAAGCCGATAACGTGAACAAAAAGCCACAACATCCAGGCGATAAAACCGGAAAAATGCCAGCCGCCGATTTGTGCGATGGCTTTGTTGCGCCCGATAGTCGCCATACTGCCTTTGTCAACGTATTTAAATTGGCGGCGCGGCTCGCCTTTTAAATCGCGCAAAATGTTTTTTGCGGTGTGTTCCGCCTGCTGCATCGCGGCGGGCGCGACACCGGGCACAACGCCGTTTTCGTCTTTAAAAAACGCCATATCGCCGATGACGAAAATGTTTTTGTCGTTTTGAATTGATAAATCCGGCTGAACCACGACTCTGCCCGCGCGGTCGGTTTCCGTTTCCAACTGCTTGCCGAGAGGCGAAGCCGTCACGCCAGTTCCCCATAACGCAACGCTGCATTCAATCCATTCATCATTAACTTTAATTCTGCCCGGCTCGATTTCTTTAACCATACTGTTTAGGAAAACTTCGACGCCGAGTTCTTCCAAATGTTCCTGAGCCTTTTTCGACAAAACTTCGTCAAACGTCCCCAAAACTTTCGGCGAGCCTTCAAACAGCAAAACGCGCGCTTTTTTCGTATCAATCGCTTTAAAATCTTTCGACAAAGCCTGACGCGCGATGCCCGCGATAGCGCCCGCAAGCTCCACGCCGGTAGGACCGCCGCCGATGACTGCGAAAACCAAAGGCTCATGCATACCTGTTAGAATCGCGTCGCGTTCCGCCAATTCAAAAGCGAGCAGTACGCGGCGGCGAATTTCCACCGCGTCTTCAATCGTTTTCAAACCGGGCGCGTCTTTTTCCCATTCGTCGTGACCGAAATAAGAATGACGCGCACCGGCGGAGACAATCAAATAATCAAAAGGAATCGCTGAATAATCGTGCAGCAGAACCGCCCGTTTTTCGAGGTCGAAACCGATGACTTCGCCAAGCACGACTTCAACGTTTTTATAACGATGCAAAATGCGGCGAATCGGCGAAGCAATCTCGCCCGGCGACAATACGGCAGTTGCCACCTGATATAACAGCGGTTGAAAAGTATGGTGATTTTTCCGATCAATCAGCGTCACTTCGACCGGCTTGTTTCCCAGAAATTTCGCTGCGCGCAAACCGCCAAACCCGCCGCCGACGATCACAACTCTCGGCTTTTCTCCTGTTTCACTCATATTTCTACTCCTCGAAAATTTTTCGGTAGAGGACTTTGAGAAATTTTTCTCAAAGTCCTCTTTTCATTTGACGAATTTCAGCCGAAAAAGTTGCCGCATATTTTAATCTTCGCCATTTTCAATTTATAGCGAAACAGCATTTCTTTCAGTCTGATTTAAGACAAAGCGTTTTTGACGAATAATTTTATGAACCGATGAATCTTGAATAAAGCGAGCGGGCTACAGAAACGTCGTCAGTACCGCGAATGATGGCGCGGGCGTCTCGAAAAACCGTAATTTCAAATTCGCCGATGCCGAAACGCAAAAGATATTCATTCTTTTTCAAATCGGCAATGTTTTCCAGACGTTTTGCTAAATTCTCCAAATCAATTTGCGACGCTGCGGGCGGCGCGATTTGAACGGCGTTTCTGCCGCACAAAACGGCTTCAAAATTTGAATTTTCCGCTTCGAGATTTTCAAATTTCCGATGCCCGCAGGTTTGGCAGTCCGCCTGCGGTTTTCCCAATTTGATTTTGCGCCACTCGTTTTCCCAAACATCGAACTGCATCAAAGAGCCGTGTAATTTATCTAAATTTCCGGTCAAAATTTTCAACGCTTCGGTCGTTTGCGCCGCCGCAACAATGCTGATAATCGGCTGAATCACGCCCGCCGTGTCGCAAGTAGCGGCGCTTCCGGCAGGAGGCATTTCTTCAAAAATGCAGCGCAAACACGGCGTTTTATTTGGCTGGATCGTCATCGTCACGCCGTAACTCGATACAGCCGCGCCGTAAATCCAAATTTTGTTGTGCTTAACGCAGGCGTCGTTGACGAGATAGCGGGTTTGAAAATTGTCCGTCCCGTCTAAAATCAAATCGCAGTCTTTAATAAAATTTTCGATGTTGGAATAATTAACGTCAGCAACGATTTCTTCCGTCTCAATTTCCGAATTGATTTCCGCAATTCTTTTTTTCGCCGCAACAGTTTTCGGAAGCCGCTCTTTTGCGTCTTGCTCTGAAAACAAAGTCTGCCGCTGCAAATTGGAAAACTCGACAAAATCGCGGTCAACAATTCTTAATTTCCCGACGCCCGCGCGCGCTAAAATTTCCGCCTGTGCCGCGCCGAGCGCGCCGCAGCCGACAATCAAAACGCGGGAATTTAATAGTTTTTCCTGCCCTTCTTTGCCGATTGGGGCAAACAAAATCTGTCTGCTGTAACGCTCGTTCATCAAAATCCGTTTAATCAAACAATAATTTTACAAACTCTCTGATGCCTATGACTGTGCTTGAGTCGTTCGGCACGTCTTGAAAACGATTTTTCTCGATTGCATTTTGAAATTGCTGCTCGCGCAAACGGCTTCGTTCCTGTTCGAGCTGTAATTTCTCTTTTTCGCGCGCCCGGTCAAGCCCGCCTTTGCGGATAAACTCTACGATTCGCGGCAGCTCTTCGGCGTCAAACCAGATTCCGTGCCGTTTGCAGGTATCAATTACAACACCGCTCGAACGCGCAAAATTGTTTCGGTTCATCAATTGTCCGCATTCGGGGCAAGGCACGTATTTGATCGAATTGTCTTTCGGCGCGTTTGAATTTGCCGCAAATTGCCGGCTTAAAACGACGGCTTGACGCTCACGGCTGGCGCAGATGTTTTCAAACGAATCGGCGCCCGACCAGAAACCGCCGCATTTTTCACATTCGCGCAAAACGATTTCATCAAATTGCAGGACTTTCATTTTCAAGCGGCAACGCGGGCATTTTCTCGGATTTTCTTCGTCCGCGAGTTCCGGCTGCACGGTTTTCGCGCCGCAATGCCCGCAATGACGGCTGCCGAGAAACATCAAACCGAAACACGTCGGACAAGCCTTTGTTTTCAACCTCGAATGACAAAACGCGCATTGCGGCGAATCGGATGAAACAGCCGCGCCGCAGTTCGGGCAATTGAGAGATTCGATTTTCATATTTTTGTCGCGGGTTTATTGAGAGAATTTAGCTGAAATTGATTTTAAAGCGAGTACAAAAACAGAAAATCAACAGGGATAAAGAGGATAAAAAGGATAAATAAAGAAATATCCCCTTTATCCTTTTCATCCCTGTTAATTCTTTGGCTTTCAATTTTAGAAACCCGCTCTAAGATTGGAGTTTTCTGAGAGCCGCCGCGCTCATTTCTTTGACGGGCGCGTCTTTTCCCGTCCAAATTTTCTGCTGCGCCGCAGCCTGCGCGACGAGCATCGCCAAACCGCCGATTGTCGGCGCAAAAACCGAAAAGGCTTCGCGCATCAGGCGCGTCTCAAACGGATTATAAACCAAATCATAAACCAAACCAACGCCTTTTAATTGCTCCGCCGTCGCCGGAGTCTCGTTTTCCAGACCGCCCTTTTTCATACCGAGCGGCGTTGCATTTACGATCACGTCAAAGTTTTTGAGCGGTTCAATTTGGGATTGCAAATCTTGAGTTTCAACGCCGAAATCAACGACCAAACTTTTTGCTTTTTCAGAATTTCTGGCAAAAACCGTGACGTTTGCGTTTTCCCGCTGCAAAGCGTAAACGCAGGCTCGCGCCGCGCCGCCCGCGCCGAAAACCGCGACTCGCGCGCCGTTTAAATCGCCGTAAGCGTTTTTGAGCGGTTCGATAAAACCGTCAGCGTCGGTGTTAAATCCGAGAAGCTTGTCGCCTTCTATTTTGACGGTGTTGACCGCGCCGATTTTCCGCGCGGTTTCATCAACAAAATCGAGATATTTCATAATCTCGATTTTGTGCGGAATCGTGATTGAAAAACCGCGAAAATTCCAATCAATCTCGCGCGTTTTCGGATTAACCATTCGCCGGATAAATTCTTCCAGATTTTTCACTGCAAACGGGACGTAAACGGCGTTCATTTTGTGGAATTTAAAAGCCGCGTTGTGCATCTGCGGCGAAACCGAATAAGCAACCGATTCGGCGACAAGCCCGTAAATCTCGCTCGTTTCGTCCAATTCCTTGACGCGATAAACATCAATCATTTCCTGCGCCGTGAGTTGTCCCGGCGCGGTCGCGCTTTCTTCGTCAAGAGAGGCAAAAGTCATAAACGCGCCGCGTGCCAAACCCAAAATCCGCGTCCAAACGCCGCTTTCGCCCATTGCAATGGGAATCAATTCCCTATTTTCGGCTTTGGCGCGTTCGAGCAATTTCATCAATGCCAGACCATCTATTACATCATCGGCTTGAACGGCTATTTTTATAATATCAACGCAATCAATTGACTTTAGTTGGTTGTAAATCTGTGTAAGATTTTTTGGTGTGCCGGAAAAATCGTGATGCGAACAAATTCTTGGTTGATAAAGCCAATAAAGCGAATTTTCAAAAACATCTGGCTCTAAATCTGCCCAACAAGAATCGTATCCCATATTCCAAAAATTAAGTCGCTCTTGTTCGCTTAATTTGCGTTTTCCGCCTTGCTCTTTCGGACGAAAAGTTGAAAGTAATGGCTTATCTGTTTTTGCTTTGAAGATTTGGCTAAGAACTAAGTCAAGTTTTTTTATTTTCAAACAATCAAATTCTTCTGCATTTATGCAATCAAACCGAAGTTCAACAACATCAGCGTTTTTCGCCGCTTGTTCAATTTTTTCAATAAATTCATTTACTGTTTCCGCGCAAACCGAAACGCAGATTTTTCCGTTGTTCATCGTGAAAAGTTAGCCATAAAAACACGAAAGACGCAAAAGCCCTGAAAAGCCTTTGCGCCCTTTGTGTGCGTTGCGTGAAATTTAATCCAAATTAGTAAAAAGCTCGTGCGACAAATAACGCTCGCCGAAATCGCAGATGATTGAAACAACTCGTTTGCCCGCGCCGAGTTCCTGCGCGACTTGAAGCGCGGCGACTGTAATTGCGCCGGAAGAGATTCCGCAGAAAATTCCTTCTTCGCGCGCCAATCTGCGCGCCATAGCGACCGAGGCTTCGTAATCAACCTGAATCACGCGGTCAACGAATTTCGGATCGTAATTTTCCGGCACAAAGCCCGCGCCGATGCCTTGAATTTTATTCGGTCCGGGCGCGCCGCCCGACAAAACCGGCGAGCTGGCGGGTTCGACGGCGACAATCAAAACGCCCTTTCCGACTTCGTTTTTCAAAATCTCGCCGACTCCCGAAATTGTTCCGCCGGTTCCGACTCCGGCGACAAAAGCGTCAATTCGCCCGTCGGTGTCTTCCAAAATTTCCCGCGCGGTCGTGCGGCGATGAATTTCCGGGTTTGCCGGATTGTCGAATTGTCCGGGCTGCCACGAGTTCGGCATTTCGACAAGTAATTCGGCGACTTTGGCGATTGCGGCTTTCATTCCTTCCGCACCGGGCGTTAAAACCAATTCCGCGCCGAGAGCTTTCATGACCTGTCGGCGCTCGACCGTCGTCGAATCCGGCATTACGGCAATCAAACGATAACCTTTAATCGCGGCGGCAAATGCGAGCGCGATTCCTGTGTTGCCCGAAGTCGGCTCAATCAAAACGGTTTGTCCGGGCGTAATTACGCCGCGCCGTTCGGCGTCTTCGATCATCGCCGCGCCGATTCGGTCTTTAACCGAATCCATCGGGTTTTGCGATTCGAGCTTGCAGAGCAATTCGGCGCTCGATTCGTCCACGATTCGATTGAGCCGAACGAGCGGCGTGTAGCCGATTAGTTCGAGCATATTGTTGGCGATTTTCGGTCTTTGCGGCATTACAGATTTTCTCCCTCTTGATTCGTTATTTTTGATTCGGCAAATTTATTGTCTCGCCCTCGGTGTTAATCTTCAAATGGGTGGTCGTGTTTTCCGTAACGCTTGTGGGCGGGGCGAACAATTCTCCCGTGTTGCGCACGGCGGGCGCGGCGTAATCGTTAGCGAACAAGGTTTGTCGCGGCGGCAAAGCGGCGTTTGCAGACTGCGGCGGAAAAGCGGTGTTTCCCGCATTAAAACCGGCGTAATTCGCCCGCTGCTCGATCCGCTTAACTTTTAAATAGCTCGCAATTCCGCTGCCCATTTGCCAGAACGCGGGAATCAGCATCCAAAACCACCAATTTTTACCGCCCGCCGCGCCGCTCACGGCTAAAGTAATCGAGACGATTAAAAATGCTATACCGACCAAAAAACTGGTGACTGCGACATTCCATAATTTGTCGGGATCGTTCGAGTTTTCGCCGTTGCAATTAGCATCTTCAACTTTCTTCTTGAGCGATAATTGCCCGGTCATTACCGCCGAAACCGATTCTAATTCGAGACCGCAGCTTCGACAAAATCTGACATTTTCGGCATTTTGCGCCGCGCATTTGGGACAAAACATATTTTTCAACCTTCGTTTTTAGATTTATTTTTCAAATCGCGCTGCCTGCGCGCCTCATACAAGATTACGCCCGCCGCTACGGAAACGTTCAGAGATTCGATTTTACCAGACAAAGGAATTTTCACCAGCGCGTCGCAGTTTTCTTCGACTAAGCGATGCAAACCTTTGCCTTCGCCGCCCAGAACAATCGCGCTCGGAATTGTCCAATCCCAATCCGAATAAGACATTTTCGCCTGCGCGCTCGTCCCGACAATCCAAATTCCGCGCTCTTTTAAATCCTCCAAAAGCCGGTTCAAATTGACGACTTTCGCGACAGGCAAATATTCGAGCGCGCCAGCGGCGGTTTTTGCCACCGTTTCCGTCAAACCGACCGCGCGGCGTTCGGGCAAAAAAATCCCGTGCGCTCCGGCGCATTCCGCCGTTCGCGCAATCGCGCCCAAATTGCGCGGGTCTTCGACTCCGTCCAAAACAACCGCAAGCGGTTCGTCACCGCTTCCGATTTTTGCGGTTAAGTTTTCCAAAAGCTCGTCCGCATTCGCGTATTTTGCGGCGGCGATTGTCGCCACAACGCCTTGATGATTTGCGCCGGGTTCGACAAATTTTGCCAGAGTGTTTTTCGGCACGCGATTAACGATGATTCCCTGCTCTTTCGCTAAATGCAGCAAATCTCGCAGGCGATTTATTTGCGCTCCATCGGCAATCGTGATTTGCTCGACGTTTCGCTTTCCCGAACGCAGAGCTTCGAGAATCGGCAAAACGCCGTAAATCTTCGCCGATTTTGGTTTTTCAGGATTCATTTAACCGAATTCTAACGATTTTCCCGGAATCTTTAAACCTCAATTTTTAATTCTCGCAAAATTGTGCGCGCCGCTTTTTCAGACGCGCCGCCCGCGCCGAGCATCGCCGTGACTTCCGCCAAACGTCGGCGCATTTGTCGGTTTGTTTCCGGCTCAAGCAGTTTTTCCAATTCTTCGGCTAAACGCGCGGCGTTTAAATCGTTCTGAATCAGCTCGGTCGCCAACCTTTCACCGGCAATTAAATTAATTAAACCGACATGCTCGACGCTGATTAAATGCCGCAGAGTGTGCCAATTAAAAGCGGAAATTTTGTAACAAACGACGAGCGGCGTTCCCATCAAAGCCGTTTCCAAAGTCGCCGTTCCGCTCGCAACTGCAGCCGCGTCCGACGCGGCGAGCGCTTCGCGAGTTTCGTTTTCGACAACGATTAATTTTTCAGGCAGATTCAAACCGTTTTCCTGCGCCTTGCTGATGATTTCTTCGATTTCCTCCGGTTTTCTGGTCGGCGCAATTGTGACGACAAATTGAATACGCGGATTTTTTTCAAATAAAAGAGTGGCGGCTTCGAGCATCGGCGGCAGAATTTTGGTCAATTCTTTGCGGCGGCTTCCGGGCAATAACGAAACAATCGGATTTTCCGATTTCAAATTGTGTTTGCGGCAAAATTCTTCGCGCCCGTATTTCGGATAAACTTCACCGACGAGCGGGTGACCGATAAACTCGACTCGTTCAAAACCGCGCTCGGCGTACCAGGCTTTTTCAAACGGCAAAATCGCCAGCAGCAAATCAACGTCGCGGCGAATCATCCGCACCCGATAAGAACGCCAAGCCCAAAGCTGCGGGCTGACGTAATAAATAATTTTCACGCCCGTTTTTTTGAGTGATTTGGCTAGCCGCAAATTAAATTCCGGGAAATCAACGAAAACAACCGCGTCGGGCTTTCGCTCGCTTGCGGCTTGTTTCAAAGTTTGAAAAACGCGCAGGAAACGCGGTAGAGTGCGCCCGACTTCGAGCAAACCGATAATTGCCAGATCGTCTGCCGCCACTATGGTTTCCACGCCGCGCGCGCGCATTTTCTCGCCCGTCAAACCGAAAAACTCGAATGTCACGTGCGGCGCGATTTCGCGCAATTTTTCAACTAAATGCGCGGCATGCGCGTCGCCGGACGCTTCGCCCGCCACAATCATCAACCGAACGGTTTTCATCCGAAACAGTTTAAAGTTCAAGGTTCAAAGTTCAAAGTTCAAGGTTAATGAAAACAACTTTGAACCTTGAACTTTTCACCTGAAACCCGGCGTATTGGACTTTGCCCCTTTGAACCCGTAAAATGCAACTTTTGATTATGCAAGCCGCATCACTACGACGAGCATTTGCAAGCAGTAAATTCGTCACACCTGACATATACAACGTTATTCGGAGGAATCGCTCAGTGAAGTTTCGTGTCGCCTTTTGGCTTTTATTTTTTTTGTGCCTTGTCGGTACAACTGTCGCGCAAGCGCAAGTTGATTCGCTGGTCGCCCAAATCACGTCCTCATCCGCCAACACTTTCGTCCGCGACATCAGCGGCGACGGGCGTTTTGTCGTACTCGAATCGAGCGGCGACATTTCGACCGAACGCAATTCAAACCGCAACAACGCCGACGGCAACTCGGAAATTTTTCTGTTCGATTACGCCCAGCGCCGGATTTTTCAAATCACCAACACCAGACGAGTTTTAAGCGACAATGCCGCTTCGGCGACTACTCAAGCCAATATTTTAGTTGACGTTACAAACACGCGCCCGGTGATTGCCAACGGACTTGTAAATAACGAGCTGTGGATTGCTTTTACTTCCAATGCCGCGCCGTCATTCGCAAATCCGACTCCGGCGGGCGCAAATCCGGGGAATTTTGACGGGACGGCTCTGACCGACACCGCAGCCCGACAAAATTTTGCGGCTGACGCCAATACGGAAATCTTTCTTTACCGGGTTTTGGTAACGACTCAAACCGTTGATCTATCGAGAGGAATTGAAGTTCCGTTTAACAATTTAGCCGCCGGAACTTTTACGCAGGTGACAAATTCGCAGGCAAACTCGCCGTCGCAGCCCGGAACTGCCAATGTTGCGCCGTTTATCTCAGACGACAACCGCGACTTGTCAATTGACGATACGGCTGCGACTTTGGCTTTTGTTTCAAACCGAAATTACACCAACGAAAACGCCGCGCCCGACGATAATGCCGAAGTTTTTGTTTATAAAAGAAACGTCGGAACCAACGGCAGTTTTCAACAAATCACGCGGACGCCGCGCGCTACGGAAAACGCCCCGATTTTCACCCAGAATCCGTCAATTTCGGGCGACGGCACAAAACTCGCTTTTTACTCGAACGCGACTGTTCCGCGCAATCCTACTGTAGCGGTAACCAACAACGTAGATAATCCTGATAACAACGGAGAAGCGTATTACGCCGTGTTAAGCTCAAACGGGCAGCCGTCCGCTTTTACACAGATTACCAAAACGGCGCGCGTTAATCCTTCCGATACGGTGGTGCTTTTCAGCGCCGGACGCCGCATCAGCCGCGACGGACGTTTCGTCGGTTTTGAAACGCTTTCAAACAATCCGGCAGCAGGCGGCGGAACCAATCAAACCGGCTATCAGCTTTATGTTTTTGACACGACCGTCGCGCCGCAAATAAACCAGACAAACCCTGCGGCTTACCGTGCCGTCGGACCCCGCAGCGACGCCGATGCCGCCGCCACCTTCGGCGATGTTCGCCGCTTCCCGACATTTACTTTGGTTTATAATGCTCCGACCAATACCTTTGAACCGGGCGTCGTCTTTGCTTCCAGACTTAATTTCAACGCCGCCGGAAACGTTCCGGCAACCGCCAGTGAAGGCTTGAACCCGGATGCAACCCGGCAAGTTCAGATTTTTTCGTTTCCGCTCACGCAAACAGCCGGATTCAATGCAACTTTCACGCGCATTTCGCGTTTTCCGACTTCGGCTTTAAGCGAAATCCAGCCTTACGCGAGCAACACGAATCGCCGCATTGCTTTTAATATTCCGCGCGAGCTTGGGGGCGGAAACTCTGATTCGACCAGCGAAGCGTTTTATTTACTAACGCCCAATTCAATTTCCGATACCCAGAACAATTTAGCAGTTTTCACGGGCGCCAGCGCGTTACCCGTCGCCACGCCATCTCCGTCTCCGACACCGACGCCGACGGCGAGTCCGACTCCAACTCCGCTGACAGCACAAGGACTTTCTCCCGATATGATTGGCGTCGCCAGATTAACGAGCGGCAGCCTGACCGTTTCTCAAACGGCAACCGGAGCGTCAAACGCACGTCGTTTCCCGCTCCCGATTGAACTGGGCGGCGTAAGCTTGTCAATCAACAATGTGGCGGCTGGTATTTATTCGGTTGACAGCGCCCGCGGCGAAGTGAGATTTGTGACTCCCGCCGGACTCGCACCTGGAACTTATCCGATTATTCTCAACGATAACGGCAGAATCTCGCGCGGCACAGTCATAATTGTCGCCGCCCAACCGGATATTTTCCGGCGAGACGACACGGCGGCTGCCGGTGGTCGCGCTTCGGTCTTTAATGTGACGACCGGAGTCGCGATGCAAGGCGAACCGTTCGCAATCAGGAGCATCAGGCTGCGCGGCGGTTATAATGTGGTGCAAACCAGGTTAAGAGTGTTTTTAACCGGCGTTCAGGGACTCGCCGCCGGTGCATTTACTATTAAAATCGGCACCATAACCGTTCCGGCGGCGAATATTTTAACCGGCGCAACTCAGACCGACAGACCGGGTGTTTATTCGGTGGACTTTCTGCTTCCGCCCGAAGCCGCCGGTCAGGGCGACGCGCCGATTGTAATTACAGTTACGGGAGGTGGCACCTTTACAACCCGCCCGGACGACACGGCGCCGCGAATCAGAATTTTGCCTTAAATTAAAAAGGGCGGGATAAAATTCCCGCCCTTTTTTGTTGGAGCGCGATTACTCTCGCCCCTTTTCTTGATAAAGAAGCGGGCACGAGTGATCGCGCTCCGCTTCGATTTGCATTATTTTTTTGCAATGTGGCGACAATTATCTTAAAATTTAAAAGAAGTATTTATTATTTAAAGGAGTTTATTTAAATGTCAGTAAACAACGGTCAAGCGAAAGATGTCAAAACGACGAAGATTTCTCCCGTAATTTGGCACGACGGCAAATTTATTGCATGGGATGACGCCCGGGTTCACGTAATGACGCACGCGCTTCATTACGGTTCGAGCGTTTTTGAAGGCATACGCTGTTACAAAACCAAGCAGGGGTCTGCGGTTTTCCGGCTTCAGGAACATATGCAGCGCCTTCTGAACTCGGCGAAAATCTATCGGATGGACACAAATTTGACTCGCGACCAGTTGTCAAAAGCCGCCGTCGAGCTTGTCCAACGCAGCGGTATGAAAGAATGCTATCTGCGCCCAATTCTCTTTCGCGGGTTGGATGAAGAAAATCCGGCATTCGGCGTTTATCCGCTGCTGAATCCTTTAACCTGTTACATCGCCGCCTGGGATTGGGGCAAATATCTCGGCGAAGAAGCTATCGAAGCCGGAGTTGACGTTTGCGTTTCGAGTTGGACGCGAATAACCGCGAACAGTATGCCGCCGATGGCAAAAGCCGGCGCAAACTATATGAACTCGCAGCTTATCAAAATGGAAGCCAGATTAAACGGCTTTACCGAAGGCATTGCGCTCGATGACAGAGGTTTTATATCGGAAGGTTCGGGCGAAAACCTGTTTTTGGTCAATAACGGAAAACTACTGACGCCGCCGTTAGCTTCATCCATTTTGCCCGGCATCACCCGCGATACTACGATTCAAATCGCCCGCGAACTCGGCATTGAAGTAGTCGAAACCTCTTTGCAGCGCTCGGCTTTGTATCTCGCCGACGAATTATTCTTTACCGGCACGGCAGCGGAAATAACACCGATTCGCTCGGTTGACCGCATTACAATCGGAAGCGGCAAACGCGGCGAAATCACCCAAAAGATTCAGGAAGCATTTTTCCAAATCACAGACGGCACACGCCCCGCGCCTTTCGATGCGCAATGGCTCACTCCTGTAGAAGAAAACGCCTCTGTCGCAGCATAAAAATTGAACAATATGCTTTGTTTTAATGGTGAGTGGTAGATAAAAACTGCTCACCATTTTTCATTGGAAATCTTTAAGTATTCATCCTTTCAAAAATCGTTCACCCTTCGTTCACTTTCGCGAAAAAAGTGCTTGCAAGTTTTCAAAAATCCTTGTACATTGCCGTTGCTTTTTTAACTCAACTCGAAAGGAATTTGCGCGAGCAACAGTTCGTGTAGGTAAATATTAAAACATGCCATTAATAATTTAACTTGCCTAGAGCGATGTTAAAGATGGATGTTTCTAGCCTTTATATTGAACTGAGGATTTTGGTTAAAAGTCTAAGCCGATATAACTGAGCATACCCTTTTATCTATTAACCACAACTAATTCGGGTCTGCAAAAAATCTTTTCTTAAGATGATAGTTTTTAGTTTCTTTTGGTGCGTTAACCAAATGAGAGGCAAAAACTACAATACTAAAAATTTCAAGAGGTAGATAGGTTCTGTTGTTATTGTTAGGTGAAAGAAATTTATTAACGGCTTGAACATGAAACGGGCAAAACTATGCTGAAGGGCGAAGTCATATTTTTCTCCGCAATGTGTTTTGTTCGCGATAAAAAGTCTAATCTCAGTATGAATAGACTTTACGAATTTAAACCAGTTTGTTTTCTGAAAAATAAACTTTGGCTTTTAACCTTTTCGGCTTGAAACTTCGGTCAACTTCAACTCGTTTCCGCAAGTTCTCCGATTTCCCAAGCCTATACCTCAAGGAAAGTTATGATTCATGATGTTTTGTTTATATGGGTTTTGTATTCATATAAACTTTGAGCACTAATCTGCGGCAAATTAACTGTGTCAACTTTATATTTCCGTTCTTACAGTAAATCTTGCCCATAAATTGATAAATAAAAGGAGCTAAAAATATGAAACAAATTGACGATATAGAGTACGAGGTTACTAATGGTGAGCAGGTGACAATTGCTATCACTCCAAGTGTTAGTTTAGGTTCACAGTATGGTGCTGTCTTAGATGGCAAGCCTCAAATGCCTAGACCTGCTAATGGAGTCTATACATTTCCTGTAACTAAACCAGCTAAACAATCACACCGCTTTAAAATTGTGTTTGGTTTTATTGGCGCACCTGCTGGTTCAAAATATTCAATAAGAATAGACGGTAGCGGCAATGGCAATAAAGGACCGTTTACTCAATCAGTTGATCAAGATGACCCTGCCCCAGATAGAACTTTTCGATTTAGGGTCGTTTAGTTTCATTACCACTGTGGAACAAACAGAATGGAGCTTTTAACTTTCATTCTGTTTGTTCATATAACTTTTTTTTCAAATGGAGATAAATATGAAAACGAGACTAATTTATATTCTTGCTTTAATTTTGGTTTTATGGCTGACCGTTTCTATGTCTAAGGCACAAACTAATCCAGAAACTTCCCAACAAGCAGAAATTAATGCGTTAAAAAAAGCGATACAAGCTGAAGAAGCAAAAATTGAGGCTGAGACAGATTCATTTAAATTAGACTTGCTTAAAAGAAATCAAAAACTCCGATACACTAATTTAATCAACCGGCTAAATCAACGATTAAGCACTTTAAAGGAGGGTGACCAAGAATTAAAACCAACTAAGGATTTAGTTGAAGTATTGAATGAGCGGTTAAAGCTGTTTTATGGTGCAGATTCTGTAACTATAACGACTCAGGGTAAACCGGAAACAACAGTTATTAAACCAGAAAATGTTGTGTCAAAACCTACCCTTCCCTCTACAGCAGTTCCAACAAAGCCAGTAGATGTTTCAAAGGTCGATTCAAAAAGTAATTCTTTTACCGATGCACCAGCTATAATTAAAGATGATGCGCAAATCCTAGCTAAATCTATTCTTTATGAAGTAAAAAAACGAAATCCAAATGCACTTAGTAGAATTAGGGAACGCTATCCACAGTTATTTTTTCTAACTTTAGCTAGTACAGTTGATACAGGTCAATCTATCAATTCAATTGCAGGTTTGGCACCGATACGATTTTTGATTGATACAGCCCGGACTGATAAACAAATTGGAGCTTCATCTTCAACTTCAGCCTCAACAAGCACAGTTGAGAAGCCAAGTTTCCCCTGGCTGTTGGGGCTCGCCCTCGAAAATGGAGCTTTAGAGAAAAATGTTCAAGATACAGTTTTGACATTAAACACTTCTCCCGCTGCATTATTTTCTTTTACAGAGAGAGATACGGCAGTAGCCTATCGCAATGCAGGCGTTTTTAATAAAATAGGTGTGTCTGCTAGTTTCAACATAAATAACCAAAATGCGCTGCTTGCCAATGCGACCCGGAGCCAGCTCAGAGAATATTCGATCCGTTATCGTTTTTACGGTGATCGCAGCTCCCGCTCACCCAAATTACAAGAAATTTGGGACACAAAAATAGCGCCTCTTATCATAGGTCTATTAGCACCTTTAGGAAGAGGTGTGGATATCATTGACCGAAATGATTTCTTGAGAGTGGAATTAGACAGCGAAACGCCAAAATTGCAAGGTCTTATTGATTCTAGAATGCAAAGTGCTGATTTTAAGACTTTAAAAGAGGATGAACAAGCAAATGAGCTAACTAATATTACTTTAAATTTCTTGAAGACTTTTATTACTGACAGAGTTAAATCTAAAGAGATTGTAATTGCCGATGATGTTAAATCTGAAATAAATGAGGTAATTAAAGATATTGGAAATGCACAGCAGAACCAAAAAGCTGCTGAGAAACTAATTGAAAAACAACTAGATGAATTCTTTAAGAGTCCATTGGGAACAGTTGCCTACACTAATCACCGAGACATTTTGGGAAACTTTTCGGAATTTAAAGCTATTTATGACCAACCTAATGTTGGATTTCTAAGACCTTTCACCAACTTTACTGCAAATGCTGGTTTTTCATTTTATCACAAACCAAATTCAATGCTTAATCAAAAGAAAACACGTGATTTTAACGTTGCAATAGCTTTTGAAGGTAAAAGAACTAATCCCTTTCAATTTGAAGGAGATTTAAGCCAAATTACATACTCATTCAACTTACGTTATGCTAGATTGCTTGAAAACCAAAATCTAGCTAATCGAAAAGCTGACTTGTTCAATACACAATTTCTTCTTAATATTCCACTTTTTAATGGAATATTTTTGCCTTTTTCTGTTACTTACTCAAACGCAACAGAATTAGAAAGAAAACAAGGATTTAGAGTAAATTTTGGCTTAAAATTCGATTCCGATAAATTATTTGATTTAAGTCGTTACAATCAAATCTTTAAATAAAGGGGAGAAATTAATCACAGGAGAGAATAAGGAAGTATATAAGCTTTGATTTAAACAGTTGGAATAAACCTAAACAAAGATAATCCACTTAGAAGTGCGTGCGATAGGAAACAAGGAGTTAAGGAAAGAAGGAGATTAATATGAATCTGCAAGTTTGGACTGGATACTGGCTGTATTTTTTAGTTCCAATCATTCTTTTCGTCGGATGCTTTTTGTTCATTAGGCGAGGTGAAGGCGTCATTGCTAAGGCTTCTGCTTTTATCGCAGGCAGTGATAACAGGTTAAGCCTTTCAAGACTGCAAGCCTTAGTTTGGTCACTGGTGATTTATGGGTCGTTTTTCGCAGCGATGGCTGTTCATAATGTGATTCCGCCCGCTTCTGCAAGCCAAGCTGAAGAATATACAGCCGCCGCCGCAGATGCAAAAGAAAAACTGCCAAGTCTCAAAGAGGATGTGAAAAAAGCTGAAACTGATAAAGTGGCTGCCGAAGAAGCAAAAATCAACGCAGAAAGTGAGTATAGCGAGGCAGATAGCAATTTAAAAACATTAATGGAAAGAAAGGCTCCCGAAGCAGAAATCAATACTGCTAAAACGCAACTTACTGCCGCTCAAGATAAACTTAACACAAAAGCCAGACTTTTAACTCTCGCCCAGCAAAAGCTCAGTAATGCTGAAGGGAAGGTTAAAGCCGCTAATGAGGATATCAGAATGGGACGAAATTTCAATTGGGTCGAGATTCCTGGTGAGTTGTTAGCATTAGCAGGTATTGCCATCGGATCAGGCATTTTTTCAAGTTTGATTTCCGCTCTTAACAGCGAGGAGAAAACGGCTTGTGTCACAAGTATTCACCCCATTTCGGCAGTTGAGTTTAATGATGAAACAAAATATCCTGATACACCTGAGACTACAAGCCCTTATCTTCTGAAAATTAATGGTAAAGATATGGACAAAACTGGAAAAGTCAGATTTGGTATAAATAAAGTTATGACTACCTATGCTTCAATCCTTTATTGGAAAAGCAATGGTACAGAAATTGTCGTAGATGTTCCAACGAACCGATCTTTCGACACATTGGTCGTGGATACACCCAATGGCAAATTAAGCTATAAATTAGACGATGACTTTAGGGTTAATGAATTTAGAACAAACCTTGAAGCGGCAAATAGGTTGTTGAATCAATACTCAAAGTCTAATGTGGATACAATTGCAGACCTCGAAAAAGCTAAAGAAAACTTAGAAAAATTAACTAAAGAAAGTGCCGATGAAGCCAAAATAGGGGAAGCGAACTCGGCGCTGCAAAATGCAGAACGAGAAGTTGCAATCTCAGAAACGAATTTAACAGAGGCGCGAGATAAAGTTAAAGAAATAGAAAACAGTCGGATTAAAAATTTAAGGCTAGGAGTTTCCAAATATTTTTACGAATTTTCTGATCTTTTCCGCGACGACAAAAATCCAAGCACTATGGATTTGATGAAGTTTCAAATGTTTGGTTGGACGGTAATCGCTATTTTCATTTATTCCTGGTTGTTTCTTAGTAACATCACCAAAGATATTGCATCCTTACCGCTTGTCCCTCCATCAATTGTCCTCTTGACTGGTTTGAGTCAAGCCGGTTATCTAGCCGGTAAAGGAATCTCTAACGTCCAATCTAATCAACAAAATCAGGGAACGACAAGTTAAGGTGAAAATGCTAAAAAGACTTAAAAGTATACTTATTCAAGAAAAGCTATAATTGATCTCATTTTTCCTTGAAAATCATACAACTCTCATCAATATGCTCTATTTTAAAGTAATTTCAACTCAATAAATCTTTTCTGAAAAAATTTTCAAATTTGATGATAGGTTTCCGATTCTTTTGGGGCGTTATATAGATGAGGAGCAAAATGACAGTTGCATTCTCCTGTTTAATAATTCTACGATGCCCGTCAAACGATGTCCTACCCCAGCCATCTATTTTATTAAACAGGAAATGCAATTGTCGTTGCTCCTCAAAACAACTCATCACGATTAGTGCTTTTTACTTCAATTATTTAAATCCCTGACCAATTTGCTCAGTTCCGAATGCGCCGATTCCGTTTAATCTAAAACTGAACAGAAAGCGGTTTTCGTCGCGCAGTCCGACATTGAAGCTGGAATATTGCATTGTGACGGCGCAGCAATCGTAAGCGTAGCCAAGCGTGAAGGTTGAGCTGACGAGCGGAGTTTGTTTTTTGGAGCGGGTGTTTTGGAAATCGAAGAAAATCGATGCGCCGCCGAAATAGCCGCGTTCGCGGTTGCCTGCGAAAAAGCTCGGACTCCATTGCGAGCCGCGCGTTGTTCCGGCTTCGTTTCCGAACGGGTCGGCGTAGCGGCGCAGATTTGGGACAAGCTCGACCGCTTTTGTGTAGTAGAACGTTTGGAAAATCTTTAAAAATCTGGTGTCGTAGCCCAAAGTCGCCGAGACGTTTCGCAGGTCAAGATTTTTCACGCCTAAATCCAGTCTGGAGTTGGCGTAAATGGTGCGGCGCGGGCGATATGTTAAATCAAGGTTGACGGGCGAAAAGCGGCGCGGGATGCCGCCGAATGTGAAAGCCGTTAAATCGGTGATTGATTGAAATTGGTTGCGTCTGCCGGGCGCGAGCGCGCCGCCGAAAGTCGGGTCGGCGAAATATTTTCCGTGCACCGTTACGGTGAAAATCTCGTAGGGCTGAATCGAAAGCGGATTTTCTTTGTTTTGCGCCGCCAGCAGCAGTTCGGCACGGGAGACGCCTTCCGTCGGAATTTCGGTGTAACGGCGCGTGTAAAAACGATTCGTGACGCCGAATTCGATTTCGTTCGTGTCGGTTACGGTGTCGTTGTAATCGAACAGAATAATGCGTTGAAAATCGTCGCCTACGCCTTTTCGCAGGCGATAAGTCAAATATGGCTCGATGACGTGGCGAAATTTGAACAGATTGTCCGGGGCGTAAAAGTTTTTGGCTAACGCGGGCGGGCGCAAATCAAGCTCAAGCTCGCCGTAACCGCGAATCAAATCTCTTCCTGAAACTTCCCGCGTTTCGGGCAATTGCGAATTTGAATAATAAGTCGTTCTGAAACCGGCGGCGGTTGTCAAAGTCCAGCCTTGATAATTTAAGGGAATTTCGATTTGCGGGTTGAAATCGAGCCGCTGTCCTAAAGCGGGTGTGCGGAGAACGTCAAATTCAAACGCAGATTGAAAATTCGGGTCGGTTGATTCGCGGCGCGAAACGCCTTCGAGGCTGCTTTTGAACGAAAAATAAATTGGTAAATCTTTGAAAAAAGACAGCGGGCTGGGGCGTTTTTCAAATGAGACGCTCGGCAGATTTCTGGTCGAGATTCGCACGCCGGGAATCGTCACGACTTGCGAGCGGGCGAGAAAATCGAGACTGTAATTGTTCCACGATTTGTTGATGAAAGCCTGCGACACTTCGAGCGGCGAGATGATTTGCTGCACGCGGTCGCTGAAAACCTGCCGAAAAGCGATGTTTGAAGTGATGCGAACGTCGGCGGCGGCGACAAAACCGTTTGGGAAATACTGCACGCCGTCTGCGTAAAACTGCGTTCCGCCCTGATCCGGTTTATCGGGACCTTTGCCGCCGAAGATACGATCCTGAACGGCATAAAAACCGAAGTTGAAATATGAGCGCTCGTTAGCGCGCGTACGAACGTCAAAGCCGAAACCTAAGCCCCGCCCGGTAAAAATGTCGCTGCGAAGAGTGATGTCGGCTGATTTTCCGAGCGTTTGATAATAAGCGTTGGAAATGCGAAAGCCTTTGTCGCCGCCTCCGCCGATTGTCGGAGTCAAAAAACCCGAAGCTCGGTCTTCGCGTTTGATCGAAATCGAAGCGTAAGGCAGCGGAATGATCGGAACGCCTTTGACTTTGAAAGTCGGGCGTTTTAATCTCACCCGGTCGCCCATCGTGATTTCGACTTCTTTCGCCTCAAAGCTCCATTTCGGCACGTTGTCGTCGCCGCAAGCCGTCACGACGGCATTATTGATGACAACTGTTGTCAGAGACGTTCGCTCAACACGATCTGCGGTGAAATAAATTACCGTTCCGTCAGCCGTTTGGTTGGTAAAACCGGTTGAATTTTCAAAATAGCCGAGTTTCGTTTGATAATTGAATTCGCCGCGCGAACCCGTAATACGCTGGTCGTTTCCCTGATCGAAAACAACGCTGCCTTCGGCGACGGCGCGATTTTCAGCGTCATAAATCGTTATTTTGTCGGCTTGAAGACGGTAAATTCCGAGACGCGCGTCAACGTTCCCCTCGTATACGACTACTCGTGCATTTTCCGGTCCCGTAGCGTTAATTTGGTTATATTCGACCTGTAAATCTTCGCTGTTTATAATCGGCACCTTCGGTTTCGGCGGCGGTAAAAGGTTTTCCTGCTCAAGTGGATTAACGCTCGGCGTGTCCGAAATCGGATTCGTCACCTGACGATCAACCGGATTGGTTTGCTGGGCAACGGCGTTTCCGGCGAAAACGAGAATTAAAATCGTCAGATAAATTACGTGCCGGAAGCTGTAGAAAACGTGCATAAAACCTGAGAATCGCCGGAGAACACGAACATTGGCGATGCTAACATAAAAGAGCACAAATAAAAAAGCCGGTTTTCCGTTGCATTTTCCGGCGATTTCGATTACAAAACCGAGAAGTTGAAACTGCCGTTCCGGTTTTACGTAAAAATTATTGCAGTTTCAAATTTCGCCGCTTGCGAGCGGCTAATAAAAATCTCCCGAAGGTCTTAAAGGAAAAATTTATGGGTCGTTTTACTGTTCCAGCTATCGTGTTCGGAATCGGTGTAGTTTTAATTGCTCTCAGTTTAATCGGAATTTTGCCCGGCTTAACCGGCGCGGGCGGCGGTTTGATCTTTCTCGCTCTCGTTCTGTTCGGTTTGAGCTTCGTTCCGCGCCCCGAGTCGGCGAGCGATCAGCCCGCAATGAGCGCGGCGGAGAGCTTGGGGAAAATCTTTTTCTCGCCTGCGGAAGTGTTCCGAAATTTACGACATCATCCGCGCTGGCTCGCCGCGCTGCTGGTGATGTCAATCTTGAGCGGAATTTATCTGTTCGCGTTTGCGCAGCGATTGACGGCGGAACGAATCGGCAATTTTATGACCGAGAAAATCACGCAGAGCGGTTTTCAAATCCCGGAAGACCGCATTGCCCAAATGCGTCAGGACAATATCAAACAATACAAAGAACCGCTCCGCCAAGCGGGCAGTGCAGTTTCGGGTTTTGTCGGAATGTTTGTATTTTTCGCGTTCCTAGCCGCAATTTATCTCGTCATCATTTTGGCGATGGGCGGGCACATCAATTACTGGCAATCTTTCTCGGCAACGGTTTATTCGTTTTTCCCGGTGATTGTGATTGATAGGATTTTGAGCTTAATCATTTTGTTTCTCAAAGACCCTGTGGACGTTCATCCGCTGCTCGGACAGCAATCGCTCGTTCAGGACAATTTGGGTGTGCTGCTTTTTAATCCGGCGCAAAATCCGGTTTTGTTCTCGCTGGCGGCGGCAATCGGTCTGCTCTCGTTTTATCGTTTGTGGCTGGCGGCGACGGGGCTGAAAAACGCGGGCGAAAAAGTTTCCGGCAGCGCGGCTTGGACGGCGGCTCTCGTCGTCTGGCTGTTCGGCGTCGTGCTTGCCGCTGCATCGGCGGCGCTGTTTCCCGGTTTTCTCAGTTAGACGATTTTAGTGTAAAATCTGCGCGTCTTGTTAAATTCAAATGAATAGACCGCAGATGACGCTGATTCGGCAGAAATTCGCAGATAAATTTATTGATTTATCAATCTGCGTTTTATCCGCTCAATCAGCTTCTTCTGCGGTCTATTTGCTTTTTCAAAAATATGAAACGCTCGATTTTACTTTTAATTTTCGCGCTCGTTTTTTCTAATTTTGCGGCGGCGCAGAACAATCGTTTTACGATTCAGGAATTGTTGAAATTGCGCCGCGTCGCCGCTCCGGCGGTTTCGCCCGACGGTCGTTTTGTCGCTTTTCAAATCGGCGATGTCAACAAAGACGCGAACCGCGCGGTTAATCAGATTTACATTACTCCTGCGACCGGCGGCGAGCTGCGCGCTTTGACAAGCGGCGCTGGTTCGAGTTTGTCTCCGGCGTTTTCGCCCGACGGCAGAAAAATCGCTTACATTTCCGGCGGTCAAATCTGGACGATGGATGCCGACGACGGCGGCGATAAAAAACAAATTACCAACATTTCAACCGGCGTCAACGCTTTCGTCTGGTCGCCCGACGGGCGAATGTTCGCTTTTACTTCCGACGTTTACCCGGAATGCCGTGGCGACGACAATTGCAACAAACAAAAAGATGCGGCGGCGGAAGCCAACAAGGTCAAAGCGCACGTCACCGACCGCTTGCTTTATAAACATTGGGTTGAATGGCGCGACGTAAAACGAACGCACGTTTTTCTGATCGAAACAAACGGCGACCGAATGCGCGAAGCAACGACCGGCGATTGGGATTCGCCGCCGTACGCGGCTTCCAGCTTTATAGATTTCGGATTTTCGCCCGATTCGCGCGAGCTGGTTTTTCTTCGCAACCCGGATAAAATAGAGGCGATTTCAACCAACAGCGATGTTTACATCGCGCCCGTTTCAAACCCCGACGCGGCGAAAAATATCACGGCGACCAACAAAGGCTATGACGCCTCGCCGGTTTACACGCGCGACGGAAAATACATTCTTTACCGCTCGCAAATGACCGAAGGCTTTGAAGCCGACCGCTGGCGTCTGATGCGTTACGACCGGCAAACGGGGCGCGCGGTTGAGATTCCGGTCGGATTCGATTTTCAGGTCGAAGATTTCATTATCACGCCCGACAGTCAAACCGTTTATTTTACCGCCGCCGAACGCGGGCGCGGGGCAATTTATACAGTTCCGCTCGCCGGCGGCAGACCGCGCCGTTTGATGTACGAAGGTTTTGCGTCGGATTTAAAATTGGCTGGCAACTCGCTTGTTTTCACTCACGCATCCGGTCGGATGCCGCCTGAAATCGCTCGCGTCAACACCGACGGCAGCGGAATGACAAACCTCACTACCGTCAATCAACAGATGCTGTCGCAATACAATCTGCAAAAGCTCGAAGATTTTGAATGGACGGGCGCGGGAAATGCCAAAATTCACGGTTTTATCACAAAACCGGCGAACTTCGATCCGAATAAAAAATATCCGCTTTTTGTTTTGATTCACGGCGGACCGCAGTCTGCTTCCAACGACGCCTGGTCTAATCGCTGGAACTCGCAGATTTTCGCCAATGCGGGTTACATCGTTTTCTCTCCGAATCCGCGTGGCTCGGTCGGTTACGGTCAGCAGTTCGTCAACGAAGTTTCCGCCGATTGGGGCGGGCGCGCATTTACGGACATTATGAACGGCGTAGCCGAAATCGTTAAAAAGCCTTACATTGATAAAAACCGTCTCGGCGCAGCCGGAGCGAGCTACGGCGGTTATATGGTTGATTGGATTTTGGGACACAACAACGATCCGCGTTTTAAATTCAAAGTTTTCGTCTCGCACGCCGGAGTTTACAATCTCGAATCAATGGCTGGCGCGACCGAAGAATTGTGGTTCGTCAACTACGAATTTAAAGGAATGCCGTGGCAAAACCCAGTCAACTACAACAAATGGTCGCCGCATAAATTTGCCAAAAATTTCAATACGCCGACGCTCGTCACAGCCGGAGAGCTGGATTTCCGCGTTCCGGTTGACCAAAGTATGCAGCTTTTTACCGCTCTGCAATTAAACAACGTGCCTTCAAAGTTGATTGTTTACCCGGACGAAGGACACTGGATTTTAAAACCGCAAAACTCCGAATTCTGGTACACAAACGTGCTTGATTGGTTCGGAAAATATTTAAATCCGTAAACCGAAATTCATTTTCATTGCTGATTTGAGCGCATATTTTTACGATATGCGCTTTTTATTTGGGGTAATTTGACATTGCCGGTCATAAGCCGGAAAATGCAGGCGACCTGCGGCATAAGAGATGTATTACTCGAAGTTTTCTTTTCCGGGCAATTGTCTTGGCGCTGCCGAATTAATTTGTTTTCAATCCAAACAGTGAGGAATCAGGACAATAAAATGCAAAGAAAATTTTTCTCTTTTTTACTGGCAGTTGCCGCCGTCATACTGCTCAACGGCGCGGCATCAGCCCAACGATTTGTCGCAGCTTTAAACTCGCTACAAGTGGTACCGTCGGCAAACTCAACCGCGCGCGGAACTTGTGAAATGTATCTTGAAGATACTAGCCAATCCCCGAGTTTGAGCATATCTTGTCAATATTCCGGCTTATCGAGCGTAGTTACCTCAGCGCATATTCATGTCAATGGACCTCCGGGACAAAATGGGGACATCTTAATCAATTTAACCGCGCCGGTAGGCACGACCAGCGGCTTAATTCTTTTCTTTGAAGGGATTAACCTGACAGCGGCGCAAGCCGCAGAAATACGCGCCAAACGCTGGTATATGGATTTTCATACGACAAATTTCCCGAACGGCGAGATTCGCGGGCAATTCAAAATCGCCACGCTCGATTTCGACGTTGACGGTGACGGACGCACAGACCCTTTTGTTTACCGTCCGAGCAACGGTTTCGGCTATGCGCTGCGCAGCACTAACAACAGTGTTTTCGCTCGACAATTGGGCGGGCAGCCGACCGATCTTTTTCCTCTGATTGCCGACTTTGACGGTGACGGGTTGGGTGATGCCGGTTTTGTTCGCGTCAATCCGATCACGGGCGCGGCAACTACAATTTACACGCGAAGCAGAGATAATGTTGTTCGCGAGGTTCAGTGGGGCAATGTGGCGTTGAACGACGCGCCTGCCGCCGGTGATTACGACGGAGACGGCAGAACGGACATCGCCGTTTACCGCATCTCAAATGGCATCTGGTACATTCTTCAAAGCTCAAACAATCAGCCGCGCTATGAAAACTGGGGTCAGCCCGGAGTTGATATTCCTTGTGCGGGCAATTACGACAAAGACGGCAGAACCGATTTGTGTGTTAACCGGGTTGAAAACAATCAGCTCGTTTGGTACATCCGCCGCAGCTCGGACAATCAATCTCGCCGGGTTGTCTGGGGGCTTTCGACCGATGCTGTTTTTCCCGGCAATCCCGTTGACATTGACGGCGACGGCGTCAACGATATTATCGTGACACGAATTGAAAACGGACTGCGATTTTATTACGCTTTGCGAAGCTCGGATAACTCGGTATTTGCTTTGCAATGGGGATTGGCGAGCGACGGAATCAGATTCGGCGATTACGACGGCGACGGGAAAACCGATTTCGCCGCGCTGCGTCCGATCAACAATCAACTAATCTGGTTTATCCGCCAAAGCTCCGACAATCAAATGCGAGTCCTCAATTGGGGTTCGCCCGGAGACCAATAAAATTTGCGAACTAAGAAATTTCCGTTAAAAAAGACGCGCAACAGAGATTTGTTGCGCGTCTTTTTCTCTACATCTCTTATAAAATTATTGACACCGCATCCGAAAATCCGCACAATGCTTTCACAATCCGGTTTAACTAAAAATTAGAATCATTCGGCTGGGATTTTCATCCCTCTTGAACATTGACGAAGGAAGGAATTTGAAAGAAATGCAAAGAAAGATTTTCTCTTTTTTACTGGCTTTTGCCGCCGTCGCGCTGCTTGGCAGCGCCGCATCAGCCCAACAGAAATTTACGGTGAATTTGAATACGATTCAGGAAGTTCCGCCGACCAATACAAACGGACGCGGAAGATGCATGGTTACGCTGAATCTGGCTCAAACCCAAATCACGGATGTAACTTGCGAATTCGCAGGATTATCGAGCGGAGTCACCCAGGGTCATATTCACGGTCCTCAGTCTCCCGGAGCAAATGCAGGAATTTTGTTTGATTTGACTCCGCCAACCGGCGTAACTTCCGGGACATTCAGCAGAGGACCATTTAACCTAACGACCGAGCAACTTGGCTTTTTACGCACTAAACGTCTTTACGTGAACATTCATACGTCGAATTTCCCGGGCGGAGAAATTCGCGGGCAGATTAAAATTCAAACAACCCCGCAAGACTACGACGGCGACGGACGCACCGACATTAAAGTTTATCGTCCGGGTACATTCACCAATCACATTCAATACAGCATCAACAACAACTTTTTCAACTATGTTTTCGGTTTTGCCGGCGAAACCCCTGTCTTTGTAAGTTCGGCGAGCGATGACTATGATGGTGACGGGCGCAGCGATATTGTTCACACAAGACAGAGCGGGTCTAGTCTTGTGTGGCGTATTTTGCTGACCGGAAGCAACACGGTTCGAGAGCAGTATTGGGGCGTATACGCAACGGATTACGAGATGCCTGCTGACTATGACGGCGATGGTAAAACAGATATTGCGGTTTATCGAATCACAACCGGAGTTTGGTACGTTCTTCAAAGCTCAAACAATCAGCTTCGTGCTGAGAATTGGGGACTAGGCGGTGTTGATTTGCCTATGATCGGTGATTTTGACAGAGACGGCAAAAACGATTTTACTGTTATTCGAGGGACGAGTAGTGGCATCACTTGGTTCACAAGACGCAGCAGTGATAATACTTTGCAAACTGCTCTTTGGGGCTCAACTACCGGATCTGCCAGCGATTTTATATTCCTGCCCGCGCAAATTGATGTTGACGGCGACGGTATTCAAGACAGAATGGTTATACGCGACCCGAATGGCGGAAGCACAAACGGGGCTCAAATGATTATTTTAGTTTTGCGCAGCTCGGATAACGGACATTTTATCTTGCCATTCGGCAGAGATACAGATGATCCGCTTTTTGGCGATTATGATGGCGATGGCAGAACTGATTTTGCCATGCGACGCAACGAAGGCGGAACGCTTATCTGGTATATTGCTTTAAGCTCTAATAACTGGAATACCACCCAACCGCGCGTCGTCCGTTTTGGACAAAACGGCGATTCTTTGGCGGGTGAGCCGGATGAATATGACTCCCCAATACGGTATGAAATAAAAGATTAATTCCACTTTTAGAAGTTTGTAATCAATTTCTGAAAGCGGATTTGAAGGAAAAGACCTCCCCATTAATTTGCGGAGGTCTTTTTCAATAGATCAATAAAATCGTTTATTTTCTCCGCAGTAATATCGGCTTTCAACTCATCGAGCATTTCGGTTAATCGAACCGAAAGATGTTCGATTAGCTTCCTTGTAGTTATAACATTAGAAAAAACCTCAGTCCTCCCGATTTTGGCAAACGCGGTCGGTTTAAAATCGCCCAGAAACTCGTAGCGCATTGTGACCGGCGCGGCGACACATTCGCCCGTTTTTTCAATGATTCGCGCCAAACCTTGATAAAACCGCAAAGGTCTCGCATCACTGGGCAAAATCTCGCCCTGCGGAAAAATCCAGAGCGCGCGATTCGGTTTTTCTTTTAAAATTTCAACCGCATAATTAATACTGCGCAGACTCTCGCGCGGATTTTCCCGAACAACCGAAAACGCGCCAAAACGCCGAAACAGAAACAGTTGTTTCAATTGTTTTTCCTCCATCATCAGGAAATGGTCTAAGCGAGCGGCGCGCCCGATTTCAAACGCGACGAGTCCGTCCCACCAGCTCGAATGATTCGCGTATAAAACGAGCGGCAAATCCAGCTTGCGGTTTTGCAGATTTTCGATTCCCTGAACGCGCAAAGCCGCAAATCTGCGCCGAAACAAATTGCGGTTATAAACGGCAAACAACGTTTCAAACAGACGACTTTTATTTGCCTTTAACATTCTGAAATTTCAGATTTGAGATTTGAAAACACGTGGAACGCGCTTTGAGATGCGGCAGGTTATTTCGTAGGAAATCGTGTCGGAAATTTCTGCGATTTCCTCGACCGTAATTTGCGCGCCGCGCTGTTCGCCAATGAAAACAACTTCGTCAAAAAGTTTCGCGCCTTTCGCGTCCGTCACATCAACAATAATCAAATCCATCGAAACGCGACCGACGACGGGCGCAAATTTTCCGTTGACAATAACTTTGCCGCGATTTGAAAGAGAGCGCGGAATGCCGTCGTTATAACCGATTGGGACGGTCGCAATCACGGAATCTCTTTCGGTTTTAAACGAGCAGCCGTAGCCTAGCGTTTCGCCCGCCGGCACTCGTTTGAGCAAGGTGATTTCCGTCCGAATGCTCATTATCGGTTTCAGCCGGTCAACCGTTTTGCTCGGCGGAAAAATGTCTTTGCCGATTCCGTATAGCGCGCCGCCGATTCTGACCAGATTTTTCCACGAACTCGGATGCGCCAGCGCGCCCGGCGAATTTGCCAAATCGCGCCACGTCGGGCGAAAACCTTTTTCGTGAAATATCAGCGCGGCTTCGTTGAAACGGCTGATTTGCTCATTGGTAAAATCGTTTCGGCAGGATTCGTCTGCGGCGGCAAAATGAGACATCAAACCGTCAACTCGAAGATTTTTTAATTCCTTCAGCTTATCGGCAAATTCCGTAAGTTCGTCAAATCGAACTCCGAGCCGGTTCATTCCGGTATCAACTTTAACGTGTACATCGGCAATTTCGCCGCGCTCCTGCGCCGCTCGATTTAGCATTTCCGCCGATTCGATGTTGAAAACGACGGGCGTGATTCGCTCTTTGAGACACATCGTTTCCTGCCCGCGCCAAAATCCGCCGAGCGATAAAATCGGCTGCTCGATTCCGCTTTGCCTGAGTTCGGCGGCTTCTTCCGGCAGCGCGACACCGAACCAAGCCGCGCCTTCACCGCTCAACCTGCGAGCGCACGAAACTGCGCCGTGACCATAGGCATCAGCTTTAACAACTGCCATTATCGCCGCAGATTCGGCGACAAAATGCCGCATCGTGCGATAATTTTCAGCCAGATTTTCGAGATTGATTTCAGCCCGCGTCGGACGATTCTGCATAGTTCAAAGTTCAAGGTTCAAAGTTCAAGGTTCGTCTGCAAACTTTGAACTTTGAACCTTGAACTTTGAACTTGCTGTTAACCGTCATAGCCGCCCTCGCCTCGATAAAGGTCTTCAAAGCGCGTGAGTTCTTTGATAAAGGTGAGCGTGACGGCTCCCGTCGGACCGTTGCGCTGTTTGGCGATGATAATTTCGGCTTGATTAAAGTTTTCGTCGGTCGGTTTGTAATATTCCTCGCGGAAAATAAACGCTACAACGTCGGCATCCTGCTCAATACTGTTATGAACAATAATGTCGTTGGCGACAAAGTTGTGCAGCTTATCAACGGTCAAATCATAAACTTCCTCTTCACCGTCGAACTCGATTGAAACGATCTCGTCCCAGTAAACATCGCTTTCAGCCAAAGCCGAAAGATAATCCGAACTGACCACCTGCGCAACCCGCAGCGCGCGGGCACGGCTTAGGTTTTGTTTATACAAGCCGGTTCCGCAATACGCTGTGTTAATTTGCTCCATCATTTGCCGCGTTGTCATCTTTAGATCGGTCATTGCCGGAACGACAGACTCGCGCCAAATTGTATTTGGGATAACGTCACGATTAGTATTCTCAATTCGGTTTGCAATAAAAGCCGCAATTTCGTTCAAAGATTCTGTTTTGTAACGACCGACCGCGCCGACTTTTTGAACGAATGTTTCCAAATCGGATTTTCCGCTGATGATGACGTGATATTGGTCGCGTCCTTTGCCTGACTGCGGAATTGTTCGCAGTCGCGCATTGATACCCAATCTTAAGAGTAAGGATTGAACATCACGCGCCAATCTTTCACTGCTGGAAGCATAATAAATGCTTGGGCGCGCTTTTTTGCCCTGAACCAATCGAACGCTTCCGTCAGTTGCCCAAAGATGCCGCAGGAAACAGGCAATTCCGGCTTCAGGTTGATGAAAAACCTTTTCAGGAACGAATTTCTGATGCGACCTTAATCCCCAAATTCCTAACGATTCAAGCCATTCGGCAACGGCACTGCGAACATTATGTGTATGTTTTCGCGTTGAAGAAAGATAAACCTGAAGCCATTGTCTTTCTTCTTTAATTCGAGGTTTTATTTCATCACCGAAAATTTCAACAGCCAAACTCACAACCGTTTCGGCTAAGTCTTTTTCTCTCGTGGTGTACTGAATGACGTGTCGCGGCAAAGTACAGCCGTCGCCGATTAAGTGTCCAAGCAAACCGAGTTCTGCAAACGACATTGTTTGCTCTGTTGAATTGGAAATGCGGCGCGGCAGAGCAATAAATTCGCCTGTTTGCAATTCGTCCAAACGCTTCCAACCTGCGAAAGCAAGGAATTTGTGGTTTGCGGTAGCTCGAATAATTCGCCCTAAACGGGTTCTCAGACGGAAAACGGATTTTCTTCCCGTTGAGAAGGCGTTGCTGACAACTGCCTTTTCCAGCTTCCACGTTTGTTTGTTCAAAGCCCAGACTTTGAAGCCTAATTTTCCAATTAAATTGGAAATCGTAATAACTTCGCCGGTTTCCGCTAAAGTTATCAGGCTGTCTCCGGTTAAACACCCCGACTCGCGCAAATCCGAAAGCTGCGGTTTGTGGTCGGAACGATTTTCCGCCGCGCGAGACAATTGCGAGAGCGCGATCAGCGGCACATTTAGCTCTTTCGCCAGACCTTTCAGCTCGCGCGAGATTTGCGAAACTTCCTGCTGACGGGATTCGATTCGCTTGTTGCCGCCCGTCATCAATTGCATATAGTCAACGATAATCAAATCGAGCCGCTTTTGCTCCGCCGCCAGACGCCGCGCTTTGGCGCGCATTTCCAAAACGGAGATTCCGGGCGTGTCGTCAATAAAAATCTTCGTCTCGGCTAAACGCCCAAGGGCTTCGCCGAGCCGTTCCCATTCCTGACGCGACAAAAACCCGTTGCGAAAACGGTGCGCGTCAACCATCGCTTCCGAACAAAGCATACGCATCACAAGCTGCTCTTTCGACATTTCTAGCGAGAAAAAACCGACGACCGCATCAGCTTGCAAAGCCGCGCGCTGCGCGATGTTTAAGCAGAACGCCGTTTTTCCCATTGACGGACGAGCGGCGACAATAACTAAGTCGTTTTTCTGCAAGCCGGAAGTCATCGAATCCAAATCGCGGTATCCGGTCGTTAAACCTGTCAGCGCGGAAGCGTCTTTGCGTTGCGCGTATTCCTGAACTTTGACGAAAACGTCTTCGGCGACAGGGCGAACGGCGACGAAGCTTTGTTTGGTGCGTTTGTTGGCGAGCGCGAAAATCAGTTGTTCGGCGCGGTCGAGGACGATTTCCGCGTCGTCTTCTTCGGCGAGAGCTTCGGAAACAATGGTGTTGCAAGCCTTGATTAAATTGCGGGCGAGGGCTTTTTCAGAAACGAGCTTGGCGTAATGATGAATGTTGTTGAAATGCGGCAGACCGTAAGTCAAATTGGCGATTGCCGCGACTCCGCCGTAAGATTCGAGCTTTCCTTCTTTTTTTAATTCTTCGCCGATTAAAATCGGATCAATTTTTGCGCCGCGCTCGAACAGAGCGATCATTCCGTTAAAAACCGCGCGGTGAAAAGGCGAGTAAAAATCGTCCGGCGTGAGCTGTTCGATTGCCTGATTAATCAGAGAATTATCGAGCAAAATCGCGCCCAAGATAGCGCGCTCGCCCTCGGTGTTCGAGGGCAGCGGGCGCTCCAGAAATTGGTCACGGTTTGCTTGAAAATCTCTCGCCATTCGATTTTAGAAAGGAAAAAAGACAAAAAAAGACTGCAAGTCGTCAAATTTTTGACGCCACTTGCAGTCAGTAATTTACTACAAGCCGGGCGCATAGCAAAGCGATTTCCGCCGCTTGCAATGCCCCGTAAAATTTAGGCTTCAGCCGTATCGGTTCCCGCTTCAGTTCCGGCGTTTTGGTTATCGCCCGCGTTTTCAGCAGTTTCCGGCGCATCAGTTTTTTTCTGCGCGCGAACGCCGCCTTCGCCTAGAACTTCGATTGGGATTTCAATCGTAACTTCGCGGTGAAGTCGAACGTGGGCGGTGTAATCGCCGAGTTCTTTGATCGTTTCGTCCAAAGAAATTCGTCGGCGGTCAATCTCGTAACCTTTCGCTTTAAGGGCTTCGGCGACATCCATCGTCGTCACCGAACCGAAAAGCAGACCGTGTTCGCCCGCGCGACGCTCAAACGAAAGCGTGATGCCTTTCATCTGCTCGCCCTGCATATCGGCGGTTGATTTTTCTTTCGCCTCTTTTTTCAAGAGCGCGGCGCGCTCGTTTTCAACTTGTTTGACGTTGCCTTTGGTGGCTGTGATGGCGATTCCGCGCGGGATCAGATAATTGCGCGCGTAACCGGCTTTCACCTTTACGATTTCGCCGCGTCCGCCCAGATTGTCAACGTCTTCGCGTAAAAGAACTTGTGTTGTAGCCATTTTTAATAAAAATCCTTTCTTTTTCGTTTAGTCGGTGACAAACGGCAAAAATGCGATTGTCCGGGCGCGTTTGATCGCTTCGGCGAGCATTCGCTGGTGAATCGCGCAATTGCCCGAAATGCGGCGCGGCATAATTTTGCCGCGTTCGGGAATAAACGCATTTAAAAACTTGATGTCTTTAAAATCAATAATATCAACTTTGTCGCGGCACAGCGCGCAGGATTTTTTGCGCGAGACGCGGCGAAAACCGCCGCGCATCTGGCGAAATTCCTGCTCGATGCTTTCCATTCCCTGAAATGTTTCGTTTCCGTTTTCTTGTTCTGCCATATTTTTTAAAGCGTGCAGGCTATTTAAGCCTCGACGGTTTCCTCCTCTGTTGCCGCTGCCGCGGCGAAATTGAAATCGTCATTGCGATGTCGTCTGCCGCCTCCGCCCGAATTGCGGCGCGAAGCTTTGCGCTCGCGTTTGGCTTTGAATTTAGCGGCGCGGCGACGGTCTTCGTCAACTCTGACCGTGATGTAGCGAACAACCGCGTCGCTGACGCGCATTCTGCGCTCAAGCTCGGCGATTTCCTGTCCGCTGCCGTCAATTTCAAAAAGGAAATAGCGTCCTTCGGTTTGATGTTTGATTTCGTAAGCCAAGCGGCGCATTCCCATATCTTCTGATTTGGTAATCGTTCCGCCTTGTTTTTCGATGATTCCGGCAACGCTTGCGGGAAAACCTGCTAAATCTTCTTCTGATGAATTGCGGTCGACAATTACGACCACTTCGTATGTTCTAGTTTTTGCCATCTTTCTCCTCTCGGATATTTAGCCTCGTCTCTTAAGGACGAAGCGAAGAGTTACTCAATTTTGGATTTTAGATTTTAGATTTTGGATTAGAAAACACTTTGTCTTTTAATCCAAAATCTAAAATCTAAAATCCAAAATCAATTAAATTGTGCCATCGCTTTTTCCACGCCGTCTCGAATGACGGCGCGAACTGCGTCGGCGCTGCGTTTTAAAATTTCAGCAAGCTCGGCTTGCTCTTGTTTTGAAAATCTTTCCAAAACAAAATTTCTCGTGTTTGCAAGCGGGTGTTCAGGTTGAATCCCGATTCGCAAACGAATAAATTCCTCGGTTTTCAAATTGGCGGCGATTGATTTCAGACCGTTATGCCCGCCTGAAGAACCGCGCGGGCGAAGCCGAATTTTGCCGAACGGCAAAGCCAAATCGTCGCTGACGACAATCAATTTCGATTTATCGTCTTGATATTCGTTTTTCGCCAAAAGACACGAAATTGATTCGCCGCTCAAATTCATAAACGTCTGCGGCTTAACCAATTCGACGCGCTCCGTTTCGATTTCGATTCGCCCTAAAAAAGCGCGGCAATCTTTGCGTTTAATTTGAGTCCCGCTCTGTTCAGCCAGCAAATCTACAAGCAAAAACCCGACGTTATGTCGTGTTAACTCGTAATCCGCGCCCGGATTTCCCAAACCGACTATCAAACGCACCGTTTTCAATTACGAATTACGAATTTCAAATTACGAATGTCGGATTTTTTAAATATTCCTTCATTCGTAATTCGTAATTTGAAATTCGTAATTGATTTCTATTCTTCGTCTCCGCCTTTTTCTTCAACCACTTCAGGCTCGCCCGGTTCGACTTGCGAAGTCAGAGACGCTTCGAGCGCTTCTTCGGACACGTATTTCACCGAAGCGACAACCTGTTTCGGGTCAGCTAAAAGCGTAATTCCTTCCGGCGGTTTGATGTCTTCGATATGCAGGACTTCATTTAAGCCGAGATTGGAAACGTCCGCTAAAATCGCATCCGGTATCAAGCTCGGACGACAGCGAATTTGAACGTTGTGCAAAACAAGATCGAGAATTCCGCCGTCATCAATGACGCCTCTCGCTTCGCCTTCAACGTGAAGCGGGACGGTGACTTCTACTTCTTGTCCGCGAACAAGGCGCTTTAAATCGGCGTGTTTCAACTTGCCCTTGAGCGGGTCAATTTGCCGATCTGCAAACATAACTTCGGAAGCGCCCGCGCCGTCAACATCAATTGTAAAAATCGTCGAAGCGCCGCGATCAGTACGCAAAATCGCCGCCAAATCGCGCAGATCAGCCGCAGCCGAAACTGCCTCGCCTTCGCCGCCGTAAATCGTGACCGGCACTTTGCCCGCAGCACGCAAACGGCGCGAATCGTTTTTCCCGCGCCCTTCCCTAACCTGGGCTTTAACCGTAACTTGTTCGTTATTTGCCATAACTAAATATTGAAATTAACCGCCGAGACGCAGAGACGCCGAGTTAAAATATAAACTCTAAAATCTCTTTGTCTTTCCTCCGCGTCTCTGCGTCTCGGCGGTGAAAAAATTAACTAAACAAAAAGTGAAGAAACGCTGGTTTCTTCGTGAATTGATTTAATTGCTCGCGCCAAAATTCGCGCTACGCTTAAAACCTTTACTTTGCTCATCGAAGCCCCGGCTTCGGAAAGCGGAATCGTATCGGTCACAACGACTTGCTCATATTCCGATTTTTCGAGCTTTTCAATCGCCTGCCCCGACAAAACCGGATGCGTAAAACAAGTGTGAATGCGCTCCGCACCCGCATTTTTCAACGCTTCGGCAACTTTTGTCAGCGAACCGCCGGTGTCGCACATATCGTCAACGACGATGCAATTTTTTCCGCGAACATCGCCGACGACATTCATCACTTCCGCCACATTCGCTTTTTCCCGCCGCTTGTCGCAGAGCGCAAGCCCGGCGTCGAGCCGTTTCGCGTAAGCTCTCGCTCGTTCCGCGCCGCCCGTGTCCGGCGAAACGACTGTCAGATTCGGCATCCGATTATCCTGGTAATAACTGATAAATTCGGGCGCGGCATACAAATGGTCAACCGGAATGTCAAAAAAGCCTTGAATCTGCGAAGCGTGCAAATCCATTGTCAAAACGCGGTTGACTCCGGCGGCTTCGATCAAATTTGCAACCAGCTTTGAAGCAATCGGAACGCGCGGGCGATCTTTTTTGTCCGAGCGCGCAAAACCGAAATACGGAATTACCGCCGTGATTCTTTCCGCCGACGAACGGCGAAAAGCGTCAACCATAATCAGCAAATCCATCAAATTGCGGTCTGAAGGCGGACAAGTCGGCTGGACGATAAAAACGTCCGCGCCGCGCACATTTTCTTCAATAAAAAAATTAAATTCGCCGTCGGAAAACCGCTTGTTGCTCGAACGCCCCAGATCGCAGCTTAAATAATGACAAATATCATCCGCCAGCCGCGGATTTGCGTTTCCCGAAAAGACTTTGATGCTGCCCGTTACGCTCATAAAAACGAGTGACAGGAAACAAGTGACAGGTGACAAGCGTGTAAACGCTTTCGCTTGTCACCTGTCACTTGTTTCCTGTTACCGAATTTTTGACTGGGGCGGGAGGATTCGAACCTACGAGTGCCGGATCCAAAGACCGGTGCCTTACCACTTGGCTACGCCCCAATAAACTGCTTGAATGTTAACTCAAATCTTCGAGCAGATTCCAACACGGCTCAAGCTGCTTTCGGTACTCGGCGCGCGAAATTGTTTCGCACGAACACACTCGCCATGTCGATTCATTTTGACCGAAAAGCCTGACCGCCTGCTGCCGTGATTCAATGTTGTCAAAGATTGCGAAAACGCTCGCTCCGCTGCCTGAAAGAAGCGCGCCGCTTGCGCCCGCCTGCAAAAGCCGGCTCTTAACTCTTGCGATTTCCGGTCTCAGCCGGAAAATTGTCTTTTCAAAATCGTTATGTAAACCCGTTTGTAGAAAATCAGCGTTTTTGGCTTCAAAACGACAAATTTCAAGGATAGTTTTTGAGATTTCGTTTGTCAAGAGCGGCGCACTGAGCGCTTGATAAGCCTCGCCCGTCGGCACATTTTCGTCCGGTGTGACAATCAGCAGCGGCGTTTTCGGAACATCCGGCAAAAGTTCGATTTCAGTTCCCAGTCCCGTTCCGAGCGCAGTTCCGCCCGTTAGAAAAAACGGCACGTCTGCGCCTAGCTTCGCGCCGATTTCGCTTAATTCACTTTTATTTGTTTTTATTTCCCACAAATGCGCGAGCGCGATTAATGCGATTGCAGCATCGCTCGAACCGCCGCCCAACCCGCCCGGCGAAGGAATTCGTTTTTCGAGATGAATCCGCGCACCCTTTGTAATTGAAAATCTTTCGCGCAAAGCAGTTCCCGCGCGTAGAATTAAATTGCTCTCATCTGTTGGAACTTCGGGCGAATCGCAAGTCAAAATCGTTTCGCTCGCCGGCTCGAAAGTCAATCGGTCGGCGAGCGAAACGGTTTGAAAAACCGTGCAAATTTCGTGAAAACCGTCTGCGCGTTTTCCTAAAACGCGCAGCGTCCAGTTGATTTTAGCGAAAGCCGGAAACTTTAACATCAATTACGAATTACGAATTACGAATTACGAATTCGCAGATGTTAAAGCTCGTAATTCTTAATTCGTCGCTTTTAGGCTTTTGACAGTGCCGCGAGCGACCTGCGGTTTATTATCCAAAATTTGAAATGAATTGAAAAATTTGTCCACCTCAGCTTGAAAAACTTTGGCTAGAGCCGGGGTGGCGCTGTTTAAATCAGGCATTCCGACGAAAAGCATATAAACTCGATTTTTGGTGGCGAATGCGCGCACTTTATAATGTAAGCCGTCCTGAACGAATGTCATATCACTGATGAAAACACCGCTCGGCAACATTTTGGCTTTTTCAAATTCCATCCATTCCCGAAGCATAAGTTCATCCGTCGAGCTTTCGGAAGATAAAACCAGAATGCCGCTTTTTTCGTCGTAATCAATTTTTTGCCATTTGTAATCAATTACTAAAATACGGAAACCGCTCCATTGTGCCTCTAAATCATAAACCGACACATTGTTCAAAAACGAAACTTCAACCTGGGCGTGTGTTTTTACGACCTGGCTTCTGATTGCCGAAACGATTTTTTGCTTTTCCGCAGAATCCATTTCTTCGGGTTGTGCGGGCAGAGAAACTTTAAAATTCTTTTCCGCAGGCGAAAAAGTTTTCCAAGCCTCGAGCTGGCGATTTGCCGTTTGCGAGCTTGTTTGCGCCGCAGAGCCGGAAACTAAAACGAAGGCGAGCAGAAACGTGGCGAGCGAATAATGGAAGTATTTTTTCATAATTGTTGGTAGGAATAGAGCGCAGATGACGCAGATTTAACGGCTTGAACGCAGATTTATAAAGCAATAAATAATCTGTGTTTTATCCGCTGATCCGCGTTATACGCGATCTATTTGTTAATCTCTGAAAACTTGTGTGAAGTAGTATTTGCCGTCGGGCGAAACGGCGACGCCGATTCCGCTCCGCGTCCAATCATTGCTAAACAAATTGCGGCGGTGACCTTCGGAATTGAGCCAGCATTCGATTGCCGTGGCAACCGGATTTTTGGAGCTTTGGTTTGCGGCGATGTTTTCGCCGATTCCGCGCCAATCTGTGATTCCGACATTGCGCGCCCGTTCGTCAACCATTTCGCCCCGCGCTCCGCGATGAGTGAAATTGCCGGAGTTTGCCATCGTTTCCGAATGCTCGCGCGCGAGATACAGCATTTCCGCGTCTAAAACGAGCGGCGACAGATTCGCTTTGCGGCGCGCGGCGTTGATTAAATCAAACGCTTCGCGTTCGAGCGCGTTCGGCGCGACGTTAAATTTTGTGCTTTTGACTGTAGAAAAACCTGATCTTGATTCAGAGATGCGGCGATTCGGAGTTGATTGATTTTCGCTCCAGCTAGCGAACAGAATGGCTTGCGGTTTGTCGTTTTTCGCGGCGCTCGTTTGTCCGGGAACGTGCGAGACTGCGGCGAGCAGAAATAAGACGGCGATAATTTGCCAGAAGGCTGCGGTTTTGACGTTTTGCATTTCCTTAGTTCGGCAGCCAGACAATCTCAAAATTCACAGGTGATTTGAGATTCACGGCTTTGCGTGCATTGCCTCGCGGCAAGCGTGCTTTTATCGTTTAAGGTTTCGAGTGTCTTTTTGTGACAAGGTTTCGGGTCGGCTGCTGCCGACTGAAAGAAATTTTGTCAATTAATTAAGAGTTTTAATTTGGAAGTGATTCCAGAAAGACGTGAGAAGTTTAGCGGTTAAATTTTACGAAAGCAAATCAGACCGAAAGCGATGTTCGGTCTGATTTGCCGCAACTTATTTTTTATCGCCCATTTTGGCGCGAACGCGGGCAATTTCAACGGGTTGTTTGAGCAGCGTCAGAGCTTTGCGCCACGCTGTTTTCGCTTGTTCGATTTTGCCCTGTTTTTCGTACACATCGCCGAGATGTTCCTGCACCGCCGCCGAATTCGGATTGCGGCGCGCGGCTTCGCTCAAATGTTTCTCGGCTTCGTCAAACTGATTGAGGCGAAAATAAGCCCAGCCGAGGCTGTCCAGAAACGAGGAATTTCCGGGTTCGGTCGCTACCGCGCGTTTGATCAAATTCAAGGCTTCGGGCAGGCGCTCGCCGCGTTCGACGAGAAAATAGCCGAGATTGTTGAGCGCGGTCGGATTTTCCGGTTCTTTTTTCAAAACTTCGCGCAGGCTCGTTTCGGCGTCGCGGAAATTTCCCGCCGCGTTTTGCGCGCTTGCCAGAGTGAGCATTGCGATTTTGGTCATATCGTCGTTTTGCGCCAAATCGAGCGCTTGTCGCGCCGCGCCGACCGCATCCGCGCCGCGTCCGGCTTGGACATAAAGATCCGAAATCGTCAGATGCGCGAGAAAATCGGGGACGAGCGACTGCGGGACCGAAATCTGTTTGGTTTTATTGACGATTTTCGAGCGCAGCAGGCTGACTGCTTCGTCAACTCTTCCCAATTGAGTTAAAACATTGGCTTCGAGTCTTAAAAGCGAATCGGATTCGGGAAATTTAGCGCGCGCTTCTTTGATTGTTTTCGCCGCGTCTTCAATTTTTCCGGCGCGAATCTGGGCATTAGCCAACATCTCGACCAGAGACGCGCTTCCGGGCGCTGCGAAAACCGCTTGTTTTAACGCTTCAACCGCCGCGCCCGCATCATTGTCGGTTGCCGATTGAATCGCGTCCTGCAAAGCCAGCACGGCATCTTCGTTGTCGGGTTCGTCCGTCACGGCGCGGCTCAAAATCGCCACCGCTTCGCTCGCGCGTCCGGCGCGCAGAAAAGCGCGACCGAGCCGAACCGTTGCGGCTTCGGGCGAAACGTCGCCGCCGGTCAAATAACGGTAAAGAGTTCCGCCGTCGGCGGGCGTCGCCGCGCCGCTCCAATTTGTCAGAGCTTCGATTGCTTTTTCGTTTTCGTTCGAGCGTTCGTAAAACTCGCTTAAAAAAGCCCAGGCTTCGGCGTTGCGCGGGTCGAGCCGAACAATTCCGCGCCACACGGCGACGGCTTTGTCGGCTTCTTCACGATTGAGGTTATCTTCGCGCAGACCGCTCCGAAGCGTGTAAATCTGCGACAAAATCTGGTACGCGCCTAAATTATCGGGGTTAAAACGAATGGCGAATTTCGCCAGCCGCTCGGCTTCGGCGAGATCGTTCGTCGCCATAAACGCCAGCTCCGACATCGCCGTGTATGCTTCGGCAAATCCGGGATTGACTTCAATCGCGCGATGTAGGGCGTCAAAAGCGGGTTTTGCCATTTGACCGAGCGCGTTTCTGTTTGACCGGCGATTTTTAATTCGCCACATATAACGCTGTGCTTCGAGCAGTTTGGCGTATGAAATCTGTCGCTGCTCGCGCGTCAAAACGGGCAAAACCGCAGGCGGATTAGGCACGCGGCGGGTAAAGCTCGCTTCGTCCGGCGGCGTCGAACGCGGCGGCGGAGCGGGCGGCTGGTTTTGCGCCGAAATTGTCGAGAATTCGCCGAAAAACGAAACGGTGAGAAAACAAAGCGCCGCCAAAAATAGTGCCCGAAAATTCATTAAATACCTCTTTGTAAGATTGTCGTCTAAGCGCCGCTCCAAATTCAAATTTTATTTAAACAAATGAATGTGATTTTTACGGCGCGGATTGCGCCAAAATCTGCCAGCCTTTTTTGCGGGGGAAGCTGATAAAAAAAACGATGAGCGCAATCGCCGCCGCGCGGAGCATATCGTATTTATCGCCGGTCATCAGCGAAATAACAAAACCGATGAGCGCGACGGTTTCGCCCAGCGCGGCAATCAGAATCGTTTTAAACTGTAAATTTTTAATGACTCCGGTCGCGCCTTTGAGCGTCGCGGTGTCGCGCAAAACCTGCGGATTAAACATCACGCGGCGCAGCAAAAAAGCGCCGATGGCGATGACCAGCAAGACAATCCACAAAACGTTCGGCAAAGTTTGCGGCGCGGCGGCGTCAGTTTGTCCGGCGATGAACCAGGCAATTATCGTTAAAAAAACCGTCGTCGCAACCTGCGCCAAAAATACAAGCATTGTCCGATTGTAGCGGCTGTCAAGCTCGATTTGTTTTTGTTCCGAAAGTTGATTCACAAAACTATTTTAACTGTTTACGCCGCTTTGCGCGACTTCAAAATAAATTTAAGCTCTATTTTTTGAACAAAAAGCGGGCGCGAGAATCAATTTCTCATCGCCCGCTTTTTTGTAAGTTTGGCTGCGATTTTATTTTTCGTTTGTTTTCTTCGCGGTGTTCGGCGTTTCGGCTGGTTTTTCCCCTGCAACCGGAACCGTCCGAATTACTGTTGTTAAGGCTTTCGGAATCTGATTGCTCGGCAATTCGCCTTGATTTTCGATTACCGAATCAATCAATTCAAATTTGGTTTTATCGAAATCGTGGCTCATCAAAACGCCGTCTTTATCAATCGTCATACTCCAGGTTCCGAAAAGCTCTTCGGTAAAGCTCTTCAACAAACCTTTGCCTTCGGGCTGCGCGACGTTTGTCCGTTTTGCGTCCGGTTCGGGAACGGTTGCGCCCATTAACTGTAATTGTTCTTTGGCTTTTTCGACGTAATCGCTGTTCGGATAATCGCGCACGATTCGCTGAAACAGCTTGGCGGCTTCATCGGTTTCTTCTTCGACTTGATAAGTCACCGCCAGACGGAACAGCGCTTCGTCCATATAGCTGAAATTCGGATAAAGCTGCAAAATATCGCGGTAACGCCGCTGCGCGCCTTTTAAACCGGCTTTTTTCTGATCAATCGAGCGGCGATAATAAAAATCGCCGATCCAGAGATTGTGCAACCCTAAATTATCCTGTATTTGAGTCAAACGCTCTTCGACGAGCGGTTTCAAACCGGAATTCGGATATTGCTGAATCAAAACTTTTAAACGCTGTTCGGCTTTGTAGGCGCGTGAAGCGTCGCGGTCGGGGCGACCGACTTGGCGCATTTCCGACTCGGCGACTTTCAGCGCCACGCGGTCGGCGAGCGGATGCGTCGGGAAAAACGTCAGCCATTCCTGATAACCCGCGGCGGCTTGAATCAGCGCGCTCGTCGAGCCTTCGAGGTAAAACGAATCGGCAATCGCTAATTTAGCCATCGGTAAATACGGCGAATCGGGATAAGTCGAAATAATCGTTTGGAACAGCAAACGTCCGACTTCATAACTTCCTTTACGCACTTCTTTCGTCGCGTAAACGAAAAGCTCGCGGTCACGACCGGGAGCGACCGAACCGATTAATTCTTCGTATTCGTCAGTGCCGCCGCCGAATATGCCCAAAAACTTACCTTTTTTCTTTTTCTCGCGCGGCGCGCCTTTTTCATAATCGGCGCGGCGGGCGCTCGCGGTTTCGAGCAAAACGTCGTCAACCCGTTTTTGCAAGTCGGAAACCGCCGTTTCAAGCTGACTGATTTCGTCGGCGTCGTATTTTTCCGCGCGGTCAATTTTGCCGCGCAGACTGTTTACCTGCGAATTTAAGCCCGACGCTTCTTTTTCCAAACCTTTTAAACGCGCCTGCGGCGTGTCGGCGTTTTTGGCTGCGTCGCTTTTGTCGCCTTTATTTTCGTCTTTGAACGCGCTCTGCGCGCTCGACAAGCTGCGGCGCATCGTTTCGAGCTTTTGTCCGGCAACGTCCAAACGCTGTAAAGCCGTGCCCTCGCCGCCCGTGCGGGTCTGCTGCGCCAGCGTCGGCTGTAAGCACAAACCAATCGTTAAAATTAAAAATGATAACCAAACTCTTTTCATAACTTTAGTGAATAGTGAATCGTAAACAAGTGAATCGCGGCTGATCGAATTTTCTCGATTTACGATTCACTATTTACCGCTTAAGTCCATTGTGTTGCCGCATTGATCAGCGTGCGAACTGCTTCCGTCGGATTTTCTTTGCCGAAAATCGCTGAACCGGCAACCGCAATTTCGGCTCCGGCGGCGGCAATTTCGTTGATGTTGTGTTCGTCAACTCCGCCGTCAATTTCGATTCTGGTTTGCAAACCGCGTTCGAGAATCATCATTTTCAAACGACGCAATTTATCGAGCGAAGTTTTAATAAATTTCTGCCCACCGAAACCGGGATTCACAGACATCAGCAAAACAAAATCGGCAAACGGCAATGCTTCTTCGAGCGCGACGAGCGGCGTTCCCGGATTGATTGCGATTCCGGCTCGTCCGCCCGCTTCGCGGATTGCCGCGAGCGTTCGATGAATATGCGGATCGGCTTCGATGTGAACCGAAACCATATTTGCTCCGGCTTTGACAAACTCTGCGGCGTAACGAAGCGGTTCTACTATCATCAGATGCGCGTCAATCGGCGTGTCGGAAAACCGGCGAATTGATTTTAATACCGGCAAACCTATTGTAATGTTCGGAACAAAACGCCCGTCCATTACGTCGAAATGCAAAATGCTCGCTCCGCCCGCTTCGATGGCGCGAATCTCGTCGCCTAATTTTGTAAAATCCGCCGATAACAGCGAAGGCGCAATTTCGATCATTGGTTAATTGTTAGCGGTTAATTGTTAATCGAAAAAACAATTAACGGTTAAGTACCTGAGCAAAAAGGTCAAACTATGAACTGTCAACTATAAACTATAAACTGTTATGCATTGCAAAACGGTTGATAGTTGACAGTTTAAAGTTGATAGTTCTTCTCTCTTTGACGACACACTAATTTTGTTTGATTACTTAACAACTAATGATTAACAAACTTTTGAGGCAAACCGCGCGATGTCGGTTGCTTTTAAAAACTACTGATTGCGACGATTTGTTTCCGGCGTGCGACTTGTCGCCGGACGATTGCTCGAATTTGAATTGACCGCCGCCGGGCGCGAATTCGTGTTTGTGCCGCCGCTGTTTGAATTTTTCACGTTTGTATTCGGGCGCGGATTCGAGTTGTCGGCATTTGAGTTTCCGCCGTTCGAGTTGCCGCCCGCATCCGCGTTTGAATTCGCATTTGAATTGCCTTTGGCGTTTGAATTGCCGTTTTTGTTAACGTTCGTGTTTTTATTGGCGGCTTTGCGTTTTTGACGCGATTTTTCGACTTCGCTTTGTGGCTCTTCGACGGCTTTCGACGAGTTGTCGTTGACGTTTTCTTTTTTCACTTCCGCCGCTTTTTCTCCGGCTTCGGCTTCGGCGCGGGCGATAACTACGGAAATCGTTTGTCCGGCTTTGACCGATTCGCCCGCGAGCGGCGCTTGTTCGAGAATCGTGTTCGGTTTTTCCTGACTAAAACGGTCGGTTCGCTTGCGCAATTTTAAGCCCATCGCTTCAACGTCTTTTTCCGCCGCGAGAAAATCTTTGCCGACGACTTCCGGCACTTTGACCTCCGGCGAGCGCAGCGCCATATATAGCGTGCCGCCGAGACCGAACAGAAAAGCGCCGAGTAAAACTATAATAATTGAGAGTTTGCCGAAAATTGACAAACCGCTTTGTGCAAGACTCACAGTATTAAAACCTCTGATTTGCTGAACGAAGCGAAGCTGCTTCGTGCAGTGTAACATCCGCTTTTTTCGGCGGCAAATTCGCAGTCGCCGAAAGCGCGAAAAGAAAACATAGAATCGAAAAACGACATTCGACCTTGAACCTAAATCATTTAACCAATAAAATACACTCGATTCGTTTGTCGGCGGTAAATTAATTTAAATTTCCCGTTAATGAAATCTTCCAATGATTAAATGCGCTCGCTGCGAAACGGAAAACGATAAAAGCGCGCAATATTGCGACGAATGCGGCTCACCGCTTAAAAACGCCGGAAAATTGGATGCGCCCGGACAATCTGCGGGTTCGACCACGCTTGAAAAAGAATCCGACGCATCGGTTTATGCGGTCGAACAGGTCATCTCCGGCGCATCATGGGTGAAAGAAATCGGCAATTCAAATCCGTCGGCAAAACCCGCGCGCGCAAAATTAATTATCGAGCGCGGGCGAACCGCCGGAAAAGAATTTCCGTTGGACGCGGCGGAAATGAACATCGGTCGCTGGGACGCCGACAACGGCATTTTCCCGGACGTTGATCTGGACGCCGACGACCCGGAAGCAAAAGTCTCGCGCCGACACGCGAGACTTCTGCGGGAAGACAATCGTTTTTTTATTGAAGATTTAGGCTCGACGAACGGAACTTTCGTCAATCGCGGACGCAGGCTTTTGCCCGGCAGCCGCCAGCGACTCGAAGACGGCGACGAAATAATCGTCGGAAAAACTTTTTTACGTTTTAAGATAGTTTCCTAAAGCGGCGAAAGATAAGCGGACGAAAGATGAGATTTTCATCCTTCATCCTTTATCTTTATCCTTGTTGAAGATGCGTTATTGCCAAGAATGCGGCGCTGAAGTCGCGCCGGATGATACATTTTGCGCCTTTTGCGGAATCACTTTGCAGCCGATTGCGGTGCAGAATGCTTCGCAGGATTTGACTGATTCTGCTCAGACATCCGCCGCAGAAATCGAAGAACCGCGAATCGAAGAGGCGGTTCAAACCGAAACGCCCGCGCCCGTATCGCCGGAAACAACCGGAAATTTGGGCGTTCCGGCATCGCTTCCGCCTGAAATGGAAGAACCGGACACCGTTTTGCGAAGCGATCCCGATTTATCTTTTACGCAAAACACAGCCGAAGCGGAGGAACCCGTCGAACTAATCGAATCAAATGAGCCAGCGCCGCAATCTGCGTCCCCGCAGAGTGAAGAACGATCAACCGGGCGAACCGCCGACTCGAATGAGCTTTACATTGCGACGATTCCAAACGTCGCGCTCGAAAGCCTGGCTCACGAGGCGGGAGTCCCGATTGAAGAATTGCGGCAGGATGAAATTGATTTTGCCGAGCCGATACAGTTTTCTTCCGAGCAAAAAGTAGAAACGACCGGCGAAGTAAAAATCGAACCGCAATCCGAAACCGGATTAATCGCAGAAATTCCCGCGCAAGATGAAATTACCGAACCGGTTCTGTTTAACGAGCAGGAATTTGCGCCACAAGAAACGATTGAGCCGGAAATTTCCGAACCTGCGCCGGAAGCCGAAGCGAAAAATCTGTTTAATGACAGAACCTTGATTTCTCAACCGCTGCCGCTTGAAAAACCGATTTCCGACGAGTTGATTTCCAATCCGTCGGACGCGGCTGTTCCGCGCGCCACCGAATCGAACCAATCGAAAGACATGCCGGGCGGCAAATCAACCAAACTCAAACCGCTCGACGACGGCACGATTTTAAACAAGCGTTACGAAATCATTCGCCGCATCGGCGGAGGCGGAATGGGCGCGGTTTATCTGGCGACCGACCGCAACCTGGGCGGCGTGACGCGCGCCGTCAAGGAAATGATTCAGGCTTATGTTGACGACACGCAGCACGAAAAAGCGGTCGAAGATTTTCGCCGCGAAGCTCTGCTGCTGTCCTCGCTCGAACATCCGGCGATTCCGACGATTTACGATTATTTTATTGACAACGAGGAAAATCGTTTTTACCTCGTGATGAAATATATTTCCGGCGGCGATTTGGCGGCGCGTTTTCGCGCGACTCCGAACGGCAGAATTGACGAGCAGACGATGACCGAATGGGCGATTCAAATCGCAGACGTTCTCGATTATCTGCACAATCACGAACCGCCGATTGTCTATCGGGATTTGAAACCGTCAAACGTGATGATTGACGGCAAAACCGGGCGTATAATGCTGGTTGATTTCGGCATCGCCCGCTGGGTGAATAAAGAAGAAAAAGGCAACACGGCGGTCGGCACAATGGGCTACGCGCCTTCGGAGCAATACGCCGGAAACTCCGAGCCGCGCTCGGACATTTACGCGCTCGGCGCGACGATGTTTCACCTTTTGACCGGCTCAGACCCGCAAAACAATCCGCTGCTGATTTTCGATTTCACGAAACATCCGCGCCCACGCCGGATTAACCCGGATTTATCGGTCGAAATGGAGCGAATCTTAATGAAGGCGGTCGAATACAATGCGAATATGCGTTTCGCTTCCGCCGGCGAGATGCGAAATGTTTTGCTCGATCATCTCGAACGAATTCGCACCGGAAAATTGACTTTCGCCCTGCCGGATGCCGATTCTCAAGCGCCGACCGTTTTGCAGTCGCAGCCAATTGCCTTAAAATCGGCGGTCGGAACTGCGTTTTGCGGTTTTTGCGGCGAACGCATTGCGGCAAACGATATGTTTTGCGCTTTCTGCGGCTCGCGTCAGCCCGAAGCCGACCGCATTCAAGCCGCCGCGCAAGTAGCTTTTCCGACAAATAAGGCGACGGCGCGGCTCGTCATCGAAACCGGCGCTTTCGATGAAACGGCGTTTGTGTTAGAAAAAGAAACCAACATTTTGGGGCGCGAAGACCGTCGGTCGAACATTTTCCCCGAAGTTGATTTGACGAAATACGACGTGGCGAGTCCAAAAATCTCGCGCCGACACGCGCGAATTTTTCGACAGGGAACAACTTTTATGATTGAAGATTTAGGCTCGGCAAACGGCACGACGCTTGTTACGCGCGACTCAAAAATCACCAAGCTGCTCGCCAATCAACCGCACGTTTTGATGCACGGCGATAAACTAAAGCTCGGCGAAACCACTTTGCATTTTTTTGTTAATTAAAATTGTTCGTTGTTCGTTGTTCGTTGTTCGTTGCAAAAGCAATCTACAACGAGCGACGAACAACGAACAACGAACAAATCGTAAATGAGCAGTAGAATCGAGACAGCAGCGGCAGCGACCGCCTCACGAAACACCGCGCCGGCAAAAAAAGAAACGCCGAATCCGGTGAGAGTCGTCGGCTTTGACGCCGAGCGTTTTCAAGCGCCTTTTGCGCTGCGCTGCGGCGCGCTTTTGATTGATTATTTGCTTTTGGTGTCGGCTCCGGCGGTAACGTTTTTGATGGCGTCGTCCAGAGGCTTGAGCGGCGTCAAGCTCTGGCGCGATCCGTCGCTTTCCGTCGGCTGGCTGATCGCGCTGCTGGTTCTGGTTACGAATTTCATCATTTTGCCCGTCGTTTTAGGCAGAACAATCGGAAAATTCGCCACCGGATTGCGAGTTGTGGCGCAGGACGGCAGCAATCCGACATTCGTTGCGGCAGCCCTGCGGCATCTTGTCGGCTATCCGCTAACGCTGCTGACCGGCGGATTGGGTTTTGCATTTGCCGCTTTTAATCGGAAGGGACGCGCGCTGCACGATTTTGTTGGCGGAACAATTGTCGTCCGAGCCAGCCGTCGGATTCAAAGAACCAAAACGCTGGCGAAATAAAACTTGAATTATGCCCGAATTAATTATCAAACACGGCGACCGTTCGCCGGAAAAGCTTGTCCTCGAACGCCTCAGAACAACCATCGGGCGTTCGACGCGCAGCGACATTTGCATTCCAGACCCGTTTGCGTCCCGCGTTCACGCCGAATTGCGGCGCGAAGGCGACCGCTTCATTTTGCAGGATTTAGGCTCGGCGAACGGCACGCGCTTTAACGGGCAGCCGCTGACGGGCGAAATCCCGATTGACACCGGCGACCGTTTTCAAATTGGCGAAACCGTTTTTGAATTCCTTGAGCCGCGCGCCGTTAGTCAAACTCTGATCGGCGACGGAGACGATTTTAATCCGTCAGTGACGATTTCGCTCTCCGCCAACAAATCAGCCACAGAGCTTTTTCAATCAATCGAAAAAGCGCGCCAAGCCGAACTTTCCACAAAAAAAGTCAAAACCCAGACCGACCTTTTGGGCTTAATCAGCAAAGTCGGCGTGACTCTGCTCGCCGCGACGACGCTTGAGGAAACTTTGCAGCAGGTCGCCGATCTCGTTTTCGAGGCGGTTCCGGCTGAACGCTGCGTTATTATGCTGCGCAACGAAGAGGAAGAACAGCGCGAGGATTGCGAAAAAGGAATGAAAATCGCGGTCGCCCGTTTGCGCGAAAAATCGGACGATTTCGGCGACATCCGCGTTTCGCGCTCGGTTTTGCGCGAAGTGGTGGAAAATCAAAAATCCGTTCTGACATCCGACGCGCAACACGACCCGCGTTTTGCTTCGCAAACTATGGTTTTGCAAGGCATCCGCTCGGTTCTCGCCGTGCCTTTGTCGAACAAAAACGACGTTTTCGGTTTGATTTACGCCGACTCGCCGGTTTCGGAAACAACTTTCACCGAAGACCATCTCAAAGTTTTAACGACTCTGGCGAGCGTCGCCGCGATTCGAGTTGAAAACACCAGGCTTTTGGAAGAAAGAATGGAACGCCAGCGGATGGAACAGGAATTGGCGCTGGCGACTGAAATTCAACAGAAATTTCAGCCATCCGCGCCGCCCATTATTCCGGGTTTTGAATTGCAGGGAATCAGTTTTTCGTGCTACGAGATCGGCGGCGATTATTACGATTTTATCCAGCGCGAAGATGAAAAAATGCTAGTCGCGCTCGGCGACGTTTCGGGCAAAGGAACTGCCGCCGCGCTGTTGATGAGCAGTTTGCACGCCTCGATTCACGCGCAAATAGCCGCGCGCACGACGCTGCTCGACACCGTGACCGCAGTTAATAAATATCTGGCTGAAAACACGCCGCCGAATCGTTTTGTGACGCTTTTTGTCGCCGAGCTGGACCAGCGCGACGGCACACTGGCTTTCGTCAACGCCGGACACAATCCGCCGCTTATCGCGCACGTTGACGGCACGGTCGAACAGCTCGCGTCGGGTGGTTTCCCGCTCGGAATTCTGCCCGACGCGGTTTACGAAATCGGACGAACGCAATTGGAAAAAGGCGAAGCTCTGGTCATTTATTCCGACGGCGTGAACGAAACCGTAAATCGTGAGGACGAGGAATTCGGAATGGAAAGACTGTCGGCGGTCGTTAAAGAAAATCTACACCGCACCGCGGCTGGGTTGCGCGACCGAATCGAATCGGCTCTGTCAGTATTCGCCGACGGCGCCGACGCGCCTGATGACATCACGCTCGTTATCGTCAAACGACAGTAAATTTCAACGCAGAGACACAGAGAATTTAAATAAAACAACAATGCCCGTTTAGCGGCGGGCTTGCCCGCCGCTAAACGAAAGTTTCTTTTTATTTTTGTGCTATATTTTGCGCAGAATTTCGAGCATTTGCTCGTGAACGACGCCGTTGGTGGCGAGAATCTGCGGGCGATAAATATCAAATTTTCCGCCGTCGTAATGCGAAACACGCCCGCCCGCTTCTTCGACGATTAAAGCTCCGGCTGCCGTGTCCCAGGGGCTTAAGCCTTCTTCCCAAAAACCTTCAAAACGCCCGCAGGCGACGTAAGCCAAATCAATCGCCGCCGAACCGTCGCGCCGTACGGCTTGCGCGTTTAAGACAAATTTAGAGAACAATTCGACAAAACGTTCTCTTGTTTTTATGTCATATGGAAACCCCGTGACAACCAAAGCGCGGTCGAGATTTTCAACCGAGGAAGGTTGAATTCGCCGACCGTTTAAAGTCGCTCCGCCGCCGCGTTCGGCGGCAAACATTTCGTCGCGCGTCGGATCGTAAATCGCGCCGATTTGCAGTTGTCCTTCGCGCTCCAATCCGATTGAAACGCAGAAACACGGATAACCGTGCGAAAAATTCGTCGTCCCGTCAAGCGGATCAATCACCCAGCGAAAACTGCTTTCGCCCGATTCGACAATTACTTCGCCCGCTTCTTCCGCCAAAATCCGGTGTCGCGGAAAATGCGTTTTGATTTGCCCGACGATATATTCTTCCGCCGCAATATCGGCTTCAGTGACAATGTTTTTGTCGCCTTTGTCAGTGGTTTTTAAAACGCGACCGAATTTCTCCAAAAGAATCAAACCCGCTTCGCGGGCAATGTTTTGAGCAAAATTTAACAAGACAAAATCTCCAAATAGAAAGAATTTACCACAGAGACACAGAGATTGAGATAGGGAGAAAAGGAGAAAAGGAGAAGAGGAGATAAAGAACAAGAATTTCCTCTTCTCCTTTTCTCCTCTTCTCCCTTACGGTTTTAAATTTATTGGTTATCTGTATTTGTGTTCTTTAGCGTAGGTGTAAGCGAAATAAGCGCAAATGAAGTGGACAATCCAGCCCAAAGTTCCGGCTGAACCGATCCATGAAACGCCCGTCAGCAGCAGCCACAAAACGCCCCACAAAATTTGTCCGTTATAAATCTGTCCGGTTCCGGGAATCAGGAAACTCAGCAGTCCGGCGATAAAAGGATCACGCTCTTTCATTTTTGTTTGTTTGTTACCTCCGCCTTAAATTTACGAAGTTTTTTGCGGTTTGTTCTGAAAATTTTCACCACAGAGAACATAGAGAAAACAATAAACTCTCTGTGTTTTCTCTATGTTCTCTGTGGTGAAATTAACCGGCTTTTTCCTGCAATTGATTCTCGTCCGGTTCCTCGACTTTGTAAACATCCAGAATTTTACCGCGAAAAACTTCCAAAAACGCCTGTACGCCGGGGTCTTCCTCAGCCATTTTCCAGAGTTCGCCTTTTTCGCGTTTTTTCAGCGTTTCTTCCGGCGAAAGCTGGGCTTCAATTGACAAACCGCTGACCGAAACCGCAACCGGCAACTCGCGCCCGAAAAGCTCCAGACAGACGCTCTGCAAAGTTTTGACGTTTTCCGGTTTTTCCCAGGTTATTTGGTGATGTTTATGATTGGCGGCAAACTCGATCAGCAATTCATTGCCGCCGTTTTTGACGAAATTCGCTTTTTCAATCGAAAGCGCGAGCCACATCATATTTCGCTCTTCAAATTTTTGCACGAGCGTTTCGCGCAAATCACCGTTCGGCGCATCGAGCTTCGGCGCAGTTTTTTCAGCTTTCGCGGCGGCAAAATCAATGACTTCAGCGGGAGCGATTGTTGCAGTCTGCGCGGTCGCCGCAGTCTGGAAACTCGGACGCGAAGGAGGAACGAAATTGGAAATATGATTATTTGGGCGATGCTCGACGACCGCAGAATCCAAAGCGGCGCGCGGTTGAAAAGATGCTGGCGGCGCAAAGCTTTTCGGAGCGGCGGACTGCGCTGAAGAAGATTCCCAAGGCGGCGTTTCTCTGTCGTTCGCCGCCGGTTTGTTTCCGGCGGGCGGCGTTGAATTTGAAGGAAAATTTCCGCCGCCGTTCGTCAAAGCGGCTTCAAGCTGCGCGAGGCGTTCCAGAATCTTTTCGATTGAAGCGACGCGGTTCATTTCAATCAGCTTGACCAAACCGACTTCCAAAGCGTAGCGCGGCTGCAAAGCCTCTTTCAGTTTTGTTTCGGTTTCGCTCAACGAATGGAAAAAACGGGTTAAATCCGATTCGGTAAAAACGGATGCGTATTTTTCCAATTCTTCTAAATTTGTCGAAGAAGATTCGATAAGATGTTCGGCGTCGCCCGCGACTTTGACGACGAGCAAATCGCGCAAAAACGTGAGTAAATCGCGGCAGAAATTTCGCAAATCCTGCCCGCGCGAAACCAATTCGTCAACAACTTTTAAGGCTTCGCCGGGCTTTTTGTCGGCAATCGCGGCGGCGACTCGGACGAGCAGTTCAGAGCTGGCAATTCCGAGCGCGATGGTTACGTCTTCAACGTCAATCTTTTCGCCGGAAAAGCTGATTGTCTGGTCAAACGCGCTTTGCGCGTCGCGCATCGAGCCTTCGCCGGCGCGCGCAATCTCGCGCAAAGCGACGGCAGTGACATTGATTTTTTCGGCTTCGGCGATTGTTTTCAGCCGTTCGACAATTTTATTTAAAGCGATGATGCGAAACTCGAATTGCTGGCAGCGCGACAAAATCGTATCGGGTAATTTGTGCAATTCGGTCGTCGCCATTATAAAAATGACTCGCGGTGGCGGTTCTTCCAGAGTTTTCAGCAGCGCGTTGAACGACGAAGTTGAAAGCATATGAACTTCGTCAATGATGAAGATTTTATAGCGGTCGCGCGCCGGGGCGATGTCTATGTTTTCTAAAATCAGATCGCGGATTTTATCAACCTGCGTGTTTGAAGCGGCGTCGAATTCGATCACGTCCATCGAGCGTCCTTCGGCGATTTCTTTGCACGAAGCGCAGGCGGTCGGATCGTTAAACGAGCACGGATGAACGGTCGGTTTGTCGGATTTATGACAGTTTAAGGCTTTTGCCAGAAGCCTCGCGGTCGTTGTTTTCCCGACGCCGCGCGCGCCCGAAAACAAATAAGCGTGATGCAGGCGGTCGTGTTCAATCGCATTTTTTAAAGTGCGCGTGATTGCTTCCTGCCCGGTCACTTCCTCGAAAGTTTGCGGACGCCATTTGCGGGCGATGACTTGATAAGACATAAAAGGTTAATTCATCTCAAGCACTGAGCATTATAGAGCGATTTTGAGTTAATTTTTCAACAAGCTTACAGACTCAAAAACACTCGGCTTAAGTCAGCGGCAGATACATTTTTAGACACACGCAGGAAAAAAGCAAAGACAGATTATTTTGCGGGCAAACAATATCTCTATCAGCGAAATATTCAACTTGTTATAAAGCGCTGACTATTTTATAGTCTTAAGTGAATTTCGAACTATATTATCTTTTGCTGTCAAGCAAAATTATTTCTAAAGCAATTTTTTGCCGGATGAGGTTGATTGTCTATCAGTTAATTTAGGAACAACGCTAAATCCCCAAATTGTGTATTTGCTTTTATCTGTTTTTCCTCTTCCAGTGCCTTAAAAATAGAACGAATGAAAAGTAAGAATTTTATCCGCCGACTTATTTTGCCTTGTGCCTTGCTCGCAATAGCTTGTTTACCTGTTTTAGCTATTCTGCGAAACACAATCACAAATTCGGATCAATCGCGGCAACAAGTAACGGCACCAGCCTACACCACCGGCGGAAACCTCAAGACTGACAGCGCGAATTTGGAGGGCGCAGCCGTCGTTTCGTCCGGCTCAACCTTCACGCCCGTCGCATCGAACGGCAAAATTGCTTTTAACAGTCTCCGCGCGGGAGCCGGCGAGATTTTCACGATGAACCCGGACGGCACAAACCAAACGAACATTTCCAACAATTCTGATGAGGATGTTTCCGGCGAGTGGTCGCCCGACGGCGGCAAGATTGTTTTTATCAGTGATAATAACGGCAACATAGACATTTTCACGATGCAGGCGGACGGCTCGAATCAAACCCGCTTGACTGCAAATACGTCTTTTGACGATACGCCAAGCTGGTCGCCGGACGCCGCAAAGATTGTTTTCGCAAGCGACCGCGACCGCAGCGGCTATGAAATTTATGTGATGAATGCGGACGGCTCGAATCAAACCCGCTTGACCAACAGCTCAGGAGTTGATTATTTCCCGAGGTTCTCGCCCGACGGCAGCAAGATTGCTTTTATCAGCCAGAGAAGCGGCAACGCAGAGATTTGGGTTATGAACGCCAACGGCTCAAATGCCGTTAATCTGACTAATAATTCCGCCGATGATTATGAGCTGACCTGGTCGCCGGACAATTCGCGGATTGCTTTCACCAGCCACAGAAGCGGTAACGGGGAAATATGGGTGATGAACTCTGACGGCAGTAATCCTGTTAATCTGACGAACGACTCCGCAGACGATTATCAACCGTCGTGGTCTCCCGACGGAACAAAGATAGCTTTCACCAGTCAAAGAAACGACAACACCGACATCTACGTGATGAACTCCGACGGAAGCAATCCGGCGCGATTGACAACCGATCAGCAGGACAGCTATTTCCCGTCGTGGCAGCCGGTTCGCTCAAACATCTCTGTGACGCCTGCAAGCAACCTCAACATCACATTCAGCAGCGTTACAAAAGCCGGTTACACAACAGCCGCGCCTTTAACACAATCGCAACTGAATACTTTGCCGCGCGGCTATAGCTTATTGGGAAATTCGCCGATGTATGACATTGAAACTTCGGCTTTGTATTCGGGAAGCATTAAAGTTGTTTTTAATGTTCCCAATATTGCCAATGCCGAGAATTGTTCTCAACTGAGAAGTTTGCATTATGAATCGGGAATGTGGACGGCGAATACAAATGCCGTTCCGGTTTATAACAACAGCACGAAGATTTGCACCGTCGCGCAAACGGTTTCTTCTTTGTCCCCGTTTGTCGTCGTCCAGCCCAACAAATCAATTTCAGGACAAATCACTGCAAACGGCAATGCTTTACCGAACGTCACGGTAAATTTAACCGGCTCTGCTTCGGCTTCCGTGCAAACGGACAATTTCGGCAACTATTCTTTTTCAGAAGTACCGTCAATTGGTAATTACACGGTTACGCCATCGTCTGCTAATTATCAATTTACTCCGCCGTCGGCAGCTTTCGAAAATCTTCCTACCGATCAAACGGCAAGCTTTACTGCGATGCAATGCTCGTTTTCGATTTCGCCAAACGGAACAAATGCCCCTGTCGCAGGCTCGATTGAAACTGTTTCCGTCACTGCTGAAGAAGGCTGTCGGTGGACGGCTGTTTCCAATGACAATTGGATTACCGTGAGCGGCGGAACGCCCGGAAATGGAAACGGAACTGTTTCCTACTCTGTGACCGCCAACAAGGAAGCGCAAAGAACAGGAACAATCGCTATTGCGGGACAAAACTTCATCATCACGCAAGCCGGTGCCTCATACAACATTTCCGGTGCGGTTATCTACGGGACAACACCAGCAAACGAAGCTGCTAAATTTGTTTCAGGAGTGTTGATGTCGCCGACAAACGCTAGTTCCGCCTCGGTAAATACCGATTCAAACGGCGCTTATCTGCTGAGTAATCTTTCCGCCGGACAATATACCGTGACGCCATCAAAAAGCGGACAAGTTAACGGCATCTCCGTGTTTGATGCAACACTTGTTTTGCGCTGCGTTGCTGCCGGACCAGAGAGATGCGAATTAACTGCAAATCAGAAAATTGCAGCCGATGCCAACGGTGACAAAAGCATCAATCCGTTTGATGCAACGCTGATTCTGCGTTATATCGCTAACGGCACATCAAATGCCAATACCGGACAAGTCGGTAATTGGAAATTTGATCCGGTTTCTCGTCCTTATCAGCCTTTGAACGGTAATGTTTCGGGCGATAACTATACAGCCATTCTGGTTGGGGAAGTCAACGGCTCCTGGACTCCGTAAACTATTAAGAACCGGAGAGTTTCGCCCGTTCAGCTTCGCACATTTGTATTTGCTGGGTGAATTTATCAATTTGCCCGGCGTCGCGCGGCTGCAAAGCGTTTCGGTCGCGCAGCTCGACGAACGTTTGCAGAGTTTTTTGATACGACGAAACGGCTTCATCCCAATTATTGATTCGTTCGGCGGCTGAATGTTTTTCGTCCGCAGCTTTGCGGGCAAATGCGATGGCGAATTTCTCGTGACACAATCCGACGTTCCGGCGATAAATATTATTTTCCGGGTCGCTTTCAGCCAAAGCGGACATTAATTTCAACGCTTCGCGCGCATTTTCGAGACCTTGATTCGCGTCTCCCGTATTTGTAAACGCTTCGGATAAATCGGCGTACGAGGTCGCCAGATCGAATTGCGCTTGTTTGTTTTGGCTGTCGTTGGCGGCAAATTCGCGGCGAATCGCAAACGCCTTTTGCCGGGCTTCGAGCGCCGCCGGGAAATTTCCAACGTTAGTCAAAACAATTCCGAGCTGAAAATAAGCATAACCGATTTCGCGACGCGCTCTGGCGTTCGTCGGGTCGTTTCGAGACAAATCTTCGAGAATTTCAATCGCTTTGCGTAAATTATTTTCGGCTTCGGCGTAATTTTCGCCCGATGCCTCGCCGATTTTCGTAAAAGCGATGGCGACGCCGCGCCTTATTTTTCTGTCCGAAGTATTTTGAGCCGCCAGATTTTGCCGAATCGCCAACGTTTTCCGGTAACTGTCGAGTCTTTCCGCCGCCGCGTCAGGCGTTCGGCTCAAACCGTCGCCGAGCGTTTCATAAGCGCGCGCCAATTCGTCCTGCGCTGCAAAGTTTTGCGGGTTTTTGTCGGCTAATCGAGCGAAAATTGCGAGCGAGCGGCGATAATGATTGATGCATTCAGCCATATTGCCTTTGACTTCGGCAATGTCACCGAGCGCGCGGTAAATTCGCCCGTATCCGATCTGCGCTTCGGTTGTCAGTTGATTTTCGGGCAATCGCTCGTAAATTGCGGCGGCTTTTTGATAGCTGGCGAGCGCGCCCGCCGTGTCGCCGAGATTTGCCGAATACGGATTTCCCTGAATATCGCCGATTTTTTCGTAAGCCGTCGCCAATTCGATTTTGAGTCCGGCGTCGCCGTCGCCGCTTTCCTGCGCCAGGCTGTCCAGATAATTTAAGGCTTTGTTGACGATAAGCTGTCTGGTCGGCGTCGAGCCTTGCAGATTTTGCACGGAATCGTGAATTTCAAACATCAGCGAATTGGCAAGCTGTCGAACCTCGCCGAATCGTTTTTCCGCGCGAACGCGCTGTTGTTCGGCGCGTCTCGCCTGCCAAACGGTCGCCGCGACTCCGCCGATTAAAACCAGCAAAATCAAGAGCGCGGCGGAAACTCCTAATTTGTTTCGCCGAACGAATTTTGCCGCACGATAAGAAAAAGTGTTCGGGCGCGCGCCGACAGTCTGCCCGCGCAAATAGCGTTCAAGGTCGTTGGCAAATTGTTCGATTGATTTGTAGCGGCGTTCGGGTTCTTCATCGAGCGCAGTGAGCAAAATCGCGTCTAGCTCGGTTTTCGGTTTGTGCGTCAAATAACCGGGTTCGCGCCGCTCGAAACGGTTGTTTTTGACGAGTTCGTAAAGAACGATTCCCAGACTGTAAACATCCGAGGCGGTCGTGACGGGTGCGCCGCGTTTTTGTTCGGGCGAAGCGTAAGCCGGTGTCAGAGCGCGAAAAACGGTCGCCGTTTGATCTTTGTCCGACAAACTTTCGTCCAATATTTTCGCCAGCCCAAAATCCAGCAATTTCGGTTCGCCTTCGGCAGTAACAAGAATATTTGAAGGCTTGATGTCGCGATGAACGACGAGATTGCGGTGCGCGTAAGAAACCGCCGAACAGATTTTTAAAAACAATCTGAGCTTTTCTTCAAGCGCGAGATTGTGATTTTGGGCAAATTCGGCGAGCGGCTCGCCTTCGATATATTCCATCACGAGAAACGGCTCGCCATTTTCGGAAACTCCGCCGTCAAGAAGCCGCGCGATGTTCGGATGATTCAAAGAAGCCAAAATCTGTCGCTCGCGGCGAAAACGTCGTTCCGATTCCGGGTCGAAAATCGTTTGCCGGACGATTTTGAGCGCCGCCTGTTGCTCAAATTCGCCGTCCGTGCGTTCAGCGAGAAAAACCGCGCCCATTCCGCCGCGCCCGATTTCGCGAATAATCCTGTAATGTCCGAATTGCTTGCCGGCGATTTGGGGTTCTTCGTCGTCAGGTAGAATTTTCGCGGCGTAAGAGTCGGCGCTTCGTTCGAGAAAGCTTTCCGCATCGGCTTCAAACGCTAGCAGCGAATCAATCTCGGCTCGTAAATCAGTGTCATCGCCGCAAAATTCGGCGAGCCAGAGATCGCGTTCCTGCCCGGACATCCGTGACGCCTCGATAACCGCTTCTTCAATTTTTCCCCATTTTTCTTGAATCGAATTCATTTCAACTCCGTCCCCAAATTTTGCCTGAGCGGTTGAGAATTCTTCTTTTTCAAACGGTGGGCTTTTGATGCTGCGTCAGTTCTCTGTAAAGCCAGAGCTTGGCAAAATGCCAGTCGCGGCGCACGGTTTTTTCCGTGACGCCCAAAACTTCAGCGATTTCGGTTTCGGTCAAACCACCGAAAAATCGCATATCAACGACGCGGCATTTGCGCTCGTCAATCGCTTCGAGCCGGGCGAGCGCCTCGTCTAGCTCAAGCAAATCGGCGGCGGATTGTTCGGGCAGAATGTCAATGTCTTCAATCGCAAACCTTTGAGCCGCGCCGCCGCGTTTTTCGGCATTATGCTGGCGCGCGTAATCAACCAAAATTCGCCGCATCACGCGCGACGCCAAAGCGTAAAAATGCGTGCGGTTTTCGACAGCCAGCGCGGTCTGCCCGATCATTCGCAAATAAGCTTCGTGAACCAGCGCCGTCGGCTGCAAAGTGTGCTCGCCGCCGCGCGATTCGCGGCGCAGATAAGCGCGAGCCGAGCGTTTCAGTTCGTCATAAACGAGCGGAAACAATCTGTCCGCCGCGCTTTTGTCGCCCGCGCGCCATTCCTCCAAAATTTGCGTAACTTCGTGCTGCGCTCGTTCGTCCGCCATAACTTAATGCGGGAATAATAACCGAAAACGGACACGGGCAAAAACATTTTTTTTAAAAAGTTAATCGGTTACGAAAAATTAGTGAGCAGGATGTCGGAACCGTTTCGGCGGGAGCATCCGGTTATTACCGTTTTGCGGATGTTTCCGCCGGTCAAACCGTAATTCTGGAAGTTTTCAGCAAAAGATTTAACTTCGCAAATTCGGTTCGAGCGATGAATTTAAACGTAGAAACCAAAGATGCGGATTTTGTCGCTTCGCCTTAAAGATGAAAAGGCAGGATTACTTGAAACTGTAATCCTGCCTTTTCTTTTAATTTAAACTTGGGAAGGCTCCAGACTAACCCGCAACACACGCTGCTACTGCTGCCGTTGCTCGGTTCCCCGCCTAGCGGATTCACAACGCATACGTTGTGCGGAGTCTGAAGCCATAAAAGAAATCTCAAATTGAACATTTGAAATCTCAAATCTTTCTGACGGAAAGGGTGGGATTCGAACCCACGGAACCCTTTCGAGTTCACAGCATTTCCAATGCTGCCAATTCAACCACTCTTGCACCTTTCCATAAAAACTTAATGGCGGAGAGGGTGGGATTCGAACCCACGGTACCCTTTCGGGTACTCCGGTTTTCGAGACCGGTGCACTAATCCACTATGCGACCTCTCCGCTTGAAAAGTAAAAAGTAAAAAGGCAAAAGGCAAAAATAAATAATTCCAAACTTTTGCCTTTTTACTTTTTACTTTTTACTTCTAACCGTCGGCGCTGAAAAAATTCCTGCATTAATTGTCTGCATTCGTTTTCCAAAACGCCGGAAACGATTTCTATTTTGTGATTCAAAGAACTGTTGTCGCAAATTTGAAAATGTGTGCGAACTGCGCCGAAGCGTTCATCCGGCGCGCCGTAAACAAGCCGTTTAACTCGCGCTTGAATGAGCGCGCCCGCGCACATCGCGCACGGTTCAATCGTCGAATAAATGGTCGCGCCGGTCAGACGATAATTTCCAACCGCAGCGGCTGCCTCGCGCAAAGCGACGATTTCGGCGTGTGCCGTCGGGTCGCAATGCGTTCTGGTGCGATTTCCGGCTGTCGCCAAAAGCTCGCCTTCGTCTGAAACGACGCACGCGCCGATTGGGATTTCGTCCAGTTCGGCGTCGGCAAACAGCGCGGCGTTTATCGCTTCGCGCATCCAATCCGCATCATCAAACTTTTTGTCAAAATTGCCGTTCACAGTAGAAGACAATGCCCGCCGAAGGGCGCAAATTGCAAGTATAGGTTTCGCCGCAAACAGTGTCAAGCAACGGTTTTTTGCGGCAAAGCCTTGTTTGGCTGTTGCTGTGGGTGTAGAATTTAATTTGAGTTTGTCGCTCGGAAAACGGCACGCTCGCTTGTCTTTAAAGACTTTTTAGGGCTGTAAGTAATGAAAGAAATCGTGTCGGAAAGTCGGGTTAACACCACACTTCCCGGCGAAACAAACAAAAAAAACGGTCGCACGCCTGCCTCTCCCGCAATTCAAGCCGAACCGTCAAATAACGAACAAATCACGCCGAATCCGGTCGCCGCGCCGCTGCATATGACCTCGACCGAGTTTACGACGGCGATGGTACATTTTTATCGCGGCGAGATTCAGCGTTCAAATACCTGGCGCAACCGGCTCGACACGACGACGAATTGGGCGGTTTTAACAACCGGCGCAACGCTTTCTTTCGTTTTCAGCTCGTCGGCGAATCCGGCGTTCGTGATTCCGATTAACTCGGTTCTGGTCGCGTTTTTTATGTTTATGGAAGCCAGACGTTATCGTTATTACGAAGTCTGGGCTGGGCGAGTCCGCGTTCTTGAAACCGGCTATTTTGCGCCGATGCTGTCAGCCATCCACACGCCGACCGATAAAGAATGGGCGGAGCATCTTTCGGCTGATTTAATGTCGCCGCATTTTAACATCAGCGAATGGGAGGCAATCGGACGCCGTTTGCGAAGCAACTACATCTGGATTTTTATCCTGTTGGCGTTGAGCTACAATCTGAAAGTTTACATTCACCCGTTTCCCGCGCCGGATTTGGATACTTTTGTCAAACGCGCGGAAGTCGGACTCGCGCCGGGTTGGTTTGTCTTTACGGCGGGAATCTTTTTTAACGCGCTGTTGTTTTCCCTAGCCATTTTCACGCTCAAGCTCAAAGAGTCGAAATCCGAAGTCTTGCCGCACAGCGAGCTTTCATGGCATCCGCTACGCCGTGTGTCGGATTGGACCCGCAACGTCGCCATCCGCCGTCACGATTCGCCCACGACTCGACGCGCAAAACGCGCCCGCCAGCGCGTTCGACAATCCGCCGCCGATATTCACAGAACGGAATTTCCAAACCGGGCGGAAAAATAAGCGCCACGCGAAAAACAATCTCTTTTTGTTTTCTAACTTGAAAGTTTCGCTTTCACGGCTTCGCTGACGGCGCGCCCGTCCGCGTTTTTTCCGGCTAATTTCGCCATTACGGCTTTCATCACCGCGCCCATATCTTTCGGCGACGAAGCGCCGGTTTCGGCAATCGCTTCCGTAACGGCGCGTTCGATTTCTTCAGGCGAAGCGGCTTGCGGCAAATATGTTTCGATCACGGCAAGCTCGGTTTTTTCCTTTTCGGCTAATTCGGCTCGCCCCGCTTTTTCGTATTGCTCAATCGAGTCGCGGCGCTGTTTGACGAGCGATTGCAGGATTTTCGTCGCTTCTTCGTCGGAAACCGTCGCGCCTTGCTCTTTCTCCTTTTCGCGCACCATAATCGCGGCTTTGACCATTCTCAAAGCCGAAGTCTTTTCCGCGTCTCTCGCCTTCATCGCGGCGGTTAAATCAGTAATAATCTTTTCTTTTAAGCTCATTTTAAACTCCGTTTTAATTACAGCAAGTTTACAGTTGACCGATTAATTTCGGAAACTATCAACTATTAACTGACAACTATCAATCGTTTTGCAGGTATTTTTATGAATCAATCAAAAGCCGTCGTCGTTTTTATGACCGCGCCAAATCGCGGAGAAGCCGAACGCCTGGCAGAAATTTTAATCAACAAACGCCTTGCCGCGTGCGTGCAGATTTTGCCCGAAATTACGAGCTTTTATCATTGGCAAGGCAAAATCGAGCGCGACGCGGAAGTCATGATTTTAGCCAAAACGACGATTGATAAATTCCCCGAACTCGAAAAGACGGTGCGCGAAAATCACAGCTATGAGGTGCCGGAAATCATCGCCGTTCAATCAGAAGCGATTTCCGCGCCATATTTCAACTGGCTGAAAGCCGAAACCGCAAATCAGTAATCGTCACCGTTAAATTCGGGAAGATTTTCCTGACTTTTGACGATGAAATTTACGGCGTCCTGCGGCGAATCTGTCAGATGCAACAGTCTTAAATCGTTTTGGTCAATATTTCCGGCTTTGAGCATTGTCGTTGAAAGCCACTGGACGAGTCCCTGCCAATATTGCGAACCGAACAGCACGACCGGAAAGTTACGAATTTTGTGCGTTTGAATCAGCGTCAAAGCCTCAAACAGTTCGTCCAAAGTCCCGAAACCGCCGGGCAAAATGATGAAAGCGTTGCTGTATTTGATAAACATCATCTTGCGGACGAAGAAATAATTGAACGACAATGATTTCGTTTGATACCGATTCGGGTTTTGTTCAAACGGCAATTCGATATTACAGCCGATTGATTGCCCGCCCGCTTCAAACGCGCCGCGATTCGCCGCTTCCATAATTCCCGGACCGCCGCCCGTGATCACGGTAAAACCTTTTTGCGCAAGAAGCGCGCCCGTTTCGCGCGCCGCCGCGTAAAACGGGTCTTTTTCGGAGGTGCGCGCCGAACCGAAAATCGAAACGCCGTTGCTGACATAAGCCAATTCGTCGAAACCGTCAACGAATTCGCCCATAATGCGAAACACGCGCCACGAAGCCGAAGGCTTAAAATCGTCCGCCTTCGGACTTTGCAGCAGCTTTTCGTCCTGTGTTGCCGGTTTCTCTTCGTATTTCGCTTCGGCTTGTAGTTGTGAGTCTGATTTTGTTTTTGCCACTCTTGCAAATGCGGAATGCGGAATGCGGAATGCGGATTTCGGAAATCGAATGGATTTTAAACTTAATTTAAAATTCCTTTTTCATTCCGCGTTCCGCATTCCGCATTCCGCATTCGTTCAAATTCCCATAATGTTGTAACCGCAATCAACGTAAATCGTTTCGCCCGTGATTGCGCTGGATAAATTGCTGACTAAAAAAAGCGCGGTGTTGCCGACTTCGCGCTGTTCGACGCTGCGCTTTAAAGGCGCTTTTTCGCGGACGTGTTTGAGCATATCGGTAATACCGCTGCCGACGCCCATTGCCGCGAGCGTCTTGATCGGTCCCGCGCTGATCGCGTTGACGCGAATGTTTTCTTTGCCCAAATCGGCGGCGAGATAACGAGTCGAAGCCTCAAGTGCGGCTTTTGCAACGCCCATCACGTTGTATTTCGAGACGACTTTTTCCGCGCCGTAATAAGTCATTGTCACGATGCTCCCGCCTTCGGTCATCAAAGGACGCGCGGCTTGCGCGAGCTGCGGCAGAGAAAACGCGCTGATTTCCATCGCTTTTAAAAACGCTTCGCGGCTGGTCGCGGCAAACTCGCCTTCGAGAGCTTCGCGCGGCGCGAAAGCGATTGAGTGAATTAGAAAATCGAGTCTGCCGAATTCGTTTTTTATTCGTTCAAAAAATGCTGCGACTTCTTCGTCATTCGTTACATCGCACGGCGCGATAATCGTATCGGGCATATCGGCACTCAATTTTTCGACGTTTTCTTTCAAACGCTCGCCCTGATAATTAAACGCCAAACGCGCGCCGTTTTCCGCACACGCCTGCGCGCACGCCCACGCAATCGAGCGTCTGTTTGCGACGCCGAAAACGGCTCCGAATTTATTTTCCAATATCATTTTCAAACTCGCGTCTTTTCGTCTAAATTCATAAACGGAGTTCACCCTTGTGAAAGCAAACTCCGTCAGGAAACGAAAGAGTTTAACATAACACACTGAAATTTTATGAACAGTGCGCGCCCGCTTGTTTTAATTGTCGAAGACGAAGAAATTCTGCGCTCGATCTTACGCCGTCTGCTCGAAGACGCCGGTTATTCGGTCGCTACGGCGGACAGCGCCGAAGCCGCGCTTGAAATTTTCACGACCAGCGCCATCGCCGTCACGCTGACGGATATTCGGATGGCTGGAATGGACGGGCTGGCGCTTCTCGACCAAATAAAAGCCGTTGACGCGGAAGCTCTCGTGATTATTATGACCGCGTTTTCATCGGTTGATTCGGCAATCGCGGCTCTCAGAAAAGGCGCTTACGATTACATCACAAAGCCTTTCGTCAACGAAGATTTGCTCCAAACCGTCAAAAACGCTCTGCGCCAGCACGAGCTTTTCAGCGAAAACCGCGCTTTGCGGCGCGAGCTTGATAAAAAATACAGTTTCGCGGAAATCATAGGCACTTCCGAATCTCTGCAAAGCGTTTTCCGACTCGTTGAAAAAGTCGCCGCAACAAACACCAGCATTTTGATTCAAGGCGAAAGCGGCACGGGCAAAGAGCTAATCGCCCGCGCGATTCATCATCACAGCCCGCGCGCCGCAAAACCTTTTCTCGCCGTCAACTGCGGCTCGCTGCCCGAATCTCTGCTCGAATCGGAATTGTTCGGGCACACAAAAGGCGCCTTCACAGGAGCTGTCGCCGACAAAAAAGGCTTGTTTCGTTCCGCCGAAAACGGCACGGTTTTTCTGGACGAAATCGGCGAGATTTCACAGGCAATGCAGGTCAGATTGCTTCGCGCATTGCAAGAACACGAAGTTACGCCCGTCGGTTCGAGTCTTTCCGTAAAATTCGACGCCCGGATTATCGCCGCTACTAACCGCGATTTGGAAAAAGCGGTAGAAACTGGAGTTTTTCGAGAAGATTTGTTTTATCGCTTAAACGTGATCGAAATCTGGCTGCCGCCGCTGCGCGAACGTCGCGAAGACATTCCGCTGCTCGTCCGGCACTTCATTAAGAAAATCGCTCGCTTGCAAAATGCGCCGGAAAAATCAATTGCCTCGGACGCAATGGCGGCGCTCGTCAGCTACAATTTTCCCGGCAACGTCCGCGAGCTTGAAAACGCCGTCGAACGCGCTTTCACCTTGAGCGGCGATGAAATTGACGCGGCAAGTCTGCCGCCGCGAATCAAAAACTCAGCCGCCCACGCTCTGCCGGTTCGCGACACCGAATCGTTTCGCCCAACGCTCGAAGAAATAGAACGACGTTATATTTTCGAGATTTTAAATTCCGTCAATCAAGACAAAACCGAAGCCGCCAATATTTTAGGTATTGATTTATCCACGCTTTACCGCAAGTTGAAACGCTACGATGTTGTTTAAAATAAAAAGTGTGGACAATATCGGCTGATAGAAGTTATAACCGAAGGCAATTTAACAAATAAATTTATGAATCTGGATTCGACAAAAACGGCTGATACCGTCGCTGAAAAGTTGAACGGCAACTCGAAGCGAGCGGGCGCGCTCGTGCTTGATTTATCGGAAGTCGGCGCGGATGATGTAGCGCTTGTCGGCGGCAAATGCGCCAGCTTGGGCGAGCTTTTCCGCGAGCTGACGACGCAGGGCGTCCGCGCGGTTGATGGTTTTTCAACGACGAGTCATGCCTACAATCTGCTGCTCGAAACCGGCGGCGTACGCAAACGCCTGCAAAAGCTGCTCAAAAATCTGGATGTCGAAAATCTCGAAGAGCTGGCGCGCGTCGGCGCGGAAGCCAGACGTTTGATGCTCGAAACGCCGTTTTCGCCGGAATTGGAAACGGCGCTGCTGGACGCTTACGAGCGTTTGTGCGAACGCTCAGGCAGAAAAAACTGCGAAGTCGCGGTGCGCTCGTCGGCTACTGCCGAAGATTTGCCCGACGCTTCGTTTGCCGGGCAGCAGGACACGATTTTAAACGTGCGCGGCGAACAGCGTCTGCTTGAAGCCTGCCGTCAATGTTTTGCGTCGCTCTGGACCGACCGCGCGATTTCTTATCGTCAAAACAAAGATTTCGATCATTTCGACGTGGCGCTGTCAATCGGCGTCCAGCCGATGGTGCGTTCCGATATTGCTTGTTCCGGCGTGATGTTTACGCTCGACACCGAAAGCGGTTTCCGCGATGTCGTTGTAATAAACGGCGCATGGGGACTGGGCGAAGCGGTTGTTCAGGGAATGGCGACGCCGGACGAATGGATTGTTTTTAAACCGACTTTGAAACAGGGCTTTCGACCGATTGTGACCAGAAAATTGGGCGTTAAAGAAGTCAAAATGGTTTTCGCCGATGAAGGCACGGGAACCGAAGTGCGTCCGGTCGTCGAAACGCAGCGCAAACGTTTTTGTCTCGCGGGCTACGAAGTTTTGCAGCTTGCAACGTGGGCGTCGCAGATTGAAGATCATTATTCAAAACGCGCCGGTTTTCCGCAGCCGATGGACATCGAGTGGGCGAAAGACGGAATTACGGGCGAGCTTTTTATTTTGCAGGCGCGCCCGGAAACCGTTCACGCGCAAAACAAGGAAAATTACATCGAAAGTTACCGCTTAACCGGAATTCACGGCACGCCACTGGTATCGGGCGTCGCGGTCGGCGAAAAAATATCGCACGGTAAAGTCCATATTTTGCTCGATCCGAACAAATTAACGACTTTCAAAGCGGGCGATATTCTCGTCACTTCAATGACCGATCCGGCTTGGGAGCCGATTATGAAACGAGCATCGGCGATTGTCACCGAACGCGGCGGGCGCACTTGTCACAGCGCGATTATCAGCCGCGAATTGGGTTTGCCGTGCATCGTCGGCACCGGAAACGCGACCGAAGTTTTAAAATCCGGGACGGACGTGACGGTTTCGTGCGCCGAGGGAGCGCAGGGCAACATTTATTACGGCACAATTGATTTTACCGTTGACCGCCATGTGATTGACGAATCAGCGCGCCCAAACACGCAGGTGATGATGAACGTCGGCGATCCCGATCATGCTTTTTCGGTCGCGCAATTGCCAAACGACGGAGTCGGCTTGGCGCGTCTCGAATTTATCATCAACAATCACATCGGCGTTCACCCGATGGCGCTCGTAAATTACCCGAATCTCAAACGACGAGAAACGATTGAAGAAATCGCTTCGCGCATCGGCGAGGAAGACCCGAAAGATTTTTTTGTCAGAAAATTAGCCGAAGGCGTGGGGCGAATTGCCGCCGCTTTTTATCCGAAGCCTGTCATCGTCAGGATGTCGGATTTTAAATCAAACGAATACGCGCGTTTGATCGGCGGAAAAGAGTTTGAGCCGCACGAGGAAAATCCGATGCTCGGCTTTCGCGGCGCGTCCCGCTATTACGACGACCGCTACAAAGCCGGTTTCAGATTAGAATGTCTGGCTTTGCATCGCGTCCGCGAAGATATGGGTTTGACGAACGTCAAAGCGATGATTCCGTTTGTCCGAACAGTCGAAGAAGCCGAAAAAGTTATTCAATGTATGGCGGAACACGGTCTCAAACAAGGCGAAAACGATTTAGAAATTTACGCAATGTGCGAATTACCCGCAAACGTCGTTTTCGCCGACGAGTTTTTGCAGGTTTTCGACGGCTATTCAATCGGTTCAAACGATTTAACGCAGCTTGCTTTAGGACTTGATCGAGATTCGGAAATGGTCGCGCATCTTTTTGACGAGCGCAACGGCGCGGTCGAAAAAATGGTCGCAATGGCGATTGATGCGGCGAAACGAGCGGGCAAAAAAATCGGTATCTGCGGGCAAGCGCCTTCGGATTATCCCGAATTCGCCGATTTTCTGGTCGAGCGCGGCATCAACTCGATTTCGCTTAATCCCGACACGGTGATTCAAACGACGCAGACTATTTTGGAAACCGAAGCGAGATTGAAAATTCAAAACTGAAATCTAAGTTTCTGTAGATTCATTGAGATGAAAATCTTTAATTCAATCTCAATGAATTTACAGAATTCGTTTTATCCGAAATACATTTTTCTTTTTGAATAGGTTTAGTTTTAGCCTGCTAATTGCACTTTGATAACACCCTCGCCAGTTTTTTCCAGACGAAAACGATTAGCGAAGCTTTCCTGCACGTCGTCTTGATGCGAAACAACAATTATTCTTGCATTTTGCAGCCTTTCGCTTAACCGCGGTAAGACCTGAACCATCAAACCGCGATTTTTGTCGTCCAGCGCGCCGAAGCCTTCGTCAATTATCAAAGTATTTGCGATGTTTTGCCCACTCGCCGATTGCCCGATGGCGACGGCTAAGCTGACCGCCGTTAAAAATTTCTCTCCGCCGCTGAAATATTCGATTTGGCGCAGTTCGCCGGTCGAAAAATCGCGGACGAAAATTTTCATTTCCTTGCCGCTGTCTTCAAGCTCGATTTGGAAATTTCCGCTGCTCAAAGCTTTCAAGGTTTTATTCGCATTTTCACTGATTTTTAGCTGAGCTTCGCGAACCACTTTCGTTTCCAGCCCATCTTTGCCGAGCGCTTTGACGAGCTTTTTCCAAATTTCAAAATCTTCTTTCACGGATTTCAATTCAAAGCTTTTCTCGTCATAGCGTTTTTTATCTTCCGTCATTTTGCGGCAAAGATTATCGGCGTCATTAAATTGAAATTTGACGATTCCGATTCTTTCGACAATTTTGTTAAATTCCGCTTCGACTTGCGAAACTTCGCGCCAATGGTTTTCAGGAATTTCTTTGAGTTGTTTGGTAACCGTTTTCTTTTGACCTTCAAGATTTTCCTGGCGCTTTTGCGCTTCTCTCAATACTTCATATTCGGCTTCAATGTCGCGTAAATCGTTTTTCTCGCGGCGCAGATTTTCCAACTCTGTTTCATCTTGCAGCGCCACGTGATTTCGCCAATCGCCGTAAATCTTATTCTCAGCTTCTGTTAAATCATTTTTGATTTTTTGTTCTCTTTCTTGAAGAGTTTTCAAATATTCTCGCGCGTTTTTCAAATCAGCCTCAAATCGCGCTTTTGATTTTTCCAACTCTCCGACAATTTTCCTAAGCTCTTCGGAATTTTCTTTTGCCGTTTTAAACCGGCTTTCAAAATCCGCAATTTGATTTTGCATTTCGGCAAACTCGCGTCGAATCGCTTCGCGTTCGTCGGCTGCATATAAAACGGTTAATTGCGATTGCAAGGTTTCGATTTTTGTTTTGAACCCGGTTTCCGTCTGCAACAACGCTTGGTGTTTTTTGTTCGCAATTTCACGTTCTGCAGAAATTTCCGAAAGCTGGTTTTTCGCTTCGGAAAGTTTTCCGTTCAAATCAATCTTTATCCGCTTCAATTCATCAACTTTTCGTCCGGCTTCTTCATACTCGGCAATTAATTTTTGGCGCGTTTCCTCGCGCTTTAATTCGTTTCCGCAAGCCGGGCATTCGTCTTTGTCAACAACTTTCCGGCGATTTTCCAATCTATCCGACCAAACTCGAAAATCAGTTTCGGATTCTTGCAGCCAACTTTCGATTTCGTCTTTTTCCGCCGTTTTTTCGTTAAAACGTGCTTCGATTTCACCAAGTTTTTGATTCGCTTCGGCAATGCTTTTACGAGTTTTTTGCAAACCTTCGTCTGCTTGACCGATTTGTCTTTCGAGATTTTCCAGCAGCAAAATCTCGTCGAGTTTTTGCCTTGTAGCCTCGCGCTTTGCTTTTGCCGAATTCAATTGGTTTTCAAGCTTAATCAATTCGCTTTCTGCCTTTTCATGTGCGGACAAATTTTTATTCAAATTGTCTGAAACGTTTTGAAGTTCTTTGTTTAATTCATTGATTTTCGATTCGTTTGCTTGAAAATCTTCCTTAATTCGCTCGATTTCTTTTTTCTCTCGCCAGACGTTTTCAATTCGCAGCAAATTTTCCTTTAGCTCTACAAAATAGCGGTACTTTTCCTCGACTTGCGCGGCGTTTTCAAAAAGCTCGGCATCGCTTTTTTGCTGAGCTTCAATTTCTTCAATTTCTTGCTTTAATTTTTGCACTCGCTTTGCATCATCAAATTCCTTTTGCTTGACTGATTTTCCCTTTTCAAGGCTTTCCAACTCTTTAGAAAGCTGCTTAACTTGATCTTCCTGATTTTTGATTTCCTTCGCCGTCGGATTTTCCAAATTTACAAGACTTTGCTTAATTTTCTCCAAATCTTCTTTGACTTTATCTTGTCGCTCTTTAGCTTTTTTGGTTAGTTTTGTATAAATTTCAAGTTGCAAAAGTTCGAGGAAAATTTTGCGACGCGAAGTTGGTCCTTCTGTGATAAATTTATCTGCTCTACCTTGTTGCAACAAAATGGAAGAAACAAAAGTTTCATATGAAATCTTCAGGTTTCTCGTTACCCAATCTTTTACCTCTTTTTCTGTTTGTGCCTTAGTTTCCCAGCTTATTCCATTCCAAAATTGTATAAGCTGTTTGGGTGAAGAGTCTTTTGGTATATTAACTGCGCCGCGATAATTGTTGCCATAAAGCTCAAATTCAACAAAAACTTCTGCTTGATCCGCTTTATCATGAATTAACTTTTCTAAATTTTGTTTGCCGCCACGATGCTGTTTGAAAAATGCTAACGTGATTGCGTCAAACAGAGTGCTTTTGCCCGCACCGTTTACCCCTTGAATGAGCCACAGATTTTTGTCGGCGAAATCGAGTTCGACAAAATCGTTTTCCGCCTCGCCGGTCAAATGTCCGAGAAAGCCTTTCGTTCTAATTTTTTTCAAAAGCATTTTTTTCCACCTCCGCAATCAATTCATTCGCCCGCGCAATAAGTTCCGCCAAATCTTTGTCATCTCCAAATTGCTTTTCCAGAAATTGGCGCACGGTTTCTTTCGGGTCATAAGGATTTTCAAACTCGACAACCTCAACGAACGGCGCGTCTTCGCGCAAAAGATTGCGGCGAAAACGCGGAAAAAGCTCCTGCGCTCGCCGCGTCAGCCAAACCGTGTCGTCGTCCGCCGTGTATCTCAAATTCAGATTGCCGTAAGTTTTCTCGCGGTTTTCGTATTTTGCGGCAAATTCTTCGAGTTCTTCCGACGAAACCGTAATGTCGTCAAAACGATTGCAGTCAATCGCAATTTTTTCGACCGTCGCCTGTTTCGTCTGCTCGTCAATTTCAACCAGCAAAACAAATTTGTCGCCTTCTCTTTCGCCCAAATCCATCCGGTCGAAACTTCCGCTATACCAGCACGGCACAGCGGATTGTTCGATTTGCTGGCATTTGTGAATATGTCCGAGCGCGATGTAGGCAATGTTTCGCGGCAGACAAATCGAGGAGAGCGAAATGTCTTCGTTGTAGCTTGCCTCTCTGGGCGAGCCGTCGTATTTCACGCCGATAATTTGCAGATGCGTGACGAAAATGGCGGGCTTGGAAGGATCAATTTTTTCAGCGACCGAGCCCACAAACTCAGCCAAATCATCGCTCAAGCTTTTATTGCGCTCGGCTTTTCCGATTTTTTCGGCAGAGCGAAACTTGCCGAATTCTTCCAATCTTTCCGGGTCAGGATACGGCAGACAAATGAATTGAACGCCTTCAATCTCGAATTTTTCGTAGCCTTCAACGATGTGAATGCGCTCGGATTTGCCGCTCTCCAATTCGAGGAAAGTTTTCATCATCGCAAAATGCTCGCGGTCGTCGTGATTTCCGGGAATCAAAACGGCATGACACCCCGTTTCGGTTAAAGCTTTGATTTTTCGAGCGAGCCGCTTGCTGATCTCGTCGCGTTCTTTTCTTTTGCAATCAAAAACGTCTCCGGCAACAAGCAAAACGTCGGCTTTTTGCTCTTTTACGGTTTTGAAAACGCAATCAACCTGCGCGAAAAGCTCTTCCGTGCGCTCGATTCCGTTCCAGCTTGCGCCCAAATGCCAATCGGATGTGTGAATGATTTTCATATGCCTTTCTCCAACTCTTTTTCATCGCGGTTGTAAAGAATGTTGTCGCGTTTGTCAGCCCAGGGATTCATCGGCATTTTTATCAGCATCGGCTGGCGAAAAGTCGGCTGCATCACCAGTTTTTCCGAAGCTTGCAGCTTTTTGGCTTTTTCGCGCGCAGTTTGCTCAAATCCCGACCAAACCTTGTCGGTCAGTTCCGCCGAGCCGGTTCGTCCGAGAACGCGAATTGACGACATTTCGATAACTTTGGTCGAAACCTGCGACGCCATTTGCTGCGCGCCGAGCAAAATCACGCCCTGCGAGCGCATTTCGCTGGCGACTTTTTCGAGCAGTCGGGTGATCTCGTCGCGCGATCCTTTCGGCGCAAAACGGTTTAGCTCGTCAAGCATAATCAGATAGCGCAAGCCGCGAACGGCTTTGGCGGATTTTCGGGCTTCTACGACCTGATTTAAAATTGAGCCGACAACGAACCGTTGCAATGATTGCGGCAGCGTGTTGATGTCAACAACTTGCGGCGGCGAAGTTGTGGTTTTCGTCACTTTGAGCGGTTTGCCGTTTATTTCGTCGCGGACGAAAACGTCTTTTCCGGCTTCCAAAACGCGAAACAAACGACGATAAACCGCCCACCAGCTTCCGCTATACTGCTTGATGATGTTTGTGTCATTGCCCATCCACGCGAGAAAATCGTTCCAGGTTTTCGGCGCGTCCGTATCTACAACCGTTCCGTCTTTGGTTTCTTTGGTAAAACGCGCCGCCAATTCGCGCACCAGACTTTCCATATTGGCGTTTAGCTCGTCTTCGTCGGAAAAGATGAAAAGCAGCAAATTTTCTTTTAAAACATCGTGAAACGACCACGAATATTCGGTCGTCGAACAGCCGTCAACCGGTTTGCCCTGCGGCGCATAGAACGTTGTTTTTGCAAATGGCTGAGATTCGACATCAAGCTGCCGCCACTCAGCCGCGTCTTTTTCTGAAAAACGGTTGTTCCATTTGTCAAGCCACATTAAATCTTCGCCCTTAACGTTTAAAATAATCGGAACGACGAAAAACGGTTTATTCGTTTTCAACGATTTTTCGGCTTCGCGCTGAAGCAATTTTAGAATTGTCAGCAGAAATGTCGTTTTGGTTCCAACGCCCGCAATGCCGTTAACATTTAAATGACCGCCGTTCTCGCCCAAAAGATAATCGAGATCAATCATCCCGCGACCGGCGAAACCCGCACCGTTTTTGAGCAGACCGATTGGCATCCACGGTTTTTTGGGATCGTCAAAACCATAAGCTACGGCTGCCTCATTCGCGCCGCCAAGGCTGACTGGGCTTTGTTCCATCGGAGGCAAATCGAATTCCGGCGCGGTAGCGAGAATTTGGACGCGCGCCGATGTAATGCCTTCGGATTTAAAAGCCGGCTCGAAATTAACATCTCCGTCGAATGTGTCGAATTCCTCGCTCATCGTCGGTTTGCGGCTGCCGCGCTTGAGCAAATCAATCACGCCGTAAAATTTAACGCGCTCGCCGCCGACTTCGCTTTCGGTGAAAACAAACTGATTTTCCTCGATTAGCTGTCCGCGTTTGACCCAAAAATGAAAATCTTTTGAAGTCGCCTCTAGTCCAAACGGCGCGGCAACACGCCCAACCAGCTCGGTCGACGATGCGCCCGTTTTTTCAACCGCATCGGATTTCGGTTCTGCGGTGTTTTGCTGATTTTTTACGTCATCAAGCATTTTCTTTTTCTCCTTTTCACAATCTGGTTTACAAACCCGTCATTCGATAAAATCCGCTTTTTAATTGATTCGCGGGGCAAAAGAGCGCGCCGAGCGATTCTTCGGCTCTGACAATCGGCTCAATCGAGATCGCCGCCCGTAGGTAATTGCCGCGCCGACAGCGATATTCATAAATCGTTCGCGTTAGTTGGTTGATAAATTCTTTTCCCGTTCCGTTCACATCGCCCGCTGCATTTAGATAACCTTGATTTTCAAACCAGATTTGCGAGGCTTCGACGCGGACAAGCCCGTAAGTCGGCATTAAATCGCCTCCGCACAAGCGTACATACCAAGCTACGATTGGCAGACGGCTGCGGTTTCCCTGCCGCGATGTGTCGTAATCGAAACTAAAAGCGGGCGTGCGCTCACCTTCTTTCAAACCGAACAAAACTTCGTGACCGAGTTCGTGCAGATAAGTGCGGCGGTGAGTTTTGACCAGACCGAAAACGGGCGACGCATCCGCGTCAAATCCGCCTTCGTGCTGTTTCAGATTTCCGTCAACAATAGTCGGAATCGAATTGTCTTGCGCCAAAACGAATTCTTCCAAAACGCTCATTTCCTGCCCGGTTCGCCGCTGCGCTTGTCGGCGAATACGCTCAACGCGCTCGAAACCGAGCGGCAAATCAACAGGAATCGGCGTAGCCGCCAACAGGCGCAAATTAAACTCCTGCAAGCCGACGGCGAAATTTTCAACTTCTTCCCAAGGAAAACCGCTCGTATCCATTGCGACAACGCGCTCCTGCATAGCAAACTCGCGGCGCAACTCTCCATTTCTGACGGACATCACAACGCCGCCGATTTCCGCCAGACGAATAGCCGTCGGACAGCCGAGAGGATTTTTGAGCCAGGCGACCGTTTGCCCCTCGTCTTTGCCGTCCACAAATCGAACGGGACGCGCCGCCCAATCGCGCGCTCGCCATGCAGCAGGAAGCTGCGGACTGATCGCCTGCCATTCGTCTTCGAGCATTTCAATACCGCGCTCGACGCGCGTTTCTTCTTCGGTTTCCTCGCCGTCTTCCGCGTCCTCAGCGGTTTGATTTTCGAGCGAGTTCCAGAAAAATTCGCGCTCAACTCTTCGCCCCTCGTAATCTTTCAGAAATTTAAGTCCTGACATGTGTTTTCCTTAAACTGCAACGGTTGTTTGATAAAAACTCAAATCCGTAAGCCGATGGCGCATTGCCTCGAAGCTGACGAAAAATTCGGTCGCCAAACGCCGAGTTACTAAAGCCTTATTGCCCAATTTCCTGCTGTAAATCTCCGCCGCGTTCAAACATGCGTCGCGCGGCATCAAAATTTCGGCGGCAAATTGATTTGCTTCCAATTCCATTTCAAATTTCCTAGCGCCGCCGATTTGTCGGGCTTTTTCGGCGTCTTCGGCAATATGTATCGTGGAATGAATCACATCGGTTTCGTTGGTAGAAAACGATAAACCTTCGGTTAGCACCAAAATCTCGGTGGGATTCGATTCGGCGAGTTCAGGCAGAAAATGCAGCACGTAATGCCCAAATTCATGCGCGGCGCTAAATCTGCGGCGAACAGTCGGCTCGCTTTTTTCGGTAAAAATCCAGCCATCGAGTTCATCTTCATACTGAGCCGCGTAAAGAAAGCCCGAAAGCTTTTCGTCTTCGGCGAGAAGATGCGTTTGCTTTTGCCCGACAGCGGCAAGCGCAGCGCGCGAAGTCAGTTTTTGAGTATTGGCAAGTTCCGTGACCAAAAGCGAGCGTTGGCTAATGATTTCAAACAATGGCACGATTTCCGGCTGCCATAAATCATAATCAAAACCGGCTTCGGCAAATGCAGCGCGAGCGGCGCAATTAATCTCTTGTTTCTTTTCTTCGTTCATCGCTTTCTTCTGCCTCTTTGTGTTGTTTTTTGAGACGTTTCTGTCTGGTTGCAAAAAGCGCCATTTCCTGGCTCCGCTCGGCGCGCAGAGCCATTGCTGCCCCATGAAATCGCCGCCAAAAGTAATTGCTCGCGCTGATTTTCAATTCATTTGCCAGCCGTTTGATCTCATTCAGGCTCATCTTTTTCGGAAGCGCGGTTTGATCATCAAGCAACTGCCGATTAACCGCTTCATCGCCCGACGGAACCGTCCGACTAATTTCCAACTGCTTGGCGACATCGCCGACCGTTAAAGGCTTGAAAGACTGATCCTGCTCGAACGTGCTCGGAAAGCTTTCCCGAATCTGTTCGCGCACTATATTCGGAAGCTCGCCTAAATCTGAAAGTCCGATTTCTTCGACAAACGCCATATTGATTTCATCGAGCCTGTAATCCAATTCCGCGTCGTTAAGCGCGGCTTCCAGGACGAAAGCGATTTTCGAATCGTTACGTTCGTCCAAGCCTTCAACGTATAGTTCCAACAAACGCTGGTGCCTTCTAACTTCTTCGTTGTGATTCGGATTTTCCATTTTTTCTTACTTCTTCGCGTCGAGATTCAAGACTTTTCGCAGTTTGTTTTTGGCTCGATAAACGCGCATATCGAGCAGTTCGCGGCTAATACCAAAACGCGCGGCGACTTCTTCGCCGCTTAGTTTGTCAACAAAACGCATTTCCAAGATTTCGCGTTCTTCATTGGTTAAAACCGCGACGACGAACTCGGCGCGCTCCGTTGCAGCTTCGCCAGCGTTTATCAGACTTTTGCTTAATAAATCAAATAGCGCAGCTTCGGAGAAATCATCGTCAAGCGAAATTTTTTGTTCTTTCGCAGCTTCGGCGGCGGGCAAAATGTATTTTCGTTCGGTTGATTGCTTGCGCCAACCGTGGCGCGCAATGTTAAAGGCGACTTTTTTGAGCCACGGCAATGCCGAATTCGCCGGATTATAGCGTTCGGCTCGCCTAATAGCTTGCAGAAAAGTTTCCTGAAAAACATCTTCAGCTTCAGCGCGATTTTGCGTAAAAGCTAAAATCGCTATCATCAGCTTTCGTTTATGCTGATCAAAAGCTTCGCGGAGCAAATTTTCACGACGAATGATTTCCTCTTGAGAGCTTTCTTCCGATTCTGAATGTTTCAAAAGCATTGTTCCCACGCTGACTAAAAGCCGCGAGCCGTGCAGAATCTAACAAGGAAGGTAAAAAAAATTTCGCAGGTTTGAAAAAGGACGTGAGCGGCTTGTAAGATTCCAAGTCACTGTCTTTATAAACCAAACTCAGGAGAAAGTAAATGCAGGAAATTACGGCAACCGAATTGAAACAAAAAATGGACGCGGGCGGAGAAGTGCAGATTATTGACGTGCGCGAACAGAACGAGCGCGATTTCGCCAAAATCCCGGACAGCAAATTGATTCCGAGCGGAGAAATGCTTAAACGCATGAACGAGCTTGATTCGTCGCGCCCGGCTGTGTTGCATTGTCACGGCGGCGGCAGAAGCAGCCGCGCAATCGAAGCCTTAAAACAAGCCGGATACGAAGGAGAACTCTACAATCTCAAAGGCGGCATTACCGCCTGGTCGGACGAAGTTGATCCGAGCGTCCCTAAATATTAATGAATTGAGAATGGAGAACTGAGAATGGAGAATAGCGGAAGATTGTTTTATATTCGGTTCTCCGTTTTCGGTTCTCCGTTCTCCGTTAACTTAATTTCATCGCTTATCTTTATAATTTTCATATTTTCTTGAACCTTTGCGCGGCAGGCAAGAACGGGTTTTTCCTCGTTTCCGTTATCGAGCCAGACCTGGCAGTTCGTACAAGTTCCGTTCCAGCAGAATTCGCCAATTGAAATTGATTCGAGAGCGAGAAACTGAAAACAGCGGAGCAGCGTATTATTCTCCGGCACTTGCCGGATTTCGCCGCAGATTTCGATGGAAATTAGTTTTTCGTAAGGCTCGAAGATGTCCGGTTCGGTCGTCACGCGAGCGATTCTAGCACGAAAATATTTTCACAAAGTTTTTTTTGCTGTTAAACTTTTCGTTAAGGAGTCGTGAGAAAAATGTCTTTAGTGATGTACATCAAACCGGGCTGCCCGTATTGCCAGCGCGCCCGCGATTATTACAACGAGAACAACATTTCGTTTGTCGAGTATGACGCGGAAAACGACCGGGCGCGGCGCAAAGAGATGTTCGGCTTTTCGGGCGGCGACCCGACCGTTCCGTGCATAGTTGAAAACGGAAAATTCGTGCAATCGGGCTGGGGCGACCCGCCGCGCGGCTGAACGGTCAGCGACGATTAGCCGACAGTTTGTCGGCTTTGCTTATTTGGGCTACAATTATCGTTTTTGGCGCGGCAATCTAAAATCTGAAATCGCATATCTAATTGGCGTATGATTGGCACGGAGCTTCATCATTATCGCATCACGGAGAAAATCGGCGCAGGCGGACAAGGGACGGTTTATAAAGCGGTTGACACCCGTCTGGGGCGCGCCGTCGTCATCAAAGTTCTCCCGCCCGAATTAACGGCGAAAACCGCTAATCTCAAACGCTTTGAGCGCGAAGCGCAGCTCGCCTCGCAGCTCGACCACCCGAATATTTGCACAATTTACGACATCGGTCACTTCGAAGATATGCATTACATCGCAATGCAGTACATCGAAGGCAAAACCGTGCGCCATCTTGTTGACGGTAAACCGCTCGACCTTAAAAGCGCGCTTTCGATTGCGATTCAGGTTAGCGACGGTTTGGCTTACGCGCATTCGCGCGGAATTATTCACCGCGACATCAAGGCGGGAAACGTAATCGTCACGCCGCAGGGACAAGCCAAGATTCTGGATTTCGGTCTGGCGAAATTAGTCGAAGAAGAACCCACGCCGCACGGAGTTGACCGCTCGGATTTAACCGAGGTCGGAGTGCCTTACGGAACTGCCACTTACGCCGCGCCCGAACAGGCGCGCGGCGAAAAAGTTGATCATCGCGCGGATATTTTCTCGACCGGCGTTTTGCTTTACGAAATGCTCGCCGGAATCTGGGCTTTTCAAGGCAAAACCGTCGTCGAAGTCCGTTACGCGGTAATGCACAACGAACCTGTGCCGATTGCGGATATGCGAAAAGATGCTGTGCCGCCGCGAATTCAGCAGATTTTGGACAAAGCTCTGGCGAAAAATCCGCGCGACCGTTATCAAAAAATCGTTGATTTGCGCGACGATTTGCGCGGAATTCTACAGGAAATCACGGGCTATGCGGCAATGACCGGCGAAATGTTTCGCCCGCGCCACGCGCCCGGCGAAAATACCAATCCGCTTTTCCGCGCCTGGAATTGGATTAAACGCGGCAACAGCACAAAATCAAAATCGCCCGAAACTTTTACGCCGCAGACGAGCGTGAATCAAAGTCAATTCCCCTCGCGGCGCGACAGCTCGTCGGATTTTACGATTACCAGCCTCGGTGACCGCGACAAGAAAACAATCGCCATTTTGCCGTTTAAAAATTTGAACGGCGACGGCGCATCGCAGTTTTACGAATTTTCTCTGGCGGATGCCGTGACGACCGAGCTGGCGCAATTGCGCTCGCTAGTCGTTCGCCCGTCGTCCGTTATCGCCAAATATCAGGGCAAAGACGTTGATCCGCGCGAAGCCGGGCGGGAAATGCAAGTTGAAGCGGTTTTGAGCGCCGGGTTTTTAAAACAAGGCGACCGAATGCGCGTCACCGCACAGCTTCTCAACGTTGAATCCGGCGAAATTCTCTGGAGCGACCGCATTGATTCGGACGCGAGCGACATTTTCGGCGTTCAGGACATTATCGCCGAGCGCATTTTGAAAGGCTTGCAGCTCGAACTGACGACGAACGAGCAGGAAAAACTCGGTCGCCGACCGACCGAAAACGCCGCCGCCTATGAAGAATATCTGCGCGGGCGCGACAATTTCGGGCGTTTCGTCTTTCAAACTCTCGCCCTCGCCGATTGCGAAGCCGCGATTGAAAATTTCAAGCGCGCGATTGAACTCGATTCAAAATTTGCCAACGCGCATTCCGGTCTCGGAGCGGCTTATGCCAACCGGGTTTTTAAAGGAATGGGCGATCATAAGGATTTCGACCGCGCCGAAGCCGCTTTTTCACACGCGATTCAGCTTAACCCGGATGTCGTCGAAGCGCGCGTTTTGATGGCGTTTATTTATCTCTCGCGCGGCGAGAAAAAGAAAGCGCGCGCCGAGCTTCAACGTCTGCAAGCGCAATTCCCCAACGAAGCGCCGCTTTATTTTGCAAAGGCGGTTTTGCACCGGCTCGACGGCGAATACGAAAAAGCGATTCGCAGTTGGGATAAGCTGGAAAAATTAGACCCGGCGGCGAAAGTCGTTGCGGGTTACAACCGCGCCCGCATTTACGCTTACATGGGCGACAACGAGCGCGCGCTCACCGAATTAGACCGCGCCGAACAAATCGAGCCGGAACATCCGCTGATTAAGATTTTCCGCGCCCGGATTTTGTTTTATCACGGCGAAGTTCAGCAGGCGATTGCGCAGATGCGCGATGTTTTGGGGAAAAATCCGCATCTAGAAGGAATGCGCCCGATTTTAGGGATTTTGCTCGCCTCGCAGGGCGAACGGGACGAAGCGCGCGAACAATTAACTCCGCGCGCTCTGCAAATGGCTGAAGCCGATTTCGATATGGCTTATTGGACGGCTTCGACTTATGCGCTTTTAGGCGAAAAAGACGAAGCGTTTCGCTGGCTCGAACAGGCGATCAATTTAGGCAACGAAAATCACGAGTGGTTCGACCGCGACCGCAACTGGGACAGCTTGCGCGGCGATGAGCGTTTTGTCGAACTGATGCACAGAATTGAAGAAAACGCTTGATTTATTTGGTCATTTCGACAATCCGAATCGAAGCGTAATAATCCAGCGGTTTGATTGCCTGCAAAACTTTTCGGTCAAATTGTCTGAGCGGGCGCAGGAATTTTTCGTTGTCGGTAAAAAGCTCGGTCAAATTCAAATACGGCAAAGCGAAAGCGCGCGATTTGTAACCGGAAAAATCCTGGGCAAAAGTTTTTAACTCATCATCTGTCAGCGGTCTTTCGTAAGGCGATAAATCCGGTTGTTCGTACGGAATCAAATTTCTCACGAACCACACTAATTTTGAATTTCTAACCGGCTCTTGAAAAATCGCCCGCCCGCCTTTTTTCAAAACCCGGAAAACTTCTTTTGCCGCGAGCGGCAAATCCAAATGATGCAAAATCGCCATTCCGAAAACCACGTCAACCGATTCGTCCGCCAACGGAATGTCGTGCGCAGAGCCGGTGAAAAATCGAACGGCGTCGTTTAAATTGTTAACTTCGAGACGCTTTCTGGCGACCTTTATTGATTCGGTCGAAATATCCATCGAAAAAACATCCGCTCCGTGTCGCGCCAGCAAAATCGTATTCTCGCCGTTGCCGCAGCCGAAATCCAAAACCCGTCGTCCGCGCACGTCGCCGAGCAGATGATAAGCGTATTCGAGATAATAAGCCGTATCGGCGGGCGGATCGAGATAACGCGCAATCTGCCTTTCATCTGCTTTTAAATCGGCGAAGTCCTGATGCTGCGCCTCCGCATTGCTGCGCTCGATCTCGACGCGCTCCCATTTTCTTAATTCTTTATTTTCACCCGGCAGCATCACTTTATTCATTATGTACTTAATAAATTGTCAAAGAAAGCGGTTTCATAATTATTTGATTCTCGTTTTACTCTTGAATCGCATAATCTCTGAGAGAACAACCATCAACCTGAAAAAGAGTTACTTTTTCGCGCGGAGCAAAAAAATCTTTTTCGAGATTTATCCGACAGCCTTTGTCTTTCAAAATCTCCGGCGGCGATTTTGTTTCTTGCCAAGCGCTGCCGCGAACAACTAATTGGAAACTTTTTTCCTTGATTTGATCGGTATTACGAACGACTTCGACTTGAAATTTGTCCGCCCTGTTCAAATAGAATCGAAGCGGTAAATCAACAAACGATTCAAACACATAGATTTTATTCGGAGCTTGATTTCCCTGCTCAATCGTTTGGACAACTTCGCTCCATTTTATCTTTCCGGTTTCCGATGAAAACTGATAAACGGCGGTCGTCAAAGCCCAAATCAGAATAAAAGCGGGAAAAATCCGACTGTATCTCGGCATCGGCAATTCGGACGCGCTTTTTACCGCGAGAAGCAGATAAGGCGCGGCGGAAATTATCAAATAACGCTCTTCCCAGATTGATTTCGGGAGCAGATTACTGAGCAGAAAAACGAGCAAAACCGGCGCGAAAGCGAAGAAAAATAAAAAGCTCCAAGTCTCTTTCAAATCTGCTTGCCGCTGCACGCGCCAGCTCCAAATCAAAATCGGCAATCCGAAAACGCACATCCCGATTAAAGTGGTATGCGCCGCGCCGATTCCGTTTAAAGTTGCGTAAAACCAAATCAATTCACGAAAACCGGGGCGCGTCAGCCAGTCGAGGTTTTCAAAATTTTCTCTTTGACCAATTGCCCGAACTACTGTCAACGCCCACGGAAGAAATAATAAAACAATCGGCAAAACGCCGAACAAAAACTCTTTCAGCCTGTTTCTTCGCCGGGCGATTAAATAAAAGCATTCCAGAGAAATTATTAACCAGCCGAAATAATGCGTAAAAACCAGAAGAGAATTAACGGCGGATAAAGCAATTAAAGTGTTTTGGGACTTTGCGCTCGAACGATTAAATTCAGCAAATAACCACAGCGACGAAAGCGTCAGAAGCTGAACCAGCCCGTACATCCGCAAATCGAATGCATAGTCGAGAAAAAAACCGTTCACTGCGATTAAAACAACCGCAATGCTTGATTCAAAAAGCGTCAAATTTAGCTGGCGGCAAAGAAGATAAAGCGGCAAAAGCGTCAGAATCGAGACGATAACCGGAAACAATCGCAGCCAGGCGACCGACTCGCCGCCTAATAAAATCCAGCTTTTGAGCAAAATGTAAAACAGCGGCGGATGCACGGCGTCTTTGATTAACGCGGCAAACATCGCCGTCCAATCGAGACGCGCGGTAAAAACGCTGAACACTTCGTCAGACCACAAATCATTTCCGGCAAAATTCCATACTCGCAAACCGGCATATAAACCGATTGCGAACAAACAGAAAAGAATTTTCTGCCAGTGAAGTTGTTTTTCTTTTTCACCCAAGACTTTTTGTTTCCAGGACTATTTTTTCAAAACGCAGAAAGTCGCTTTTGTAAAATATTCTTCAGCGAGCGGAATTTGCGAGAGCTTTCCTAAATAACGCCCAAATCGGAATGTTTTTCCGCCGAAACCGATGTTTTCAAGCTGCAAAACTTGGAAAGGCGTTTTTTTGATGATGCTTCTGAAATGGCGAATTGTGATGTGATTTAAAAATTCGCGCCATTTCGCTTTGTCCAGATACGGATTCGGTTTGCGCTCGCCGGTTTTTTCGTCCAAATAATAACAGGCGACTTGATAATCGGGCGATTCGTAAAGATGCGCGGCGACTTCGAGCAGCGTCTCCATCGAAAAAACGGCGTTTGCCCACGGAAACGGGATAATGTCTTCGAGATGCGAGCCGTAAGGTCCGTAAAAGGCTTGAAAATGAATGAAAAACAAACCGCCGGGGCGCAAAATCCGATGACATTCGGCAAAAAGCTCAGACGGTTTGCTCAAATGCTCGACCGTATCAATCGTGTAAATCACGTCAACGCTGGCGTCGGGCAAAGGAATCGAATCCGGCGTTGACTGAACAAATTTAATTTTATCGCCGAATGTCTCTCTACCGATTTCCAGAGCTTCGGCGTTAATATCAGCGCCAACAGCCGTAAAATTTTCTTTTTGCAAAAAGCTGTTGAGCAGATAGCCTTTGTTGCAGCCCAAATCCAAAACGGTTTTTCCTTCAAATGAAGAAAAAGGTTTAAAAAGCTGCACATATTCTTCGATTTGCTCGACGCGGTCGGCAACCCAGTTTTCCATCGTGTCAAATCGCGTAATTTCAGCTTTGCGAAAACCGAAACGCTTTAGAGAACCTGTCAGAAAGAGTCTGGAAACGGCGAGACAGGCGTTTGCGCCGACGCCTGAAACAGGCGGCGCAGGGGATTTTGCCGGCGCTGTATTTTTAATTTCGGAAACCATTTTATTTATTTACCGCAAGCTGCGCCGAAGTTTCCACTCCGGCGATTGTTTTGTTTAATTGGGCGAAATCGCAGCCGTAATCTTTGTTGTTTTCGGCTTTTCCTTTATAGCGACTTCCCGTTTTCAAGCTGTAATCGCCGCCACGAAAATTTGTAAAACCGACATCGGGAAAAGTCATCGCCGGAAAATTCCGCGGCGGAATCAACATCGAATCAGCCGCAACTCCGCGATTATTGATAATGACGTTATTGATAAACGTGCTTCCGGGCAGATGTTTTCCAAGCATCGAAAGGCTGACGCCGCCTTCGTTGCCGAACAAACCGTAATCGTTGTGCGGGAGAATGTTGTAGCGGAAAACGAATCGGGCGTTCGGCTCGCCGTGCGCCGTAATCATATTTCCGTCGTTAAAAACCGTGTTATGCGCGATTTCTACGTCTTCCGTCCCGGCTAATTGAACAAAGTAACCGCCGCCCGAATTGTTGCCCCATTTGACCGAATCAATATCCGTAATCAAATTATTGACGACTCTCACGCGCTTCATTCGCTGGCTTTTAAAATTGTCGTCCGTGCCGAGTAAATTTATCGCCGCGCTCGCCCGCCGGATGATGTTGTCGCGGATTTCAATGTCCTCAATCGTGCTCCACGGCGCTGTTCCGTTTTGATTTCTGACGGTCAAACCGACAGCGATGCAGTCGAAACAATTTTCGATGATGTTACCGACAATCTGGACTTTGCGCGCATTTTTAATTTCGAGCGTGTATTTCATCGTCGCCCGCCCGCGCCACTCCTGAGGTTTGGTGATCAAATTATTGCGAAGCTCAATATCGGTCGGCACTAAATCCTTAATGCTCGGATCGCCGCCGCCGAACAGTACGTTCTCGCCGCCCGCTTCGATATGATTATTGATGATTTTAAAGCGCCCGACGCCGTTCCAGCTCGCAATCGCCTGTGTTTCGTCCTGCTCTCCGGCAAATCCGGCGACGTAAGAATTTTTGATTACCGTGTCCGAGTTATTCAAAGCAAAACCGCGCCGCGCTTTATTCAAGGCGTCAACGTGAACATACACCCGGTCAAACTCGAAATGATGCGGAAACTCTTCGAGTTTTTTGTAACCGTCCGAGCCGAGATCAAGGAGGTTATAAACGTAATCGCCTTTTGACGAAAACTCGACGCCGACAAAGCGATAATGATGCGCACGCGGCGCGGTCGTAATCGCCGGAACTCCTTTGCCCGGCGACAGAATTTTCGGCATCAGCGCAGCTTGTTCGGATTTGACGCGAACATTTTCCGGCAATTCCGCCGCGCGCGAAGATTGAATCGTGACCACGCCTTCGCCTTCTTTGTTCGGCAATTCAAATGAGCCGACGAATTCCGCGCCCGCTTCGAGAACGATTGTGTCGCCCGGACGCGCTTGATTCAAAGCGGTTTGAAAATTTCCGCCCCGACGAACGTTAATAATTTTTCCGGCAAATTCGAGCGGCGTTTCGGCTTCGACCGCCGTTTGTTTGATAAAAAAAGTCGCGCCCGCGCCCGCTATTGTCAGCACGAGCAAAGCGAGCAAAGAAAAGCGCAAAATGTTTTTCCGGCGCTGCTCCGCCTGCCACCGCCGTCTGCCTTCCGACGGCGATGTTGAAACGCCGAACAAGTCTTTGATTGCGGATTGCGGATTGCGGATTGCGGATTTTTCTCTCATTTCTTTCGATTCCTAGCCGTATTAATTGATGAAACTACTATTGCTACAATCTGATTGCTTTCGTCTAAAAGTTCCGTTACTAA
>DASVUH010000037.1:0-44773 GCA_036387135.1 Pyrinomonadaceae bacterium | reverse complement strand
GAGCGTGCGCGAGTTTGCCGAAAGCGAGTTGAAGCCGAATGTGATGGAATGGGACGAGGCTCAGCATTTGCCGCTCGAAATCTTTCCGCAGCTTGCCGAACTGGGGCTTTTGGGAATTATCTTTCCCGAAGAATACGGCGGTTCGGGTTTGGGTTATGTCGAATACGCGACGATTATCGAGGAATTGGGGCGCGTTGACGGCTCAATCGGTTTATCGGTGGCGGCGCATAATTCTTTGTGTACGAATCACATTTTTCAGTACGGCTCGGAAGAGCAAAAACGCAAATACGTCGAGCCGCTGGCGACCGGAAAACATCTCGGCGCGTGGGGCTTGACCGAAGCGGGCGCGGGTTCGGATGCGTCGGGGACACGCACGACGGCTGTTCGGCAAAACGGCGGCTGGATTGTCAACGGCTCGAAAAATTTCATCACTCACGCCATCAGCGGCGACACCTGCGTCGCGGTTGCCGTCACAGATAAAGAGAAAGGCAACAAGGGAATTACCGCATTTGTGTTTGAAAAGGGAATGAAAGGTTTTGCGCCAGCCAAAAAAGAAAATAAATTGGGAATGCGCGCTTCTGAAACCGCTTCGGTTGTGTTTGAAGATTGTTACATTGACGACGCGCAGCGACTCGGCAACGAAGGCGAAGGCTTTCTGCAAGCAATGCAGATTCTCGACGGCGGGCGCATTTCAATTGCCGCGCTCTCGGTCGGAATCGCGCAGGGCGCTTACGAAGCCGCAGTGCGTTACGCCAAAGAGCGTCAGCAATTCGGCAAACCGATTGCCGAGTTTCAGGCGATTCAATTTAAATTGGCGGATATGGCGACGCAAATCGAAGCCGCACGTTTATTGACTCAACAAGCGGCTGCTCTCAAAGACGCCGGAAAGAAAACGACGAAACAATCGGCGATGGCGAAACTTTATGCTTCGGAAGTCGCGGTTAGAGTTTCGGAAGAAAGCGTTCAAATTCACGGCGGTTACGGTTACACGAAAGATTATCCGGCGGAAAAATACTGGCGCGATTCAAAGCTCTGCACCATCGGCGAAGGCACGAGCGAGATTCAACGAATTGTTATCGCCAAACAGCTTTTGAAGGCTTAAAAAAAAGAAAAGCGGCGAACTTTTTAAGTTCGCCGCTTTTCTTTTTCTCTCAAACTCAACTTATTCCTGAATTTTATATTTAACTGTTCCGACACCTTTTTTATTGAGCGAGGCGTCAAATTCGATTCTGCGCCACTCGAAATCGCCGATTCTGACTTCGCCGGTTCCTTTTAATTGATTTTCCAGCGTTTCTAAATTATCAATCGAAATTACGACGTTTGCCGTTTTATGTTGATTTTTGATTTGTTTTAATAATTTCTGAGTTATGTTTTCCTCAACCGGCGACCCGACTGCAAGTGTGTCGTCGGCGTCTTCAAAATCATAATTGACGTTTACAACGCTAAAATCCGCCGTATTCACTTTGACATCAAACGTCAGAGGAGTGACAAACTCCGAGTTAATGAAATATTTGGCGCTGCCTTTAACACCGATTGTTGATTTTGAAATGCTGTACTGATTCACTTTTTCAAATTTCACACTGACATCGCTGATGCCCGTATCCGTTTTTATTTTGTTCGATAACGCTTCGAGAGCGATTTTGCTTGACCGCGCAGAATTAGCTTTTGAAACTGTGTTTGCGGCTGCAAAACCGGAAAATGAAAGAACCGTTGCCATAATCGCCAACAAAAAATTAAATCCGTGAAGTTTGTTCGTTCGCATCTCTTCTCCTGTTTATTTAAATTCAATTTCTCTGTTCGTTATGGCAAGCGGAAATGCAATGCGTATGCCAAATTGCCGAAAGAGTTTGAAAAATAGTTTTAAGTCGTTTAAATATTGAGCTTACTTTCGCGCTCACTTTTCCTGACGAATTCTGCCGATGTTTTTGCTGTTTTATTTTTTGGGTTTGAAAAAGCATCTTTAAGACAATCGGGCTGAATGAAAACGATGCAATATAAAATATTAGTTTCAATTTATATTCTGATTTGCCGCCGCAAAAAGCATCTTGTATATTAATTTTCCATTCTTTTATACAGGAGCAAAAATTATGAGTTTGAGCGAAGTTCTCGCGGCGGAGTTAAAACAGGAAGCCGCAACCACCCGTAAAATGTTGGAACGCTTGCCAGCAAGCGAATTTGATTGGAAACCGCACGAAAGATCAACGTCGTTCGGCAGGCTCGCCACGCACGTCGTCGAAATGACCGGCTGGCTCGCTACGATAATTCAAAAAGAGCAGATTGATTTTGCCGCCGGAGATTACGTTCCGAAAACGGCGAAAACGACCGAAGAACTGGTTGAGATGTTTGACAACGCGCTATCAAACTGTTTCGACGCTCTGCGAGATGTCCCTGACGAGCATTTTATGCAGCCCTGGACTTTGCGCAGCGGCGACCAGATTTTTTTCCAATTGCCGCGCATCGCCGCGATTCGCGGAATGTGTTTTAACCATTTGATTCACCATCGCGGTCAGCTTTCGGTTTATATGCGTTTAAAAAACATTCCCGTGCCTTCGATGTACGGACCTTCTGCTGATGAGCCGATGGTTTAAAATTCAATAAATATCGGGATAACGAGCGACGCGGCGAGAACAAAGCGCGTCGCTCGTTGCTTTTATGGCGAAAAATGAGAAAATCATATTTTGCGCTGCCGCTCAAAAAGACGACTAACGGAATGATTGACGAGAATAAGCTGGAAAAAATATTGGCAGGCGATTTGCGAGCCGTCGCGCGAGCGATTTCCAAAGTCGAAGACGGAGCCGAAGACGCCGCCGATTTGATGAAAGCCGTGTTTCCGAAAACCGGGCGCGCTTTGGTGATCGGAATTACAGGCTCGCCCGGCGCGGGGAAATCTTCGCTCGTTGATAAATTGGCGCTGTTTTACCGCGAAAAAGGCGAGCGCATCGGAATTGTTTGCGTTGATCCTTCGAGTCCTTTTTCGGGCGGCGCGATTCTCGGAGACCGCATCCGAATGCAGGCGCTCGGACTCGATAAAAACGTTTTTATTCGTTCGATGGCGACGCGCGGAAATCTCGGCGGTTTGTCGCGGGCGACGGTTGACGCGGTGGCGATTCTCGACGCCGCCGGTTACGAAAAAGTTATTGTCGAAACGGTCGGCGTCGGTCAGGACGAAGTGGAAATCGTCAAAACCGCAGATGTTTCAGTCGTGGTTTTAGTGCCGGGAATGGGCGACGATATTCAGGCGATCAAAGCCGGAATTATGGAAATCGGCGATGTTTTCGTGATTAACAAAGCAGACCGCGAAGGCGTGATTCGCACAGAAAAAGAATTAAAAGCCCTGCTCGATCTCGCGCACCGACCTGATATGTGGATGCCGCCGATTGTGCGGACAATCGCAACCGAAAACAAAGGCATCGAAGATTTGTCTCAGGCAATCGAATCTTACGCGGATTATCAAAAACAAAACGAATCGAGCCTGGAGCGCCGCAAATCAATCGCGCACTGGCGGCTTTTGGAATTATTACGGGAAAGTCTTTTGACGAAAGCCTTAAACAGAAATGGCGCGAAGGAAAAGCTGGAAAGTTTGGCTATATCCGTTGCTAATAAAGAACGCGATCCATATTCGGCAATTGAAGAAATTTTGAGTTCGATATGAAAATCAATCATCTTGGAATTGCGACTAAAGGAATTGACGAAGCGTTGAAATTTTGGCAGGACGCTCTCGGATTGGAACAAACTCACGCCGAAATTGTCGAAGAACAAAAGGTTCGCGTGGCGATGCTGCCGATTGGCGAAACCAGAATCGAATTGCTCGAACCGACGGCGGATGATTCGCCGATTGCCAAGTTTCTGGAAAAACGCGGCGGCGGAATTCATCATATCGCCGTCGAGGTCGAAGACATCGAAGCCGCTTTAGCGCAGCTTAAAGAACAAGGCGCGAGATTAATTGACGAAAAACCGCGCGTCGGTGCTGACAATTGCCTGATCGCATTCGTGCATCCGGCGTCGTCGGGCGGCGTTTTGCTTGAATTAGTCCAGCCGATGGAAAAACACTAAATTTAATGAATAAAAAATCTGTCAAACTTAAAAACGTTTTTATAATTTCCGCTTTAGCAATTAGTTTTACCGCCTCGTCGGCGTGCAACAAAAACGCTAATACGCCGGGCGCGCAGCAGCAAACCCAATCAGCCGCCGCTTTGACTAATCTCACTGCGGACGACGTATCGGCTGTCATCAAAACTTTGCCGCCGCAAAGCCAGCAAATGATTGCCGGAAGCCCCGAACAAATCAAAGAGTTTCTCGATGATTTGAAAAAACTGCTCGCCGTCGCCGCCGAAGCGCGCAAAAACGGTTTGGCTGATGATCCCGGAAACAAACAGCAGCTCGAATTTATTGCTTCGACCGTCATTGCGACTGCATACGATACTCAGAACAGCAAAGGCGCGCCGCCTTTTGCCGACATTACGCCGGAACAGGTGACGGCTTTCTACCAAAATCCCGAAAACGAAACGAAATTCAACACATTTTTGGATTTGATTAAACAGCGCGGCGCGGAAGAAGGCGGCACGGGCAAAACCGATTTCACCGAAGAAGAATTGAAAAGAGCGCGCGAAAGCTGGGCGAAAATCTCCATTAGAGCGGAAAAAGCCCGCAGCGAAGGCTTTGACCAGAAACGCGAAACTCAATTGCAAATCGCTTTGCAGCAGGCGCAATTTTTGGCGCAGCAATACGCACGAAAGTCCGACGCGAGTATGACGGCAAGCGAGACGGAGATTGCCGATTACGTCAAGCAACACCCCGAACTCGATTCGTCGAAAATCAAAGACAAAGCCGCGCAGGTTTTAGAGCGCGCCAAGTCGGGCGAAGATTTCGGCAAGCTCGCTAAAGAGTTTTCCGAAGACCCGGGCAGCAAAGACAAGGGCGGATTGTACGAAAACGTCAAAAAAGGGCAAATGGTTCCTGAATTTGAAGCCGCCGCCCTCGCGCTCGAAAACGGCAAAGTCGCGGAACATCTGGTCGAATCGCAATACGGCTATCACATTATCAAGCTCGAAAATAAAGCGGGCGAAACTTACAACGTGCGGCATATTTTGCTGATGACTTCGGCACCCGCAAGCGGCGCAAATCCTTACGCGCCGCCGACAGGTATGGCTGACAAAGCGCGCGAAGGCGTAAAAACGCAAAAACGCGACCAATGGATAGAAGAAGTCGTAGCGCGAAATCAAATCAGCTTGCCGCGACCGGAAGATATAAAAGTCGAATTACCGGCAGCGCCCGCGCCGATGCCGCCGCAGACCGCGCCGCAAACGGAAGCTCCGGCTGGTGATAAAAAATCTAAAAAATAAGTAACGGAACAAAATCTAAAATAGAACCCGAATGTTTAGAGGCGGTCTCTGACCGTCAATGTTTGATGTTTAAGCTGCTGGCGGTCAGAGACCGCCTCTAAACGAGAGTTGAATTTATTTGTCCTGCTACTTAAGCTGAAACAGGTTTAGTTTTTGAGGAGAATTAATAACAAAATGGTCGGAAGAGCACTTACTTTATTAGTTATATTTTTAGCGGTCGCAGCCGGTTTGCTGCTCTGGCATTCGCAATACGGCGCGCACGCCATCGAAGAAAAACGAATTCATCGGCTGACCGAGGGAGCGATCACAAAATTGGCGCCCGAAGATGTCGAATTGCTCGTTCAAAGTCAATTTAAAGCGCAGCCGCAGGCGATTTCCGAATTAGCGGGAAGCCCGGAAGCGCTCAAAGAGTTTTTGGAAGAACAGCTTAAACCGCTTCTCGCCATCGCGCGTCAAGCCCGAATTGAAGGAATCGCCGACGAGCCGGAGATGCGCGAACAGTTAAAACTTACCGAAATGGAAATTTTAGCGCTCGCCTATGACCAAAAGCTCAAAACCGACGCCGGTAAACCGAACGATCCGGGACCGCCGCTCGGCTGGGCTTCGGAAAAAATCAGCAAGGAACAAGTCGAGGCTTATTATCAAAACCCGGAAAATGAGAAAAAGTTTGAAGAATTCCTCAAAAGTTTGACCAAACGCTCTCCGCAAGCTGCAAACATCGGCGCCGAGCAGCGAACTTACATCCACGAACAATGGGCGAAAGCTCATATTGCCGCCGACCTCGCGCGAGAAAACGGACTCGACCGGGATCGCGCGGTTCAGCTTCAAATTCAGTTTCAGCAAGCCAGAACGCTCGCTTCCGAATACGGAAAGCGGCACGAAAAGGAATTAACGCCCACGAAAGAAGAAATCGAGGCTTATGTCGCCTCGCACCCGGAATTCGATCCGGCGAAAGTGCGCGAAAAAGCCGAGCAGGTTTTAGCGCGCGTCAAAGCGGGCGAAGATTTCGGCAAATTAGCCGCCGAATTTTCCGACGATCCGGGCAGCAAAGATAAAGGCGGTTTGTACGAAAACGTCACAAAAGGTCAATTTGTCCCGCAGTTTGAATTGGCGGCGAACAATCTCGAACCGGGGCAAATCGCCGACAAGCTGGTTGAATCGCAATACGGCTATCACATTATCAAGCTCGAAGGCAGAGGCAAAACCAAAGACAAAGACGGCAAAGAAGCGGACACTTTCAACGTCCGTCACATTTTGTTTATGACGCAGGCGCGCGACCCGCAAAACCCGTTTGCGCAGCCGGCGTCAATGGACCAGCAAGTCCGGCAAAACGTCCAGCAAGACAAAGTTAAGAAATTTTTGGACAAAATTCTCGAAAAAAACCCGATTGAAGTTCCCGCGCCCGAACAAATAAGTATTAAAGCGCCGGAAATGCCCGAAGGTGAAACCGAAGGAATGCCTGGGATGCCGCCGGGAATGCAGCCTGCGCCGCAAAAAGGCGGAGGTGCCGAAGTCGCCAAACCCGCGCCTGCGCAGCCCAAAACCCGAAAATAATGATTTTCGGCGATTTCAAGATAGAAATAATTCCCGACACCGAATTCAGATTGGACGGCGGGGCGATGTTCGGCATCGTCCCGCGCACTCTTTGGGAACGAGTTTGCCCGCCGGACGAATCAAATCGAATCAGAATGCAAACGAATTGTTTGTTTATCGAAACAGATAGCGAGCGCATTTTGATTGAAACCGGAATGGGCGAAAAATGGACGGATAAGCAAGCGAAAATCTACGGCATCAATCGTCAAAAAACGTTTGCCGATTCGTTGTTGGAAAAAACCGGCTGCAAGTGCGAAGACATTACAATCGTCGTCAACACCCATCTGCATCTTGACCATGCAGGCGGCAATACAAAACCGGATGAAAACGAAAAAGCCGTTCCGGCGTTTCCAAACGCGCGATATTTTGTTTCCAAAGCTGAATACGAACACGCCGAAAACCCTACGATGCGCGACCGGGGCAGCTACATCGCCGACGATTGGCGACCGCTTCTTGAAAACGGACAACTCGAATTAAAACCGGAAAATTATGAAGTCGTGCCGGGTTTAACAATGCAGCAAATGCGCGGTCACAACGGCTCAATGCAAACCGTTAAATTAACGAGCGGCGACGAGACATTTTACAGTTTCGCCGATTTAATCCCGATGACCGCGCATCTTCCGCTGCCGTGGATTATGGGCTACGATTTGTTTCCGCTTGAAACGCTCGAAAACAAAAAGAAGTTGTTGCCGCAAGCGGTGAAAGAAAATTGGCTCTGTTTTTTTTATCACGACGCGGAAACGCCGCTTTGTCGTTTGACGGAAGAAAGCGGCAAATTGAAAGCCGTTGGATATGAAACATAGAACAATCGAAAAAGTTGTGACAAAAGGAAATCTGGGCGCTTGCAGCCAAAAGGCTCAAAATCGAAACCTTATCAAGTCAAGCAAGTCCGTGAAGTTATTTTGAAATACAAGCTCGGAGTTGAAAATGAGTAAATACGAAATTGTTATTTATTGGAGCGAAAAAGATCAGGCATTTATCGCAGAAGTCCCTGAACTCGCAGGTTGTATGGCAGACGGGGAAAGCTATCAGCAAGCATTGGCAAATGCGGAAATTGTTATTCAGGAATGGATTGAAACAGCTAAAGAACTCGGCAGAGCGATTCCCAAACCAAAAGGAAGATTGGTTTTTGCGTAAATTTTAAATAATCAAAGACAAATGGAACAAGTAAAAATCGGAATAATCGGCGGCAGCGGTTTATACCAAATGCCGGAATTGAAGAATGTTAGAGAAGTTGGAGTTGAAACGCCGTTTGGAAAGCCTTCGGATGCTTTTATTATCGGCGAATTGGAAGGCGTCGAAGTTGCGTTTTTAGCCAGACACGGGCGCGGGCATCGCATTTTGCCGACCGAATTGCCGTTTCGCGCAAATATTTACGCAATGAAATTGCTCGGCATCGAGTATATTTTGTCGGTTTCGGCGGTCGGTTCCTTGCAGGAACAATACAAGCCGACGGATATGGTGATTCCAGATCAGTTTTTTGACCGGACGCGCGCCCGCGCCGAAGAATCAACGTTTTTCGGGCAGGGAATTGTCGGACACATCACTTTCGCGCATCCGGTTTGCAATGAGCTTGGCGATATTTTGGAAGAAAGCTGTAAAACGGTCGGCGTGACGGTTCATCGCGGCGGGACTTATTTATGTATGGAAGGTCCGGCGTTTTCGACCAAAGCCGAATCGAATGTTTACCGGCAATGGGGAATGGATATTATCGGGATGACGAATTTGCAGGAAGCAAAACTGGCGCGCGAAGCCGAAATCGCTTATGCGACGCTCGCGCTCGTGACCGATTATGATTGCTGGCACGAAGGACACGACGAAGTTTCGGTTGAAATGGTCATCGAATATCTGCACAAAAACGTCCGCAACGCGCAGCTTATTATGAAAGACGCCGTGCAACGTGTCGCGGCGAAAACAACACCAAATCAATTTGCGGGCGCAACCAAAAACGCGATTTTCACAGCGCCTGAATTTTGGAACACGGAAACGGCGAAAAAGCTCGAAGCAATCATCGGGAAATATGCGCCGAAATAAATTTATGAAAAAAGCGGTTTTATTATTTGGTTTGATTATTTTATTTTCAGCGGCTTCCAGTGCACAGATTAGCGTGCCTTTGCCCCAGAAAAAATCGGAGAAGCAAACGATTAATCCGATTGAGGCGGATGCGCTGCATAATCTCGATGTCGCATATCAATATTTTATAAAAAAACGGCACATCGGCGCGCTCGAACGCAGCAGTGAAGCGATTGTTGCGGTCGAATCCGGCGGCATTCAGTTTGCAAAAATGGATGCGCTGCTTTATTACGCTGGAATGAGCAGCTATTATCTGGCGACCGGACGAGGCAAGCAGAAAATTGATTTGTCCAAAATGTCGGAAGAAAACAAAAAGAAATACGCGCCGGAAACGCTGCGCGAGGAAGCAGTTGCTTATCTTTCAACGCTCGTCGAAAAATATCCGCAGAGCAAATATAAAGAAGAAGCCGCAAAGGCTTTGAAGGAACTTGAAAACAAACAATAATTCTTAAATTTTAATTTTATCAGCAGGAGAATTTATTAAATGTCACTGACGGTTGTCGGCTCGGTCGCGTTTGATGCGGTCGAAACGCCTTTTGGGAAACGCGAACGAATGCTTGGCGGCGCTGCCACGCATTTTTCTTTGTCTGCCAGCAATTTTACCGATGTCAGAATGGTAGGCGTAGTCGGGAATGATTTTACCGAAAACGAATTCGATTTGCTGCACTCAAAAAACATCAACACCGATGATGTCGAGCGAGTCGCGGACGGCAAAACGTTTTTCTGGCGCGGGCGTTACGATTTCGATTTGAACACGGCGCACACGCTCGCGACTGAGCTTAATGTTTTTGAGACTTTTCAGCCGAAGCTCTCCGAGGAATCGCGAAACGCCGAATTTGTTTTTCTCGCAAATATTTTTCCGACAACGCAGAAACAAGTGCGCGAGCAGTGTCCGAACGCCAAATTTGTGGCGATGGATACGATGAATTATTGGATTTCTTCGATGAAAGATTCGGTCATTGAAACTGTGAAAACGGTTGACTGCGTAATCATTAACGACGCTGAAGCGCGTCAGCTTGCGGACGAGCCGAACATTCACCGCGCGGCGAAAAAAATCATCGAAATCGGCGATTTAAAAGCGCTCGTTATCAAACGGGGCGAATACGGCGCGGCGCTTTTTACCGGAAATAATTATTTTGCAATTCCGGCTTATCCGCTCGAATCCGTCTTTGATCCGACCGGCGCGGGCGACACTTTTGCGGGCGGTTTTATGGGTTATCTGGCGAGCCACGATTCGGTTGACGAAGAAACAATGCGGCGGGCGATGATTTTCGGCTCGGTGATGGCTTCGTTTAACGTCGAAGAATTCGGCACTGAAAGAGTCGCGCGGTTAACTCAAGACGAAATCAACGGGCGTTTCCGCGAGTTTAAGCAAATAACGCATTTTGAAGAAGTTCTTTTTGAACGCGCGGCGAGAGCATAAAAAACAGCAATCTAAAAATAAAATCCCGACCAAATGTTTGGTCGGGATTTTATTTTTCAGCCATTAATTTCAAAGAAGTTAAGCTGATTTTGAACTTGTGCGCCCGGTTGTCGAGGATGTATTTGTGTCGCCGATATTTCCGGCAGATTCGCTGCCTGTGTTTGAAGTGCCGCCTGTCGCAGTGTTAGCGCCGGTCGAGGCTCCGAGCGAAGTATCGGTTGACGAGCCGGTTGATGTTCCAGTTGTTGCGCCGTTTATTCCTGTTGTGCCGCCGGTCGTCAAATTTCCGCTTGCACTTGTATTTGCGCCGCCGGTGTCGCCTGACGAAAAATTGCCCGTTCCGGGCGAGCCGAAGTTCGATGCATTTTGTCTGACGCGCAAACGGTTTTCGACGTGTGTCACGCCCGAAACGTCTTCAGTGATGTCTTCAGCCATTCGTTTGGCGTAACGACTTTCGACCGTTCCGGTTAAAACGACTTCGCCGTTGTTGATTTCAACATCAATGTCGGAAGCGTCCAAATACGGATAATCGGTTAAACGGTCGTTGATATCGTCGCGGATGCGGTCGTCGGAGCGGCGATAATTTTTCGGACCTTTTCCGCGATGGCTGATTTGTTGACCGCCGCCCTGACGCATATCTCTTTCGCGGCGGCGCGCTGCTTCATCGTCGCCGAACCAGGATGAAATTTCATCCGAAGTTTTGTCCCACCAGCCGCGATCCTCTCGATTCGAGCCTCCGCGATTTTCGGTTTCCCAGCCGCGTTCGCTGGTCATATAATCGCCCTTGTAGCCGCCGTGTCCATCGCGGCTTTCACCACGATTGAATTGATTAGACTGGTTTGAGCGTTCATTTCCGCCGCCGCGCCCGGAATCGCGCTGGCTGCGGCGCGTGTAATCGGACGGCGACATTCGGTCGAAGTTTGAGCCGCTCGAACCGAAATTGCTGCCGTAACCATAATCGCCGCCGCGATTGTAATAGCCGCGCTCTTCGTCGCTTCCCGAACTGTACTCATTGCCTCGGTCGTAACCGTAAAGCGTGTAATCGCTGCGGTCGTTGCCCGTGTTGCGTCCGAAACCGCCTGTGTTAGACCTTGATGAGCGGTTGTTTGATTGAAAATCGTCATTATCGCGGTCTTGCGAGTTGTAGCCGCGCCCGAAATCGCTGCCGGAATGACCGCCCTGATAGCCGGAATTTTGTCCGCCGCCAAAATCGCGGCTGCGGCTCGTTCCGTAATAACCTTCGTCGCGTTCATTGCGTCCGCGCTCTCTGTTGTCGAAGTTTCGATTGCGCTGCTGTTCCGAGCCGCCGGATTCCGAGCGGCTGTCGTAACGGTCGTCGCGTTCGTTGTAGCGCGGATAATCTTGATCATTGTAGCGATTTGCCATAAAACTGCTCCTTTCAAATCTTGGTTGGTTTCGCTTTGCTCAAAGCGAAAATTAGAGATAAAAATTCCAGAATTCTCACCGCTCAGGTTCGTTAATTTGGAATCCGTATAATTAAATTTGACAATTCCGGTGGAATATCTCTGTACGTTTGTGTACGAATTAAATTCGTTTTGAGCCGATAAACACGCGATTAAAAGAAAAAAAAACCGGTTCACATTTGTGGCGCGCGGTTTGCAAAAGACACGGCAGAAAAGAAAAACGTACCGCCAGCGTACAAAGGCGATTGACGGTAAAAATAAAAGAGATTAGAGAAAGGGAGAAAGAAAAATGCTTTCAATTATCGGATGGATACTTTTTGGTTTAATTGCGGGACTGATTGCTAAAGCCGTGATGCCGGGACGCGATCCGGGCGGCGCAATCGTAACAATTCTGCTTGGTATTGCCGGCGCTGTGGTCGGCGGATTTATCGGACGAGCCTTATTCGGCTACGGAAGCAGCGGTGACGGCGATTATTCGAGTCCGGGCTTTTTGATGAGTCTGGTTCTGTCGGTTGTCGGCGCAATTGCTTTGCTGGCAATTTATCGCCTTGCGACCGGACGCAGTATGAGAACTTAAGATTCTCTGTTAAATAACTTGGTTATTTTCGGCGCAGGATTTCTTCTTTTGGAAACCTGCGCCGAAAATATTTTCATAAACTTTTAAATCTTCAAGGGGTAACGAAAATGGCGGCTGCGAGTTTGTGGAGTTTAAACGGACTTAGTTGGGCGGAGCTGGGAAAGCGCGTTTATAACGAAATCATCGAAGACGAGGTTTTGGACAGCGCGGCGCAGCTCGCTTATTACTTTTTGTTCGCGCTGTTTCCGCTGCTGATTTTTCTGACTTCGATTCTCGGGTTTATCGTCGGCGCAAACAACGAACTGCGCAACGAATTGTTTTCATATCTCGGCAACGTTTTACCGGGTTCGGCGCTCGATTTGGTGAAAGGCGTGATTGAAGAAGTCAGCCAAACTTCGAGCGGCGGTAAAATCTCTCTCGGTTTGCTTCTCGCGCTCTGGACGGCATCCTCCGGTTTGCAATCAATAACGCAGTCTTTGAATCGCGCCTACGACGTTAAAGAAACGCGCGCGTGGTGGAAATTAAAATTAACATCTATCGGTTTGACGGTTGCGTTGGCGCTGACCATTATTTCGGCTCTGATTATAATTTTATTCGGCGGTCACTTTGTTGATTACGCCGAGCAAACGCTCGGTTTCGGAGCATTCTTGACCACAATTTGGGCAATCGTCCAATACGTTATAGCACTTTGCTTTGTTTTGCTGGCTTTTGCTTTGATTTATTATTTTTCGCCGGATTTAAAAGATCAGCACTGGTTTTTTGTGACGCCCGGAGCGGTCGTCGGCGTTTTATTGTGGCTGCTGATTTCGTTCGGATTCCGCCTGTATCTTTCTTATTTTAATTCTTACAGCGCCACTTACGGCTCGCTCGGCGCGCTGATAATTTTGCTGCTCTGGCTTTATTTCACCGGATTGGCGATTTTAATTGGCGGCGAAATCAATTCGGAAATCGAAAACGCAGCCGCCGAAGCTGGCGTCCCCGGAGCCAAAGAAGAAGGCGAAAAAGCGCCGGATGAAAACGAAACTCTCGGCGCGGCGGCGACGAAAAACGACCAGAAACCGGCGGAAAACAAAAAAACGGAAGAAAACAAAAAGCCTGTCGAAGCCGAAATTATTCCGCCCGACAAAAAACAGATTCGCGCGCCGAAAATCTCGCCTCAAACTGCGGAAACAAAACACGAGCCATTAAGTTTTCCGGCTAAACTGGCGGCAATCGGCTCGATGATTGCGGGAGTTTTTATGAGTTTCGGCGGCGGCAAAGATGATAAAAAACGATAACGGCGCATTAAATCTCGACGCAATAAATCGCGGGCGGCGCTGCAAATGGTGGCGTCGCCGCGGCGGGAAAAAAAGCGGTTTCAAATATTTCGACCACAACGGCGAAAAAATAACCGACGAAAAACAAATCGAACGAATCAGCAGGCTCGTCATTCCGCCCGCCTGGACGCACGTTCGGATTTGCCCGAACACGCGCGCGGGTTTGCAGGCAATCGGATTCGATACAGCCGGACGCATTCAGTACAAGTACAGCCTGCAATTTTCCGCCAAACAGCAAGCTAAGAAATTCTCGAAAATCGAGCGTTTCGGCGAGTTTCTGCCGAAGCTGCGCAAGTTGACGAACGAATATATCTCGCTCGAAGGCTATCCGAAGGAAAAAGTTTTGGCGGTCGTGATGCGGCTGATAAACGATTTGTATATTCGCGTCGGCTCGGAAAAAAGCGTCAAGGAATATAAAACCTATGGCGTCACGACGCTCAGAAATCGCCATTTGACAATTGAAAAAGGCGGCAAGCTAAATTTTAATTTCGTCGGCAAACACAGCATCCGACACCGGCGTTTAATCGTTGACGAAGAACTCGCCGCAATAATGACCGATTTAAAAGCGATGGGCGGGAGCAAGCTGTTTAACTATATGGATGCGCAGGGAACTGTTCGCCCGGTAACGCCGCGCGATGTCAACGATTTTCTCAAAACCGCAACGTCGCCGGAATTCAGCGCCAAAGATTTCCGCACCTGGGGAGCAACCGTTCTGGCGGCAACCGAACTGGCGCAAATCGGCGTGCCGGAGACTAAAACGCAAACGAAAAAGAACATCGTCGAGGCGGTCAAAAAAGTCGCCGAACATCTCGGCAACACGCCCGCCGTCTGCCGCAGCAGCTACATCCACCCGGCTGTTCTCGAAGCCTATGAGCAGGGAACTACAATTGATGAATTTCGCCCGCGAAAAAAGCGAACTATCGAAAAATTCTCGCCTGAGCTTTCAGTTGAAGAAATAGCCGTAATGCGTTTGCTCGAAAAAGCGAAAAAATAATAAGTTGAATTGACGATGTGATTATAGAGACGCGATGCATCGCGTCTCTACCAAACGTATTATTAAATTAATTGGATTAAAAAGCGTGGTTAAAATGACGACTGCATTCGAGTGCCGTCTAAAAAACTCTAAACTGTAAAGATTTGCTGGCGGTCAACGGTGGAGTTCACCGAGCCGCAAACCGGCTACGGACAAGTTTAGGTTCCAGAAGCACCGTTTGATGAAAGTCGCTGTTTGCGGCTTCGGTGCAATGATTTGTTATGTTGCCCATAATCATCACACAATTCAATCAATGTAACCGCCGTGAATTATTAAGCACTGACGGTTGCTTTCCTCAACAATGATATAAGTAAATCCCCAACCTATATAATCATACAATCGGTCAAAACTGCTATGGTCGGGTAAATACTCCCATATTTTAGAATGTTCAAGTTTGATTACAGATTTTAACGTTTCTAAAAATTCGTATGCGATTTTGAATTGATTTTCTTGACTTGTGCTTTCAAGCTGCGAAAAGAAATCTATTACGCCATCGCTAAATTCGTTTTCTGAACGCTCAATAATCTGTGCTTTTTCAGGCTTCGCGTCGGGAAATGCTTGGAGAATAATGACAGATGGTGAAACCGAAAACTTTAACTCAAACATTTTTACCTTAAAGAACGGATTCAGATTTCTGAGCGTTTTATCCTCACAATACTCTAAATGTTTTCTGAATTGTTCAAGTTCAAGCGTGTTGATTTCTTGCATTACGATAACGTCAAGCATCGGCGAAGCAATATAACTATTGATTGAGCGGAATGATTCCGCCCAATCGTCAAATTTCGAGTGTTATGCGGAACAGTTCCGTATAACACTCATTTTTCGTGTGTTATGAAGAATCGTTCTTCATAATAACCTTATAGACAGAATAAAATTAAAGTATTTCTTTCGTTTCTGCAATAAAATTTATGAAACAAACGCCCTTACTTCGTGCGGGCTTCTGCAAATATAAACAAAAAACGGGCGGCGGCAAGCCGTCACCCGTTTTTCTGTAAGGAGTAGATGAGGTTAAAAATTAACGCAAATTTGCGACGCCGCGCGGCGATGAAGCTGTGACGTTGACTTGCGTTCCCTGTCTCAACGAAAGATCGTCGCGTCCCTGCAAAATAACCGAGCCTGCGCCCGCGCCTGCTCCGACGCCTGCGCCGATAGCAGCGCCTTGACCGCCTCCGGCAATTGCGCCGATCAGCGCGCCGAGCGCTGCGCCGATAGCGGTGCGCGTGACGGTTTTATTTGTCTGACTGCCGCCCTCGCGGACTTGACCCTCGTTGGAAATGCTGACGTTGCCGTTTTCGTTTGAGGAAACGGAATCAAGCAAACCGGCAAAACGATGCGAGCCGCCGTTGCGCATCCGAATCGTTTCAAAGTCCAAGCCGAGGCTGGCTCTGCCCGAGACTCTGCCCGAACGCTCGACGCTCGCCACGCGACCTTCGATAATCGCGCCTCTGTATTCGGCGGGCGAAGTGACTTCCATTGTGAAGCGGTCGCCGACGGACGCGGTTTTAGTGTCTATATCCGTATTCAAAACCGCCGTTAAGCGCGTTCCGTTCGGAACCATAAAATCGCCGGTCGTCGTGTTGCCGCCGTAATTGCCGCCGGTTGTATTGCCGTTATAAATGGTGTCGAACTGAGCGACATTTGACGTGCGCGTGTAAAAGCTTTCAACCGTAATCTGGCGGTTCGCGCCTTCGAGATAAATCCGGCGCGTAACTCGCAGCTCATCGCCGTTGCGAAGCGGGTTGAAAGCGACGTAGAAATCATTTGCACGGTCACCCGTGTAATTAATCACAACCTGATTGTTAACGACATTGGCGTTGACGCTCATCGAACGACCGTTCGGCATCGTTTCGGTGATTGTCTGACCATTGGCTTGGAAAGTCACTAGCGCCGCTTTTGACGAAGCCAATCTAATCTCGTTGCCGACGCGCTCGATGGCGATATATTCCGGCGCTTCGAGACGGCGCAGAGAAATGCGGCGAACGCGCTCGCGCTGATTAGCCGCCAGATCGCCGATGGCGCGATCAATTTCGGCTTCGACGTTGGCGCTGCGCGCCGTGTCGAGCCGGTAAGTTCCGGTCAGGCGATTCGAGCCGTAAGTCGTGCCGCCGGACGGATAATTGTTGGTCGGGTAATTGTTGCCGCGTGTCGGAGCATTGTTTCTGTTCCAATCCCAGGCGACGTTGTATAAACCGGCAAGCCGCGTTAAATCGTCGCGGACGCGGCTCCAATCGGTGCTGGCGCGTCCGAGGCGATTTTGACGCAAAAAGCTGTCAATGTTCGCACCGCGATTTAAAACTTCTTCGACATCTGCGGCAGTCGCGTTGCGTGCGTCAAAATTCTGTTTCAAACGGTCTGTCGCGTTTTCAAAATCGCGGACGTATTCTGTAATTTCGTTTTGTGCTTGCGTGCCGCTTGAAGCGTTGCGCGAGAGCGCGGATGTCAGACTGCGATTAAAATAATCCGTATCGCGTTCAAGCGTCTGAAGCAAGGTAGAAACTGCCGCTTCATTAGCGCGATTGTTGCGCGGGCGCTGCGCGTAAGCGTTAAAATCCGCTCCGGCGACCAGCAGCGTCATCGTTAAAATAACTACGTAAACGTATGTTTTTTTCACTATTGTTCTCATTTTTTCCCCCATAATATTTGTTCGAGTAAATAAAGTATCAAGTTGTGTTTTACGCAGAGTGAAACGAGAACTCCGCGTGCGTTACGGGGAGAACCACAACTTCAAAAAATCTCATTATAAGCTAGCTTGCAAATACAGTGCCACGTAATGAAAGAAATGAAAGAAACTGAAAATCCAAGCAAATAAAAAGGAAAGCGTAAGCGGTTTCAACCGCTTACGCTTTCCTTTTTATTTGGCTGTTGATTAAAAGAGTCTGCGTTTCGATAGCAAACAAAACGTGAACGAAACTGTTACGCTATCGGAAAATCATCGTGCTCGTCCCTGTTGCTTGCCGCGCTTCCGATTGCGTCGTGCGGTCCGCCGGTTAGTTCACTCAGAGCGCCTTCGTTTTCCGCGCCTGATTTTTTACCGAACTCGCTCTTCGCCGCATTCAAAGCACCGCCGGTGCGACTGTAAATGTCACCGGCTTTTTGTTTGGCGGTATTCAGATATTCGCCGGATCTCTGTCCGAGCTGCGTTGCCGTATCGCGTCCTTTGTCAACGCCTTTGCGCGCGGCGTCAGCGATGTCCGTTCTCAATTCGTTACCGGATTTCGGCGCAAAAAGCAGCGCGAGCAGAGCGCCGATTCCACCGCCGACCATCAAATAAGTTAGTTTGTCGCTTGTGCCGCGACCGCCGCCGGCGCTGACGGGAGCATAGGAATTTTGAGCATCGTCATTTTGATGCTCTTCGTTGTGCCGTTTTCTCATATAAAACCTCCAGGATTATTGCAAAAATAAATTTTCCGCCCCGACTCGTTCTTTTTGAAAATGCTAAGAACACGCTGTATGCGGCGTGTTCTTGGCGGTTAAAAGTTAATAGTTTAGTTAAACGACTCTGCGTCCCTGAATCACCCGGAGCAAAACAACGACGATTGCTAGAATTAATAAAATGTGGATCAGATTGCCCAATGCCGCACCGGCAAACCCGTATCCGAGTAACCACAAAATCAACAAAATTACAGCGATTGTCCAAAGCATTTTCTCTTTCTCCTTTCTCGTCTTACCGTCCGATTAAATTTCCGTCTTTCGATGCGCGATCAAACGCAGCAAACCGATAATTCCGAGATGCAGCACAATGTAAATTACCAGAGCCAAAATGACCGGAAGCGCAAGCGTAAAACCTTCTTCCGTTTTCGGTTCAGCCACAATGCCTCGGAACGGCGCGAGAAACGGATCGGTAATGGTGTGGATAAATTGAACAAAACCCGCCGATTTTCGCGCAGCCATTAAAGCCAGCACCAATCGAATTGCAAAGAGCGCGTAAATCACGTAAAAGACGTAATCCACAATTTGCGAAATCCGTGCCAAAAAACGCGCTCGCTCGGTTTCGCGCTCGGTATCAACCACTTCGTCAACGGCTTTGGCGCGGAAATCTTTCGCCAGATTTCCCAAGCGCGCCGATTCGCCGGGCATCGGTCGTTCGGCTTTCGCCGCAAGCTCTGCGTTTACGTCCGCTTCGATTTCAGCTTTTACGTCTTCGTGTTGTGCGGCGCGGCGGGCTTCTTCTATCGCCAGTTTGTTATCCATTTAATTTTCTCCAAAATAATTTTAAAACTCTGTATTTTCTTGGATTGTACGCTTCTGCTTAGTAGCGGATTTGTACGTTCTCGTACTGAAACGGTACAATCTTGAATTACAATTAACACACTCCAAGCGAGTGTTTTAATTAATTCCCGAACATAGCAATTTGCGTACAATCGAAAGGTAACTAACTTGGCAAAAGCAAAGATTCTGGTCGTTGACGACGATCCTTATACTCTTGAATTCCTCCAATTCGCGCTCGAAGGCGAAGGTTATGACATCGCCACCGCGACGCTCGGCGGCGAGGCGATTCAAATGGCGGAACGCGAGCGTTACGATTTAATGCTCGTTGATTTGCGCCTGCCCGACATTGACGGGCTGGAAGTTTTGCGGCGTTTTAAAGAAATCACGCAGGATGCGGAAGTCATCGTTATTTCCGGTCAATCCTCGATGGACGTAGCGATTGAAGCCACAAAGCTCGGCGCGTTTTATTTTATTAACAAACCCGTCGCACTCGACACTCTCTCGCCGCTTATCGCCCGCGCTTTGCAGCTTTCCGGCAGCACGAAAGAAGTCCAGCAGCTTCGCAAAAAACTGACGGCGCGCTCGACATACGAAGAAATTGTCGGCAGCAGCCGCGCGATGCAGGATTTGTATGAAATTATTGATTCGGTCGCGCCTTCCGACGCTTCGATTTTAATTATCGGCGAAAGCGGCACGGGCAAAGAATTAATCGCCAACGCGATTCATTACAATTCCCAACGCGCGAAAAAGCCTTTTATTAAAGTCAATTGCGCAGCACTGCCTAAAGAGCTGATCGAATCAGAGCTTTTCGGACATACGAAAGGCGCTTTTACGGGCGCGACAAGCGAAAAGGCGGGTTTGATAGCGCAAGCCGACGGCGGAAGTCTGCTGCTCGACGAAATCGCCGAAATGCCGCTCGAATTACAACCGAAGCTGCTCCGCGTTTTGCAGGAAAAAGTTTATACGAAAGTCGGCAGCGAAAAGCCGCAGAAAGTTGATTTCCGTCTTATCGCCGCCACGAACCGCGACCCGGCGGAAGCAATCGAAAAGGGAATGCTGCGCGAAGATTTATATTATCGAATCAATACAATCACGATTCGCGTCCCGCCGCTCAGAGAACGCGCCGACGACATTATTCATCTGGCTGAACATTTTCTCAAAGTGTTTGCCGAAAAATATCAACGCCCGGTGAAAAAACTTTCGCAGGAGGCTTACGCCAGATTGTTCGCGCATCCGTGGCGCGGAAACGTGCGCGAGCTACAAAATGCCCTTGAACGCGCCGTGCTGCTCTGCAAAGGCGATACGATTCAGGCTTTGGATTTGCCGTTTGAACATCAATTTATCAACGCCAGCCAAAACGCCGCATCCGCCGTCGCCGGCGCTGAAATTTCAACGGCTGCGATGCCGACCAATCTGCCGAACATTGATTTGAGCGAAGCAATCGCCAACAATCATTTTGCCGGCGATTTTTCGTGGGAAAGAATCGGCGAGCTGGTCATCAAAAAAGTGCCGGACACGACAAGCGAAATGGCGGAAACCGATATTTTCGAGCAATTGGAAGATGCAGTCGTTCGCGCCGCGCTCACCAAAACAAACGGAAACAAACAAGCCGCCGCCAATATTCTCGGCATTTATCGCCCGCGGCTTTACCATATGATGAAGAAGCACGGTTTATAACTGAAATAAAAAAGGACGGATTTTGATTCCGTCCTTTTTTATTGTTTGTGGAAATTACCGGATAAATCAACCGCATTCGGGATGGTGACAGGTACAGCTAATTTCCATCACCTGAAGCTTTGTGATGCGCTCGCACTCGTCGCTGCAAAATTTACTGTTTTGCCCCGGAGCGCAATCGCAGGTTTCACGAGCGCATTTGGGTTTATCTTTTTCGTCTGCCATTTCTGCCAATCTCCTTTCAACTTTCACCAAGTGAAACGAATTTCAAAGAATTGAAGACCGAGCGGAGCGAAAATCGTCGGTTATCAATTGCCATTTTTACATCGCCGGACAATTTACAACTGACAGTGAATAACTGACAATTTTGTTTCACGCCAAATGGTTTTCATTTCTATTTAAACCACTCTGATTTTTAAAAACAATTATACACCAGTGAATCAAATAGAGTAGATTTCAGTTAATTGAGGCACAAAACAGAAGCCCGCGCGTAAGCAAGGGCGGAACTCACAGGTCAACTAATTCCCTCCTTGCTCACGCGCGGGCTTCTGTTTGAATTGCATAATTCTGAAATTTGCTCCAGGCAGTTGATTTCCGAAATTGTTAAAGACAAAAAGCCGTTGATTACCTTGAAAATTTTCAAGGTAATCAACGGCTTTTTGTCTTTGCGCTTTAAATCGCCTGAATTTGTTTAAACTTCGCCGAGCAGCGGTTCGTTACCAAAAATCTTGCGAATAGCGGCAATTTCCTCGTGGCGATTGTTTTCTCTGCGTTCGGAAATCCAGCTTGAAACCGTGTTAACAATTTCCCGACGCGAATGGCGTTCGATTTTTTCTTCGCTGGCGGGAGCGGCTTGTTTCGGTTCGCACGCGCTTTGCGGTTCCACGTTTGCCATTGCTTGGGCGTCTTTTCGCTTGATAACTTTAATTGAGGTTTTATTCACGTCTTTTCCGTCCTCCTTGTATCTGACTTTCGCAAATATTTATAAAAACAGTGTTTGGGTTTTACCGAAAAATACAGTTTCGGCTCGCAGGAAGGCTGAAAATGAGCCTTCCCGATTCGTTTGTAAATTTTCAATCTTTGTCGCCGATTTTATCCGGCGGTTTTGGGAGATGAATTTTCGGTCGGCGGCTTTTTAGCTTGCAGCCGCGTTTGAAACGTTTCTTAAACTTTTAATACGGTCGTGAGCTTCGCGAATCTGCATATATTGACGTTCGACGATTGACATAACGTCTGACGGCAGCGCTTGCTTGAGCGCGTCTTGATATGAATCAACCGCCGAATCTTCGCCGCGCTCGCATTCGTTTAAAACCGCGCTTTCATCGTTTCCCTGAAGCGCTTCGCGGATGTTAATCCAGCTTCGATGAAGGCTTGCCGTAATTGAACCCGACGTTTCCGGCTCGCTGCCCAATTTGCGAACCTCGTCCTGTAATTCGGTGGTAAACTGCGCTCGCTGCTGCGAATATCGCGTAAACAAATCGCGCAAATCGCTGCTGTTGACTCCCTCCGCCGCTTCGCGGAAACCTTCCGCGCCGTCTTTACAGGTTTGAATTAAAGTATTCAAAGTCGAAATAAGGTTGTCGTTGTCAGTTGTCGCCATTGAAATTGCCCCTTGATATTAGTAATTGATTCGCGCAGCAAAGCACGCGAAGCCTAATGAGCAAAAGCCGTGCCTAAAAGTAATCTGACGGAAAACACTTGAGAAATACTTGATTTCCGATTTAAAAGGATTTTATTTGTCGGCAAATCGAACGCGGCGTTTCGGCAGTCTCGCACGAAAGACATACTTTCCAGATTCCGTTTGTATTTTTCTAATGCAAGACCGAATCAATTACGAATTTCAAATTACGAATTACGAATTATTAATCCGAAATGTATATTTTCATACAAAAACATTGAATAATGAGATATTTTTATTTTTAGCCGATAGAAAATGAAAAATTCGTAATTCATAATTTGAAATTCGTAATTGATTATGTTGATGCTGTCGGAATTGAAAAAATTTAGAATCGTTGATTTGAACGGCAATCGCGTAAAGCTGGTTGATTTGGCGATTAAAGATTCGGCAAAAGTTGATTATCCGCCGGTTTATCGTTTGTATTTTTTTAATGAGAACGGGGAATTGGCTTCATTGCGCTGGGAGACGGTGCGCGAAATCAATTTGAAAAAGCGCGAAATCTCGATTGAAAGTTTTTCTGGCGGCGAAGTTTTTTCGCCCGATGTTCTCGCCAAAGAAATTTTCCTATTACGAGACGTACTGGACGCTATCATTATAGATTTGCAAAATCGGCGCGCCACGCGCGCCAATGATGTGTGGCTTGAGGAAAAGGCGGGCGAAATCATCATTCGCGGCGCAGACGCCAGTCTCAAAGCGATTTTTCGGCGTTTGAGCGGCGGAAGATTGGGCAAGCCGGACGAAAACGAAATCTATGATTGGCGCTATGTCGAATTCTTACGCGGAAATCCTGAAGCCGTCAAAAACGGCGCCGGATACAATCTGAGAATTACACGGCTCGCTTCCGGCGAGATTGCCGGTTTGATTGATTCGATTCCATATCTGCACGCCGCAGAGTTAATCGTTTTGCTTCCCGATGATTTGGCGGCGAGCGTTTTGGAGGTGACGGTTTTGGAAAGACAGCTTCAGATTTTTGAAGAGCTGGAAAAACAAAGCGCGGTCAAAATGCTCGGAATGATTTCGCCCGAATCAGCCGCCAGAATTTTGAAACAGCTCGATGCCAAGCTCATCAAAAATTATCTCGAAAAAGTTCCGCCCGAAAGAAGCAAAAAAATCCTCGGAATTCTACAGTTTGAGGAAGGAACAGTGGGCAGCATAATGACCACCGACGTGGTTTTCATCCCCGAAAATCTGACGATCAAAGAAGCGCGGGAAAAGCTGACCGAGCGATTGCGTGTGCCGGATTTTGTTTATTTTATCTATGCGGTTGACGCGGACGAAACGCGGCGTTTAAGCGGAGTCGTTTCTTTAAGACAATTTGTCATCGGCGCTGATGAAGACAAAATTTCGGACATTATGGACAAATACGTTTCGTATTTAAATCCGCTCGACGATGCTCGTCTGGCTTCGTTTCGGATTATTGACAGCCATTTAGCGGCGATGCCTGTAATTCATATGGACGGAAAATTGCTCGGCGCCGTGACGATTGACGCAGCCGTTTCAATGGTCGCCCCGCGCGGCTGGCAAAACCAGGCTCCCAGAGTTTTTTCCTGATTGATTTATGCCGATAAAACAGCCAAACCAGATTCCGGTCGGTCTTGAGACCCTTTCAAAACTCGACGAAATTCCGTTTGACAACTCCGTTAATAAAAAGCGGCGTCGAGGAATGCGGCTTTCGATTCGCGGTCGCAGCGTAATGCTGCGCGGTTTGCCGCAGCAGCCGACGGGTTTATTCCGCTGGCTTTTCCTGCTCGGTCCCGGTTTGGTCGCAGCGAGCGCCGGAAACGATGCGGGCGGAATCGCCACTTATAGTTCGACCGGCGCGAAGTTCGGCTACGAGATGCTGTGGGTGATGCTGATAATTACCGTTTCACTGGCGATTGTGCAGGAAATGTGCGCGCGTCTCGGCGCGGCAACCGGGCGAGGGCTGCTCGATTTAATCCGCGAGCGTTTCGGTTTGGGCTGGTCTGTCGTGGCGATTTCGGCGATTATGATTGCCAACACCGGACTCGTTATCAGCGAATTTGTCGGAATCGCGGCGGCGGGCGAGCTGTTCGGCATTTCGCGCTACATTACGGTTCCGCTTGCCGCCTCAGTGATTTGGTATTTGATTGTTTTCGGCAGCTACGCGCAGGTTGAAAGAATTTTTCTCCTTTTAACGCTCGTCTTTTTCGCTTATCCGGTCGCGGCTTATCTTGCCAATCCCGATTGGGGCGCGGTTGCCAAAGGCTTGTTTGTGCCGAAAATTCACGCGAACCCGGAATATCTAACGGTGCTGGTCGGTTTAATCGGGACGACCATTACGCCGTATATGCAGATTTTTCAGCAAAGCTCGACAGTCGAGCGCGGTGTCGGCAGGACGACTTACGGCGACGAACGGATTGACGCTTACGCCGGTTCGATTTTTTCAAATTTTATGTCCATCACGATGATAATCGCCACCGCAGCCACGCTTCATCAAGCCGGGCAAACCGAAATCGAATCAGCCGCCGACGCCGCCAAAGCCCTCGCGCCGGTCGCGGGCGAAATGGCGCAGGCAATTTTCGGGTTCGGACTGTTTGGCGCTTCGATGCTCGCCGCCGCCGTTCTTCCGCTCGCGACGGCTTACGCCGTCAGCGAAACTTTCGGCTTTTCAAAAGGCGTCAATTTGGATTTTCGCCGCGCGCCGATTTTCTTTCGTCTATTTTCAGCGCTAATCGTTCTCGGCGCTGCGGTCGCCCTTGTTCCGAATATCCCTGTAATTGATTTGTTGTTCGGCGTTCAAGTTTTAAACGGCGCGATTTTGCCCATTATTTTGTTGTTCGTTTTGCTGCTCGTCAACGACCATCTGCTGATGCGCGAGCTGAAGAATTCGAGAGTTTATAATTTTTTAGGCTGGACGACGCTCATTGTCATTACAATTGCGGTTCTGGCGATGTTCGGCTTTCAAATTTGGGATTTGATCAAAGGCTGAGGATAAAAAAGAAAAAAGCCGTTTCCGGCTTTCTCTTTGAGTTTAATTTGCGGTTTCCTGCGATTTTCGCTCGCGGCGGCGATGATGAAATAATATTGCGATTCCGACCAGACTGTTAACGACCATCAAAGCGTTGGTGACTATGAAAACCATATCGTTTTTCATAATGCTGTAAATCAAAAAACCGATAGACGCGGTAATTTGTCCGAGAAAAAGAAATTTCGAGACGCCTTCGCTCGTTCCCTCGCTCCATTGTTTATAAACCTGTTTGCCGATTGTCAGCAATAAAATAAACGAACTGGCAAAACCGATAATCTGATCCATTTGATAAATTAAAAAATCCTCCGTTGCGAAGCCGTAAAGTAGCTCATAATTCGTTGAGGTTCACGCGGATTTTCATTAATCGGCGTTTCCGCATTCGGTTCTTCGACCGGAGCGGAAGGAATTTTATCAGTCGGCGGAGGATAATCGCTGCGCTGGTTGCGTTTTTCTTCGCTTGGGGCGCGTTCGTCCCGCAATGGATTGTCAATATCGGTGTCGCCGGGAATATTTTGTAAGTTTTGCATCAAAGCGTCCGCCTTTCGTTCAATTTTTCACAAGATAAATATCTATAGCAACGATTGTTCCAATTTAAAAACAAAATGATCTTCGATTTTGCGGCAAAGCAGACCGCGAAAATGTCCGATTAATTTGGAAACTGATACGTCTTTATACAACATTTGCGTATTGATTCAAAGCAAAATGTGAATTTATTCCAATAAATGCTCAAAGGCACGATGATTGCGGAAAAGAAAATAAAAATTCAGCCTCCGGGCGGAAAATTAAGAGGTTACTTATTATGAATGCAATGGATATGAGAACGAGCGAATTGGGAATGACCGACAATGCAATCGAGATTTTAACGCAGGACCATCGAAAAGTTGATGGGCTGATTGCAGACCTTGAAAATCTGAGCGGGGCGGATACGAGCGCAAATTCGCCGAATATGACGTTTATTGAATTTCGCGACAATTTTATGCTTCACGGTCAGGTGGAAGAACAAATTTTTTATCCGGCTTTAAAAGAAAACCCGGAAACCGCAAGCTTGGTCGAACACGCCGTTGACGAGCATCAGGAAGTTAAGGAAATGCTCGCTCAAATGGAAGGACTTGCGCCGAACAGCGATGAATTTCAGCGCCTTTTGAAAAAAGCCAAAGAAGACATTCAACACCACGTCGAAGAAGAAGAAAACGAAATGTTTGTCAAAGCCCGTCAGGTTTTGGGCGAACCTAAAATGGAAGAACTCGGTCGTCAGATAAAACAAATGAAAGACCGCGAAAAACCAAACACCGCGTCGGCGTCCGCCGCGATATAAAACAAGTTGAGATTCTAAAATTTTTGCTCCTGAGAGAAAACTTGCGCGTCCATCGGAATGGGCGCTTTTTTTTGTTGCTTGCTCGACGCTTGCACCTTCAAACCGCATTTGTGTAAAATCCAAATTTCGCGCTCATCAAATAGCGCACCCGCCGATGTAGCTCAGTTGGTAGAGCAGTTGATTTGTAATCATCAGGTCGCAGGTTCGACTCCTGTCATCGGCTTTTTAGAATCAATAAGTTAAGGCATCTTTCGAGGTGCCTTTTTTGTTTGCACACACTTTTGCACACACTTGAGCTACGCTTATTTAATTTTCAGAGAAAATTTTGATTCAAGTTCCGGCTTGAAAAAAGCTGTTGAAAAAAAAGTGTTTGGTCGTCATTCTCGTTACTCTAGTCACTTTTTCAAAATATTTTTCATCCTTCAGATACTCAAAAGTGAAACGTCACTCGCCGTCACATTTTTTAAACAAAAAAGCCGTCTCGCTCATTGAGACGGCTTTTTAAGCAAAATTTAATGAACGGGCATTAATCATAATTTTCATTATTTGAAATGCCGTCAACCAATCGCTTTTCGACAATCTCAATGTCTTTTCGCAGCTTGGTTAAAACTTTCTTGGTTATAAACTGCCCGCCATAAAGTCGCCCCGGCTGCCCGAGCGCTCTCTTGTTCCTTTACTTGACGCTGTTGCCTGAAACCGTGTCGTAAATGGTCTTCGCTCCGGTAAAGGTCGGGTCAACGTCTTCATCGGTGCTTTGCGTGCCGTGATCGTTATCCAAGCGCCAGCTAAACATACCCTTGAGTCCGTGCTGCATGGCATATTTCGTCCAGTTCTCGGTATCTTCGAGCGAAGTCTGCGCGTTCCCATTCTCGGTGCGCGCTCCGCCCATCAGGATGCTTGCCTTGACTCCGGCTTTTGTCCATACCGGGGCATTATTCGGAGTGCCGCCCCACGATGAATAGTCCTGAAGCTCCACGACATCAACGTTGTCGTTAAATGCCTGAACGGCGTTGTTTCCGTACAACTCGGTGGGTCCGTTTCCATGCCACGGCGCGGAAACAGCGATCCCGAGCCCCGCCGCTTTGAAGCTCGTACCGAGTTGAGTTACAAACTCCGCCACGAAACTCATAACCAATAAACGCAGGCAAAACATTTGCATTCTGGTGCTCGCAATTATTCTGCTTAATAAGCATCGATGTAAATTGATCCGCCCTTTATTTGTTTTACTGGTTTTGAAAAAACGAATTCCAAAATCCTTGCTCTTTCAGGTTTTGAGCAGTCTATGAGTTTGATTTGCAATACTCTCCTTGATTCGTAAAACAATTGCGGCTCCTTTTCTTTCAACAACATTGATTACAAAAAAGTTGTAACCTTTCTCTCCAAGTGGTTACTAATTGTCTAGAGCAATCATGGAAGTGTCGACAATTTACTCCGAGATGAACTATTACTCCCACAATGGAGTGCTGCTTTCGAAAGAAAACTCGGAAGACTTGTCAGCGAGAATCCGTGAGGGTGAAGAGGAGGCTTTCGGACAGTTGTTTGACCAATATCAGCAATTTATTGCGCGGTTTATTTACGGTATGGTCGGAGATCATGAAATAGCCCAAGAACTTACTCAGGAGACATTCATGGGAGCATACAAAAACAGACAATCTCTTCGAGGGGAAGCCAAGCTTGGAACGTGGCTTTGCGGAATTGCCAAAAATGTCGTTAGTAATTTTTTTAGGGCGCGCCGCCGACATGAAAATTATATCAAAACCGAAATAGACGAATCAGTGATTGAATCGAAAAGTCCGTTGATTTCACCCGATAAACAACTGCTCAATGAGGAGCTGAATCAGGTAATACGCAATGCTCTTTTACGATTAGACGAAGATCGCCGTCTCGTTTTTGTTCTAAAGGTTTTTCAGCAACTTAGCTACCAGGAAATATCTGAAATTACAGGATTACCTCTCCCGAAGCTTAAAACAGATCTCCATCGTGCAAAGGCAGATGTTCGTCGCCTTATCCATCCCTATCTGGAGGTAAAAAATGAATTGTGAGGAATGTTTAATTGTTGCCGAAGAGTACTTGGAAGAAGAGCTTGACCTTCAATTTGCTGAACCAGCTTTCTCTCACATTGCCGAGTGCAGCGAGTGTTGTCAGGCTTATGCATATTTGCAGCAGGAACGAAAAGCTTTTTCTACCTATATGGTTGGGGTGGAATCCTCTCCAATAATCCGGACGCGATTGATAAGCGAGATCAGAAGAGAGCAGACAATTGCAAATGCGCCTCAACTAAAGAGCTTACATAGCAGAATGTTCTCCATATTTCAGTCTTTACGCTTTAATCATGTGCTGGTCGGCTCTTTAGCTATCTTGCTCATAGTTGGCGGGGCAGGGTTTTTAATGAGTTCTCTTTCGGATAAAACCAATCCAGGATCGAGAGATTCGATTACTCTCGCTCAACGAACGGACACGGAACAGTTGCCAGGGGAAATTATTCACATGGTAAGACCGGATGAGGCGGTCGATCATCGAAGTGACTCCCGTACAGGTGAGAACAAAAACACTTCCGGAAAATCTGAAACCGGAGTCAATAACTCAAATAAAATTAGTCCGCCTTCTTCCCAAGAGAAACATTTTTTAATGCCCTCAGGACAAACAACAAAGTTCCCCCGCCGACAATCGGAAGGTGAAGTCGGCGCGAAAGTGAACGCAGAAAGAAAATTGAAGGCGGTTGTTAGCAGTACAGCTAACCAAACAGATAATTTAGAACGAGAAACTTCAAAGCAAGTGGAAAGAGCTCAGTTGCTATTGCGATCATTTAGAAATACGCCGCTTTTAGATAATGTCCAAGCTTATGACGTTTCCTACGACAAGCGTGAAGCCCAAAAATTACTCCAAAATAATATTGTACTCAGAAACAAGGCTGAAATACTGGGTAATATTGAAATTGAAGCCGTTTTAGCTGAGCTTGAGCCTTACCTGATGGATATCGCTAATCTGACTGATTATAGTCCGATAGAGCAGGTTCGCGCAATTAAAGGTCGCATCAGGTCAGAGGAAATCGTCGCTTCACTACAGATTTACCAGCCGTAGGGTTTTTACTTTGGAAGCACTTTGCATTTAAGGAGAGTTATGTCACGAAAAACGATACCTAGTGAAAAAAGATCCCATAAAAAGATGTTGAAATGGATACTGGGATTTTTTACGTTTTGCTTTTCGTTTCTACCTCTAGGTGGAAGCAATTACGTTTACGGGGTGCACCATAGTTCGGATGTATTGAGTAGTTCAGCCCACGTAAGGAATTCAGAGGATTCATTTCTAAAAGAGTATGAAGCAGCACGAGATCTTATCGCAAAGGAAGAATGGGCAAAGGCGAGCGAGAAATTCAACAAGATTATTAAAGATTACCCTAAGCATAATCTTTCAGACGCCGTATTGTACTGGCTTGCCTTTACTTATAAGAAGCAAAATAAATTTTCTGAAACAGAAGAAACGCTCGCGCGTCTGAATCGGGAATTTCCTTCTTCCCCTTGGCTGGATGATGCCAGGGTAATGATGGTTGAAATTTCAGCCAAAGTTCCAAGCCGGTCTTTCGCAGCAACACCAACTCCTAACAAATCCAGTCAATCTGAACCGACAACTTTAGAACCGCTTACTCCGGGCGATTTGATTGATTATTCAGATTACGTTAACAGCGGGACTCTCGATGCTAATAGTGAAATAAAGCTTGCAGCTCTACGTAGCTTGTTTTCTTCGGACCCCCAAAAGGGGTTGGAGGCAGCCGGAGCAATCCTGCGTATTGATTCCAAAGCCAGTGAACTGTTGAGACAGCAGGTTATTAGTCTAATGGGACGCTCCGGTGGGAAACCTGCTGCTCCTTTAATTATCGAGGTGGCAAAACGGGAGACAAATCTGAAAATTCTCAAAGCTGCAATTAACGCACTTGTAAGAATAAAAAGCGAAGCGGGTACTGAATTTCTTGTGCAGTGGTATGATTCGGCGAACAACAAAGAAATTAAAGAGAAGGTGCTTCTTGCCCTTTATGAGCATCCACGCGCAGTGTCCAAGCTTACTGAAGTCGCCCGTCGAGACGCAGACATACGATTTCGTAGAATTGCCATTTTCCGACTGAGCCGTGTTGGTGGGATGCAAGCAGTTGATACTTTTTTGCAAATGTACGATGTGGAAAGCAACCCGGTAATAAAAATCGAGATTCTGTCGGCGTTTGGATTTACAAGAGATAAGCGAGCGATACGAAAGTTGATTGATGTGGCTCGCAGTGATCAATCTTCCCAAATAAAAATTAACGCAATAAATGCTCTCAACGGTATCAATGATCCGGAAGCAATAAAGTTTCTGCAGGAGGTCCTTAAATAACCTCGGTTTATTCAAAAAATGTAATTTAAATATATCAGAGCAACAGTAATATTTGAATCGAATTTGCCTGTTAAGCATCGGGGATTTTATTACTGCCTATAACAGATAAGTTGCGATCGACTAAGTCAAAGCTGGTCGATGGTAGGGAAACTTGCGCCAATTTACCTTTAAAAGCGCTAAAAAGCTTCAAAATTTTTGATTTTTGGTTTTACAAACAAGGAGATTTTTATGGTACACAGTATTTTCTTAAAAGCTGTTTTGCTTATTTTATTCGCAAATGTGTCGATAATTTATGCTCAAAAAGGTGAAGAATTAAACAAACCTGTTCCTCAAGCTGCCTGGCAGACGTTTAAGCGGGCAAATGCTCTCGCCGAAAGAGAAAATTTCGCTCAATCATTAGTTGAATTGAAGAAGGTAATTGCCACGGCTCCGCATTTTCTTCAGGCGCACATAAAATATATTAATGTTAAAGCTTATTTCCTAGGACAGTACAATGAAACAAAGTCCGAATATGAAGCCTTATCGGTAAAGAATCCTTCCAATCCCATCTACCCTGCTGCCCTTGCAGTCAGCCTTTTTACAGAGTCGCAATCGGTGAGAAACAAGTGGTTTGAGTCGGTTATGAGGCTGGCGCCAGATTGGGCTTGGGGGCAATATGCTAAAGCTCAGCTCTTGCAGGACAAAGAGCCGGAGAAGGCAATTGCAGAATATTCTGAAATGATCAAGAAAGTGCCTTATGCCCCGTATCCTTATAATCAAGCGATCTTTCTTCAAAACGTGAAGTTAAAAAAGATTGACGATGCTCTCTTGACTGCTGAAAAAATGTCGAATCAACCCGATCTTCGAGTTTTCGGACTGAGCAATCTCTGGAGCTTGCGGCTTGCTAAAGCGGGCACGACGGAAAAAGCTAAGGAGGATCTTCGGCAGGAATTATCGAGACTCTCTGCTTCCTCTAATGATATTTCCCGGCTGATAGCTGTTAGGGAAGCCTACAATGATTTACTAAAAGACAAAGAAGCGGCAAATGCCATTGAACAGAAGATCAGACGAATTGATCCCACCTGGTATCCGGAGCGGGGCTTGATAAGAATTTTAATGTCATTCGACGAAGGCGGTCCGCAACGTGTTGTTTATGCCGGTCGGCAGTTTTCAATTCTTAACAAACTTCAAGCGATTGATATTTATCTTGAAACTCAAGAGCAGATGTCCCTTTTAGAACAGTTGTTGTCACTTAATCCTAATGCAGTGTTGAAGCAAAGAATCTATTCAAGACTTTTGGATCTGTCGCAAAAGAGCGGCAATGATGCAGGTGTTGTGAAATATGGAGAAGAGCTTCTGGTATTGAATCCCAAAGACTCTTCTACTTTAGCAATCCTAGCCGCATCCCTCGCGAACCAAAAGAAAACCCTCGAAAAGGCGCTCGTCTTTGCCTTGCGGGCAGAAGAATTAACGAAAGAGTTTCGCCCATTAAAAAACACACCTGATTCTGAACAAGAGCAGGTGGAAAGGTATAAAGAGCTTCGTTCCAGTGTTCTTTATTCCTATGGAACAGTGTTGTTCAAATCAGGGAAACTCGCTGAAGCCGAAATCAAGTTGAGAGAATCGGTAGCTCTTGCTCGCTCAGGAGAGAAACTGTCGCAACTATCTGAGATTTTACGCGCTCTTAATCGCGCAGAAGAAGCCGAACGGATTGCCCTTGAAGCAAAGAATGAATATACGGCAGGTATCAAACGTAAATTCAAGAGCGAGCCAGCCAAAGATTTCGAGCTATCTACGATTGATGGTCGCAGGGTAAAACTATCTGATTTAAAGGGCAAAGTCGTAATGGTCAACTTTTGGGCGACCTGGTGCAAGCCGTGCCTCAAAGAGATGCCGCATTTTGTTAAAGCCTACGACACATATAAGAAACAGGGCTTTGAAATTCTGGCAGTCACTGTGGATGAGGTCGAAAACCGCCCCAATATTGTCTCCTATGCTGCAGCGAGCAAAATCAATTTCCCGATTCTCTACGATGAAGGCGTAGCCAGGCTGTACGGTGTCGATTCATATCCGACGACGTTTTTTATTAATAAAAAAGGAAACATCCGTTACCAAAATTCCAAACTTGATATTAAAAACGTCGACCGCGAACTTGAAATCGTGATTGAAGAACTGCTGAAGGAGAATTAAGCAGCGCGAGGGTTAATAAATATGAGAAACAAAGCTAAATTGTTTAACCAGTCAAAAAAGTATTGCAAGCTCGCGTTTTCAGTAATTTTTTGCCTGTTGTTCGTTGCCGGAATCTATGGACAGGGACCAGTGGCATGGACGCTTAACCCGGGATCTGCCAAAGTCGTTAAAGCCGGTTCCAAACTCGAAGTGCGCTTGTCAGGCAACATCGGTTCGGGTTGGTATATTTACTCTTTGACACAACCATCCGGCGGTCCTAATGCCACGCGCATTACGGTTGGTTCAGAACCCACGTTTAAATTGGCGGGAACAATCAAGGCTCCTTCTCCAAAAGTGAAATTCGATGAAAATTTCGGCATCAACACGGAAACCTATGTCGGAAATGTAACTTTTACTATCCCGTTGCAAGTTAGCGCTGATGCGTTGTCAGAAAAACAGACGATTGATATTAACGTACGCTTTCAAGCTTGCAATGAAACGACCTGTCTTCCGCCTAAAACAGTTAAAGTATCTACTGGCGTAGAAGTTTTACTCGCGACCACTTCCGCTGCGGCTTTGCCGAGTCCTTCTCCCTCAGTTTCTCCTTCAGCAACACCGACGCCAATGACTTCGCCGACCATTAGCGCGAATGTTAATACAAACGGCGATTCCAAGATCATTGCAACTGCGAATTCCAATACTCAAGTTATTGAAAGCCAGGCAACAAACGCAAACGAGTCGAATCAGTCAATAACATCATCACCCACAACGACTTCAAGTGAAACTGACAAAAAGCCTGCTGTTAACTCAACTTTTTCAGAAAACACGAGAAACGATTTGTGGTCGTTCATCTGGATTGCGATTTCTCTGGGTGCTTTGTCGCTTCTGACTCCGTGCGTCTTTCCGATGATTCCGATTACGGTTTCGTATTTTACGAATCATTCGAGCCATAGCCGCGCTAAAGCGGTCAAACTGGCAGCAGTTTATTCATTGGGAATCATTGCAACTTTTACGCTGTTGGGAATGCTGCTGGCGATTTTCGTCGGCGCGGCGGGCATCAACCTATTTGCCGCCAATCCTTACATAAATTTACTAATCGCCGGAATTTTTCTGTTCTTCGCCTTTAACCTTTTCGGGTCTTATGAAATTGTGATTCCGACCAAGGTTTTAACTAAGCTTGATAATTTAACCAGAAGCAGCGAAGGCGACGGAAGCGGCATCGTCGGCGCGCTTTTGATGGGGCTGACCTTTACATTGACATCTTTTACCTGCACATCTCCATTTGTCGGAACGATTCTCGTTTCGGCTTCGCAGGGAAGCTGGCAAATGCCACTTGTCGGAATGCTCGCCTTTTCAACGGTTTTCGCTTTGCCTTTTTTCGTTTTGGCGCTCGCGCCGCAATTGATTTCGCAACTTCCGAGAGCGGGAGGCTGGATGAATTCCGTGAAGGTCTCGATGGGTTTCTTGGAAGTTGCTGCCGCTCTGAAATTCCTTTCCAACGTCGATCTGGTCTGGAAGTGGGGTATTTTTACACGCCCTGTCATCCTTGCAATCTGGATTGCCCTCGGCATTATTTTATCGATCTATCTGTTAGGAAAATTCCAGCTTTCGCACGATTCGAAACCCGAAAGAATCGGCGCATTCCGGCTGGTCTCAGCAGTTTTAAGTCTGGCAATTAGCTTTTATTTAATCACTGGGCTCTTTGGATCCCGATTAGGTGAACTAGAGTCATTTCTACCTCCGGCAACAGAAGATTCCTCAATCTCGGAGAGAAAAGGCGGAGCAATCAGTGAAAGCAATAAAGAGTTAAACTGGATTACCAATGATTATAATGCTGCGCTTAATCGGGCTAAACAAGAGAATAAGTCGGTTTTTATAGATTTTACCGGTTACACATGCACTAACTGCCGCTGGATGGAAGCTAATATGTTTACCAAAGAATCGGTTAGGCGTGAATTGGACAAATATGTTCGGGTCCAGTTATACACTGATGGAGAAGGCTATCTATACGAAAGCTTTCAGCAAATGCAACAGGAAAAATTTAAAACCGTCGCGCTTCCGTTCTATGCAATTGTAAATGCAAATGGTAATGAACTAGCTACTTTTGCAGGATTAACACGTAACGAAGAGGAATTTGTTTCTTTTCTCCGATCCGGTCAAAAGAGATTCTAGACTTCAGTCGATACGAATGATGCTCTTAGTTTTCGCATAAATAGTAACTAATATTTGTTCCTCTTTTGATTTTTTCACTCGCTCTAAAAAGTCATTGATTCAACAAACCCAAGGCAACAAATTAGTCAACGAATTTTGCCTTGTCGAGCGAGCGGCTTTATTTAGAGAGAAAGATAAATCGATTTAAGACGAGTAGCTGTTTCCGCCTCCGCTCCATTGATTTGTTGGGCTGCCGCTAACATAAAGCTACTTTTCTTCTTCTGCGACTTTCATAAAGGAACAGTCATAAATAATTTCTAAATCTTTGCGTAGTTTGTCGCCTTCAGGCTTAAAACGTAACTGATTGTCAGAAACTCATTCAATAATAAGATTATCAGGATAACGACTAACTTGAATTGTATTTTCGTTTATAAATTTATAAGGTTCATTATATTTCTTATTATCTGTGGAATAGCTTTCGGTCATAACGTCGTTTTTGAAGGTGACAAACATTTTAGAATTGAAATTGTTATCTCTGAAATCGCATTCCCAAGTTCCAAGAATGAATGTTTTGTAGTCAATGAGCGGTTCGGACTTTCGATTTATATTTGCGGCTGAACGCCCTGAATTTACAACGGAACATTGTAATTGGAAAGATAAAACCAATCCAATTAAAAACAATTTCAAGCATTTCATATTGACCGTTCGCATTAAAACTAAAGGCAGCCCAACGATTGAATTCACCTACCGTCCGCGAACGGCATTCAGCCTGCGCCGCAAGGGCACATCCTGAGAGCAATGCTATCGGGCGGTCAGGTGGAATGACTTGTTGGGCGGCAGTTTTATGGCGTCGGCTCCTTGAACACCTGAATTGAACCGCCGTAGAGATGATTGCCGTAATACTCTTTCTCCCGCTCCCGTGGGTGCCGTTTGAAATCAATGAACGGCTCCCGGCAATGTGGGCACAGTAACGGATTCATGTACCGAAAGGAGCCGCCGCACTCGTGGCACTTAGGGAGGCGGCGCTCAAAACGTGCGACCGACTCAGTGTCCGCTTTACCTAATATTGGAGGTGCATCTTCGATGCGGCTGCTTGCGACCAGCGTGTGCGGTCCGTCGGAGCAGTAGAGGTATATCAAGTCAGCGAAGCCGGCGTGGAATGACTGCAACCGAAAGCTCTTCTGGCAGTAATCGCACAGGCAAAGCGCTGAGACATTTCCCGGTGTCACCGATCCCGAGAAATGCAGACCTCTAAAGAACAGCCCCTTACCTACGAGTTCGCTCGTATCGCCTGTGAACTCGGGGAGCATGAACGGCTGGAAGCGGACGCCTATAGCATCACCACTCTGATAGGCTTCTTGCGGGTTGTCATCTGTGCCCTCGGTGACGATGCAGTCTGCTTGAACGGCAAAGGTCGACCCAACGCGGACGGACATGTGCAGGAATCTGCCGCCCTCCGCGAAGACCGATGAGAGATCGAAGGATCGAGCATTGCCGGCACTGTCAACGAAATGAAGGAGGTGCTGCCCGCTTTTCAACTCAGCCACAGGCTTCTTCTCCGCGGACAGCTCCGAGGAGGTAAACGAACACAACTCCTGCGTGTCCAGTAACACACGCAGGACATTCTCATCGCCCCCATCCACTTGGTGTTTAGCTTTTCGACGAAATGACCACATCAAAACCTTCCTGGCGCCCAACGGTCTGAGTTGAGGCGCGCCCCTGAGGAGCAGGCTTCAACGTCGGCAGCGCCTCAACTCAGACAATCAGCAGAGGACAACCCGCGACGAATGGGGCTTGTCCCGCGACAAACCCGTTAGATTCAATCAAGCTCGCTGCTCGTCGCGGGATGTTGGTTCCAACGATTGGTTAGCGCGTTTTATCAAAGCATACGAGCTTCGGTTTCTAAATGTTCCATTTGCAGCAACTTAGCTGAATAAGACGCTGTAACTAGTTATTATACCGCAGATTTGCGCCATCTTTGACAAAATAGCCGCAAATTTGCGTCATAGCTTGACGATGAAGATTTGCGGCAAACTTTGATTTATTGCGATCCGCCGTATTTGCAAAGCGCCAGAAAATCGCAGAGCAAAATTTACGATTGCGAGTTTATGACAGAGGAAGAGCATCGCGCGCTGCTTCGAGTAATTTTAAATTTGCATTGTATGGTTTTAATTTCCGGTTATGACTCCGAGCTTTACAACGATTATTTGCGGACGTGGAGAAAGCATCAATTTAAAACCACGAACCGCGCCGGAGCGCACGTCACTGAAACAGTCTGGTTAAACTTCCCGGAACCGGCAGAGCTTCACGACTACCGATTTTTGGGAGCAAATTTTAGAGAACGCCAAGACATTAAGAGAATGAAAGAACGGTGGATGAACAAATTAGCAAAAATGAATCCGCAACAACGCTTTGCGCTTTTGTCCGCGCTGGAAGATTTAAAAAATGAAACCGGCGCTGCTCGTCAGTTTTGACGATGCCCGATCAAAATCATCCGTCGGTGACATCGGCAGGAATACCGTTAGGATCCTGAAACAGGGAAGCGAGCAAATTGTTTAACACTTTGGTTGAATTTTCGCATTTTCGCGCGCCATCGGAGGGCGATCCGCGCCGACCGGAACCGAAAACGAGCAAGTTTGTGGAAAGTGTTGAACAAACGGACAAAAAAATGCTTTGCTCGAATCCGGGCAAAGCATTTTTAATTATAAGGAGGTTGAAAAGTGTCGTTTTTCGATTATCGGATAGTTGAACAAGAAGGTTGAAAAGTATCGCTTTTTTGGAAAACGGATGGTTGAACAAGACGGTTGATTTTTGTCGTTTTTGAAAAAGCGAACGGTTGACCAGGAAGGTTGATTCCTGCATTTTTCGATGGTTTTCAACCTCATTCGGGAATATCGAAAACGAGTGATTTCGACCTAAAAAAATCACATATTCGGTGACAAGTTTTGGCGAGCTTTGGGGCGTTAAGAAATACAGGCAGGTTTTTCTCGAAAAGTGAAAGGCAATTTCCAATCAACGAGATTTGCGGCATTTTGCTCATATTTGAGTATTATGCTGCATTTTTGCGGTTAGTTTGAAATTAGTGCCGCATGGCTGCGGTATAATCATTGTTAGACCGCAAATGGTTATTGGAAATCTTGAATTGTTTGGAAGGAGAATAGAAATGAATGCAACTAAAGCATACTGGCAAGAGCGTTTACTTTCCCCTCTTCCTCCAGAAGATAAGATACGTGCGCGAAACGCGGCGATTAACGCGACCTATGCCAGATGGTTTCAAAGACATCCTGATTGGTTCAGGTGGGCGGGTATGGCAGCCTTCGCTTCGTATCGGGTTGGCATATTACTGGCAATTTATGACTATAGTTACGTTCGTGGCGATGCCTTTGCCTCTGGGACTGTAACAGGCGGATTGTTTAATGATGCTCGAATCATAAACAGTATAGAAACGATTAGGCAAGCTAATAATAATGTGTTTGCAAATGCCGGGTGGACGCATTTGGCTTATGAATCTCCAGACGGAGGCATCGAAGCTATAGAGGCTGGTTTGGAAGGCGACCTCGATCAAATATTCCAGCTTAATGGATTTCGAAAAATTGAGACTGCTCGAAAAATGTTAGCTGCGGGTACAGCAGACCGGACAACGACCGATAAGATGTTCTGGGATGGTAGCTACCTGCTTTTAAAGAATGAACAGTGGGGTATTATTGAGCAACATTTTACTAAACTTGATTTCCCGCTTGGTTTAGGACTTACCGTTACGACCTCATTAGACTTTGATGCGAATCACCTTGTCAGAGACCAAAAAACATACTGTGAGTTTTATCGATACATGTGGACATGGGGATTACCGAAGCTATTAGCTACGCTTTCTCTGCCTAACATTACTCGATTAGCTCATCGGTGGTATTGGCTTGAAAAGTCGGTTTTTCCCACGTGGAAGAAAGTAATTAAGAACGACAAACAAATTACGATCAAAATGAATAGAATAGTGAATGCAGCAATGCCATTTGATCCGGAAGTCTACAATCCAAGACCTGGCGGGAGCGCAGATATAGAAGCTCAAGCAGTCTAACATGCGCATGTATCGAACTGGCGGTACGGCGGCTGTTATCTATCTTCGCTTTTAAGCCTCTTTTTCGTTTTGTATGCCTCGAACATTTAATCATTCAACTTTTGGCGAGAGGCGCGATTGGATAACCTTGTAGTTTTTATTGACATCTGACGCACATCCAGCGTTAAAACAGTTTCACCCAGCGCGCTCTTATAGCTGCGTTGTTAAGCACAATACGTCATAATCGGCAGTTCGGTGTCTTTTCTGTTCTGGCGAGAGGGCTTTAGATATAAAACTAACAATTGGAGTATTAGGTAATGGCTGACGAAAAAGAAAGTTCTTTAATCAAATTACTTCGTGATGCAACAGCATTTGAGGTCGGCTTGATTGCATTTCTTTTTCTTCCACCGACTTTGCTTGTTTGGATTCCAATTCTTAAAGAGGTAATTCCAACCGAATACGAAAACGCAAAGAAGTGAATTTATCTTACTATTTTTGTAATTTACATTATTCTCATAGTCACAATGGTTTATGGTAAGAAAAAAGCCGAAAAGCAAAAAGCCATAGATGATTCCAAGACTTTATTCCGAAATTGTTTCCGTCATAAAAAATAAAAAAATATCGGGGATAATTATCAGTAGTAACACTTCTAAAAGTTAGAAGTGTTATTGAGTTTTTTAAGTTTGTGAAGTATAGATAAATCCTCAATTCCTAATTTTAAAAAAATTGTGATAGATATTCTTATAAAAATCCTTGATTTACTGGGGCTTCCGAAGGGTGTAGTCAGTCAATTAACTTTATTTTTACTGCTCTTATCGCTTTTAATTTTAATACTTAAAAGTAGTTGGGCGTTTATCAGATACTTAATGTTAATACGGGATCAAAGACTCTTAAATAAGGATTTAACCCCTTACTATTCAAAACAAGATGTAGAAAGAGCAACTCGATATTACATACCCACTAAATATCAGAATGTTTCCCCTTCTGAAGATGATGAACCTGGGCGTTCATATATAGCCTCTGCTAAGAATGAGCTTATACCACTTTTCCTTAATAACATTTTTGATAATGGAGTTAATAGTAATAGATTTTACCTGATCTTAGCGGATAGTGGTATGGGCAAAACCACTTTTCTAATCAATTTATATGTTCGTTATAAAAATAGATTTGAAAACTTATTTGGAATAGGTAAACAACCCACAATCCATTTATTTCCACTTGGAGCACCAGATGTGTTTTCAAAAATTGAAAAAATTGAAAACAAAGAAAGCGCAATTTTACTGTTAGATGCTTTTGATGAAGACATCAAAGCTGTTGATAATCACAAAACAAGAATGGAAGAAATTTTGTCTAAAGTCTGGGAGTTTAAAGAGATTATAATTACTTGTAGGACACAATTCTTCCCATCGGTGGAAGAGGAACCAAATTATGCTGGCTATTTCACCTTTGGCGACGGAGGCGAATACAAGTTTCAAAAATTATACTTATCTGTTTTTGATGATAAAGATGTAAAAAAATATCTAAAGAAACGTTTCCCATTTTTTTTAAAAGATAAGCGTAAAAAAGCTAAAAAAATCGTTGAAAAATGTCCTAATTTAGTTGTTCGCCCAATGCTTCTCAGTTATATCAATGACTTGTTGGATTCTGACAAAAACTTTGAGTATTCGTCAGAAATTTATGAAATTTTAATTGACAAATGGATTAAAAGGGAATCTGAAAAGAGTGGTATTAGAGAGAAATATGGTAGCAGTGAAAATTACCAAAAATTGCTTTTTGAATTTTCCCAAGCATTAGCTGTTGATTTATATGAAAATAGCAAAGAACGTGGCGGTTATTTTATATCTAAGAATGAAAAAATTTTAAACACTGCAAATTTTCAATTAAGTGATATTGAAAATTTGGCTTCAATGACAGAACTTGAAACAAAAAGTAAATCTTTGCTTAATAGAAGTTCAGGGGGGCAGTATAAGTTTTCTCATAAATCTATCCTCGAATATTTCTTAGCTAAAGAAATGATAAAAAATGCGGTTTTTCTGATTGATTTTGACTTTGATGGAATGGATGCATCCAAAAATTTCTACGAGGAGCTTCTGCACAAAAAGCTAATTGAATGTGAAGCTGTATACGGCAGTAAAATTGAATATCCATCAGAAACGATTGTAGAAGTAAAACCAATTAAGGAAATAAATCCTAAAAAAATAAATAACATTCCAGCTTTAATCATTCAAAATCTAAATGATTTTGATCCTTTATATCTATGTAAATTAGAAAATCTCAGAATACTAATAATGTTTGATGCTGTTAAATATTCTTTTCTTTATAAACTACATTTCTATTTATTTTATAATGAAATGAAATTGGGCACAAGCGAATTAAGGACATTCCGAAAATTGAGAAAAACACTTAATCAAACAAAACAAAAACACATTCAATACTTAATTAATCAATTAAAACACAAAGAAATAGGAAGTAAACAGACAAGAATGTTGACCCCTTACGATATTGAGGATTTCAATTACAAAGAAGGAGTTGAATTAATTGCAAGGATAAACCGTCTTGAATTGAATGAGTCTATAAATTATCTGGGAAAACCAGATGATGTTAAACTCAAACATTTACCAAAATCAATTGAAGACTTGCAGCATTTCAAGCAACAAGATCTACAGTTTACAAAGGAATTAGAATCAATTGTTCAATATTTCATATTAGTACACTTACTTGAAATGAAACTCAATCAATGCAAAATCTTTTATTAAGCAATTATCTTTATAATCTAAGCAAATTTGCTACATCAATAAATTGCTATACACTGTTAAAATACAGACCAAAAATAATATTTTACCTCATCAACCCCCAGACAAAGCCCTTTATAGTTGAAAATCAGAATGTGTTGGTTCACATCCCGGAAAATTGAGAATTTGAACAGTTATGCTATATCGTTGGTGTGCCAAAGGTGTGCCGACTAAGCCAAAATCAGCAAATCTGAATCAAATGGATCAAATAAAGTGAAGTTAATAAATGCTTTGATCTCAATACTTATTATACCTTATCAAAGCTTAAACAAAATTAATTTTAAGATTTGTAATCATCAGGTCGCAGGTTCGACTCCTGTCATCGGCTTCAATATTTATCATAGTTTTAGGTGACTGTTTGCACTCACCTTTTGTTTTGCTCACTTTCGCTCACACCTTTGCTCATAAAAACATTTAGAGCTGGAATCTCTGTAAGAATTGAACGCGCCGTTTGGTCTCTAAACTTTAGCGGCGCGTTGGGTCGAAGGTTGAAGGCTTGCCGATGTTAGCGCCTTGGTAAGCTTTGATCGTTTTTTGAAGGATTTATATAAGCCGGACATTGGCAAGTTCAATTTGCCGTGTAACGAATGCCCTTTGATCCGACAATTTGCTCCGTTACAGAGCAAAGGTCGTAAACCATTTGTGGATTTTGCTCGATCACAGCAGTGGCTTTTCCGATTGCATTTGCCCAGAGTTTTCCGTCTGTTGATTCAGGATTTAATTTAGCTAAAGCATCAGCGACAACTTGAGCCAAAACTGCGCGGTTGATAAAAGCAGGTTTGATTCTGGTTATTCTAAGGTCTGTCATTGTTTTCTGTCCTCTCTGTTTTTGATTTGTCATTTCTGACTTACTAGAGATATTATAAACCAAGTTACGCAACCTGCGGGGCTAAGGTTGCGTAACTTGAAAGAACAGAGTATTTTCTTTTCGGAGTTTTTATGCCGACACAACTAATCAGAAAACAGTTTTTATTAACGGAAGAAGAAAACCGGCAAATTGAAGAAGCAGCGAAAAACGAAGGGTTGTCGGTTTCAAATCTAACGCGCAAACTTCACGGTTTAAAACCGCTTGAGGCAGGGGGCAGTCGAGCCAAAGGCGCGAAAGAAAAGAATAAAGATACTCATTCCAATAACTAGCTTTTTCTGTGGTTCTCAAGTGTGAATGTAAGCAATCATCGGCTAATAATTTAAATAACTAGCTAATCTCAAAAACTTTTTGATCGAACTTTTCCTGAGCATTTGTAAATTGATTGCCAAACCGAATCTCAAATCTTTAGTGGGAGTTATCAGAAATGTCCTTCAATGAAAATACAAGAGTGAAAATTCCGGCGATTCTTCACTTATGCCGATTAGGTTACGAATACATTTCTTTATCCAATTCCGAGTTTTCAGATTCGTTTTCGGTAATCGGCAAATCAAGAATAAACTTCGTAAAATGTAATTATGACGAATGAATCCTTATAACACAGGAAATCAGAGTATTATCAAAAATAATGTTGCATAACACGCTCTATAAACGTGTTATGACAAATGATTTGTCATATACAGTAGTTAGGCGGCTTCGCTTAAAATTTATCTCACAAAAATTGAACGGACTGCGCTAACATTCCAGCGAAATAATGCGTCTATTTAATTTATAAGGAGAAATTTTATGCGTTGTTCGAACAATTTTTTCAAGTTGTTTTTGCTAATAACCGCTTTTGGGTTATTTTACATTTTATTTGGAGCTGAGAGGACGTTCGCACAGAAATCGGCGACGGGGATTTACCTTGAAACGCTCGCTCAGGCTGAAGCCAAAACTCAAGCCAAACAATGGATGGAAGCCGCCGCGCTGTGGGAAAAAGTCGTCGCCGCAAATCCCGTCGAAGGGCGATTTTGGAATCAACTGGGATCTGCTCGCTACAATGCGAAAGATTACCGCAAATCCATCGCGGCTTATGAAAAATCTCTCGAACTCGGCGCGGGAAATCCGGCAAATGCCGCTTACAATATTGCCTGCAATTACGCGCTCCTTGGTGACAAAGAACTTGCGCTCAAATGGCTCGAAAAAGCGTTTGAACTCAAATGGCTAAATCTACAACACGCGCAAACCGACGCTGATTTGCAAATATTGCGAGATGATGCGCGTTATCGAAATCTTGTCGGATTGATTGATACGAGCAAAATGTCTCGCGAAACGGGCTGGCGAACCGATTTGCAATTGCTCGCCCGCGAAATAAAGCGTCGCGGCTGGAATCTTTTTCCGCGCACGGGAACCGAAAGCCAATTCGATGCAGAAGTGAAAAAGCTGCACGATGCGATTCCAAAATTAACCGATGCCGGAATCGTTATCGAGATGATGCGCCTGATGCGGAGAGTCGGGGACGGACATTCGGGGCTATTAGGCGCAAACAGACCGGAATTTGTGCAAACGATTCCCGTGCTGTTTTATTGGATTGAAGAAGGTCTGTTCGTTGTTGCCGCCGACCCGAAGCACAAGGATTTGCTCGGCTCGCAGGTTGTTCAATTCGGCGGGCGCGGCGTGGATGATGTCGCGCGCGTGATTCAGTCGGCTTCGAGCGAAGACAATCCGATTTGGATTAAACAAATCGCGCCCTACCGGATGCGACATCTGCCTCTG
>DASVUH010000036.1:0-74740 GCA_036387135.1 Pyrinomonadaceae bacterium | reverse complement strand
GAACAGGCGTTTTTGACCGGAGCGATGCTGCATTCGGGCGATGTTCTGGATTTTTCGGACATCGAAGCGCCGAAAGCCGATAAACATTCGACGGGCGGCGTCGGCGACAAAACTTCCTTGATAATTGCGCCGCTCGCGGCGGCTTGCGGCATTGCCGTGCCGATGATTTCCGGGCGCGGACTCGGACACACCGGCGGGACTCTGGACAAGCTCGAATCCATTAAGGGTTACAACGTCAATCTCTCGCTCGAAGAATTTAAAAAAATCGTCAAATCGCACGGTTTTGCGATGTGCGGTCAAACGCCGGAAATCGCTCCGGCGGACAAAAAACTTTACGCATTGCGCGACGCGACCTCGACGGTTGAATATATTCCGCTGATCGTCGCTTCGATTATGTCGAAAAAGCTGGCGGAAGGTTTGGACGCGCTCGTTTTGGACGTGAAAACCGGGAGCGGCGCGTTTATGACCGAATTTGAAGATTCCTGCGCGCTCGGCAAAGCGATGGCTGAAACAGGCTACGCCTGCCGCGTAAAAACGCAGGCGGTCGTCACGGATATGAATCAGCCGCTCGGAAAATATGTCGGAAACGCGCTCGAAGTTTACGAATGCATCAAGATTTTGCGCGGCGAAATGGAAGCCGGTTTTGAAGCGACTTTGGAGTTATCGCTCGATTTAACCGCGCGAATGCTCTCTTTGACAAAAATCGCGGTTAATTTGAAAAACGCCAGAAAGATTTGCGAAGAAAAATTGCGCGACGGCTCTGCGCTCGAAAAATTCCGCCAAAATATCGAAATTCAAGGCGGCGACGCAAAGGTTGCGGATGAACCGGAACACTTACTTGAGCGCAATCTGCTGCAAATTCCGGTCAAAGCCGCTCAATCGGGTTTTATCATGGCGGTTGATGTCCGCGCCGTCGGCGAAGCCGTCAGCGCAATCGGCGGCGGGCGCATCAAAGTCGAAGATCGAATTGATTTCGGAGTCGGTTTCGCCTGCGAGAAGAAAATCGGCGATGAAATAAAAACCGGCGAGCCGCTCGGCGTTTTGTATTGCCGCGACAAAGCGCAAGCCGCGCGAGCGGGTGAAACTTTGCGGAAAGCGTTTCAAATCGGCGAAGAACGCGCCGCTCCCCTCAGTTTGATCAAAGCCAGTATTCCGTAAACTCAAAATATGAACGTTAAAATTGCTATTTTATTTCTTTTAATTACCATTAGCCTCGTCGGCTGGGGAATTTACGTTTTTCAGCGATTGACGATACCCGAAACGACAATGGCGGAAATCAAGCGCGCGTTTCCGGCAGACTCTTACCAGATTTTTTTAAACAGCAGCAAATTGACGCTTTACGCGCTCAAACCGGAACGGCAAACGGAAGCGGCGGAAAATTTTCAGGGTTACCGGATTTCGGGAAAAACAGAAATTGACACCGTTCAGCATCAGAAAGACGTGAAAGGCGCTTTTATCCGAGGAATGGCTGGGGCAAAACCTGCGGCTTGTTTTAATCCGCATCACGCATTAAGAGCCGTCGGCGACAATGGAAAAATTGTTGATGTCGCTATAAGCTTTGAGTGCGGAAAGTTTATCGTTTATTCTGACGGCGCAAGCAGCGAAGGCGGCGTTAAAGCCGAAGACCTTGAAGCGCCGTTTAATCAGATTTTACGAAATGCCGGAATTGAAACTGCGAAATAATTTTATGAAATCAAAATTCTTTTTCATCGCTTTTATCTGTTTGATTTGTGCGGTAATTTTCTCTTCGGCTTGTTCGACGGGGCAAATTTCGGCTGAAGAAAAAGGAAAAACGCGCGTCGGGATTGTTTTCGACATCGGCGGCAAAGACGACCGCTCGTTTAACGCAGCAGCTTGGGAAGGCGTCGTGCGCGCGCAGAAAGAGCTTGGAGCAGTCGTGCGCGATGTCGAACCGGGAACGCCGAACAATATCGAACCGGCGATGCGCGCATTTGCCGAACGCGGCTACGATTTGGTCATCGGCGTCGGTTTCGCGCAGGGTCCGATTATGGAACGAGTCGCGCGCGATTATCCGAACATTCATTTTGCGATTGTTGACGGCGTGATTTTGGACAAAGAAGGAAAACCTCTGCCAAATGTCGCATCGCTCGTTTTCCGCGAACACGAAGGCTCGTATCTCGTCGGAATGCTCGCCGCGAAAAAATCCAAAACCGGCGTCGTCGGTTTCTTAGGCGGAATGGACATTCCGCTGATTCACCGTTTTGAAACCGGCTACGAAGAAGGTGCGCGCAGCGTTAATCCGAATATCCGCGTCGCAGATTCCTACGTCGGCGTGACGGACGCGGCGTGGAACAATCCGGGCAAAGGCAAGGAACTCGCGCTCTCGATGATGTCAAAAGGCGCGGACGTGATTTTCACTGCCGCCGGAAATTCCGGTTTGGGAGTTTTTGACGCCGTCGAGCAAGCCGGAAAAGACGAAAACGGCAAGGCTCGCGCTTTTGTTATCGGCGTTGATTCAAATCAGAATATGCTCAAACCCGGTTTTGTTTTGACGAGTATGGTCAAGCGCGTTGACAACGCGGTTTTCGATGTCGTCAAAGAAGTGCAGGCGGGCAAATTTAACGGCGGTTTCCACGTTTTCGGGCTGGACAAAGACGGCGTCGCTTACGCGATGGACGAATATAACAAATCGTTAATCACGCCCGAAGAGATTCAGAAAATCGAAGAAGCTAAAAGCAAAATCATCGCCGGAGAAATCAAAGTTACGGACGCAATGGCTAAATAAATGCTGGAACTTAAAAATATTACAAAACGCTTTGGAAACGTCACGGCAAACAACGACGTTTCGATAAAAATTGAAAAAGGCACGATTCACGCGATTGTCGGTGAAAACGGCGCGGGAAAATCTACGGCGATGCGCGTCGCTTATGGCTTTTACACGCCGGACGCGGGCGAGATTCTGGTTGACGGTGAAACCGTGAAGATTCGCTCGCCGCACGATGCGATCCGGCAGGGAATCGGGATGGTGCATCAGCATTTTATGCTTGTTGACACGATGACCGTCGCCGAAAACATAATTTTGGGCGCGGAAACGGGCGGCGCGGCGAATCTCGATTTGAATGAAGCGAAACAGAAAATCCGTCGGCTTTCCGAAGAATTTCGTTTGTCGGTAAACGCGGACGCCGTGATTGAAAATCTTTCGGTCGGGCAGCAGCAGAGAGTCGAGCTTTTAAAGGCGCTTTACCGCGAGGCGCAGATTTTAATTCTGGACGAGCCGACCGCCGTTTTGACTCCGCCGGAAGTCGTAGAATTTTTCCAGATTTTGCGCGGAATGCGCGAGCAGGGCAAAACAATCGTCATCATCACGCACAAATTAGACGAGGTTTTAGCGATTTCAGACCGCGTAACCGTGATGCGCGACGGGAAAACGGTCGGCGAAGTTAAAACGAGCGAAACGAACGCGAAAGAATTGGCGCGAATGATTGTCGGGCGCGACGTGCTTTTGCGCGTAGAAAAATCAGCGGCAAATCCCACCGAAGCTGTTTTAAAAGTTGAAAATCTGAAAGTTTCCGGTGCGGGCGAAAATCACCAGCTTAAAAATGTCTCATTTGAAGTGCGCGCGGGCGAGATTGTCGGAATTGCCGGAGTTGAAGGAAACGGGCAAACCGAATTGATAGAAGCGATTGCGGGTTTAGTTTCGCCTGCGCATCTGAGCGGCAAAATCGAATTTCAAGGCAAAAATATTGCGAATTTAAACGCGAGGAAACGCAAAAATCTCGGGATCGCTCACATTCCCGAAGATCGTCACCGGCGCGGTTTGCTGCTCGATTTCGATTTGGCGGAAAACTCGATTCTGGGAACGCATTACTCGAAACCGATTTCGACCGATTCCGGCTTTTTGAGTTTTGCCGCCATCGGAAACAAAATCAATCACATCGTTAAAAACTTTGATGTGCGTCCGGCAAACAGAGCTTTGCCCGCGCGAACTCTTTCCGGCGGAAATCAGCAAAAACTTGTGATCGGGCGCGAGTTTGATTTAAATCCGAAACTGCTGCTCGTTTCGCAGCCGACGCGCGGCGTTGACATCGGCGCGATTGAGTTTATTCACCGCAAGCTGATTGAATTGCGCGACGCGGGCAGCGCGATTTTGCTGGTTTCGGCGGAGCTTGAGGAAGTAATGTCTTTGTCGGATCGGATTCTGGTAATTCATGACGGCTCGATTGTCGGAGAAATGGATGCTGCAACAGCAAATGTCGAGGAAATAGGTTTGTTAATGACTGGCGGTACAAATCAAAAATAGCAAAGTTTTTGCGGCGGCATTGAAAAGTGAGAAAATGTCGTTTGCGAAAGGAGTTTTCTGCAAATGCAAACAATCGATGCGATTTACGAAAATGGAGTTTTGCGCCCTATTCAGCATTTCAAAATGGAAGAAGGGCGGCGCGTTAAATTAACTGTCGAAGAATATGACAGAAACGAAAATGACAGCGCCGCAAGTTTTCTGGATATTGCTCAGGACACCGGACTTCCGCGAGATTATGCGACCAATATTGACCATTATCTTTACGGGCTTCCGAAGCAAACGGAACTTGATGAAAAATGAATCGAATTTTCATTGATACATCTTGTTGGATTGCTTTGATCAATGCTTCAGATTCGCTCCACGGTAAAGCCACAGAAACTTACGAAAGCTTGGTTGCCGGTAAACGACGCTTCATTACGCACGAAGGAGTTTTATTGGAAGTCGGAAATGCGCTCTCCTCGAAACATCTGCGTTTATTAACGATTAAATGGAAAGCAAAACTCGATAATTCGAAAATAGTAGAAGTCATTGCGCTAACCGACGAAATTCTGAACGCGGGCTGGCAGCTTTACGCGAATCGTCCTGACAAAGATTGGGGAATCATTGATTGCATCAGTTTTGTTTTGATGGAAAAAGAGCAGATTCGAGAGGCGTTGACCGCCGATCATCATTTCGGGCAAGCCGGATTCGTTAGGCTTCTTTAAATTTTTAACCCATTTTGAAAAACCTTCTGACGGCGGCGAAAATTCCGGCGTGGTCGCGTTCGACTTCTCCGGGCTGCCGTTCGGCGGAAGAGTTCAGCAAAGCGCGGCGTTCGGCGACTGCCCGGCTTAGGGATTCGACGAGATACGGATTGTCCACGAAAAGTTTTTTGACTGCCTGGTGTCCGATTTCAAAGACTTCGGTTTCTTCAACCGCGACGACTGTTGCCGAGCGCGGTTCGCCGGTAAGCAGAGCCATCTCGCCGAAAAATTTTCCTTCGTTTAGAGTCGCCAGAATACGCGGTTTGTTTGCCGCGCCGTCACCGCCTGCTTCTTCGGGAAGTTGAACCGAGACGCTTCCGCGATTGATGACAAACATCGTCTCGCCCGCGTCGCCCGCGTGGATAATAGTCTCGCCCGGCGCAAACACTCGGCGCAGAGTTTCTTTGGCGAGCTGCATCGTTTCTTCGTCGTTTAAAGGCTCGAAAATTTCGATTGCCGATAACCGCTCGAAAACCGGATACGCTTCGTCCTCGACCTTGGCTTTACGCGCGCGGCGTTTGATGTAGAGAGTTTGCGTCGGGTAAGCGAAATTGATGTTTTCGCGCAGGAAGGCGTACCAGATGCGTTTGCGGATGAGCGCGTCGGTATCGTTGTGTTTGGCATAATCGTCGAGCCAGTATTTAACTTCCCAATCAATTCCGCTTGCACCCAAATCGCGGATTCGGACGATGGGTTTGATTTTTTGCGAGACGTTTTCGGCTTCCCGGACGGCTTCGCGGACGACGTGGATTGTTTTGGTCGGCGAATCGGTGTAAAGCGTGTTAAAGAAAACGAGGCGGGCGTTTAAATTATCGCGCGGCGCGACCTCAAAAGTTTCTCTGCCGAGATTCGTGTTGCTGATAATCAGCAGTTTGTTTTGAAACGTGCGGATTTTCAATCCGCGCCACGTCACCATTTCGACGACGCCTTTGCCTTTGTTCGGAATATTTATCACATCGCCGACTGCAAACGGCTGGTCGGCTTGGAGCGAAAGTCCGGCGAATAGATTGCCGAGCGTATCCTGCAATGCGAGACCTAAAATGACGCCCAAAATCGCGCTCGTCGTAAAAACGGCGGCGAGATCAATATTCGGATACTGCGACTTAAAAATGATAAAAAACGCGACGAGATAAACCGTGATGGAAAAAATGTTGCGAATCAGAATGGAAGTTCGCTTCCCTCTTTTCGCGTCAAAAGCCGAAGTGAAAACAATCGAGGTGAAAATCCTGACGATGACGACGACGAGCGACATCCAGAGCAGGACTTTTAAAAGCCGCAAAAAAGTGTCGAAAGTATCGCGCGCCATTTTTCGAGATATTCCTTCATCGAAAAACTCGGCGGTGCGTTCGACAAGGAAAGGCGCGGCGACGTTAACGGCGATGATTACCGCAATGGTAAATGCCAGCGGGACGAGCCACGCCAGCAGACGGCTTTTGGCGGAAGTCGGCATCAGAAAATCAAATTATAGACGGTCAATCCGAGCAGCGACAGCGACAGCGTCGAAGTCACGATTGTCACCGCAATTGCAGCCAGATTCAGCCATCGGTTGTTGGCAAATTCTCCCATAATTTCGCGTTTATTGACGAGCAGCAAAATCGCCACGAGCAGCACGGGCAACAGCAAACCGTTGATGCATTGCGTAAACAGCAAAAGCTGAATCTGCGGAATATTCGGCACGAGCGCGACCGAGCCGCCGATTACGATTAAGGTCGTAAAAATCCCCAGAAAAATCGGCGCTTCGCGAAAACTGTGCGACAAACCCTTTTCAAAACCCAGCGCTTCGCTCAAGCTGTAAGCAGTGGCAAGCGGCAGCACGCCCATCGCCAACATCGCCGCGCCGAATAATCCGACGGCGAACAGCACTTTAGCATAGTTTCCGGCAACCGGCGCGAGCGCGGCGGCAGCCGTCGCCGCAGAATCAATTTCGCGGATGCCCTGCACATTGAGCGTCGCGGCGGTCGAAATAACGATAAACGCGGCAATCATCATTGCGAAAAGCGTTCCGACGATAACGTCCGCCCTTGCCAGATTGATGTCGTCTTTGTCCATTCCTTTTTCGACAACCGACGACTGAACAAAAACCTGCATAAACGGCGTAATCGTCGTGCCGATAGTGGCGACAATCATAAAAAGATAGCCAGCCTCAAAAGTTATGCTCGGCGTGACAAAGCCTTCGGCAACCGCCGACCAATTCGGGCGCGCCAGAAAAGCCGACGCGACGTAACACAAAAAAACGAGCGACATTGCCAGAAAAACCTGCTCGACGCGCTTTTGCGTTCCCCGCACGACGAGCCACCAAATCAAGCTTGCGGTCAGCGGAACAGTGACATAACGCGGGATTCCGAACAGCTCGGACGCCTGCGCGATGCCGACAAATTCGGAAATGATAACGCCCAAGTTGGCGATGAGCAGCGCGAGCATCACGAGCGCCGTCCAGCGCACGCCGAATTGCTCGCGGATTAAATCTGCAAGACCTTTGCCCGTCACGACGCCCATTCGCGCGCACATTTCCTGAACTACAATCAAGCTGAGCAGCATCGGCGTAAAAATCCAGAGCAAGCCGTATCCGTAAGCTGCGCCGACAGTCGAGTAAGTGGCAATTCCGCTGGCGTCGTTTCCGGCGTTCGCCGCTATGATTCCGGGACCGAGAATGGCGAGATATGCAACTAAGGCGCGCTTTGCCGCAAAGCGGCTGCCGACGCGATGCGCGCTTTGCCGCAATTGCGATTTAGCTTTTTCGATTGCAGTTTCCGCTTCCGCCACTTTTAGTTAATCTCCGTCAGTTAAAAGGTCAAAGGCGACTATAAAGAGTTTGCGGCGAAAAGTTCAAGCGAGACGGAATTCGTGAGGCAATGTAAAAGCGCGACTCGAAGCCGGAGACCGGCGAGTCGCGCTTTTCGGCAGGCGGATTGTAGCGGGCTGGAAAAGAACAGGCGGGGAAAAAGCGGGTTATCGTTTTTCATCTCGGATCGCGGAAGCCGCGACCGGCGAGAAATAAAATCTGCCGAATGTTTGCAATGTGTTCGGGTTAAAGCGGCGGCGCGCGCCGCATTTTATGCAAACTCGGTAACTGTCGTTCAGGCTCGAAAACGGGCGGCTCAATTGCCGATGATGACAGCCGAACAACGAAGCTATGATTCCGACAGGATTTTTTTTCGTCACGTTTTGTGATTTTCGTATTTCGTTCGAATGTTCTCGCATAAATCTTTGTTTTAAATCGTTGTTCTCAATCACTCATCGCGACAGACGCTCCGTCCGCTGAAATTTTGCGGACGTTTGTAAAAAAAAGAAAAACGAGCGAAAAAATCGCCCGCAGAAGTCTTAGTCTAATTGTTCTCAGAAATTAACCGTTTGAAACTAAACGCAGATTGCCGCGGCGAATTGATTCGCGATGAGCAATTGATTTGAGATTTGAGGAATTGATGCAATTTGCAACTTCGCTCGCCGGAACGGGCTGCGAAAATAAAAAGCCTTGTCCGAAATCGCAATTCATCTGGCGGAGCTGTTCGAGTTGTTCGAGCGTTTCGATTCCTTCGGCTACAACCCGCATTTGCATATTTCGCGCCAGAGCGATAATTGCGCGGACGATTTCCGCGCCGTCCGATTCTTCGCTCATTCGGGTGACGAACGAGCGGTCAATTTTTAAAGTCGAAATCGGAAATTCGTGTAAATAGCTGAGAGACGAATAGCCGGTGCCGAAATCGTCGAGCGCAATCGAAACGCCGAGGCGGCTCAATTCTTTTAACACGCGCGCCGTGTTTTTCAGATTCTTCGCCATTGCGCTTTCGGTAATCTCAAGCTGCAAGCAGGCGGCGTTCAGCCCGGTTTCTCGTAAAATGCGGCGGACGTTTTCGACCAAGCCGTTTTGAGCGAATTGTCTGGTCGAGACGTTGACGCTGATTGTTATTTCGGGATTGACTAAACCGGATTTTTGCCATTCGCGCATCTGGCGGCAGCTTTCCGCCAGTATCCAACTGTCAATCTGATTTATCAAACCGTTTTCTTCGGCGAGCGGGACAAACTCCGAAGGCATTAAAACCCCGAAAACCGGATGATTCCAGCGAGCGAGGGCTTCAAAACTACAGATTTCATCGGTATCGAGACATTGCACGGGCTGATAATGAACCATTAATTCGCCGCGTTCCGCAGCGCGCCGCAAATCATTCGCCAGACGCAGCAGACGGCTTGCGTTGGCATACATTTCCTGATCGAAAACAACGTAACAGCCTTTGCCGCGCGCTTTTGCCTGATACATTGCGGCGTCGGCGTCGCGCAAAATTTCGCTCGTATCCGCATAAGCAATTTCGCTCGTAGCGATTCCGATGCTCGTCCCGATAAAAATCTCCTGACCGGCAAGCTCAAACGGTTCGCTCAATCGCTGCTTAATGCGCTCGGCGACGCGCACCGCCTGACTAATGTCGGGCAAATCTTCCAGAAGAATCGTAAATTCGTCGCCGCCCAGACGCGCTACCGTGTCGCGCCCGCGCAGGCATTCGAGCAGACGCGCCGCCGTGCCTTTGAGCAAATCGTCGCCGACGACGTGACCTAAAGAATCGTTGACGAGCTTGAAGCCGTCCAGATCGAGAAACAAAACCGCAATCAATTTGCCCGTTTCCTTGCTCCGCTCCAGCGCCTGTTCGAGCTTTCGCGTATAAGAGGCGCGATTCGGCAGCCCCGTCAACGCGTCGTGCGAGGCGTCGTGTCGTAGCTTGTCTTCGGCGTTTTTGCGGAGCGTCACGTCTTGAGTTTGAAAAATCAGGTGTTTGACCGAGTTTTGCGCGTAGCCTGCGGTCGAAGCGCTCAAAAGCGCCCAAACTTCTTTTTCGTCCCGTCTGATCAGCCGCACTTCCATCTGACAAGCCGGAAACTCGCCCGCCAGCAGACCTTCGATTTTCGCTTCGAGCGGCGGCAAATCGGTTTCGTGAATGATTGATTGGTAATTAGATTCGAGTAAATCGCGTTCGTCTCGTCCGAGCAGCTCGCTCAGACTTTGATTTACCTGTAGCCAGCGCCCGTTTGGAGAAACCAGCGCCATTCCGACGGTCGCATAATCGAACGAGCTGCGAAAACGCGCTTCGGACTCCTGCAGCGCGTCGAGGTTTCGGAGATAAGTTTGGTAGGTGAAATAAACCAGACCGATAATCGGCGCGACGGTGGCGACCGAAAGCAAACTGATTTCGCCCGCGTAATAAGCGACAAGTCCGGCAGCAGCCGCGCCGACAAAAAACGTCAGGCTCGTCCAAAGATAATATCTCGTCCACGCGCGCCAAACCGATTGCGCCAGTTTGAGCGCCTGCATCACGGCTACAATCGTTGAATTAACCGCATACTGCGTCAGCGCCATCAAGCATAAAGCCATGACGAAGCTCGAAAGCGGAATTTGTTTTGCCAAGCCTGCGGGCGCGCCAAAAAATAAAAGCAGCATTTGAGCCGTCGTCCAGGTTGCGATGGCTTGCGCGGCGGCGTTGAAAAGATATGTTCTAACTTTGCGGCTGACTTTCGAGGTTGAAGCAACAGAATCGGCGACGCTGGTCAGAATCGCTCCGGGCGCGCCCCAAATCAACAAGGCAAGGAAAATAAATGTATCGGAAACGGTGATGTTCCCGTTAAAGCGAGGAATTTTAATGCTGATTTGTGAAGCGACAAGGGCGGTAAAAGCCGCCAAAAACCAAAAACGCCATTCGATTTTGCCCACAAACAAGTGATAAAACGAATCAACGGCAATTAATCCGCCAATGGAAATAACCAGCCACCGGTAAATTTCTACAAATAACTGGCGTTTTGTTTTCGTCGGCATCGGATTAACTCAAAGGGCGCTGGTCGGAAATGGGAAAAACAGAAGAAAAACAGGGGAGAGTTTTGAAGAAGGTAAATGTTAAAAGGGCGAGCGAAACGAGAATCGTCCGCTCGCCCTATAATAGCGGCTTATTACGGTTTCATACAAGCAGTATTATCGCCGCTGGCAAGAACCGACATTGCGCGGGCGTCGCCCATCACGATTCCGTCGCCCATTAGAACTCCGTCGCCCATAAGAACCCCGTCGCCCATAACGATGCCGTCACCCATCACGATGCCGTCGCCGAGCAGGTTTGAAACGTTGGTTAAAGCCGTTCCGTCGCCCATTACGATTCCGCTACTCGTCATTACCTGAGTTCCGAGCGTGATGTCTGACGGGAGCATTGCGGTGTTGATCGAAACAGTGCCGGTGCTTTCGTTCACGCCGTCGCCGAGGAGATAGCCTTCGCCGAAAACTTTCAGCGCGCGAAACAATCCCGTGCCGGTCGCATAGGTGCGATTAAAGATAATTCCGCACGACCAGGTGAAGCTCGCGCCGGAGCCGATGTTTGTTGTCGGTGGGTTAGGTGTTGCCAGCAGATACGGCAGATACGATTGATACGCGGGAGCGAGCATATTTTGCGACGGGTCAATGTACGGCGTTAATCTCGCGGATGCCCAATCTGCCTGGTCGTTTGCGTTGCCGTCTCCGCCGTCCGTAACGACGAGCTTAAGCTCTTTTCCGCCCGCGACATCAACTTTGATGGATTTCGCCGCCGTACTGTAAGTCATCGCGGCGCTGTCGTATTTCTTCACGCCGTCAACGTAAACCTGGAAAACGACTTTTCCGTTTGCGCCGACCGCGTCGTCAATGCCGATGTCGGACATAAAGAACTGATAGCCGCCGTTCATAGCATAAGTTAATTGAGAGTTTGCGTGGACGCCGATTCCTTTTGCATATTTCACGCCGTCGAGAGAAATCGTACCTCCGTCGCCTGAGTTTACGCCGCCGTTGCTGCGGTCCTTTTCAGCCTGTCCGTTACCGTTGGCGATATTGTTAAAACCGAGATCGCTCAAATACTTAGCTTTCAAATCTGTGCGCGCATATTTTGCAACCGTCACCGCGCCCGCGAGATTCAATTGTCCCGCGCCTTGCTCGAACATATTAAATCCGCGCAGCGGCTGCGCCGTGTAGTGAAGAATGGATTTGACCATATTCGGCGTCAAATTCGGGTTCGCTTGCAGCATCACTGCAACGCTGCCGGCTACGACCGGAGCCGAAACGGAAGTTCCGCTCAAATACATTGCGTCCAGATTGTCATCGGCGGAATCTTTCGCTTTGAGCGAAGGAAAATCTCTGCTCAGCTTATCGCTTTTCGATTTTGAACCGATGATTTTGTTTCCCGGAGCGACGAGGTCGGGTTTGATGATGTTGTCGTAATGTTTTCTGTTTTGCGCGTCCGTCCAGAACGAGCGCGTCGGACCGCGCGAGCTAAATGACGCGACGCTGTCGTCGGCGCGATCATCCGAGCCGTAAGTGTTTGAAGCGCCGACGGTAATTGCCGAAGGCTCGTTGCCGGGCGAATGAACTCTTCCATAAATTTTGCGTCCGTTAGAATCTTTGCCGTCGTTTCCGGCTGCGGCGACGACAACGATGCCGTGATCAACCATTTTGCGAACGGCGCGGCAGAGCGCATCGTTTTTGTAGCTGTCAACGGCGTTTCCGCCCAGGCTCAGATTGACTACGCGAATGTTATAAGCGGTGCGATTCGATAAAACCCAGTCGAGAGCTTTTAAAACCCAAGACGTTTGACCTTTTCCATACTGGTCGAGAACACGCAGACTAACAATGTTTGAATCTTGAGCGACTCCCGTAAAACGCTCATCTCCGTCGCTCATTTTTCCGCCCGCAGCCATCGAAGCGACGTGAGTTCCGTGACCGTATAAATCGTCGGTGGTGTTGCTGCCGGTGAAGTCAACGGCTTTTAAAATGCGCGAAACGCCCGCAGCATTTTTAAAGGAGCTGTGCGCGCTTTGAATGCCCGAATCGAGAATCGCAATGCCAATTCCGCCGCCCTTCAAATTGCCGGTTGCGGGATTTGCCAGGATCGAATCAAGCCCGGTCTCTTTGCTGACGTGACCGAGATTGCCGATTGAACGGTTAGGGGAGAGATAATTCGTCAAACGGCTGTCGCTCAAAAGCGAAACGTTGCGCGCCGGAATCTCGATTTCAAGCGAGTTGAAATTATCCATTCGGCTGACGATCTCGGCATCGGCGTCTTTTAAAAGCTGCTGGAGCCTGGCGCTGTCGGGATTGTTAACCTGGGCGATAACGCGAATTTTTTCATCGCTCGCGTTAATCATTTCTTCCAAATCCGGGGCGATTTTAGCGCCGACAAAACCTTTACGCTCGCGCTCGGTTTTGGCGTTTTTCGCCGTGCCTTCGTCGCTGAGCGGCGATTTAATCAAAGTGAAATATTGTCGCAGCGATTGATTGGCTGCAAACGAAGCGTTGAACGTTTCTTCGTCAAATACTTCGCCGATAACTCGCAGGTTGCCTTCTTTAATCGCCTGTTCGAGCAATGTCTGGACGGGTTTCGACTCTCTTGAAATCCCGCCGACCAGAGCGGGCAATTCGAGGACGAAGAGCACTAGTTTTCCGCGCCCGGCTTTGACTTCGGCGAGCAGAGCCGACCAGCGAGCCGCGATTTCAGCATCGTTTTTCGCGCCGTCATAAAGATTTGCGGTGTCGAGCCAGTAAATTTGTTTGTCGCGTAAAGACTTGGGCGCATCGCCGGCGGCTATTTTGCCAGCCAGCATTTGCACAAGCTGGAGAGCCGATGATCCGCCGTCTTCGCTGACGATAATCGGATTTACGGGCTGCCGTTGGGTTAAAGCGGCGGAAATTTCTTTCAGCTCCGAATCAAATCCTTTAATTGCCTCTGAATCGTTTTCGTTATTAACGGACGTTTCGGTCAGATTGACAGCATATTTGACAAGCAGCGATTCAGATTGATTATTAGGGTTTAATAAATTCTCGCGCGCCGGTTGGGTTTGTGCGAGAACTCGACTGCCGCCGAAAAGCAGGCTCAGACTCATTGCCGATAATAACAGCACGGCTGTAAAGCGATGTAACGATGAATAAAGCGTCAGGTTTTTCATTTCTTTCCTTTTGGTAAGGCGATCAAACATTGTTGAGGTAAAAACTCAGGTTCGATCCCGCCGCTTATTTAGCAAGCTATGTACCAAAAGGGGAAATGCAGATAAGTAAAAGACTTACCTTTTTTGAGAGCATTTAAAAACGGTGATTTAAGCTGACCTACTGCCAAATTCTGTCAAACTGATTGAACCATTGCAGATTCAATAAAAGCGAAACCTGAAAGTCGGTGATTTTATAATCGAGAAATCTCACTTTATTTTTTAAACGCAAGAAAAAGCAACCGTCGGCGTTCCCAAAAACGTCACAGCAAACTACCGGCTCTTCCCAAATCGGCTGTAGCTTCAACAACTTTCGAGGAGACATTTTCAATGCAAGCGAAATTTTTGCCCGCTCTTTTCGTTCTTTCCGGCTTTTTTCTGATTTTTTTCGCCGCGATTTCCCCTGCGAATGCGCAAGGCGTGATTGTCCCGATTGTCTGCGACCGACCGCCGCGCTGCATTCCTCCGCCGCGCCCTTTGCCGAGACCCATTATTTTGCCCCAACAACTTCCGGTTAAATCAATCAAGCTTGATACGAAGATAAACAATCAGGTTGCGACCACGCACGTCGAGCAAATTTTTCGCAACGACACGGACGCGACGCTCGAAGGAACTTATTTTTTCCCGATTCCCGAAAGCGCCTCGATTTCCGAGTTTGCGATTTGGGAAAACGACAAGCGGCTTGTCGGCGAAGTCAGAACGAGAGAAGAAGCGCGGCGGATTTACGAATCAATCGTCCGCCGCCAGCGCGATCCGGGACTTCTGGAATACGCCGGAAAAGATTTGTTTCAAGCCACAGTTTTCCCGATTCCGCCGCGGTCGGACAAAAAGCTCGAAATTGTTTATACGCAGGTTTTAAAAGCGGAAAACGAAACCGTCGCTTATCGCTATCCGCTCGGCGTCGGGAAAAATCCGGTTCCGATTGGCACGATTTCGGGCAAAATCGAGATTGAAAGCAAAGACGGTCTGCGAAACGTTTATTCGCCCTCGCATCAAATTGACACCAGAAAAATCGGCGAAAACCGCGCGACTCTTTCGTTTGAAACTTCCGGCAAACGAGAGCCGGACGATTTTCAGCTTTTTTACGGCGTCACGAAAGAAGATTTCGGTTTATCGCTGTTGACTTACCGCGAGCCGGGCAAAGACGGTTATTTTCTGCTGTTGTTATCGCCGCGCGACGCGGTTTCGGAACAGGAGCTTTCCTCGAAAGACATCGTTTTCGTTCTCGACACATCGGGTTCAATGGCAGAGGAAGGCAAAATGGAAAAAGCACGCAAGGCTTTGCTGTTCGGGATTCAAAATCTGCGCGACGGAGATCGTTTTAACGTCGTCGCGTTTGCCGGGGAAGAGCGTTTGATGGAAACCGGATTAATCAGAGCCGACGCCGCGGGCAGAACACGCGGGCTGGAATTTGTTAAAAATCTGCGCCCGAACGGCGGCACGAATATCAATGACGCTCTGCGCGCGGCGATTCGTCAGTTCAACGGCGGCGACCGCCCGAAAATGCTCGTGTTTATGACCGACGGTTTGCCGACTGTCAGCGAAACAAACCCGGAAAAAATCGTCGCCAACGTCGCCGAAAGCAGAAAATCAATCGAAGATTTGCGGCTCTTTACATTCGGCGTCGGTTACGATGTCAACACGTTCTTGCTCGACAAGCTCGCGGCGCAAACCGGCGGCGCGGCTGATTACGTCGAGCCGAAAGAAGATTTGGAAATCAAAGTTTCCAACTTTTTCGCCAAAGTCAGTTCGCCCGTTCTGACCGACATTGATATTGATTGGGGCGTCGCGCAAATTGATTTGATTTACCCGCGAAAAATGCCCGATTTATTTAAAGGAACCCAAATCGCGCTGATCGGTCGCTATCGAAATGACAGCGATTTACGTACCGCGCTGTTGAAAGTAACGGGAAAAAACGGCAAAGAAACGAGAACTTTCTTTTACGAAAATTTAAAATTTCCGCACCGAGACGAGAAAAACGATTTTCTCCCGCGCCTTTGGGCGACGCGGCGCGTCGGCTGGCTTTTAGAGCAAATCCGCGCGAATGGCGAAAACAAGGAATTGCGCGACGAAATCATTGATCTGGGAACGCGCTTCGGAATTGTCACGCCGTACACATCATATTTAGCAACAGATGGGAGTTTGCCGGTAAACGCCAGAAACATGAACGGATTATTAATGAGCAGTCCGATGAAAGCCGCTGAAGCGAAACGCAAACTCGAAGCTCAAAGCGGTGCCGATGCGGTTGCGCTCAGTAAACAACAAACCGCACAACAATCAGTCGTGACGGTTAATAAAGATGATGAACAGGTATTCGTTAATCAAACCGTCGCGCAGCAAGTCGGCACGAAAACTTTTTATCAGCAAAGCGGTTTCTGGCAGGACGCCGAATTTAAACCGGAAACAAAACTGCCCGAAATCAAAGTGCAGTTTGCGAGCGATGAATATTTCGCCCTGATAACTCAGGAAAAAGAACTGGCGCAATTCTTTGCTCTCGGCGAACAAGTCGTCGTCGTACATAAAGGCAAAGTTTATCGCGTAATTAAATGAAGAAAAGGAGAAAAGGAGATGAGGAGAAGAGGAGAAGGGAGAAAAATACAACTCCTCATCTCCTCATCTCCTTTTCTCCTCTTCTTTATCGTCCCCAGCGTAATTTATCGCGGAGAACGTCGAAATAGTTGCGGTTTGGAGGTTGGACGAGATTAAAAGTCATCCGGCTTTTGCGGATTTTGACCGAATCTCCGGCTTGCAGTTGAAAGCCGACTTGACCGTCTAGCGTGAGCGCGACTTCCTCGTTTTTAGTTTTTAAAACAAGCTCGATTTCCGCTTCATCCGGCACGACAATCGGGCGATTCGAGAGCGTAAACGGGCAAATAGGAGTAATGACAACCGCGTTCATCGTCGGAAAAATAATCGGACCGCCCGCGCTTAAGTTATAAGCTGTCGAGCCGGTCGGCGTCGAAACAATCAAACCGTCAGCGCGGAAATTGTTGACGAAAAGACGGTCGAGCCAGACTTCGAGTTCGATAATGCGGGCAAGCGCGGCTTTGTTAATCACGACATCGTTCAGCACGCGGTTGGTCAAAAGAGTTTCGCCGTTGCGACAATGCTCGACGCGAAGCGTAACGCGAGGATCAAGCTCATAATTTCCTGCAAGAATTTGTTCGAGAGCCGCAAACATCTCCTCGATACGAAACTCGGTCAAATAACCAAGCCCGCCGTAATTAATTCCCAAAACCGGAATCGAACGGTCGCTGATCAAACGCGCGGTCGAAATCATCGTTCCGTCGCCGCCCAAAACGACGATTAAATCAACTTCTTCGACAAAATAATCTTCGCCGGCAATTTCAATCTCGCAATTTAAGCCCGAATCCGAAACGCTGCGCTCGGCTTGCGAAAGTCTTTTGCCGACGAGCCGAATCCCGCGTTTTTCCAGCCAAACGCCAAGCTCGCACGCCGTTTCCCACGCTTTTGCGTGATTTGGTTTGACGACGACTCCAACATTCTTGATTTTTGTATTCAAAACTTAAAATCTACAGTCCAAAATCAGTCTTTAGGTTAAACCTAGCCAATGAAAATTTAAAACAAATCGAACGGATGATTTATTTTAAATTTTCCGAATCAAGCCATAGCGGAAGCGGCAGCCAGCGCCAATCTTCGCCGTAAACCGCGCCGTTTAGTTTTTCGATTTTGTTTTCGACTCCATCCAGCAAACAATCGGGCGGCAAATCTTGTTTGTTTTCGTAACAAGCGTGCTGAATGCAGGGCGCGGGCTTTGCGCCGCCCTCGTGAACGAGACAGCCGATTTTTTGGTCAAAAAGCGGACATGCAAAAGTCTGCGCGAAAGTGTCGCCCGCGTCTTTTAAATCGTATTTCTCAATTGTTTCTTTGATGCGTTTGAAAACCGATTTTTTTTCGTTTTCGGTTAAATTCGGATTGCTGCCGATTGATTCTCGAATAACGACAGCTTCGAGGCGAGTGATGTGAACGTTGACGAAATGCGCGTCGGTGCAGCAGGCGCCGAAGGTCGGACAAACGCTGCAATCCTGCGCCGCAGACTCGAAATTGTCGCGGATGAAAGTTTGATAAGCGGTTTTGATGCGGCGAAGCTCCGCAATCGCTTCAAGTTCGTTCACGGGTTTATCAAAACGTAGAGCTTGTCAGCCCAATCGGTATTGGTGGTTCTGAGCAATTCGTACTGAATAAGCGCGGCGTCGCGGTTGCCTCTTTTTAATTCGGCACGACCGAGATTGTAACGCGCCTTTGCGAAATCGGAATTCATTCCGACCGCCGTGTTAAAAGCGGAAATCGCTTCGTCGGCGCGGTCTAATTCGAGCAGGCTTTCGCCGAAATAATTGTAAGATTTGGCGTCGCCTTTAAATGTTTTAAGCTGCTCGAACGAGGCGAGCGCGTCTTTAAAACGCCCGGCTTTGAAATATGCAGTTCCGAGCCGTTCGAGCGCGTTCGCGTGATCCGGTTTGAGCGCGACTGCGCGTTTGTAAGCGAGAATTTCTTCGTCAGCTTTGTTTAATTTATTCAAAGTCAAACCGAGCGCGTATTGAACTTCCGGGTTGTTTGAATCTAGCTTTGCCGCTTGTTTGTAAGCCGTTTCAGCCTCTTTGTATTGACCGAGCGCGTAAGACGAAGCGCCGATATTGATTTGTGCCTGCGCCCATTCGGGACGCAGGCGCGCGGCTTGTTTTGTCGCGCGCAGAGCTTCGGCGTGTTTCCCCAGCATTCCGTAGCTGAAACCGGCTTGATACCACGCTTCGGCGTAATTTTCATCCGCCTGCGCGGCGCGTTCAAAAAGCGGCGCGGCGCGCGCAAAATCGTCGCGCGACAACTGCGCCAAGCCTTGCGCGTAAAGCCTCTCGGCTCCGGCGCGTTTGCTTTTGCGCGTGTCGGCGTCGAGCGCGGAAAAGGTTTGCAGATTTCCGATTTTTAATCCTGCGATACGTTCAGCGGGAACTGCGAAATTTAAACTTTGACCTTCGGCGGCTTGCAAAGTGGCGATTCCGACGACTTCGCCGCGCATATTGACGACCGGAGAACCGCTTGAGCCGGGCGAAATCGGCGCGGTGATTTGAATGATTTTGCCGTAGCCTGCGATTTCCCGGACGGCTGAAACGATTCCGTTTGAAACCGAGCCTTCCAGACCGAACGGATTGCCGATAACGACGATTGATTCGCCTTCCTGCGGCGGCGCTTTTTCGATATAGAGCGGCGACGCTTGTTCCGCCGGAACGTCAACTAAGAGCAGCGCTAAATCGGCTTCGCCGTCAATCGCCAACACGCCTTTTGCAGTAAAAGTCTTACCGCTGCTCAAACGAATCTCGACTTTTTCCGCATTCTCGATGACGTGGCGATTAGTGATGATTTTATCTCTCGAAACAAAAAAACCGCTCCCGCGCGAAAGTTTCTCGCCTTTTCCGCTAAAAGTTTCAATTGCCACCGCCGACGGTTTGATGCGGCGCACAAGCTCAGGCAAATCCGCCTCCTGCGCGCAGGTAATTAGCGGCGCGAAACCGAAAACAAACAGCAGCAATAATAATCTTAACTGTCGCATCAATCGAAACGGGCAAAAGGTTGAGCGCGCAAGTTCAAGGGAAAACGCGCTTCGAGTGTTTCAACTAATTTTTGCAAATGATGCGCCAAACGGCAAATCCTAACCGCACATCCGATTGTCTTTGGAATAAATTACCGCTCGACTAAAGTTTGAAACGAATAAAAAAATGAATGTAAACAATTTAAGAACCGAAGTAGCGTTCGTTGATGGCGCGGCGAATTTTCTTTGGCGGGTGTCCAATATGCCAGCGGCGGCAGAATTTACATTTATAATAAATCAGCCATTCGCCGAGTCTTTGTTTTTCCACAAAACAAGCATATTTGGCGTGCGATTCCGAGATGTGACGCACCTTTCCTTCGCACGCATTGGCGCGAATCCGACGCTTGCTCGCCATAAAAACAACGTTCTCTGAAATTGGGGATGTAAATAGAACATTTATATTCTGACTCAACTTCGCTTTTTTGACAATATAAATTTGAAACGCATAAAAATCTAAAAAAAATCAACTTAAGTTTGCGGCAAACTCTGCAAGCTCGGAAAAGGTTTTGACGACTAGATTAGCGTCAAACCGTTTGTGCGCGTGTTCATCGGTAAAACCGCGTCCGCCGAGAACAATCGCAACGTTTGTTTTGCCGATGTCTGCTCGAAAACTGCGAAAATCGCGAGCGGTGCGGTCAACGTCGGACATAATGGCTGCGGAAATGCAGATTAAATCGGGTTTGTGTTCGACGACTTCTTCGGCGAGCGCGAAAAACGGCGTGTGAGCGCCGAAATTCAGCACTTCCCAGCCATTGCTTTCGAGCAGAATTTGGACGAGATGCGCCGGAAGCTCGTGAAAATCGCCTTCAATCGTGCAGCACATCGCCAGTTTTCCGTTCGACTTGGCGACCGGAACGACCGCTTGCAGTTTCTGCACGGAGCTTAAAACGGTTCTGGTCGCCAGATGTTCGTGGGCGACCGAAAGCCTTCCCTCAAACCACAGCTCGCCCACGCGCGTCATTGTGGCGCAAATTTCGCGGTCGAAAATTTCGGCGAGCGATTCGCCCTGCAAAAAAGCGTTGATTAAAACGCTCGTAGTTTCTTCCTCGCGCCCGGCGACCAGCGCTTGAAAAAGAGCCGATTCGGATTGAAATTTTCTCGACACGCGCGCCGCGACGGTTTTTAAAATGGATTGAGCAGCGCCGGTTTGTTTCAATCCGAGACCGGATTCGCGCTGAAAACGCGCGACTTCTTCGGCTCGAAAACGGCGATGCCCGCCGTTGGTGCGTTCGGCGCGCAAAATTCCGGCTTCCGCCCAACGTTTAACGGTCGCATCGCTGACGCCGCAGATGCGCGCCACTTCTTTTGTCGTTAGATTTTTCGCCCCCTGCATTTTTCCCTTGCTCGTAAAACTTTATCAAATCGTTGGATTAGCGCCGAAATGTTCGTTTGATTTTATTATAAAACGCTCAAACCGAGCAATGGACATTTTTCCTCACCGAATAGAGTTGACATATCATTTTCAGTATTTTATTCTAAAAACGCTCAAACCGCTCAAATGATGTTTGAATATGTTCAGTGAACCTGGTGGTAAAATGCCGATTTAGACAACTGAGAGCGAGGGAGCAGATAATACTACGAGCAAGGGGCAGGAAGAAAGCCGTCGCAAACGTCAATGTTTTCGGCGGCTTTCTTAATTTTCGGCAAACCGCTTTGTCGAAATTTTTTAAACTTGGAAAAGATTTTAATAATTGTTCAGCTAGCAACGACGCTTTCCCTGGCGGGAGTCATCTGGCTCGTTCAAATCGTTCATTATCCGCTCTTCGGATACGTCGGCGATGAAAAATACCGATTTTTTCACTTAGCGCATATGAACCGGATAACTTACGTCGTTGCGCCACTAATGATTGCGGAAGCTGTTTCCGCCGCTCTGCTTGTTTTTTATCCATTGCCAAACGTTGATCGGCGTATTTTGTGGATTGGAATCGGTTTAATTTTGGCAATCTGGCTTTCGACTTTTTTTCTGCAAGTCCCGCTGCACGAAAGACTCGCGCAGGGTTTTGACGCTGAGACGCATCGCTCGCTGGTCAATACAAATTGGATTCGCACCGCCGCATGGTCTTTGCGCGTGGCGCTGGTTTTATGGCTGGTGTGGCGAGCGTTAAAATGATTTTTCTTTGCAGAAATCTTCCGCCTCAATTATTCTGTAGCAAAAGGTCTTCAAGATTTTGCGTATGAAACTCGCTAAACTTCTCGCCGCCGTCGCCGTCGTCGTTTTCGCCGTTGTTCTCGCATATATGCTCATCGGCTTGATTATAAACGTCGTCTGGTATTTGTTTGTTTTTGCCGTTATCGGGGCGGCGGGTTACGGAGCTTATAAAATATTTGCGGCGAAAAACGATTCAAAACAGCTCGATTCCAAAAATGATTCGATGATTGATGACAACGAATTCGACCGGGCAGACCGTCTTTTGGACGAATACAAAAAGAAATTATCATTAAAACAATAATTTGCGGGCGAAAATTTATGAAAGTTGCACTTGGCGCAGATCACGCCGGATACGAGGAAAAAGAACGACTCAAGCCCGTTTTAAACGAGCTTGGTATTGAGTTTGAAGATTTCGGCGCGGTTTCGACCGATTCGGTTGATTACCCGGATTTTGCCGCAAAAGTCGCGCGCAAAGTTGCGGACGGCGAGTTTGATCAAGGGCTTCTCGTCTGCGGTTCGGGAACGGGAATGGCAATCGCGGCAAACAAAGTTCACGGCGTTCGCGCCGCCGTCGCCTGGAACGAAGAAACCGCGCGGCTCGCCCGCGAACATAACGACGCTAACGTCCTGTCAATAGGCGCGCGGACAACGCCGGAAAGCGAAATTCCGAAAATCGTCCGCGCCTGGTTTGAAACAAAATTTGCGGGCGGCAGACACCAGCGCCGCGTTGATAAAATCCGCGAGTTGGAGAATTAAATCTTTCACCGCCGAGACGCAGAGAAAGAAAAGAGTTATTTATCGGCTTTGCACTAAAAGCACTTTTCACAGGGTTTAGGCGCATCCTTAAGCACTTTTAGTGCAAAATGAGGTTTTGGTGAAGAACCGTAAAAAAGAATAATCGAAAATGAATTGATTTAATTTATTAAATCTGATAGATGGAATTGGCAACTTGAGTAATCTTTAAATCCGATTGCCATCTTCACACATTCAGCGTAAAACAGTTTTGCATTTCGCTCTTTTGTCTCAATTTGTTTATGAACTCAAAACATCTAAAGCCTAGTTCTCACGCAAGGTGCGCGATAATACTACAAATAAGAGTGTTATGACGCAGGATGCGTCATAATCAGTAGTTCGACGATTTCCTTTTAATTAAAACGATGTTTTAATGTGAGAAATTATGCTTGCCGGACAAAGCACATACGTAATCTTGCAACGGGCAAAAACGCCGGACGCAGAAATTTATCGCAAGCATGTTGATGGTTTCGTTGATAATTTCGTTCAAAAAGAACATCGTGAGCGTTGGCGCGAGTTTCTTGTCAAAAGACCGAAGCAATTGTTCTCAAAGTCGTCCAAGTTGCACAATCATATGAATTGGGACGTTTGCATTCTCTTGGAAAACGAAAACGCCTTTGTAGCGCAAAACAAAGAAGGCATCTTTTTTGATTTTTATGGTGAGCCAAAAATTCTTTCTTCCGAAGAAGCCTTTTATATCGGTACTGGAAGTGATGCGCTCTTTTTTATCGAAGTAGGAAAGAAAGTCGTTTTCTTTTTTCACGAATCTGAAACTTATCTTTGCAAAAAGTAAAGACGCTTCTATTGAACACAACGTCGAACAACTTATTGGACGCGAGGCGGAAACAGCTACTTTCTTATTTAGCTTGTCTTTTTACCCTTAGCTTGTGTGGATGCCGTTTTCGCCCTCATCTCACCCGTTAGACTTTCCAAGTTTATAAACAAATGAGGGCTTTGCGATAAAAGCCCCTTTTCCGCAGGGTTTAGCTGCATCCTTAAGCACTTTTAGTGCAAAATGAAGTTTTGGTGCAAGCCGTTATTTATCATTTCTTTTTTCTTTCTCTGCGTCTTCGGCGGTTTATTTAACCGGAATAAATTGCGCGCTGGCGGCTCGATGCAGTTTTTCCGCGAGTTCTTTGCGGTTTGATGAAGCAATCGGCGCGTCGCCGAAAGTGATCGAGCCGCTAAAGCCCGGCATTTTGAAAAGCTCGAAAATATGCGGCACAAAACCCGATTCTTCGCGCCACCAGCAAATTGATTCCGAAGCCGGAGTTTCGCCCGGCGCGGTTTCGTAGGAAATCGTCGAGTAACAAACGGGCAAATCTCGCGCGGCGGCAAATTCTAAAAGCGAAGATTTAAACGGTAAAATTTGGCTGCCGTTGCTCGTTGTGCCTTCGGCGAAAATGACGACGCCTTCGCCGTGCTCCGTTGCTTCGATGACTTTTGCACCGGCGCGCGGAATGTCGCGGCGATTTTCGCGGTTGATATAAATCATTCCCAAATTCCGAATCATCGTTCCAGCCATTAACCAGCCTTCGATGTCGGCTTTCGCCACAAAAACGCATTCCACAACCGAGCGCAATGCGGCAACGTCCATATAACTTAAATGATTTGAAACAAGCAAAAACGGTGGCTTTGGCGGAACGCCTTTGATTTCCAAATGCAGATTAGCGATGCGAACAAAACCGCGCCCCCAGTTTCGCAGGATAAATCGCCGCCATTGAATTTTCTGTTTTTCGCCCGAAACAAAAAACGCGCCAATCCACCAGAGCGCGTAAATTCCGAACGTCAAAAACACGAAAGCGGCAAACCGCAAAATTGCCCGAACGTTTCTCATTGGTTTTCCGTGTTTTGTTTGGAAACGTCGAATCCCGCTGCTGCGGTCAAAACTCCGAAAAACATTTCGCGGTATTTTTCGGGCATTTCTTTGGCGTCGAAAATCACGAAAAAATCAATGGTTTTAAATTGCCGGTCAATCGCCGGTTCGCCGCAGATTTTCGCGCCGATTCGCAGATAAGTGCCGAAAAGTCTTGGCAATTCCAATTCTTCGTCCGTATCGGGCGAATGATAATCTTCCGGCTGACAAGCGCATTCGGGGCGCGGTCGAACTTGCAGAGTCTCGTGCAAATCACCGTCTCGCGTAAATTGCCGCAGCGCCCGCCTGCCTTCGGTGCAATCCTGCGACATCAGCGAGCAGCAGCCGAACATATAACGCTTTTTCATTCGCGTCAGGTAAAGCGCCAAACCTTTCCACAGCAAAAACAAAACTCGCGCGTTGCGATGATTGCGGTCAATGCAGGCGCGCCCGATTTCCACAGCCTGTTCAATAACTTCCGCAGGCAGCAGACTAAAATCAAACTCGGTTTCGGTGTAAAAACCGTGAGCGATTTGCGCCATTTCGCCGGTTCTGAGGCGATAAGTGCCGACGACATTATTCGTATCTTTTTCGACGACGATCAAATGATGACAAGTCTGGTCAAATTCGTCTTCGTCGCGTTCCGTGATGTAAGAGGATTCGAGACCTTCATTTAATTCGAGATTGAAAACCTCGAAACGCAGACGCAGCGCGGCGTCAATTTCTTCCGGCGTTCCGGCAAACCGCGCGACGTATCTGCCTTCTTCGATTATCTCTTCGGGCAGATTTTCGGTGTAGTACGGATAATCGGTTTTCTTTTGTATTTCGGGAATTTGCGAAACGTGAATCTCAGTCATTTGTCCGTAAAAAAACAGAACGCCGCCAAATTTGGCTGAATATTACACGAGTTTTGTTACATTTGCGAGCAATCCCGGTGAGTTTTAAATATCAATTTATGAAAATCATCAATAAATTTTCTGCGCGTTCTTCGCGTCAAGCCTTTGCGTCCTTCGCGGTTAAGTTTTTTCAGAATTAAACCGCAAAGAGCGCATAGGTCATCGCAAAGGGCGCGAAGATTTTCTAATCTTGATTCGTATAGTTTATGCTTTCCGAGAAATGAAACTTTCCGAACTGGCAGAAAAAACCGATTCTCGAATTGAACAAGGCGGCGCGGATTTGGAAATCACGGGTGCCGCCGGGTTAGACATCGCTCAAGCCGGACAAATCACGTTTCTGGCAAACCCGAAATACACGCCGCAGATCAAAACAACAAACGCGAGCGCGATTTTTTTGCGCGAAACCGAATTAATCGAGCGCGGCGACATTGCGGTTTTGCGCGCGAAAGACCCGTATTTGGCTTACACGCGCGCTTTGCGGGTGTTTCATCCCGAATTGAAACGCAGAAGTTCGATTCATCCTTCGGCTGTCATTGACGAAACGGCGGAAATTGCCGCAGACGTTTTCATCGGAGCAAACTCGGTCGTTGGCGCGAATTGTAGAATCGCTGAAGGATCTCAAATTTTGCCGAACGTCACGGTTTACGAAAACGTTTCAATTGGAAAAGATTCGGTGATTCACTCAAATGTCTCAATCCGCGAAAACTGTGAGATCGGCGCGCGAGCTGTCATTCAGAACAACTCCGTGATCGGTTCGGACGGTTTCGGTTACGCGAAGGACGAAAACCGCCGATGGCTGAAAATTCCGCAAACCGGGCGAGTCGTAATTGAAGACGATGTGGAAATCGGCGCTGGGACGACGATTGACTGCGCTTCGGTCGGTGAAACCAGAATCCGGCGCGGCGCGAAAATTGATAATCTAGTCCAAATCGGTCATTCCTGCACCATTGACGAAGATGCGCTCATTTGCGCGCAAACCGGATTAGCGGGAAGCTCGGTCATCGGAAAGCGCGTGATTTTAGCCGGACAAGTCGGCATCGCGGGACATTTAAAAGTCGGCGACGACGCCGTAATTACCGCAAAATCCGCCACGAGCCACGATGTAGAATCGGGAAAAATCCTGTCCGGCATTCCTGCTTTCGACAACCGCGAATGGCTGCGCTCGATTGCCGCTTTTCGTCGTCTGGGCGACATTGCGCGCAAAGTGCGCGAGCTGGAAAAACGGTTGAATGAGTTTTTGGTTGATAAATATTAAGACAAAAAAAGCCGCCTTAAATGGGGCGGCTTTTTTATTTCCATTCAGAATCTCTTTTCTAATTCTGATGCGGTGAATCAGACTCAATGCCGATGTACCGTCTAGGATTGTTTGGATCTTGCCTCAAATAACTACCGGACCAAGCAGTTTTATCGTCAAAAACGACGAAACCGATTTCCAGTTCTACTTTCCGCATAAATTCTATTGGAGATCGTGCGTTTATGAATTTAGCGAGTTTATCGTATTCCTTGTTCAACGAAACTTCGAGAGCGTTATCCTGATTTAAAAGCAACGGCGGATGCTTACTTTGGTTATCTATGTCAGGAAATTGCCCGAAAACAATCGGAAAAGACATCATATTGCCGGTGGCTCTTGTTTCTGGAAAATTTACGTTGACCTGTAAATATACAATTCTCTTACCCGATTTATTTTCCAATTTAAATGAAAAATCTCTAAGCCAGTCTCCATCTTCACTAAAGCTTTCATCAAATTTCCGAGCTTTTCCGCTGACTTTAAGCTCCGAAATCTTTATTATAGGTTTGTGTGAGTAAGCGAGTTTTACGATTTTCTCCTGTTCTTGAGAATTTTCCTGTTTAGCGTGAACGACAGGCGTCCATCCGTTGATTCCGACTCCGATCAAATAACTGAAAAGGATTCCCGCTAATAAGCAAAAAGAACCGGGCAAGGCTTTATATTTCATAGTTTCTCCTCCCAAAACCGTATTATGCGGAAAAGTTGAAGATAAAAGCGACTCAAACTAAACTTGCTGATTTGAACAGCCGAATTTGTTTGCAAAAGTTAAAATCCGAGTACCAGGATTGTTGCGACGCGAACAGATTACGCTCGATATAAATCGCCTGTCAACAAAAAATCAAACTTCCTTCTTATTGAAATAAATTCGATTACTGTTGCGCTCTTTGCAGAAAAGTTTTATATCTTTTCTCACCTTCAATGAGCGTCGAAGCAACAAAAATTTTTCCCGTTAAAACCGCCGAAACCGAAACAGTCGGTGAGCGAAAACTATGGCTTTTTTCGCCCGCCGTTGATTTGGGCGTTTTTGCTGGAAGCGCCCTTTTGTCGCTTGTGCTTTTGGGAATCGGCGCGCAGTTCGGAATTTTAAACGACGAATCGCCCGATTGGACTTGGATTTCGGCGGTTTTGCTGGTTGATGTCGCGCACGTCTGGGCGACCGGATTTCGAGTTTATTTCGATCCGGCGGAATTAAAACGTCGAATTTGGCTTTACTCGCTCGTACCGCTTTTCGGTTATTTCGTCGGCGTCGCGCTGTATTCGGAAAGCCCGGCTCTTTTTTGGCGCGTTCTGGCTTACATTGCGGTTTTTCATTTTGTGCGGCAGCAATACGGCTGGGTGCGGCTTTATCGAGCGAAATTAAAAGAGCAAAACGATTGGGGAAAATGGATTGATACGGCTGCGATTTATCTGGCGACCATTTATCCGCTCGTTTACTGGCACGCGAATTTGCCGCGCCAGTTTCAATGGTTCGTGCAAAACGATTTCACGGCGCTGCCGCAAATTCTGGAAAAAATCGCTTTTCCGATTTACGTTCTCGCGCTCGCGCTTTACGCGCTGAAATCAATTTATCTGGCTTTCTTCAAAAACTTTTACAATCCGGGCAAAGACATCGTAGTTTTGACAACCGCCGTTTGCTGGTATTTGGGAATCGTTCAATTCGATTCGGATTATGCTTTTACCGTGACAAACGTCATTATTCACGGCGTTCCGTATTTTGCGATTGTCTGGTTTTACGCGAAAGCAAAGCGCGAAACGGCGGCGAAAACTTACCGTTTGTTTTCGAGCAACATCGTATTTTTTCTTTCGATTTTGTGGCTGCTGGCTTACGCCGAAGAAATTTTGTGGCATCGTTCGGTCTGGCACGAACGCGAATGGCTTTTCGGGGCGGGCTGGAATTTTGAGGATTGGAAAATGTATTTTGTGCCGCTGCTCGCTTTGCCGCAAATAACGCATTACGTTTTGGACGGTTTTATCTGGCGGCGCAAGTCTAATCCAAAACTTGAGTCTTTTGAGTGATGAAAAATCTCGTTTGGACAATTTTAATTTTAGCCGCGTTTGCTCTCGCGTGCGGCGGTTCGGATTCGGGTGATTCGGGCAGCGGCGGCATTTTTTCGTTTGGCGACGAAACGGGCGAAGCGAATCAGCTCGCCGGAAAAGCCAACGAAAATTTAATTAAAATCGGAAAAATCCATAAAGCCAACGCCAAAAAACTCGACGATTTGCAGGACGCGATGCGCGAGCGCGACACGGCGCGGACGCAGCAAATTTTGGAAGAATTAATAAATGCGATTGAAGAAGGCTTGAGCTTGGGTGAATTGGCTTACACCAGAGTCAGCGAAGCCGCCGGAAAAAAGACGAACGAAATTTTCTCGGAATATCTGCGTTTGAAAAAAGAAGCCTTGAGAAAGCAAATTGACGCCTACGAATTTCGGCTCAAAGTAGCCAGAGATTTGCGCGACAAATTCGGAAGCAACAAGCCCGAAGAAATCGAGCGAGCCAAAGCCGATTTCGCCGTGAATCAGGAAAATTTTCAAAAACTCTGGGACGCCGCCGAAGATTTAAACGAGCGCGCAAATCGCCTCGCCCGCGAAAACCCGTCCAAGATTAAAATTAAGTAACCGCAAATCGCCTTAAATTGTTCAACGCAGAGACGCCGAGACGCTGAGAAAAGAACAAAGAGATAGTCTTTATTTATTAAACTCAGCGTCTCGGCGTCTCTGCGTTGAAAATAACGATTAAGTGTCCAAGTTGTATTCGCGCAAACGACGGTAAAGCGTCGAGGGAGAAATGCCGAGCAATTCGGCGGTTTTGCCGCGATGCCAGTTGGTTTGTTCGAGAGCGTGGATGATTTGCTGGCGTTCGACTTCGTGCAGGGCGAGTGGCGAGCCATTTCCGTTGGTTGCGGCGACTGAGACGTGGCTATTTCCGTTGACCGCGCCGTTTCCATTAACGTTACCGTTGCCGTTTGCGCCGACAAAATGCGGCGTGCCGTTTCCGTTGGAAAAGACCGGAACTTGAACGCTTTTGTCGCTTCCGGCGACTTCCGGCGGCAATTCTCTGACGGTAATTACGCCCGTGTCGCAGAGCAAAACTGCGCGTTCCAGGCAATTTTTCAATTGCCGGACGTTGCCGCGCCATTTGTAAGCGCGCAGAGCTTCGAGAGCGTCTTTCGACAATTTCGGAGCGTTCGCGCCGGCGAGCTGTTTGAGCAGATGTCTGGCGAGCGGTTCGATGTCGTCGCGGCGTTCGCGGAGCGGTTGGAGATGAATGCCGAAAGTGTTGACGCGGTAAAGCAAATCCATACGGAAAGCGCCTTCGTTGACGGCTTCTTCGGGAATGCGATTCGTCGCCGCGACGAGCCGGACGTTGACTTCGACTTTACGAGTCCCGCCGACGCGGAAAAACGAGCGGGTTTCGAGGGCGCGAAGCAATTTCGATTGCAGCGCCATCGGCATTTCCATTATTTCGTCCAAAAACAGAGTGCCGCCGTCGGCTAATTCAAAAAGACCGAGCTTGCGGTTTTTAGCGCCGGAAAATGCGCCTGATTCGTAACCGAAAAGCTCCGATTCAAGAAGCGAATCAGGCAGCGCGGCGCAGTTTAAATCAACAAAAGAATTGCTCGCGCGTTTCGACATTCGGTGAATCGCCTGCGCAATCAGCTCTTTGCCCGTTCCCGATTCACCCGTCACCAAAACCGAAGCGTCCGAAGGCGCGACGCGCTCGACGAGCCGCAGAGTTTCCTTCATCGCTTTTGATTCGGCGATGATGTCGGTTTGCGGAATGCTGCATCGTTCGATTGTGGCGCGCAGGCGTTGATTGTCGGTGCGAAGATTGCGTTTTTCCGATGCTTTTTTGACCAGCGCGGAAAGCTCGACGATGCGGTAAGGCTTGGTCAAATAATCGTAGGCGCCGAGCTTCATCGCCTCGATTGCCGAATCAACCGTCGCCTGCCCTGTGAGCATAATCGTTTCGGGCGGATTCGGGCGGCGGTCGCGGATGCGGCGCAGCAGATCAATGCCGTTCAAGCGCGGCATCGAAATGTCGCAGAGCAGAACGTCGTATTCTTTTTTCTCAAGCAAAGACCAGGCTTCTTCGCCGTCTGAGGCAACTTCGGTGTCGTAACCTAAACGGCGCAATTCTTTTTGAATCACCAAACGCAAATTGGTTTCGTCATCAACTACAAGCAAACGAGTCATTGTAATTTGCAGATTTCAGATTTCGGATTATAAGGCGAAGATGGGGTTTTAAAGTTTTTAATCCGAAAACCGAATCATTTTTCAGGGGCATTATCAAATTTAATTGGAAGCGAAATGGTAAATGTCGAACCGATTCCGACGGTGGAGCGGACGTTGAGACTTCCGCCGTGCTCGGTAACTATACCATAACAGACAGCCAAACCTAAACCAGTTCCTTTGCCGACTTCTTTGGTCGTAAAGAATGGCTCGAAAATTTTAGCGATATTTTCCGGCGGAATGCCGATTCCCGTGTCCTCGATTTCGAGAAAAACCCTTTGACGACGGGCATAAGCGCGAAACGTCAAGCGTCCGCCGTCGGGCATCGCGTCAATCGCGTTTGTCGCCAGCGCGATAATGGCTTGTTGAATTTGTCCTTCGTCGGCGGAAACTTTGGGCAAATCGGAATTGATTTCAACCGCAATTTCGACGTTTCTGCCGCGTTTTTGATGCGCGAGAAGATTTGTCGAAGAGCGAACGATTTGGGCTACGTCGGCGAGCATTTGTCTGCCGGTGCGAACGCGCGAAAAATCGAGCAAGCCGTTGGTGATTGATTTGCAGCGAAAAGCCTCGCTGCGGATTAAGTTTAGATAATCCCGCAAATCGTCGGCGTCTTCGCCGGTTCCGTAAGCGCCTTCGTCGGTTCTGGCTTCGAGAGCTTCGGCGCAGGCGGCAATCGTTGCCAGCGGATTGTTTATTTCGTGAACCACGCCTGCGGCGAGACGACCGACGGCGGCTAATTTTTCAGCGCGCGCGACGGCGTGTGTCGCTTCGACGCGAGCCGTAATGTCTTCGCCGACGCTGATTACGTGCGAAACTTCGCCTGTTCCCGTATCGCGCATCGGAACTTTGCTGACCAGCCAATGTTTCGCCGCGCCGTTTTCATCGGTCGTTTTTTGTTCGACGCGCTCGATTTTTCCTGTCACAAAAGCGCGTTCAAACTCGCGTTCGAGCGTTTCGCGCGGCTGGCGCGGCAAAACGTCGAAAACGTTGCGCCCGATTGCCGATTCGCGCGGAATTCCCTGTTTCCCAAGCTCGCGATGCTTGTTCCAGGCGACGACGCGATAATCTTTGTCAATCGCATAAAGCGAAACCGGCAGCGCGTCAAGAATCGCTTCGGTAAAGCGTTTTTGCTCTTCCTGAGCGAAATAAACCGAAGCGTTGAGCGCGGCGTCGTAAAGCGAAGTGATGTGAACCGACATCGCCGCTAATTCGGCGGCGGCATCAATAATGCGGCGATTTTCCTCGGTGCAGTCGTTGATGTTATCGAAACCGACGACGAGCGCGCCTTTCGTCCGGTCGCCGATAATCAAAGGCGCGAGATATTCGCATTGGTGAAACTCGTCTTTAAGAAGAAAATCGCGCTGATCGGTGAGCAGAGCCGATTCGACGGCTTCGGTTTGCAGCCATTTTTTGAGCCGTTCCGAGTAAATCTCCGAAGCTCCTTCCGCCGAGCCTTCGCGGTTGAAAGACGAAACGGTGGCGGAATTTCCGGTAATCAAAGCGGCGGCAGCGCAGGCGGCGGCTTCCGTGACTTCGTAAGTCGCGGCGGCAGTCTGCGTCAAAGCCTGTTCGGGTTCGAGAGTGACGAGCAGATTGCGCCCAAGCTCGGACAAAAAAGATGAAACGCGGTTTTCTCCGACAAAAGCGCGGCGTTCGCGCCCCGCTTGAAGCTGTTTGCGGACGCGCCACAAAAATTCTTTTTCCGAAATCGAAACGCGCAAAAAATCGTCGGCTTCGCAATCGAAAGCCGTTTCTTCCAACTCGTCTTCGATTTTGGTGGAAAAAACTAAAATCGGCAGATACTCGCGCCCCTTTTTCGCGCGCAAAAGCTCGCACAAGCCGACGGGCGAGACTTCGGAAAACGAAGATTCGAGCAAAACGAGTTCCGGTGAGTGCAAATCGAATTGATCGAGCGCGGAAACGGCGTCCGAGGCGAGGAAAATCTTGAAATTGCCGGTTTCGAGAAACGAACAAAAAGATTCGTCAGCCTGTTCGGAAATGATGAGAATCGGCGAAGTTTCGCCCGCTGTCGGGGCGGCATTTCCGGCTATGGATTTTTCAGTACGGGTTGCCAACATTAATTTGTCGGTTTGAAAGGTTTGCAAGATGATAAAAACTGTCGTGAGAAGCGGGGTAAGGGAAGCGCAGCATTTCTGCTGCGCATTGAAAGCTAAAATCCAAAAAGTATCAATAGTTCGGTCTTTCCATAAAATTTACGCCATTGTAAAAATAAATTTCTTGCCTTGCAGTTCGAACGAGTACATAATTTAAAAATCAACCGAAATTTTAGAAGGAGAACTCGAGAAATGGGACTTTTTGATTCAATTGGAAAAATGTTTGGATACGGCTCTTCGCAACCGCAGGAGCAAGTCGAAAACTCAGAGCAGAAATTTGGGCGTTTGAAAGGAAAATATCTTTCGGCGCTGAATATGGCAGATTCGATGGGCGGGCGCGTTGACGCGCTGTATGTCGAAGGCGACCGACTCATCGCGCGAATCACGGCTTCGGATCAATCGTCGGCTGACCAAATCGTCGGCGCTTTTAATTCGATTGATTCGAGCTACGGCGATTTGGATTTACAGGTCAACGCGCAACAACAGCAATATGAACAAGCTGCCGCTAATCAGCAACAGCAAAGTTACACCGTCCAATCCGGCGACAGCTTATGGAAAATCGCCAAAAATCATTACGGCGACGGCTCGCATTATATGCAAATCTTTTACGCAAACCGGGACAAAATCAAAGACCCCGATATGATTCAAGTCGGACAGGAATTGGTTATTCCGCCCGACAATCAGCAAGGCGCTTAATCAAAAGTGAGCAGTAAGCAGTGAGCGGTGAGCAGAAAATCAAACTTCTGTTCGCCGCTCACTTTTTTTGGACTTCAATCAGCGGAGAAGATTTTTTCTCGCTTGTCGCGTAAAGGGTTTTTCCGTCCAAACCGTAGCAAATCGCTTCGCCTTGTTCGCGCTCGCCCAAATCAATCGCAGCGCCGGTTTGTTTCCAAATCTCGTCAAAGTTTTTTGCTTTCGCGGGCAGGACAAATTCGTAAGCGGCGAAATAATCGCTCAAAACAATTCGTTTGCCGTCGGGCGAAACCGAGCCGCCGGTTAAAAATCCGGGCGTGATGCTCGGCACGCTGACGCTGCCGAGATGTTCGAGCGTGTTTGATTTATTAATTTGAAATCCGGCGGCGAGCTTATAAACGTCCGCGCTGCCGATTAAAGATTTGCTGACGATGTATAAATCGCCGTTTGCCGGGTTGACAAGCAGAGTTTCGGCGTCGCGGCTGGCGTCCGGGTATTTAACGCGAATCGCTTCGGCGCGCTCGATTTTACGCGCGGTTTTCTTTGTTGAATTTGCGTCTTCCGGTTTTATTTCCGGCTCTCGCACGCGGTAAATGACGACTTCGGAACGCTTGCGCCCGTTGTCGCCGATGTCGCCGATGAAAAGATAATTTTCGCCGGTTTTCGGGTCGGTGTAAGCGGCGATGTCTTCCCAATCGTAGTTTTTCGCGCCGGCGACCCGAAAGATTCCGCGACGTTTTCCGCTCCGGTCAAAAGCGTAAAGAAAACCGTCGTCGCCCGAATCGTTATGCGTCCAGAAAATGTCTTTGTTACGACGCGACGCGGCTAAACCGCTGCTTTCCGTAATTAAATTGTCTTGAAGCGTCGCAATTTGCCGCGCTTTTCCGTATTCGCCTGAAACAGGCTGGACAACGGTATCTTTCGCGGTTTGACCGTTGCTTTTCGCGCTGAAAAAGCTACAGGCTGTGCTAAATGAAGCACAGCCAAGAATTAAGATAAAAAATATATAAGCTCTCGGTTTCATCCGAAAAATAAAACGAATTTTCACAGTCTTCGGATGCAGCTTTTTTAACTGATGATAGTCGAAGCGTCTTGAATTTCGAGAAAATCAAAGGTTTCTAGCTGACTAGCTTTTGTCAGCCGCTGGCGTTTATGCGCGGCTTTTGTTGCATACATATTATGGTCGGCGGCGATTAAAACCTGGTCGAGCGTTTCGCCGTCGCGCGGATAACACGCCGCGCCGATTGAAATTCCGACTCGCGCCGAGCCTTTGTTGCCGACGGGCAGAGAAAAATCCAAAACCGCTTGTTCGATGCGACGACACAATTCTTCAATCGGAAAACCGGGGGTTTCCGGCACCACGGCGACAAATTCGTCGCCCGCATAACGCGCCAGAAAATCGTATTCGCGGAGCTGCGCGCGCATTACTTTCGAGATTTCCTTGAGCATCATATCGCCAGCCTTGTGACCGAATGTGTCGTTGACGGCTTTGAACTCGTCCAAATCGAGCATCACGACTTGAAACGGGCGGTTGTCTCTGCGCGAGCGCGCCGATTCTTTTTCAAAATGAAGCTGCAGGCAGCGAGCGTTCGGCAATCCGGTCATCGGGTCGGTCAAAGCTCGCGATTCGGTTTCGGCGTGTTGAATCGTCCGCCAGATCGCGTTGGCAGCGATATGCGAAACGGTTTCGAGCAGCCGCAAATGCTCTTCTTCGTAACCGAGCAGATTTTCCGAATAAACCGCGATTGCGCCGATGAGCTTGTCGCCTGATTTCAAAGGCAGAGCCGCCATCGTCGTGTAATCCTGCGCGATTTCGAGATGTTCCGCGCTAAAGTCGAGCGCAGGGCTGACCGAGCAAACCGATTTTTGATTTTTTAAAACAAATCCGGTGACGCCTTCGCCGAGCTTAATGGTTCGGCTGCGCAGGAGCGCGGCGTTTCTGCCGACGGAATGCGCCGCAAAAGCCGTTTCGCCCCGTTCGTTGTAGAGATAAACGACGCAGGTTTCGAGCGGGACGAGCTGCTGCACTTTCTCGACAAAAAACGTGACGGTTTCCTCCAGATTCAGCGACGAGCTTGAAGCGCACGCCAGATCGTAAAGCGCGAAAACTTCGAGATTGGCGCGCTTGATTTCCTCGAAATAATTGATTGTGAGAGACGAATCTCCGAGCGTGCGAAGCTCGCTTCTCGCTTCTTTTTCAGCCGATTCGGCTTCGTGACCGACACCGGCAGTTTCGATTTCGTTTTCAAAATGTTTGACATTTCGCAAAAAAACATCGACCAGCCGCGGATCAAACTGCGCTCCCGCTCCGGCGAGCAGCGTGCGGCGCGCTTCGTCGCGGTCAAGCGCAGGGCGATAGGAACGCGGCTCGCGCATTGAATCGTAAGAATCGGCAATCGCCAGCACTCGCGCCGTAACCGGGATTTCTTCGCCGCATAAACCTTCCGGGTAGCCAGCGCCGTCCCAGCGCTCGTGGTGATGCAGAACGGTCGGCACGACCGGATACGGAAAAGCGACTTTTTTCAGAATATCCGCGCCGACGGCGGCGTGAACTTTTACTTTGTCCATTTCCGGGCGCGAAAGGCGTCCGGGTTTGTTTAAAATATGATCGGGAACGGCGAGCTTGCCGATGTCGTGCAGAAGCGCGGCGGCTTCGAGAGCTTTCAGATCGTTTGAAGGCAATTTCAACGCATTTGCCAGACCGAGTGCGTAAATTTGAACTCGCCGAGTGTGACCGGGCGAAGTTTGCTCGCGCGCGTCAACCGCGGCGGCGAGCGTTTGCACGGCGGAAAGCTGAACGCGATTGATTTCGGCGATTTCCCGATTTTTCTCGCTCATTCGCCGGAAATGTAATTTGTAAGCGATGTAAGGCAAAGCGACGAGCGGCAAACTGATTACGCCGTGCGCCGCACCCCAATGCGCTTCGGAATATTGCACGATTCCGGCTGCCAGCGCGCCGACAAAACAACTCCACGAACAGGACAAAATGTCTCGCGTCCAGATTTTGGCAAAGGATTGATTGGTTTTCAGCGCCTGAAACCAACCGGAAAGCAGGCTCATCAGCAGGAATTGAACAAAAGCCGCGATTACCAGCACGAGTGCGAAACCTTCGATTTCAAGCAGGCTGTTGGCGAGCGGCTGCTGCGGAATTCCGGCGTAATGTTTGAGGGCGAAATAAAAAGCCTGCCCCGCGCCGAACGCGCCGATAATCGAAATTGCCGCGCAGGTTAGTTTTTCCTCAACTTTGTTTTCGGCTCTCAACCCTCCGGCAAAAGCCGCGACTCCGGCAACAACAATGCCCGCCGGAACTCCCAGATAAATTAATGCCAGAAAAACGAGCGCGTCCGCAGCCGAAATCGTGGTTTGCGTATCGGGAACTTTAATCGGAAACAAACCGGCGATAAACGACAGACAAATCAAGCCCGTCAAGACGCCGATTTCCGCCGCCGTTAAATAAAAACAATTTAATAAAGCCCAAATCGAGACAATCGCCGCCATTGCGGAAAGCAAAAGCCGGAACAAATTTGTCGCGCGGTTGTCGTCTGGATTAAAAACTTTCACCTAAAATTACTCCTTGATCTGCCGGGCTTGATAGCATCGGCTTGCTTTTCTCTTACAAATTTCATTCCTTGTCCGTAAGCCCTTATAAAATCAAGGGCGCGGATTTCAGCTACGAGTTTTGACGATTAAAAAGCGATAAAATCGTTCAAAATGCCGTGTCAGTTTGGAAGAATCCCGGTTGCCGAAATTCCGTCTGGCGTGTAACTTTTAATTTTCCGGTATGGATTTAGCCGCCGAAGAAACCGACCAATCGCCGCGCGGCTATTTCGATCTGCTGCGCGAGAACCCGAATTTTCGCAGGCTCTGGCTCGGACAAGTGGTTTCGCAGCTCGGCGATTGGTTTAACACGATTGCTCTTTACTCCATCGCTCTCAAATTGACCGGATCGGGACAAGCCGTGTCGTTGATTTTGGTCACGAGATTTCTTTCGACCGTCTTTTCCAGCCCGCTTGCAGGCGTGATCGCCGACCGTTTTGACCGTAAAAAGGTGATGATTGCTGCTGATCTCGGACGCGCCGTGGTCGTTCTGGGATTTTTGTTCATTCGCCGACCGGAAGACGCGTGGCTAATTTATTTTCTTACCGTTTTACAGCTTGTTTTGTCAACATTTTTTGAACCGGCGCGCTCGGCTTCGATTCCTTCGGTCGTTGAACCGAAAGATTTGCTGACCGCAAACGGAATTACCGCCGTCACCTGGTCGGCGATGCTGACGACCGGCGCGGCAATCGGCGGTTTTGCGACCGCCGCGCTCGGCACGGACGCCGCATTTGTGCTTGATTCGGCGACTTATTTGCTGTCTGCCGTCTTGTTTTTAGGTTTGAATTTGCCGCCGCGCCCGCCGCGCGAAAAACAAAAATTAACCGTATTTCGAGCCGTCGGGCTTGAGGATGTTTTCGAAGGTTTAAAATACGTCTGGCGCAGACCGCGCGTTTTAGCCGTAATGCTGGCGAAACCGGCGCAGTGCATCGCGGGCGGAACGCTGACATTGCTGGCAATTTACGGCGAGAAAGTTTTTCCAATCGCGGGCAGCGGCGAAATCGGGATCGGCGTGCTTTACGCCGTGCGCGGCGTCGGCACGGCGTTCGCGCCGATTGTCGTCCAGAGATTCGTGCGCGGCTCTCGCCGGAGCCTGGAAAATTCGCTCGGCGCGGCGTTTTTCTTTATCGGTACTTTTTTTGCGCTCTTCGGGACAACCGAAAATTATCCGCTCGCAATTTGTTTGCTGCTCGCCGCTTACGCAGGCGGGAGCTTGATTTGGATCAACTCGACGGCTTTGATGCAAAAATATGTGGACGACGAATTTCGCGGGCGCGTTTTCGCCGCCGAGCTTTGTCTTTTAACTTTAATGCTGGCAGGCTCAAATTATGCGGTCGGCGTGCTGCTCGACGATTTTAATTTCTCGCTTCGTCGGGTCACAATCGGAATCGGTTTGGTAGCTGCAATTCCGGGCGTCATTTGGTTTGCGACCGGAAAATTCCGGCAAACCGACGACTGATTTTATGAAAAATCGAATCAACGCCTTTTTCACGGCGGAGGAAATCAGGCTCGAAGATTTCGATAATGAAATTTGGCGGCGAGCCGAATTCGTCGAAATAAATCGCTATTGGTCCGGCGAATTCGCGCCAGCCGAACGATGTGCGAGCGGAAGAATTTTGTGGAACGAAGACCGGCTTTTTGTGCGTTTCGATTGCAGACAAGGCGAGCCATTTGTCACTAACCGAAATCCGAATCTTAACGCGGAAGCCGCCGAGCTTTGGGAGCGCGATGTCTGCGAGATTTTCGTCGCGCCGGATTTGAATGCGCCTGAAAAATATTATGAATTTGAAATTGCGCCCACGGGCGAATGGCTCGATTTTGCGATTCATCAATTGCCCGAAAAACGCGAAACCGACAAAACTTACAACGCCGGAATGAAAACGGCAGCGCGTATCGGAGAAAATTCTTTTACGGTTGTTTTCACCATCGAATTTGAACGCGCTTTTGGCAGAAAGCCCAATGTGGGCGAAATTTGGCGGACAAATTTATTTCGCTGTGTCGGCAGCGGCGAAACGCGCGGCTATCTCGCTTGGCAGCCTACTTTCACCGAAACACCGGGTTTTCACGTTCCGTCGGTTTTCGGATTTCTTGTCTTCAAATAAAAATAAAACAAAGCGCTGATTCAGCTTTACGCGACTTTCCAATTTACGAGTCGCGGAAATTCAAATTTGCCTTTTGCCAGCACCTGCCCTAAATCCATCGCTTCAATTTTGCGTCCCGATTTTTGCGCTGTATTTTGCGCCTGCTGAAACAGCGAAGTAACTTCCGGTGCAATGCGCACGGCTTTCGATGCGCTTTTGGGAATGCTCTCAAGGCTTTCTCCGATAAATTCCCTTGCTTTCGCTGGCTCAACTTGGGCGCACAACATTACATCGTCAAAAACATCGGGACTTTCAACGGCAAGGGCATTTAACAAATGCCCCAACGAAAGATAACTCTGCTGACGATTGCGCGTTTCGTCTAACGCTCGTTCAAAAACGCGCCATCCGCTTTCGGCAAATTTTTCCTGATATCCCCCTCTATGCTCTAAACCAATCTTTGATAAAATTCCCGTTAGCATAATGATTTATTCTCCTCATCTATTGTTCAAACCAACGATTTAACCATTAAAAAACCGTCGCCGCCGTTTGCGTAATACTGGTTCATTCGCTGCGCGACCGTATAACCGGCGCGGGCGTAAAGTTGTTGCGCTCCAAAATTATTGGTGCGAACTTCGAGCCGCATTGTTCTGACGTTACGCAAGCGAAAAGCGTTTTCGGCGTGTTCGAGCAGCAGAAACGCGAGTCCGCGCCGTCGGTGTTCGGGAGCGACTCCGATGGTTGTGATGTGTCCGGTCCCGTCAGGTTCGTGCATTGCGATGATGAATGCGATCATCTGCCCGTTTTTGGGCAAAACAACGCAATAAGCGAGCGAATTCGGTTCTTTGAGCAGAAATTCGAGCGTGCCGCGCGTATAAGAATCGCCGTTGATAAAACAGCGGCGGTCGAGCGCGTCCAACTCGTCGAGATGTTTTATCGTCAGCGCGCGAATATGGTAATCGCCGGAAAATTTTGCTAAAGAATCAGGCGGCAGCGGCGCAAGAAAAGGAAATTCCTGTTCGTGCGATGTGCGCTCGAACATAAACGTCTGCCAGAATCCGCGTAATCTGTCCAAAACTGCCATATTCGATTTTGGATTTTAGATTTTAGATTTTAGATTTGCAATCGTTTAACGTCAGATTATCAACATACAATCGCCGTAGCTGTAAAAACGATATTTTTCGGCGACCGCGTGTTTGTAAGCCGACATCGTTAAATCGTGTCCGGCGAAGGTCGAAACCAAAACTAAAAGCGACGATTGCGGCAAGTGAAAATTGGTTAAAAGCGCATCAACAACGCGAAATTTGTAACCGGGCGTAATTGTCAGATTTGCCGCGCGCCAGCCCGCCGAAATTTTTCCGTTTTCATCGGCAGCGGATTCGAGCGCCCGCGTCGTCGTCGTGCCGATTGCAATTACACGGCGGTTTTCAGTTTTGGCGCGGTTGACGATTTCGGCGGTTTCTTCCGAAATAATCGAAGTTTCCGGCGCAACTCGATGTTCGGATAAATTTTCCACTCGAACCGGCTCGAAAGTTCCGTAGCCGACGTGCAAAGTGATTTCCGCAGTTTCAACGCCGCCGCGCCTGATTTCCGCTAAAATTTCCGGCGTGAAATGCAGTCCGGCGGTTGGCGCTGCAATCGCTCCGCGCTCCCGGGCAAAAACGGTTTGATAGCGTTCGCGGTCTGTTTGATCGGGCTTTTCCTCGCGGTGGATGTAAGGCGGCAAAGGTGTTTGACCGACGGCTTCCAGAATTTCGTAGAAATCTCTTTCGCTTTGAAAGTTGACGACGATTCGACCGTCTGCGGTTTTATCCAAAACTTTTGCCTGCAATTTTCCTTCGCCGAAAACGAGATTTGTTCCGGCTTTCATCCGGCGCGCGGGACGAGCCAGCGCTTCCCAGACGCTTTTTTCGATTTCACGAACCAGAAAAATTTCGATTTTGCCCGAAAAATTTTCCCGGTTCCCGATTAAACGAGCGGGAAAAACTTTGGTGTTATTCAAAACAAGAACATCGCCTTTTTGCAAAAAGGCGGATAAGTTTTTGAATTGTTCGTCCCGCCAGCTTCCGGCGGCGCGATTGACGACCAGCATTCTCGAAGCCGAGCGTTCGGCGAGCGGTTCCTGGGCTATTAATTCTTCGGGAAGTTCGTAATCGAACTCGGAAATCAACATTTTTTCGATGTTAATATGCCGCGCCGCTTTCTTCAAAACAAACCGCATTTTGCGGGTCGCAAATCACAAAAAGAAAATTTTAAAATTCTAAAGTGTACGCAAGCGAACAAAGTCGCTTGTCAAAGTCAACTAACCTAACAGTAGAGCTGATTTGACCTGTTTCCCCCAGTAGGCAAGGTGATTATGGCGCATACCATCCTCTTGGTAGAAGATTATGACGACGCACGCGAGTTTATGCATTTTATGCTCGAATTTTACGGGTATGAAGTCATCGAAGCGACGGACGGGCGCGAAGCGGTCGAATGCACCAAAAACAAGCATCCAGACTTGATTTTGATGGACATCAGCTTGCCCGAAATGGATGGCATTGCCGCGACCAGACAAATCAGACAACTCGAAGAAGGCGCAAATGTGCCGGTCCTGGCGATAACGGCTCACACCAATTGCCTTCAACAAGCTCTCAAAGCCGGATGCAACGAGGTTCTTTTTAAACCCGTCGAGCCTGAATATTTAAAAAAGGTTATAGCCAGTTACCTTTAAAAAAGTGTCCTTTACCTTTAAAAAGAAAAGCGAGCTTGATTGAATAAACCAAGCTCGCTTTTCTTTTTTCTGCGATTGATTTTACCGATTCAAAGCCGGAATCGGAAGATCGCCCGTCGTGCCGAATTGCAGTGGGAACAAATCGCCGTTTGAGCGAAGCAAATACCAGAACGAATTTGACGGACGGTAAACTGCGATTTCGGCTCGTCCGTCGCCGTCGTAATCCGCCGGAACGGGCTCGTCTTCCGCCGTTCCGAAACGCTGCCCGACGAATTGGTTGTTGCTGCTGTTGATTCGATACCAGGTGCCGTTTGACGGGCGATAAACCGAAATATCTGTTCTCTTATCTCCGTCAAAATCCGCCTCAGCCGGAATGTCGCCCGGCACCCCGAATTTAATTCCGAAGAACGAATTATCCGAGCTTCGCAAAATGTACCAATCGCCGTTTGTCGGGCGGAAAACCGCCGTGTCGGCTCGTCCGTCGCCGTCAAAATCGCCCATAACCGGAACGTCGCCGCTCGCGCCCCAATGAACGGCGACGAATTGATTGTTGCTGCTGTTAATTCTAAACCAATCTCCGGTTGATGGGCGGAAAACCGAAATGTCGGCGAGTCCGTCGCCGTCATAATCCGCCGGCGTCGGGATGTCGCCCGAAGAACCGAACTGAACGGCGACAAATTGGTTTGTCAAGCTGTTCAGGCGATACCAAAATCCAAAGCGAAAAACCGCGATGTCTGTTCTGCCATCGCCGTCGTAATCGGCGGGAGCAATTAAATCTCCGGCTTGCCCGAAAGTGGTCGAACGCAGCGTGCCGTTTGACGACTGCGAAATGTGCCACGTGCCGGTCGAAGCGCGGAAAACCGAAATGTCTGCGCGTCCGTCGCCGTCGAAATCGAACAGAGTTTTGTTAAAATTGGTCGGAGACGGTTGATTTATTGTTACGGTCTGACCGGCAACGGTAATAGTTCCAATTCGAGCGGCTCCCGTGTTGGCGGCGGCTGTGAAATTAACCGTTCCGCTTCCGGTTCCGGTGCTTCCCGAAGTAATCGTTATCCACGGAGAATTGCTGGTTGCAGTCCAGGTACATCCCGCAGAAGTAGTAACAGTTACGCTGCCGGTTCCGCCTGTGGCGTTGACGTTTAAATTCGTCGGCGAAACTGTGAAAGTGCAGCCCGATTGCTGGTTAACGGTAAAGGTCTGCCCGCCCGCGGTAATCGTGCCGGTTCGCGGAGGACCCGCATTTGGCTGCACCGTAAAAGCGATGGTTCCGCTTCCGGTTCCGCTGTTGTTGGTGAGAGTTATCCAAGGGGCATTGCTCTGGGCAGTCCACGTACAACCGGCGACAGTCGTAATATTAAAGCTGCCGTTGCCGCCCGCGACAGGAACGGTGGCATTTGTCGGATTCAAAGTAAAAGCGCAGCCGTTGGCTTGATTAACCGTAAATGTTTGCCCGCCAACCATAACTGTTCCCGTTCGCGCGGGTCCGGTGTTTTCCTGAACGGTAAAAGCAACCGTTCCATTGCCGGTGCCGGTGCCGTTCGTGATTGAAATCCAAGGAGTGGTGGTTGTGGCAGTCCAGCCGCATTCTGCGGACGTATTGACGTTAAACGTAACGCCGACGTTGGTGCTCGGAACATTCGCACTTGTCGGATTTATTGTGTAAGAACAATTAAAGACAACGAAAGTAATTTGGTTTGAAATGCCGCCGCCGGGCGTCGGATTAAAAACCGTCACCAGAAACTGTCCCGTCATTTGAACGTCCGCAGCCGAAATTTGCGCTCTTAATTCGGTCGGAGAGACAAAAGTCGTCGGTCTGTTTTCTCCAGCCCATTGCACAATCGAGCCGTTCACAAAACCGCTGCCGGTGACAACAATCTCGAAATCGCCGCTGCCCGCTGCGATTCGAGCCGGGGAGATTGATGTGACGACGGGTTCGGGAACGTTTAATTCATAAGCTCCAATATCAACGGAATTTCCGACGGATCTGGAAAAAAGCGCGTCTCTCTGATCCGTCAGCAACGGAACGGGAGGATTACTGAGAGGGCAAATGGCGTTGACAACGCAATCGTTTCCCGCATCTACAGCCGGGCTGGCGGGGAGCAAAGCCATCGTGTCTGTCGGTCCGCCGTTATTTCGGAGCGGATCGAGCAAAGGATTGACCGGCATCGCGGTCGTTCCGACTATATCGCCACCTATGCCGTTGAAAAATCCGACGAAAAAATCGGATCTTCCGATTAAATTATTGCCGAGCGAAATAAAACTTACAGTTCCTTCAACGTCCGGGTCTTGGGGCGCCGTATTACCTGCGATAATCGTGTTTCGGACGAACGCCGTTTTGCGATTTGTCACGCCGCCGCCCCTGGCGGCTTCATTATTGCTGATTGTAACGTTATTTAACGTTAAAACATTATTGTTATCACCGTCGTTGCTGTTTAATATGCCGCCGCCGTTACCTGTTGCCGAATTGTTCGCAATTGTCGAATTGGCGATGTTAACCGAGCCGTAAGAGTTGTAAATCGCTCCGCCGGAACTAAGGGCGGTATTGTTATTTAACGTCGAGCGCAGAATGTTTAAAGCGTTTCCCGCGTTGAAGATGGCGCCGCCGTTATTTCCTCGATTGTTTCTGAGCGTGACTTCGGTGAGATTAAGCGTAACGGCTCCGAAACTGTTGATGCCGCCGCCGGAATTTGCGCTGCCGTTAGCCATCGTCAAACCGGAAATCCCGACGGTTATTGTTTCAGTAGAATTATAAGCCGGACCGACGACATTAAATATGTTAAAAACAGGCGCTGCCTGACCGGTGCTTCGCTGAACGGTTAAGTTTCTCGCGCCGGAACCTCTAATCTCAACGCTTTGATTTACCAAAAGCGCGCCGGCGGTTAAATTAATGACAGATGCGTCGGGAAGCGAAAAACTAATCGTATCAGCTCCCGCCGTGACGTTTGATTGCGCGACGGCGGCTCTCAAAGTGCATTGCTGACCGGACGCTGCTAAATCAACGTCGCAAATGTTATCAGCCGTATTCGCGTCGGGCGCATCGTCGGTTCTATTGACGGTAAAAGTTTGCTGCGGGGCGGCAGTATCGGCGCTGGGAATAAAAGCGTCGTTTTCAGAATGAGCCGCCGTTTTCGCCGCTCCGAAAACAAAGGCAAAAATGATAACGGTTAAAGCAAGCAGCGAAAGATTGAATCTCTTACGATTAACGGTAAAAATAACGGGCATAGAGGTACTTCCTTTTCTCTTTAAACTAAGAAATAAAGCCGCTGGCGGTATCCGGCAAAATGCATAACGAGACGAGAACAAATTGTTCAAATTCAAATTTCAATTGTGATTGCATTGATGAACCGAGCGACTTGTAGAAAGTGGAGTATAAATCATTTCCAAATAAAATCAAGCCCTTTATTAAAAAGGCTTTGCCAGCGCAAACAAATCGGGGACGCTCGCTCCGGCAAAATCGGTTGATACTTTCCGGCTCTTTTTTCCGCGTTAAATATTAGAGAAGATTTTTACAGCGAAAAGAGGCGAAGAAAATGAACAAAGATAAATCTCTGAAACGCTTTGCGCAAAAAATAAAGCGCCGACGCACTGCGGTCGTCCGTCGCGTAAAAAATTGTGTTAGATTTTCAGCTCGTTCCGAATTTAAGAAAACAGAAATTAAATGTTTGGCGTAAAGCGAAAATTCGCTTTAAATCATTCAAATCAGGAGGCAAAATAATGAGCATTCAACTTCGTCCGGCTGCGCCAGCCGACGCCGGGCAAATAGCGCCGATTATCAAAGCCGCGTTTGACGGCATCGCCGACCGGCACAATTTCCCCCACGATTTCCCCAATCTCGAACACGCGACGAACATCGCCAACTGGTGCTGCGGCGATCCGACCGTATGGGGCGTTGTTGCCGAACAAAACGGCAAAATTATCGGTTCAAATTTTCTCCATGAAGGAAACGAAATCGCAGGCGTCGGTCCGATTACGGTTGACCCGAACGTCCAGGCAACCGGCGTCGGACGACAATTAATGGAAGCCGTCATCGAACGCGGATTGCGAGCGCCGGGAATTAGATTGGTGCAGGACGCTTTTAACACGGTTTCGATGTCGCTTTACGCGGCGCTCGGTTTTGACATTAAAGAACCACTCGTTTTGATTGCGGGCAAAATCGAGGGCGAAGCCCCGGCGGGTTACGAAGTGCGGCGAATGGACGAATCGGATTTCGCCGATTGCGACCGCTTGCATCGCCAAATTCACGGATTTTCCAGACTCCATGACATCGGGCAGAACTCGCAAATATTTCAAAGCTTCGTTGCGTTGCGCGACGACCGGATTGTAGCTTACGCTTCAGCGCCGAACTTTTGGCAGGCTAATCACGCCGTTGCGGAAACCGAAGCCGATCTGCACGCAGCTCTGATCGGCGCGGCGAATTTAACCGATCAACCGCTTTCCTTTTTGCTCCCGACGCGGCAAGCCTCGCTTTTCCGCTGGTGTTTGAGCAATAAAATGCGAGTCGTCAAACCGATGTCATTGATGGCAATGGGCGCTTATGAAGAGCCGAAAGGCGCTTTCCTGCCTTCGGTATTGTACTGAAATGAAATTTGCCAGGACAGTTTTTTACATTGCGGGCGTTTACGGCTTAATCGTACTCGCTCCGCAATATTTTTGGGAAGAGAAAAACGGGCGCGATTTTCCGCCCGCCATCACGCATCCCGAATATTATTACGGTTTTATCGGCGTCGCGCTGGCGTTTCAAGTTTTATTTTTGATCATCGCGCGTAATCCCGTACGCTATCGCGCCGCAATGATTCCTGCAATGATTGAAAAATTCAGCTTCGGAATCGCCGCCGTAATTTTATTTCTCCAAAACCGCCTTGCCGTTCCGATGTTCGGCGCTGCGATAATTGATATGATTTTAGGAACGCTTTTTATCATCGCGTTTTTTAAAACTGAACAAAAGGTTTTCAGATAACAAATTTCAAATAATAAAAGACGGCGGAAAGATTGAATTCTTCCGCCGTCTTTTATTATTTGAAATTAAAGGAGTGAATTAGAGCAATGCAGGCTTGGATGTACGAGTCAGTACCTTGAACGGTAGTGAGCGGGTCAATTAACAAACCCGCTCATTACCGTTCAAGGTACTGTTCATTTTGTTGCTGCCGTACACTGATTCCATAACCGCTCTAAAAAACCAATCTCGCACCAAGAACGATGCGGCGGTTACCGCCGTTAGTCGCCCATTGGTTGAGAAAGCCGGGTGCTGTCACCGTTCCGAGAGGTACGCCAAAGTTCCGATGATTCAAAACATTGAACATATCGGCGCGAATTTGAAAACGCACATTTTCCGTGATTCGGGTATTTTTGATAATCCCAAAATCAACGTTTATCAACCGGGCAGCACGCAAAATATTGCGTCCCGCGTTTCCGACAGCTTGTCCGGCGGGCAAACCGATAAAATCTACGACAAAGCCGCGACCGGCGGTTGGTGAACAGGTAATTCGCCCCGTAGCTGTTGTAAAGAGCGTATTATTCAAAGCAGCCCCCGGTAGAGCGCCCGCCACGCACGGCTGATTCGGCTGGAGCGGTGGTAAGTTATTGAAGTTTTGTTGAGCCTGTTGTATCGCTTGGTTTCTTAGCTGTTGATTAATTCGATACAACTCTGCCGTACTCATTCTCGAAACGTCCAGATTAGTCAGGACATTCGGACGTATTGCATTTCCGACCAGACCGTCAATTCCCGCTAAAGCGCCAGCCGGATCAGCTCCGTTAAGAGGCGTAAATGGCGCGCCGCTTTGAAGGGTAAAGAATGAGTTAACCTGGAAACCGCCGAGAATTCTGCCCAACGCACTTCTTTGTTCCTGGAAGAACGGCAACTCGTAAACGACATTGCCGGAAAAACGATGCGGTCGGTCAAAGCTCGAACGCGCACGGTCGCCTTCCAGATTAAATGAATCCTGAGCCACCGCTACTTCTGCGTTTGACGGATTAAAGGTTTCCGACGCCGTATCAATAAATGTGCTCCAGGTATAGTTCAATCCGGCGCTGAAATTATTGCTCAAGCGTTTCGTCAGAGTAGCTTGCAGCGCGTTGTAGCTCGATTCGGCTTGATTGGCGCGCAGGCGAATAACTCCGCGCGTCGGGTCAACGCGCGGGCATGGAGGCGTGGCACAGCGCGTGCGCGGATTGCCGTCAATTGTCTGGAACAATCCTCTTCCCTGCGTTCCGACATAACCGACCGTAACTACTGTGTCGGCGTTTAATTCGCGCTGGACTTCAAACGAAAATTGATCGGTTGACGGAGCGCGGAAATCTTCTGCCACAACGGTTCGAGTCAAGAGATTGGCGCCAGTAATGGTGGTCGGCACGGTAAAATCTCGGATGCTGGTAAACGCATTCGGGACAAGCGGCGGGTTTCCGGGAATGGAAGTAGCAAAAGTGGCTGAATACAAATACGGAAACCCGCCGGCGACGTTTAAGTTCAGGTTGATATAGTTGGCATCGTACGTGCGCGAATAGCCGCCTCGCAAAACCAATTTGTCGCCGCCCGTGATAAAGCCGAGAATTCCGCCATCGCTTGTTCGCGGATTCCAGTTAAAACCGATGCGCGGCATAAAGTTGTTTTTATCAACTCCTGGTCTCGGTGTGAGGGCAAAAGCCGGGTTGTTGCCGTTTGCGGCGAGAATGCGCTCGTTGGTTTCCTTCAAATAGCTGAAAGAATCGCCGGGATATTCGTAGCGAAGCCCGAGCGTCAGAGTGAAATTCGGAGTGATGCGCCACTGATCCTGAGCATAAGTGAAAAACTCGTGCCAGCGGTAAAAATTGATAATATCGCCGCCTCGGAGCGGAGCGTTGATGGTTGCCGTCGTTGCTTGGTCAAGTACGAAGTTCGTCAGCGTGTTGTAAGCGAGGCGTCCGCGCGTGGTCGGCACGAAAAAGCTCTTTACGTCCAGACGGCGTAAATCAACGCCGAATTTCAAATTGTGATTACCTGTCGTGTATGAAAGAGCGTCCGTAATCTGGTAAGTGTCGTTGATCCGAAACTGCGGCAAATTAACCGCTAAACCGATTGCCGTGCGGCTCGCGGCGGCGTTAAAGCCTACCAACCCTAAATCGGAAATCTCAATCGAAGGAATCGCCTCGGAAGACGGATCGGCAGCCGTTGTCACCGAATCGAACCGCGACCAGGCGAGGCGCGCTTCGTTGGATATTTTGCTCGACAAAACGCTATTCAGCACGAGCGTCGCCGCTTTTGTCTTGGTTGGGACGACGGTTGTCAGTCCGGGCGGTGTCACCTGTCCTCCACCGGCAGATTCGTTGGAATCAAAACGGTAGCGTCCGTACAGCAAATTATTGTCGTTAAAGCGGTGGTCAATTCTGATTGAGCCTTGATCGGAATCGAATTTGAACGAGGATGATCCGGTAACGTCGCCGAGCGGCACTGTAAAAGTTTGCCCGTTAAGGATAAAGTTTGTGGTTTGCCCGTTTGGCGTTCCGGCGGGTAAATATTGCAGCAACGCCGCGACTTGCGGGCGATTGGCGAATTGTTGAAGCACGGCGCGACCGGCTGCGGTCGGCGCGCCGTTAATCGTAAAGCCAGAGCCTAGCTGACGATCAGTCCAGCGTTGGTAATCGCCAAAGAAAAATGTCCGGTCTTTTCCTTTCCAAACAGACGGACCGCCTTCGCCGAAAGCCAGAAAAGTGAGCGGTCCGCCGAAAGTGAAACCGAATTGATTTTCTTTTCTCGTCGGAGCGCGTCGTTTCGCCGGATCAGTCGGTGCCGGATTTCCGGATTTCGGGTCGTAACAAAAACCGGCTTGTTTGTCGAGATTGCTGCAAGCGTTGAGCCGTTCGTTGTTGTGAAAGATAAAAGCCGAGCCGTGATATTGGTTTGTGCCGGATTTGCCGATAAAATTGACAACCGCGCCGGAATTGCGCCCATATTCGGCTAAAAATTGATTGGTGATAATGCGAACTTCGCCGATTGCGTCCGGGTTGTTGATGGCGATTTGTCCGCCTGACAAACTCGGATCGTTGATGTCCTGCCCGTCAATCATAAAATTGTTCGACCGCAGGCGACCGCCGTTTGACGAAAAGCTAATACCTTGGGCGAAACTGGTTTGTCCCGAACTGAGCTGACTGATACCGGGAACAGACAACAAAACGTTATAAACGTTGCGGTTTGCCGCAATCGGGAGTTCCGCCAAGCGGCGTTCGTCAAAACGAGTGCTGACTTCAGCCGTCGTCGTATTCAATACGGCGGCATTTTCCGTGACGGTGACGACTTCCTGAACGCCGCCCGCTTTCAAGCCAACGTCAACCACGCCGTTTTGATTAACCGCGAGCGTAATTCCCGATTGGACGTATTTCGAGAAACTCGCCGCTTCGACCGTGACTTCGTAGGCACCCGTTGGCAGATTGATAAATTGATAGCGACCTTCGCCATCAGTTTGAAGTGTTCTGGTAAATCCCGTATCGATGTTGCGCACCGTGACGGTGGCGTTCGGAATTACCGATTCTTTTTCGTCAACTACAACGCCTGAAATTGAAGCTGTAGATGTTTGAGCAAAAACCGAGCTGCTCAGAAATAGAACGGTAATCAGCAGAATTTGTAATCTTCGTCTCATAAAGTGTATTCCTTCCTTGTTCAGACTAAATTTGGGTTGGAGAAAATAGAAACAAGCTGCACTTGAGCACAGGCAAAAGCTGTTCCCTTTAAACAAATTCAGCAATTATATTGTTATTACTAGGATATGAATTGAGCCTGTTATTTAGAAAAAACCTTTTTTTCCAAAAAATTGGATAAAATTCAATCAAGCCCAACGAAGATGTTTTACGGAAAGATTATTTTGTCTTTTCAAATTCGGCGAGAAAAGCGTAGCGGCGGGCGATGGATTTGACCGTAAGCTTGCCCAAGCCCTGCCGTTCGAGGTTTTCCAAATGCGGCATTAAATCGCCCCAGAATTGGACGTGAAACTGTTTGAGCCAGTTTTTTAAAATCGTCTGAAACCAGGGGGGCAAATCTTTTTGATCCCAAAAATCCACGATATAAATCGAGCGCCCGGCTTTGAGATTATCGAGCGCGGCTTTAAGAGCCTCGCGCCACGTCGGAATCATCGTGATTGAATAGGAAAAGAAAATCGCGTCGAAAGGCTCGTCGAGATTAAAAGTTTTGCGGTAGTCCAAATCTTCCGCCAGTTCACGCCACAGAGTGATGTTTTCGGTTAAATCTTTGGCGTCAATTTTCGTTTGCGCCGTGTCGAGCATAACTTGCGCCGCGTCCAGACCGTAAAACCGCGCCGCCGGATATTTTTCCGCCAGAACGATCAAATTTCTTCCCGTCCCGCAGCCGACTTCCAAAACGGCGTCGCCCGCCTGAACGTCCATTTCTTCGAGCAGACGGTCGCGCCCCAAAAGATAAAATTTTCTGGTCAAATCATAAATGTGCCGCTGATAACGGTACATTCTGTCCATTGCGACTTTGGCATCGCCCATCAAACTAAATATTCACCGCAGAGACGCAGAGACGTTGAGATAAAAATAAGTTAAAAAGAATTGAGACGATAAACTTCTATCTCTTTTTCTTAACTCGGCGTCTCTGCGTCTCGGCGGTTCAAATTAATCTTTCAAAATATACAAGTGAAATCCGCCGTAAATTGCCGCGCGGTCTTGTTTGAATAATTCCTGAGAAAATTCTTTTTCGTAATAGAATTTGGCGCGTAAATCAGCGGGCAGAGCGGTTTCGAGCGGAGAATCCGCGCCCGCAGTTCTAAAAATAATCCGCGTGTTTTCGCCGCGCGCGGAAATCGCCGTCCACAAATCGGTCAAAGTTTCCGGGTTCATCCAATCCTGCGCGTCCAAAAAGACGAAACGATTGAAAGCGCCGACGGGCTGTTCTTTGATAAAATCAATTATCGAAGCGATTTCGGCGCGCAGGCGCGGGGAATTTTCTTTTAAAAGCGAATAATTTTCTTCTTTTAAATAATCGGGAATCGCCACGCGGTTTTCAGTATCATAATGGCGCGTAAACGCCTGCCACGCGAAATAATTGTCCTGAATCGGAAAACCGGCGCAAAGTCGTCGCACACGCTCGCGCATTAATTCAATAATTCCGTTCTCGGCGTCGCGTTTTAATTCTTCAAATTGCTGCGGCGGAATTCCGAGACCGAAAACCGTAATCGGCGTTTTGCTCAGGATTTTAATTAAGAAATTGTCGAAAAACGGAGCGACGTTTTTCTCGAAAAACTGTTCCTGTTCCGCGAGCGTCGTCGCTTTCGTCAAATCGTTCGGGTTACAGCCGATTGTTTTGGCAAAGCGGTGAAAAAACCGGAGAAAATAACCGTTGCGGGCGTAATTGTAAAAACCTTTGGCGAAATAATTGATTCGATTATCCCAAAACGTGCGCGTGCCTTCATCGAGCTTCGGCGCAAGATATTTGTGATAATTCGCAACGTTGCTTTTGACATTGGCGCGCCCGAAAAAATCGAAAAACGATTCGTAATCGGGCAAATGTCGCAGCGCGGCGATTTTTAATCTAGTCAGATAAAGATGATTCGGATTTAAATCAACCGCCGTCACGGATTCCGGCTCGGCAGTCAAATAATTCAAAGCGTTGCAGCCGCCCGAAGCGATTGATAAAACGCGCGAATTGCCGTCCAATTTTAAAGCCTGCAAGTCAACGCGCGGGTCTTCCCAAATCTGGTTATAAACCAAACCGTCAAAATAAACCGCGAAAAGTTTCTGTAAAATTCCCTGCCGGCTCGACGCCGGTTTGTTCTGCACCGCGTCGAGCAATAAATCCTGACTCATTCTTTGTAGTAATAAGTAATAAGTAATCAGTAATTAGTAATAAGTAAGCGGCTTTTTAACTTATTACTGATTACTTATTACTTATTACTTATTTGTTTACTCATTTGTTAAAACTTGTACCACATCGAGACTCGACGCGCGCCATGCCGGATAAAGCGCGCCGCCGAGGCTGCCGACGATTGCCAGAGCGATTGCCGTCAGCATCCAGCCGGTGTTGTATTCAAATGCCAGATTGAAAACGTTTTGAATCAAAAACGCGGCGGCAAAGGCGACCGCAAATCCGGCGATTGCCCCTAAAATGCCGATCAGCAAAGCCTCAAACTCGATTGTCCCGACGATAAACATCTGCGACGCGCCGAGAGATTTTAAAATTCCGATCTCGCGCCGGCGCTCCGTAACGGTCGTGTACATCGAAAGCAGTACGAAAATAAACGACACGAATGCGCCCAAACCGACCAGCGTCCGCAAAAAGTTTTTGAGCGCGGGGAAACGCTGCTCGGCGTCAACGATCAAATCCTGCGTCAGATTTATTTTATTTCCCGGCAATTCTTCGTTGATTCTGGCGGCGACGGTTTCGGCTGAAACGCCCTCTTTGATTTTGACCAGAATATAAGAGCATTTGCCCGGTGCCTGCAAAATGTCCTGCAAAGCGGCGAGCGACATTTTTGTTCGCGCGCCCGACGGCGGTGCGAAAACGCCGACGATTTTATAAGATTTGTTGCCGAATAAATTAATCGCGCCGCCGACATCAACATTTAAATCACGTGATTCGCGCTCGTCCAAAATTACTTCGTCGTTTGCGACAGCGGCGCGCCCGCGCACAATTTTCATTTCGTTCATTCGTGCGTAGCCGTCCCAATCAACGCCGTCAATTTGTCTCAAACCGAAGCTGCCCGTTCCGGCGACGAAATATCGAATAATCGGAACAGCCGATTCGACGCCTTCAATTTCTACCAGCCGTTCGACATATCTCGTGTTGACGTTTGCGTTTGAACTCGACGTTTCAAACGCTCCGGGGCGCGTAAAAACGATTTCGGCTTTCCAATTCGACGCGCGCTTTGCCATATCGTTCGACATTCCGCGCGCCAGCCCGGTGAACAAAATCACCAGCACAACGCCCAAAGCGACGCCGACGACCGCGATAAATGTTCTAAACGGACGAGTCCGCAAGTTTGCCAGCACCAGCTCATTCATTGCTTCTAAATTTTATCTTATTTCCGTCAAAAGCTCGCGCGCGAAATTGATTTCTTTCGGTTCGGTTTCGTAAACGTAAAGTTCGCGGCGGCGGCAAAAATCTTCATACAATTTATCGTACAAAGCGAAAAGGCGGGCGGTCGAAGCTTCCCAGGTGTGATTGTGAGCCGTTTTCAAAGCGTTTTTAACTTTATGCTCGCGGCGCGCTTCGTCCGCAAAAACGTTTTGAATCGCGGCGGCAAATTCCTTTGCTTCAGGCGCGACGAGCCAGGCGTTTTCGTTTGAAGCATAAGAAAGCAAACCGCCGGAGTTCGGCGCGACTACGGGAGCGCCCGACGCCATCGCTTCGAGGGGCGCGATTCCGAAAGGCTCGTGCGGATTCGGATGGACAAACGCATCTGCATTTGCGTATAAATTTGCGAGCTTTTGTTTGTCGGTCAAATGTCCTGAAAACTTAGCTCTGCCCGGCGCGATTCTCTCAAATTCTTTTTTCAATTCTTCGGCTTGCGGTCCGTCTCCCGCGAACAAAAAACGATAATCGCGCGTTTTGTCCCCGCTCAAAATTCGCATCACTTCCGGCAGCATCGTCACGTTTTTTTCCGGCGAAATGCGCCCGGCGTACAAAAGAACCGTCGCCGTTTCGGGAAAACCGGAAAGCTCAATCAGCTCGCGGCGGTTTTCAGCAGTTTTGCGCTCAAAATTGTAGAGCTTGCTGTCAACGCCGCGCGGATTTGAAAAAACCCGTTCGGAAATCGGCGTGCGTGCGGCGCGAAAATAACGCCAGCAGAAATTGAAAAACCATTCCGAGCGGCGCGGATTTTTTTCAGGCAAAACCGCGTCCAATAATTCCTGCGCCGTGTAGGGCGAGTTTCCGATGTGAAAATCGAACATCGGAAAGTTGTAATTTCCCATTACGCGCCGCGCGAACCAATTTGCCAGCTTGCCTTTTGATAAAAACGAGCGGATGTTGTCGTCCATTCGCTCGCACGAAAAGTGAACGAGCATCGGGCGACCGAGCTTTTTAAAATGCCCCATCCGAATGATTCCGGCGAGCAGAGAAAGCGAATATTTTTCGGCAATCTCAATCATATCCGGCATTTCGTCGAGAAGAATGCGGCGAATCGGCATATCGTCTTTGAGATAAGTTTTCCAGGGCAGCAAAATTCGATAACGTTTGTCGAAAACCGGCGATTGCGGCGCTTCGACGTAATAAATTTTGGCGTAAGGATTAACTTCTTCTATCGCATCGGTCTCGCCCGGAACAATCAGACGCACATATCTTTTATGCCGTTCCGCCGCCTCGAGCAGGCGATTGTACGAATTGCTGATGCCACCGGAATTTTTGTGGTAATAATTCGTGATGTGAACTGATTTTAAAGGCTTATCCGTCACTTTTATGAAATTTCTTCGGGCGATTTCGCAGTACTTCTCAGATAAAGCGCCGCTGGAATCAGGCACAGCAAAAGCAAAATCATTCCGTCAATTCCCCAGAACGAAAAAATCGTCCATTTGCCTTTGTTGTAAGTCCAAAAAGGCTTGCTGATTACAGCCCAGCCGAGAATCTGCGCGAAAACGCCGAATCCTAAAACGCTGCAAGCGGCTGCCAAGTAAGCTCCGCGACGCAGCATTTTAGCGATTTCCATCGGAATGAAGCCGACGAAAATAAAAATTAATCTCGGCAGCCTGCTTAAATCGCTCCAAATTGATTTGCTTTCTTCTTCACCGACAATCATCACGTCGCGCCGCATCGCAAACAAACCGAACAGCGCCGAAACGATGGAAATACTGATTGAACGTAAAATTGCTTCGTCAGTGTGGTCGCCGGTTTGAGTAAAATGAGCAAAACCGTACTGCACTGCAAACTCAAAAATGTGGCTGATTGCCGGAATCAAAAGCATTACTGCGAGCAGAGCTTTCCAAGCCGGTTCGACGCGCCGAAATTTTTGAATCAAAGCGCTGCTCAAACCGGCAAAGAAAAAGCGAAAAACGAATTGCGCGAAAGCGGCGGCGAGCGCGATTTTAAGGCTTTCCCTGCCGATTAAATAAGTGATGAAAAAGATGGGAGCGCGCATCGTGCCGCTTAAAACTGCGCCTTTATAATTCCATTGACGAAAAAGCTGCGCCGGATCGCGTCCGACGCTCGCAAATGCCTCGCTGATTGTGTTTGTTTGCACGATAGGCGGGTTTGTATCGAACGTTATTTCTTTCATGATAAAGAGGCGACGCGAGTTTTCGGAGTCGCCGTTTTCGGGCGATAATTCCGGCACTCATCGTAAGCCTGATAAACCTTTTCAAAAACCGAATCCCAGGAGCGCGTCAGAGCAAACTCGCGCGCCGCGCGGCTCATTTCCCGCTGCAATTCCGGTTTGTTCATTAACTGCAAAGCGAAGCGGGCGTAATCATTTAAATTGTCGGCGGCATAACCGGTTTCGCCGTGCCGGACGATGTATTTCGGTCCGCCAACGTTGGCGACAATTGCCGGAACGCCTGACGCAAACGCTTCCTGCACGACGTTTCCGAAAGCATCGGTTTCCGAAGGAAAAACGAAAGCGTCCATATTGGCGTAAGCCTCGGCGAGCTGTTCGCCTTTGATAAAGCCGGTAAATTTCGCTCTTTCAAAATTTTGTTCGAGCCAGCCGCGCTGATTTCCGTCGCCGACAATCAGAAATTCGTAATCGGTTTTTCCGGCTTTGATCAATTCTTTTTCCAAATCAACGAGCAGCCGGACGTTTTTTTCGGGCTGAAGTCTACCGACAAAACCGAGCCGGAAAACCCCGTCTTTCACTGTCCGTTTTTGCGGCGAGAAAAGCTCTGTGTCAACTCCGCGCGTCATCAAATGCGCCGAACGCCGCGTACCTTTTTTCAAAGCGTCAATCAAATCCTGATTCGGCGCTAAGATTACTTTGCCCATTTTGTAATACAACATCGCGCCGTCGAAAATTTTGCGCTCGGCTAAATTTATCAGAGGCTCGCTCAGTTTTTTCGGCACAAACCTAAAGGTTTGACGCAAACGGGTGGCGGCAAATTCGTGAAGATTCGTGTGCCACGAAGCGATGACCGGAATTTCGTAGTCAAACGCTTTATAAGCGATATAAACGCCTAAAATGCTGACATCGTTTAAGCCCGTGATGTGGATTACGTCGGGTTTGAATTCGGCGACGAGTTTTTTAGCGCGCGCGTGATGCCGCTCGAACAGTGGATCATATTTTAACCCGGCGTCCATCGGAATTGCCAGCGGGCTGCGTTTTAATTCCTGCCTCGTGACGGAGCCTTCTTTGGTAATCTGTGTTTTCGTTCCGGCGTGAACCGTCAGAAAAGGATAGCCGCGGCGCAAAGCAAAATTTTCGAGCCGCTTGCTCGTCAGCGCCACGCCGTTGACTTCCAAATATGAATCTGTAAAAAATGCTACCCGCAAAATTTAAAAGAAGAGGAGAAGGGGAGCAGAGGAAAGTAAACAAAACTCCTCTTCTCCTTTTCTCCTCTTCTCCTTGTCTTATTTAAACTGCGTCGGACGACAAATCCGACAATATCTGTTCTTCTTCGCTCGTTGTCGCTAAAGCCGGAGCGTTAAATGATTTCGGCAAGCGGTCTTTACGTTTTACCATCAAACCGAACGCCGGGCGCGATGCGCGGCTGCCGAATGCCGCGAGCGTCCAAGTCGCCATTTTTAACCAGCGCGGTCCGCCGCGATCCCAGAAAAACGACAAAGGTTTGGTGCCGCGCTCGTCAATTTTCGCGTACACGCGGTTTTGCCAATGCTTGCGCTCGGCGCCGAATTCCGGATAATTTTGCAAAATCTCGGCGAAAGATTGAAGCTGCCGCCAATTGAGCGGCTGGCGATAATGCGGCATCAAAATTACTTCGCTGCGTTTGTCAAACCGAATTTGCTCGGCAAATTCGCCGAAAGTTTTAACGGTCGTCAGATTAACCACCGAATTGCACTGACAGCCGTGTCGGTCGCCGCCCGACACAACCGGATAACCGAGCTGGTCAGCCATTTCCAAAACGGCTTTATTTTCCGACCATTTGCGGAAACCGTTGATTTCAAAAGCGTGAATCCAGCGTCCGTGTTTTTCGAGAAAACCATTGAGCAAAACTCGGTGTCGCTCTTTGCCGAACAATTCGATGTCCCAGAGCGGATGATTTAAAATCACCAAGACTTCGGGGATTTCATTTAAAAGCCCGAATAATTCATCAAGGCGATTTTCGCCGTAAATCAAACCGCGTTTTCCGGCAAACGTAAAATCCAATAAATCTTTCGTAATCGCGTCGGCTCGTTGTTCCGGCAGATTATGAACGCCGACGTGGAAAAAGCCGCCGTCAAACGGAACCGTCCATTCAAGCGAAATCGGCGCATTTTCGGCGTTTCCGATTTCGCCGCGAACAATTTTGTTTGCCGAAATTTCGTCGTGATCGGTTAAAGAAATGATTGCTTCCAGTCCGATTCGGTTGATTTGCCCGCGTTCGAGATTAAAAACTTCCTCGGCGGCAAGCGGCGGCGTCCAGTAACCTACTGAAAAATCAATTTCTCTTCCATTACGCTCAAAGTAACTTTTGCGCTCGCGCTCCCAAAAATTCTTGACAATCGGGATTTGCGCGGCGTAATGCGGAATAAAATCCAACATTTCGCGCGAATGCTGCGTATGACAATGCAGTGAAACGCCGGATTTGAAATCTCGCGCGAAATCGTTCGATTTATCGAGCAAATGCAGGCGAGTTAGTTTCAGATTCATTCGGATTCGTCTCCGTACCAAAGTTTTGAAAGTAGCAAATTTAGCTCACGTTGTAAATTTTACCGAAACCGTTTTCGCGTTTCGGCGTTCGGTTTACGATGTTAATTTCGGCTGGCGGTTTGGCTCGAAATGCGATTTTCGGTTAAAGTTCCTTAAGACCAGCCAAAGATAAACGACCGATTTGAACAAATGAACGCGGCAAATTTAATCGGACAAACGCTCGACGGCAAATACAGAATCGAACGCGAAATAGGGCGCGGCGGTATGGGCGCAGTGTATCTTGCATTGCACGAAGGGACGGAGCGCGCCGTCGCTCTGAAAGTTATCGCGCCCGAATTTATGCGCCGCGAAGAATTTGTCGAGCGTTTTCGCCGCGAAGCCCGCGCCGCCGGTCGCCTGCGTCATCCGAACGTCGTTGACGTGACCGATTTCGGTTTAGCCGAAACCGAGCTGGGGCGCGTCGCTTATCTCGTGATGGAATATCTCGACGGCTGCACGCTGGGCGAAGTTCTGGAGGAAGAAAAAAGCCTGCCGCTTTCGTGGACGCTCGATATTTTGGAGCAAACCTGCTCGGCGGTCGCCGAAGCGCACCGGCAAGGCATTATTCACCGCGATTTAAAACCCGACAACATCTGGCTCGAACCTAACTCGCGCGGCGGCTATACCGTCAAAGTTCTCGACTTCGGCATCGCCAAGCTCGAAGAGCCGATGAGCGAAGACGAAGAGGAAGCTCAAAGTTCAAAGTTTAAAGTTCAAAGTCTTTCTTCTCAGTCGGTTGATTTGGAAGGCGCGACCGTCGCGCTTTCTGCGAATTTAACAACCGAAATTGACGAAGGCTCGACCTTAAATTTTGAAATTCAAAATTCAGATGAGGGCGCAACAGCAATTTTTCAGTCGTCGCGGGCGACTGTTGTCGAAAATAACGGCGGCGCGGCGACAAATCAGGAAGCAGTTGCGACGCAGCTTTTGTCCGCGCCGATTGCTGCCGAAAATAGAACTGTCGGCAGCTCGTCATCGGCTTTAACGCGCGTCGGCGCGGTTTTGGGAACGCCGCTTTATATGTCGCCGGAACAATGTCGCGGCGAGCGGCTCGACCCGCGAGCCGACGTTTACAGTCTCGGCGTTATCGCATATCAAATGCTTTCCGGCTCGACGCCTTTTACGGGCAATTTTACCGAAGTTATCAAGGCGCATCAGGAAACGGAACCGCCGCCGCTCGAAACAAAAAAACTGCGTCGCCGGGTAAAACGGACGATTCATTCGGCGCTTGCTAAACGGGCGGACGAGCGCCCGGCATCGGCAATTGATTTTTCGAGCAAGCTGCGCGCGTCGAGCGAAGGCATCGGTATGCTGCTGCGCCGCGCGCTCGTGATTTACAGCGAGCATTTACCGACGTTTTTGTGGCTCTCCCTGCTGCTTCAATTGCCGGGCTTTCTGGTTACTTTTTCGCGGGTTACGATTAATTTTTTGCGTTTCGAAAACGTCATTTCCTCAACGGCAGCAGGCATTTTCTCAGTCATTTTGGGATTTTCCTCAATTTTCGTCAACATCTTTTTCGCATCAATTCTGCTCGGCGTGACGACGTGGATCGTCGCCCAGCTTTTAGCCGTACCGCTGCGTCCGGTCAATTGGAAAAAGGCTCTGTCGGCGGCGAAAACCAGATGGCGCGGTTTCGCGGGAACGGTTACCATCACTACGTTAATTGCATTTTCAGCTCTTATTATCGGGATAATTCCAGGCTCGATTTTGCTCGGCTTCAGCGTCTCGGTTAATTGGGGCGCTGCTGCTACAGGCGTTTTATCGTTTCTTTCGATTGCTGTTTTGCTTCTCGGTTTTTCGCTGGGAGTCGGCGTTTTCGTGCTTTTTTATCTAGTCTCACCCGTCGTGGCGATGGAAAACCTGCGCGGTCGCCAGGCATTGCGGCGTTCTTCTAAGCTTGTTCGCCGCTCGCTCAGCACAACGGTCGCCGCATTTTCGCTGTCGTTTTTCGCGCCTCTCCTGTTATCGGGGGCTTTGGCGCTTTTCGTTTCGGCGATGATGAAGTCAAATGACATTTTCGTTGTTGAAAAAACGGCTTCAGGCGTTAATATTCGCCTGCGCAATAACAGCAAAGTTTCAATAGGAAACGATTTTGAAGTGCAAAACAAAGAAGAGCAAAACAAAACCGTTCAACCTGCCCCTGTAGAGCCGGAAACCGAAGAGGACAAAAAGCTGAAAAAATCTTTTCAGGAAACGGTTTACGAAGCGATTTTTCAAATCTTGTGGTTTCCGATTCTGGTTCTCCTCAGCTCGCTAACGTCGGTGATTACGGGTCTTTTATACTTAAAATCGAGACAAGCGGGCGGCGAAGGATTGGGCGAATTGCTCACCGAATTTGAAGAAAACGACCGCACGCAAAAACGCTGGCAGCTTCGTTTGCGCGAAAAGCTCGCGCAATCCGGTCGCCATACGAGCCGCAATACGAAACAGTCTAGAGAGTCTGGAGAGTCGAGAGTCTAGCGAGTCAAAAGAAACAAATTCAAATTGACTCGCCAGACTCACTAGACTCGCCGGACTTGCTAAACTCTTAAAAAATGAGATTTGCAGTAGTATTATTTCTCACCGTTTTATTTTGCTCTTTCGCCGCGGCGCAAGGCATTTCGCGCGAGATTCCGACCGGCGCTCGACTGCAGCTTGCGATTACGAACACGCGCGGAACAATTCGCGTCGTCGCCGAAGAAACGGGCGACAAAATTCTTTTGACCGCTGACTCGCCGAATTCTCCGGTTTCGGAAACCGATGTCACTGTAAAAAGCGAACGAGGCGTGCTTTCAATAACAGTCGGCGAAACGGCGCGGCGCATTGATTTGACTCTGCGCGTGCCGGAGCGGACGCGGCTGAAAATCATCGGCAAAGACGGCGCGGTCGAAGTCGGCGGAAATCTCGAATCGGCGGATGTCACAACCGAAACCGGCACTATTTACGCCGAAGTTCCAACCGAAGCAATCAAATACAACTTTCTCTGGACGGAAAGACGCCCGCTGTTGTTGAGCGATTTGACACTTGCCGAAGTCAAAGAAAAAGCAGGCGGCAAATTCTCTGTCAAAGGCGAATTAAACGAACCCGATAAAAAAAGTCCAAAGTCGGAAGAATCCGATGAAACAGAAGAACCAACCGGCGAGGCGCAACCGGCACCGGACAAAAAAGAAAAAAAGAAAAAAAGTGAAGACAGAAAACCGAAGACCGAAAACCGCTTAATCTCGTTGAATTTTACGACTGCGCGCGGAGTGATTCTGTTGAACGTCCCGCCTTCGGAAGTCCCTTCGGATTTGCGCGACCGCGAGTTGACGAGAGCCGCGAAAACAATCATTCAAAGCGGCGACCGGGTTTTGACCGATGCGATTCGCAAAGTCAGCCCGCGAAGATTCGGCGATTATGCGAAAACTCTGCCGCCGTTTCGCAGCGAGCCGACAATCGTCAAACGCCCGAATTCGCCGGATGCACCCGCCAACGCTTCGGATTCGGCACGACGATTAAACGTCAGCGTCACGGACAAAAACGGGCGCGCCGTCAACGGTTTATCAAAACAGGATTTCGCAATTTTTGAAGCGGGCGCTGAACGCGAAGTTCTCGATTTGCAGTCAACCGCAACGCCTTTTAATCTCGTTCTGTTGCTCGATGTTTCGGGCAGCGTCGAAGAGCGCATTGATTTTATCCGCAAAGCCGCGCGCAATTTTATCAACACCATCAGCCCGCAAGACAGTCTCGCCATCATCACTTTCCGCGACGATGTGCAGGTTTTATCGAATTTTTCCGGCAATAAACGTGCTCTTTCCGATTCGCTCGACACATTCGACGCGGGCGGCGGCACGGCGCTTTACGACGCGCTCGCGTTTACGCTCGTTGATACTTTAAAACCGCTGCGCGGCGAGCGGACGGCGATTGTGATTCTTTCCGACGGCGACGACACGCGCTCATTTATTCCGTTTGAATCGCTGCTCGGCGCAATCGAAGAATCCGGCGCGCTCATTTATCCGCTTTACGTGCCTTCGGGCTTGATTCCGGCGGCAAACGTTCAAGAATCAACTCAAACTATTGATCCGCTCAGAAATCGTTATTTGACTCTGACGACGAAAGCCGAAGAAGAAGCCAAAAGACTCGCCGAAATTTCCGGCGGCGTTTATTTCCCGATTCGCCAAATCGGAGAATTGCAGAAAGTTTACGAAGATGTCGTCGCGCAGCTTCGCACGGCTTACACCTTGACTTACCAATCAAAATCCAAAGCCGCGCCGCGCGTCACTGTCAAACGCGAAAACGCTTTTGTCCGGCTCGGTGCAAGCGTCTCCGTCCCGCCGCGCCTTCAAAGCCGCAAAATAGAAATCGAAACGCAAGAAACCGCGCCCGCCGTTTTTCAAAAAACTTCTTTTGCGCCCGCTCGCTTACAGGATTCAAATATTACGGGCGAAATCAAACAAATAAAATATAAGCCTTTGGCGACCGAAGATTTGCGCGAGCTTCCGCTTGAAACTCTGGATGTAAATCGCGCACCGCCCGCATTTGTCTTAACCGACGGCGATAAAAAAGTAGCAGTCAGCCGCTGGGTTTCGCCGAAACGCACACGCTCTTATCCTTACGAACGCCTTTACAACACTCTCGCACATCAAAAACGCGCCGCTGTGATTCCGGTCTTAAAAGACGAAGGACAATCTGGCGAGCGCGATTTTTTAGCTTGGGACACTTTTTCGCTTTTAAATCTTTTGGAAGTTTACGCGGTTTTGGGTTATTACGACCGGGCGGAAAAAAGTCCTCGACGTGCCGACAGTTTGATCGGGCAGCAATTTAACAACGAGTTTATCCAGACGAAATTAAAAGAACTGAGCCGGACAAATCTTTCGGCTTTCGAGTGGAATCTGCGCGAGCTGAAAAATTTAAAACAAACGCTCGAACTGGCGAAAACCGCTTATCAAAAAATCTCCGAAACATTGGGCGTTAAAATGCACGACGCGGCGGGAGTTGAAAATTTCGAGCGCAAATTAACGGGCGACATCGTGCATTTTCTTGAATTTTCCCGCCAAAAATCCCAGCAGGCGCAACGGCGCGAAATTCAAGCCGACCAACCCAAAGAAACAATGCCGACGCAAACGAAAAGCCGCATCACAATCGCGGATTATCTCGGCGGCAAATATTTTCTGACGGTTGACGAAGCCGTTTACGAAAACGGTGTTTTGTATTTAATCGAATCAAAACACACCCAGCGCGGAAAATTGACTCACACGAGCGACATCAAAGACGGGCTGATAAAAATGATTTTGTACCGCAATCTGATTGATGTCCGTCGCGGCGGCAAATCGGTCAAATTCGTTCCCGTTCTGCGTCTGACCGCCAATGAAATGCAGGGCGTAATTACGTCGGAAGCCAAACCCGAAGAACTCGCTAAATTCATCGAAACAAATCGTTTCGACTCGAAACAAGCCGAGATTTTGCATCAGGTTTTTGCAGAAGCCAGACAAAACAGTTTTCTGATTAAACTTGAACAAGCAACAATACACAAATGAAACGGATAAAGCTTCAAAATTAATTCTTCTTTATGACTTATTCTTGACAAGTCTGAAATCCAATGCTTTATTTCTTTAAAGTAGAAGTTATTAAACCTTACGGCGAAGCGTCATTGTTCTCAATTAAAGAGATTTTTTTCATTACTCAAATCTTTTACTTTGGTTTTCAATTCTGCTTAAAATCTTAAATCTCTAAATATTTCCAAAAGAAAGGAAAAACTATGCTTAAGAGTAAACCTTTAGCGCTTTCGCTAATTTGTATCTTTTGTTTTGTTTTGGTTGGCTTTCTTTTCATAATTTTTAATGAAAAGGGACAAGCGCAGCAAAATAATCAGCAAAATAAGCAAACAGCAACGGTTTTGAGACGCGGCGCACCTGCGGCAAATCAAGAGCTTAAACAACCAACGAAAAAAGAACTTGATGACGCCGCAACACCTGTCGTTGACTATAATTCGTTACATACAGAACCTGTACGCAGTGAGCGTATTGCGAAAAACGCACGGTACGACGGTCGTAAGTTTTTAACTGTTGCTCCGACCTTCACCTCGCCAGAGTCCATTGTGTTTGGACATGGTATGTCTGATTTACCTGCTGATGAAAGCAATCTTATTATTGAAGGTAAAGTAGCTGATTCAGCGGCTTACCTCTCAAATGACAAAGGTATTGTTTACTCAGAATTTACGGTTCGTGTTACAGACCTTGTAAAAACAAGTCCAAATCTTACCGTTAATAAAAATGATTCAATCGTAACAGAAAGAATCGGCGGAAGGGTAAGGTACCCCGACGGACGAATCACTCGTTATGGCACTCTCGGACAAGGTTCTCCAATGAAAGGTAAAAAATATTTATTCTTTTTAACTAAAGGAGAATTAGGTAATTACAATATTTTAACCGCTTATGAATTACAAGGGAACAAAGTTTTCGCTTTGGATGGTTCACAATTAACTCGCCGCCCGCAAACAGAGTGGGTTTTTGATAAGCATAATGGTAAAGACTACCAACAGTTCAAAGACGAAGTAGAAAAAGCTAAGGTTAACTCGCAAGAATCAAACCCAAATAGGAGGATTGTTGGTCCATGAAAAACTCTGTCTCACAAATCTTCTTATTCTATCTTTGTTTTGGCATTGCATTAGGCTGCATTCTAAATCTTGACGCTAAAGCCCAAAATTGCACTTCGAGCAATTCACCGGCAGTTGTTCAAGCTGGTTTCCCTCGAAATACCACGAGCGTTTTGCCGCCAATCTGAAAAAATGCCCGCATCGCTGGCTTTTGACTTACGATGATTCGCCGTTTGTCCGCGAGCTTTTTTCTTTTGCCAACATCGTTTCCTGGAATTTGATGTACGGGATGCGAAACGTTACCGAAAACTCAAAACTGCTCGGCAGCGAGCTTTAATCTCAAATTTTGATTTTAAATCAAACGCTCCGCTTTTCTCGATTCCCGACTTACGATTTATTATTCACGAATGAAAAGCCCTTTGCTGCAATCTCTGTTCGACGAAGAAGAACGCAAACCGCTTTCGGTTTCAGAATTGACGGCGAAAGTTTCGAGCGTGATCGAGCGTTCGTTTAAATCCGTCTGGGTCGAGGGTGAGATTTCCAATTTTGCGGCGGCGAATTCCGGGCATTGGTATTTCACGCTTTCCGACGAGTTTTCGCAGTTGCGAGCGGCTTGTTATCGCGGCTCGAATCTGCGAATCAGGTTTCAGCCGTTTGACGGTTTGCAGGTCAGAGTTTCCGGTAAGCTGACGGTTTACCAGCCGAAAGGCGAATATCAAATTCTGGTCGAATCGCTTGAGCCGGTCGGCGAAGGCGCGATGAAAATCGCGTTTGAGCAATTAAAACAAAAGCTCGAACGCGAAGGTTTGTTTGCAGAAGAATTAAAACGGCAGCTTCCGTTTTTTCCGCGTCGCGTCGGCGTCGTCACTTCGCCGCAAGGCGCGGCGATTCACGATATTTTGCACGTTCTGGCGCGCCGCACCCGAACGGTTGACATCGTTTTGATTCCGACGCGGGTACAAGGCGAATCCGCGCCGCAGGAGATTCGAGACGCGATTGAGCTTGCAAATGAACAGCATTTTCACGCCTTGCAAACGGGCGAGCGAGAAAAGTTGATTGATGTTTTGATTGTCGGGCGTGGCGGCGGCTCTACCGAAGATTTGTGGGCATTTAACGACGAGAGAGTTGCGCGCGCGATTCGCAATTCGTTGATTCCGGTAATTTCCGCCGTCGGACACGAAACGGATTTTACAATTGCCGATTTTGTCGCCGATTTCCGCGCTCCGACGCCTTCCGCCGCAGCCGAAATCGTCGCCGCGCAGGAATCGCAAATTGCTGCGTTCTTAGTTGAACGGCAGGAAGATTTGCGGCAGGCGATGGAATATAAAATTTTACAATCAAAATCTCGTCTTCAAGAATTGCGGGCTGCGCAAATTTTCGCTGAGATTCCGGCTCGGTTTCGGGAAAAAAGGCAATTGGTCGAAACGAATTTGCTGCATCTTAAAACGCTGTTTCTCGATAAAACCAGACAAAATCAACGGCGTTTCGATTTTTTAAATGCGAAATTAACGCCCGCGATTTTGAAAACGAACGCCGTCCGTGCCGAATCGAATTTGCGCGCTTTGCACCAACAGCTCGATGCAGCAATTCAATTAAAAATGTCGGATTCGAGCGAGAAATTTCGGCTTGCCGCGTCAACGCTTGACGCGCTTTCGCCGCTTGCAGTTTTAGGGCGCGGTTTTGCTCTCGCGCAAAAAGAAAACGGCGAGATTTTGCGCGACGCGGCGCAAATCGAAACCGGCGAAAATGTTCATTTACAACTCGCGCGCGGCAGTTTGAAATGTAGTGTTACGGGAAAGAGTGAAACCGTCCCGCTTCGCGTGGACACGGATAAGCGCGGATAAATTAACAGGGATGAAGGAGATTAAGGAGATAAATTCAATCTGTTTTTTATCTCCTTAATCCCCTTCATTCCTGTTTGGACCATTTTATTTATTCGCGTCCATCTATGTTAATCTGTGATTTCATTTTGTTTTTATGTCAGAAAATCGTCGCATCGTCGTCAATCTCGAAGAGCCTTCGCAACAGTCGGGCGCGCCCGCGTCTGCGCCTTTAAATCAAAGCCAAGCGTCGAAAGCAAGGCGCGGCGGATGCGGCAAGATTTTGTTGATTTTGGGCGGTTTGCTGGCGGTTGTTTTAGTTATCGGAGCAATAGCCGGTTATTGGTGGTGGTCGAATCTGCAAAAATCACCGACTTATTCGCTGGCGCTCCTGATTGACGCGGCGCGCAAAGACGACCAGCCGAAGATTGACCAGTTTCTCGACTCAAACGCGGTCGTTGATAGTTTTGTCCCGCAAATCGAAGCCAAAGCCAAAGAACGCTACGCGCGCGGTTTTCCGCCCGAAACCGTCAAACGCGCCGAACAGTTAATCGGGCAGTATCTGACGCCTGTTTTGCCGACAATCAAAGAACAGGCGCGGCGCGAGATTCCGCTTCAAATTAAAAATAAAACAGCCAGTTTGCCGCAAGTTTCGGCGTGGGCGACAACCGTTGCGCTCAACCGCGTTGCGGAAGTCTCGCAAACGGGCGAGACGGCGATTGTGAAAAGCAATTATCAAAATCGCCCGCTCGAATTAACGATGCAGAAAAATGGCGATAAATGGAAAGTCGTCGGCGTAAAGGACGAACCGCTCGCCGACCGCATCGCGCAGCAAGTCGGACAAATCGTGCAGCAGGAGCTTGCCAAAAAACCGGGCGCGTCGCGTCTGCCGAATCGTCAGGTGATTGAAGATTTGCGCCGACAGCTCGAACAGCTCACGCAATAGTAGTAATAATGAACGAACCGAATTTTGAAACACAGCTCACCGCTTTGGAGCGAATCGTCCGCGAATTGGAGCGCGGCGAATTGCCGCTCGAAGAAAGTCTGCGGCTTTTTGAAGACGGCGTACGCCTCGCGCGCGAATGTCAGGAACGCTTAAACAAAGCCGAACGCCGCATCGAAATTTTAATGCGCGACGACGACGGAAAACCCGTTTTGGAAACTCTCAACACAAAAGATGACGAGCCGGAAGAAAAACCCGCGCGAACGGTTAAACGCCGCATTGTTTTCGACAAAGACGAAGAAGAATCCGCTTTTTAATTTGTGCAAGTGAATCTCAAAAATTTTCTCGCCGAAACGAGTGAGCTTGTTAATCAAAAACTCGACGAGCTTGTTCCAGAATCCGAAATCGAGCCGAAAAATCTTCAGGCGGCGATTCGCTGGAGCTTGTTTGCGGGCGGCAAGCGTTTTCGCCCCGCGCTGACGATTGCCGCCGGAAATTGTTTCGGCTCGCCGATTGAAAAACTGCTGTCAACCGCCGCCGCGCTTGAAATGATTCACACTTATTCGCTCGTTCACGACGATCTTCCGGCGATGGACGACGATTCGATTCGGCGCGGGCAGCCGACCTGTCACGTCAAATTTGACGAAGCGACGGCGATTTTGGCGGGCGACGCGCTGCAAACTCTGGCATTTCAGACAATTGCCGAAGATGAAAATTTAACGCCGAAAGCGCGCGTAAAACTAATTTCCGAAATCGCCCGCGCCGCCGGAACTCCGGCGGGAATGGTCGCCGGGCAGGTTTTCGATCTTGCGGCGGAAGGCAAGCAAATTTCCGGCGAAGATTTAAAACGAATTCACGAACGCAAAACCGGCGCGATGATTATCGCCGCCGCACGCGCCGGAGCGATTGTCGGGGAAGCGACCGAAAAAGAATTGAACGCGATTTCAATTTACGCGGCGCAGCTCGGCTTGTTGTTCCAAATTGTTGACGATTTGCTCGACGTGAGCGGCACGGCGGCGGATTTGGGCAAAACGCCGGGCAAAGACGCGCGTTCGGAAAAAGCGACTTATCCCGCACTTTACGGTTTGGAACGGGCGCAAAATCTTGCCGCCGAAACGCATCGGAGCTGCATCGCCGCGCTTTCCGAAATCGAAAAACCGATTGAGCTTTTGCGCGAAATTGCCGATTTTATTTTGCATCGTCAGAGCTAAAAGCCGCTCAAACAAAACAGGTTTTGTTTCTCCAATTATTTCAAAATTTTTCAAAAAACTGTTGACAGGAAAATCAAACAGGATTATATTCACCGCATATCCAGCAACTTGCGCAGACGAAGCGAAAGACTCAAGTTGTCAAGAATTGCCTTTGTTATCGAATTTTAATTGAGGGACATTTCAATTTTTAAAAACGAAATTATTCTCTCTAAGCTTGTAACACGCAGTTTCCGAATCGGTCGTGACAGAAGTTTCCATCGCAGACGATTAACCGACACGCCTGCATTTACCGCGTAACCAGCCCTGGCGTTTTCTCGAAAATGTCATCTCTCACAACCGGAAAAGCGCTCCCCCTTTTCCATTGCTTTACGAGGGTAAATCAATGTTCAAAACAAATCAGTCCTTTTTGCAGATTCTTCCGAACAAAAAAGCTTTATATTTTGTCTTGATAACGCTTTTAATCGGCTTAAGCGGCGTCGCGTTTTCCGCATATCTGAAAGTCAGCGGTCAAACGGCTGAGGCTCAAGGCGATAAGCCCGGCGAAACTACGGCTCAACAATGTCCGACGTGCCGACCGCCGACCCCGCAAGTTATTTACGCGCCGTTGATTGATTTGCGGGAAGCGTCGAGCAGCGAAATAGTTCTCAACTGCCGCAGCTCGCACGTCATTGACGCCGTTCCGACTTTTTACACCGATACGGGCGAGCCAATCGTCGGGCAAACAATCAGCTTGAAACCGGCGGAGATGCGTTTTGTTGACGTGATGAGCCTGATTCCGGCAGAGCATCGCAACAGGCAGAAATGGGGCGGGATGAGCTTGTCCTACACCGGAAACTCGATGGAAGTTTGGGCGCAGTTGACGCTGCACGGCATCGGACAAAACGGCAGCACGGATGTTTTGTTTGTCGTCGTAAACGCACAGCGCTCAAACGTGCGCGAAGCCGTCTGGCGAATGCCGAAAAACGCTGCGGCGACAATCGCATTGGGAAATTATTCCGATTCGCTGGCGGTTGCGACTCTGACTTATTCAAACGGGGAAACCGAACAGGTAAACGTTGCGCCCTACGCGACGGAAATTGTAAAGCGGCGAAATAACGGACAAAATCAATCGGACACGAAAGCAGAATCGGTCAGAATTGAATCGAGCGGCGAGTTGGGGCGATTGATTCCGACGGGTTTGGTGGTTTCCAACAACGGCGGTTATGCCAGCAGCATTCGTTTTTATGACCCGCAGAATATCGCCCAGCCGAATTTGTACGCGACGAATTTCAGATTAAAAGATTCGACTCCGCACCTGGTCTTAAAAAACACGAGCGACAATCCGGTTACGGCGCAGCCTCGTTTTCTGCCCGCATCGGGCGAAGGCAGCGGAGTTGTGGAATTGCCGGCGGTGACAATCGCGGCAAACGCGATTAAAGAAGTTGACCTGACGGGATTGGTAACGGCGGCGAAAACCAGAGCAGACCTCGATTCGGTGAGCGTGCAAATCATCAACAGCGGAGCGGCGGGCAGTCTCGTCGGCGCAATCAACACGACCAACAATCTGACCAAAGTTGATTACGATATACCGTTGCGCGATTCGGGTTTGACGCGCAACTCGGCGGGCGGTTATACAGTACGGCTCGATGATGATTACTCGACAATTCTGTCAATCACAAATGTCGGTGAGAAAAGCGGCAAATTCACGATGCAGGTTAATTTCGATGGCGGATTTTATGCTCTGTATCCGCAGAAATTAGAACCGGGCGCAACCGCCACATTTGATATTCGTAATATCAGAGATCAACAAATTCCTGACAGTGAAGGCAGAAAATTACCGCTAAATTTCGCCTTTGGACAAATCCGCTGGAGTCTGGTCGGCGCGCCTCAAACCAGATTAATCGGCAGAAGCGAAGTCGTCAGCAAAACAGACAAAGTAAGCAGCAGTTATAGCTGCTTTGTGTGTTGTCCGAATATGTATAATAACGGTTGGATAACACCTTATACGGCTGAAGTTGAGGCTGGCGAGACATTTCAATTCAGTTCACAACAGCAAGATCGTGATTGTTATCAGAATCTTTATTCTCCATATCCGGTCGAGGCAAATTGGACGATTAATGACGACCAGATTGCAACAGTAGGTTTTGACGGATCAACAACGGCAATCAGCGAAGGAGACGCATATTTGACGGCAAATTGGACGGGACAGTTTTGGTGGGCGGATGCAACAGAGGCTTGTCTGCCGGATGAAATCCCTGTCAATCGAACGGCTAATTTGATTGTTCCAAGTGCTATATTGTTTAAAACTCTTAGCAATGATGTTAATAGTGAAATTGCAACTTTCAGTCAAGGTATCGGCAGTCAAACAGCGAATGTAAACCTAAGCGGCGGACGACAAGTATGTACGGGTTCAAGAACAAGTTTTAATATTACGATAAATTTCGATTTACCACCTGATGCCGTAAGCATCTTTCATCCTGATTCCAGAACTTTTGTTTCCGATAGCGAAACTCAACAGTTTCAATATCTTAGTTTTGACTTTCAGGACGTTAGTTACTCTTTAAGAAGAGGCAAGATGATTATAAATCTACGGCGCGTGCGCCCGACGGCGGCAGATAACAGCATCAGAATTCGCATTACTGGTGGACTTCAAGCAGGTGGTAGTTATAACGGTAATGCGAAAGTAACTTTTACCTGCCCATAAAAATCTTGAAAGGGAGATTGAAATGAAATATTTGACAAAACTTTTTTGGTTGATTTGCATTTGCGCGACAAGCAGTTTAGCGCAAGAAACTCAACAGTCGAGAAAAATTCAATATGTTGAAGTTCCGAGAGAAATAATTCTTCCTGTTATTGCGGTTCAACCCAATTGCCCGATTAAATTTGAGAATGTCCGCGTTGTCGCCGGAGTTGAAGGTGGCTTTAGCGATGCTTTTCAAATGCGCAACATCGGGACAAAACCTATTCGGAGTTTAACGGTTGCTTCTAGCGCAGGCTCAACGAATACTTATGCTAGAGAAGCAGGGGTATTAGCAATGCCGGGACAGCTAATCCCAACAGTTTCAGAAGAATTTTTAAAATGCCAAAATTGCACAAAAGATGAAGTAGTTCACTTAACAGATAAATTACGCGAAAAACTAGGGTTGAAAGGTGAAATGAAATCTGTAGTCGTTTTAATGATTGTTAGCGTTGAGTTCACTGATGGAACTAAATATGACGACGAAAAAACATTCAAAGCAATAGAAAAACTTTTCGAGAATTTACAGGAAGCTGTTGAGCAACAAAAACAGAGAAACTCAAAACCTTAAGAAAAATCTTTATTCTCCATATCCGGCTGATGCGAGTTGGACGGTTGATAACGAGCAGATTGCCCAAGTAGGTTTTGACGGATCAACAACGGCAATCAGCGAAGGAGACGCATATCTTTCGGCAAATTGGACGGGACAGCTTTGGCGGGGAGATGCGACGGACGCTTGTTTGCCCGATGAAGTTTTTGCATCGCCCATCGCTAATTTGATTGTTCGACCGCCATCTGTATCAATATCTTCATTCAAAGCAGTTGGTAAAAATCAAACGGCAACAGTTAGAGTTCAAGTCCCGAATAATCCAAATAATCTACCGATAACTTTAACCTTAACTCCGACATCTGGAACAGGCACAGCGCAATTTACAAGTAATAACACTACGACGAGAACAATAACGGCAACAACGGATGTGGAAATCAAGGGAATTACAGAGAGCAGTACGAAAGATAATATGGAGTTTAAAGCAACATATACAAAGCCTAATAATCAAATTGTGACGCTTGACACTGAAAATTTTACGGTTCTCTCCGTTACTCTCTCTTTAAGGTTTAGTAATAATCAAACAGTTTCTACAAATAACAGTGCGAGAAACAATCAACAAACGGGAATTGGAACTCTTTCTCTTGGTGGACCTATTTTTAGCACTGGACAGTTACCAAACCGTTGGCGACATGTTATCGAAATAGTAGGAACAGTTTTACCAGCAAACTATTCTGATGAAATTGTTTTACGTAGGGAAGTTATTAATACAAGATCGTGGGATGCGAATAATAATTTAGCCGGTAGTGCAGGTTGTGACCCGCCTCAACAAACTCCCTGTGATGACACTTCAACTTCTGATTTTCTTGACACGGATGCAAGTGATTCTGCTGGGAATATATATGATATTGATTCTCCTGGAAGCACTTTAGTTAATGCACAGCTAGGCACAATTAGAAGAAGAAGAACAAATTTCCGTCAATGGGCAACAGTTACACAAAACAACGCTGGACAAGTACAAAATGTTCGCGTTTCAGTGGATGTTACTTGGTATCAGCGTTTAGCAATAGAATTAACGAATAATGGAATTATAATCAATAATGTAGTTCCCGGAGATAATATAATTAATTCAGGAGCGACAAATACAACTTGGAATTTACAATAATAAGTCAAAGCTATGACTTTGGGAGAAAGCTATATGAATTACACGGAAAAAATTATGACCGGTAAAAAAGTTTTGTTGGCAGTGGTTGTATCAACGTTTTTGTTCCTTTTGGTTGCTTGTTTAGGTATTGGCGTAATTTCCCAGACAGATAAAAATGTTGATAATAGAAGTGAAAATGAGAGTAATTTCCAAGATTATGATAAGGAAACCAAAAGGTTGGTTGATATATTAGAAAAAAGAGAAAAAACTGGAGAGGTTTTAATTGATACCATTCAAAAGCTGAAGTCTATAAGCGACAAGAGAACTATACCTATAATAATTAAATATCTTGATTATGATAGATATTCAGACTATAGGAATAAAACTGAACTAAGCCAGAAGCAATCCCCTGAACTAAAAATAGACCCGATTGAGGAAACTCACTGGAATGATAAGGCTAAATTGATTTCTTGGCGGTATCCGGCAACCGAAGTTTTAATTAAAATTGGTAAACCCTCGCTACCAGCATTGGTTAAGGTAATTGAAGATGATGATACTGAATCAATAAAGACTCAAAATGCTTTATACACTATTCAGCAAATCTTTCGAGATGATTTATCCGAAGCTGTTAAATATCTTGAAGGCGCTAAAATAAGCTCTGCCACACAAGAAGGAAAACAACGGCTTTCCGATGCCGCCGAAAATACTAAAACAAAGTGTCGAATACTTGAAGAATGCAGAATAAAATTAATCAATGCTGAACAGGATGCTAACACAAGTTCCCACCGGCGAAATTAAAGGCAAATAGAATAAAAAGGCGTGAGCAAAATTTTTTGCGTCTTTTTGGTAGCTGGTCGGACGCAGCGAAGTCGTCAGCCGGTCTCAAAACGTGAGCAGCAGTTATAGCTGCTTTGTGTGTTGTCCGAATATGTATAACAGCGGTTGGATAACACCTTATTCGGCTGAAGTTGAGGCTGGCGAGACATTTCAATTCAGTTCACAACAGCAAGATCGTGATTGTTATCAGAATCTTTATTCTCCATATCCGGTCGAGGCA
>DASVUH010000035.1:0-3258 GCA_036387135.1 Pyrinomonadaceae bacterium | reverse complement strand
CTTTGACGCCGAAGGAAACAAGTTTCCGCTCAAGGAAAATCTTACCGAGCTTGAACAAATTCTTGATCCCAAAACGTTCTTTCGGCTCAACCGCAGTGAAATCGTCAACCTAAACTTTATCGAACGCCTTGAACCGGATTTCCGTGACCGCCTTGTCGTGCGCTTGCGAAATTTGAACATTAAGCTTGTTTCCAGCACAAACCGAACCCCGAATTTGCGGAAATGGCTTGAGAGTTTATAACCTGGGGAATGACGTAAATTTCCAAGCTTTGTGAAAAAACAAAAGAGCGAGTTTGAACTTGATTCATCTCGCTCTTTTGTTTTTCTCCGCTTCCGTCGCAGTTAAAAGGCTTGTTTTAGTTTTCAACCAAAAGTTCGTTTTTAACACCCGTGATTCCATTGACGGAATTAGCTTGAACCGCAGCCAAATTTTTATCTGCTTCCGAATCAACTACGCCTTTTAAAGTGACGCTGCCGTTTCTAACGACGATGTGAATCGGGTTGAGCGAGCCGTTTGAATAGCGTGCAAGATCGCCGGAATAGACTGCGCGGAAAAGCTCTTGACGCAGGCGCTGATCATCGAGCAACGGCTGCAAAACTTCGATGTCGTTGCGAACTGCGGCGACGGTTTCGATTTGCTTGACGGCTTGTTCGGCGTCCGATTTTAATTTATCGCCGGTTGAAACGCCGCGCAGCACGACCGAATTGTCCGGCGAAATCTGAAACTCAAGACTGTCGAAAACGCCGTAAGACGAAAGCATCAACAGTTCGGCGCGAATTTCTCTGGCAAGACGGTCGCGCGCGCGGGCAGCATCGGTGTCTTCTGAAGCGTTTGAGCGGCGCGGAGTTCGCACGACGTAATAAACATCGCTCTCAGTTTGCGGATTTGCCGCTTCAGTCGAAGTTCCGACGGTTCGCACGCGCTTAGTTTCGCTGTTTGTTCCGTCGTTTGCGCGTCGGTTTGAAAAGCGATTCAAAGTCTGAGGAAAATCTGCTACCGCGTCGGGCGTCGGAACCGGCGATTCGGCGAGCAGAATTTCTTTCGACGTTTTGCCGTAAAGCGCGCGGTTTTTGTTGTTGTCGGGCGAAAGAACGCCGCCTTTCAGAGCTGCGCCGACAAACGCGCCTTTGGTGCGCGAATACGACAGAATTCCGGCGTCGAGCGTCGCGTTAGTGGTCGCGGAAGCTTTCCTGCCAATCGGACCGGCGGCAACGCCAGCTTCGCCACCGAACTCAAATTTGTCTTCGAGCAGACCTTTTAAACCGCCATCGTTCATAATCAGCAAAATAACGTCGGTTTTTTCCGCCCCGATTTGGAAACCGACGCTGCCGCCGCCGATTTTAAAAAACGCGGGCGCGCTCCAACCCGTCGGCGTGCGGCGCGAAATCAAGCCTTCGCCGCCGCTTCCGCCGACGATAAAAGCCGCGCCGAGAACGCCCGGAAAAACCGCAACGGCTTCGGCGCGTTCGAGCAGCTCGCGCGGAATTGATTTGTCAGGCTTATCCATAATGCTGCGGAAAACGCGCGCAGCTTGGTCGGCGCGTTTTCCGGCGTCTCTAATTTCTTTGTCGTCTTTTTTCTGCGCAAAAGCTGTCAGGGAGAAACAGAAAATCAGGCTCAGGGCAATGAACAGTTTTAAATTATTTTTCATCAAACGTTGACCTCCAAACTTTAATAATAAAAAACGGGACGAAAAACAAGTCTCGTCCCGTTTGATAATTCTCTTTTAAAAAACGAATTAGCTGTGTCCGACTTCGAGCGAGCGGGGCTGTTCGTTTTGAAGATTCCTGTGATTGACTTCATCTCCATTTCTTTCCCGATTCGATTTGCCAGCGACTACAGCCACCAGCGCAGCCGCGCCGCCGATTAAAATTGCGCTCGTCAGGAGCGGATTCAGTTTCGCTCGCTGATACAGACTTTCCTCGAAAACGATTCCGTCGTAATTGCCTCGCTCGCGTAAATCGGAATGAGTTTCGTAAAGACTGTCGGGACGATTGCCCAGATCGGGAGAAGCCTTTTGCTGTGTTGCGGCAGCCGACCATTCCATCGCTTTGTCGGTCAAACGCGGCGCAAGGTTGCCCATCAGCGAAATCATTTTTCCGCCTTCGCCGACCGTAAAATCCCTGACCACGTTTTGCGCGCAGAACAGAATCGCCTCGGCGACCAATTCGGGCGCGTAAACCGGCGGCGGAACATTCGGTTCTCTCGACATCAGATTGCGCGCGTGTTCGGTGTAAGGCGTGTTGATTGCGCTCGGTTTAATTAACGTGACGGAAATTGGATAATTTTCCGATTCAAGCTCCATCCGCAAAGCGTCTGTAAAACCTTTGACCGCGTGCTTCGATGCGGAATAAACGCCTTGAATCGAAATCGCGCGGTCTGACAATACGCTGCCGACATTGATTAAAGCCCCGCCGCGATTTTTTAAATGTTGAGCCGCAACGCGCGAGCCGTTTACGACGCCCCAAAAATTCGTGTCGAAAAGGCGGCGCATATCTTCAAGCTGCGTTTCCAGAATTTCGCCGTAAATCGAGACTCCCGCATTGTTTACCCACGTATCGAAACCGCCGAATTTTGCGATTGCCGCATCCGCCGCATTTTGTAAAGCGTTTTCATCCGCTACGTCGGCGGCGAAATAAATGGCTTCGGTGTTTTTGGAATTCAGCTCGTCCGCCAATTGGCGCAAGGCTTCTTCATTTCGGGCAATTAAAACGAGTCGCGCGCCCTTTCTCGCCGCCATTCGCGCGGTCGTCAAACCGATTCCGCTCGTCGCGCCCGTGATAACGATTGTTTGTTGGGAAACTTTTTTTAATTTCATAGCTTTAAAAAAAAATGAAAAAGCGGCAGAAGATTGAAAACTTTGTAAAGCAAAACCGCGTTCGCCAATTTTCAATTTTCTGCCGCCTGTTTACCAGTCGCTTTATTTGTTTTTGCTAACTACTGTCGAATGTGTTTCAACCTCCGCCGGATTTTGCGTTTTATCGCTCAAATGCCCGGCGGCGAATAAAATTGTGAAGACACCTGCCAGTAATAACATCACAACGACCGCCAACACCCCGCGCGTTTCCTGCGCTTGTGCCTCCTGTGTTGTTCGCGTCATGGATGTCCACCTCCCTCAAAATCAATTAAAAATCAAGCTAACGGCTGGGAACTTTAATGTCTACGTCCACCTTTTGAGGGGTGTTACTTCGACCGCCCAATGCGCCGCCGAAGTATAAAGCTCCGACAACAATCAAAACAATCAAAAGCGTCACGAC
>DASVUH010000034.1:0-51501 GCA_036387135.1 Pyrinomonadaceae bacterium | reverse complement strand
AATAAAGTCAAATTTTGTAAGATTTTGATTGACTAAAAGGCAAAGTGTGTGTAATTTAACACAACTTATTGCGGTTAAAATACGTCTCTTTTTTTATGGATAAGCCTGATGACAAATCCGAAGCTGTTTCTCAAAAGATTCAGTTTCATTTCATCAAAAGCAGTTTTTTTAGAGTTATAGGGATTGATGGTGTTTTAGGCGGCATCACTCCGCGCGGTGACATTAATGCAACTCTATTTAGCGAAAGACTGCCAATCCCTGACGTTATTGAGCATGACCTTGATGAAAACGGTATGCTCAGTAAAAAAGCGCGGGTCGTATCAAAAAAAGGGGTGGTCAGAGAAACGGAAGCTACTCTTGTTTTAAACTCGGTTGCTGCTAGAGATATTGGTCAATGGCTGATACGAAAGGCTGATGAATTAGACAAATTATTTGATGATGCTGAAATTCAAGTAGAATCAGATGAATATAATTTGCAGCAAGGGAGTTAATCTATTTCAGAAAGGAGGTTTTATGGCAAACGTTGATTACGCAAGGCTTAATGTTAAAGGAATAGCTTCGCCAGCTTTTTTCCGCAGAGCTTATGCGGAAAATAATTTTGACATGGAAGATTTAATTCCATCTCACGGCGAATATAAATATCTAATCATTAGAAACCAAGATTTGTTTGCTGAGCCTATTCAGTGTAACAAAGCTGCATTAGCGCGACATTTAATGCAAGTGCCTGATGATGATTTATCAATTTCAGCGTACAAACGTGGCGTTGCTTATAACAAGGAAAGCAAGAATACCCTTATCGAAACCGAAAGTCCTAAATGGCAAGAGATTGAAGAGAAATTAAACGCCTTTGCTAATGATGAAGAATATGATGATGATTTTCTTGCGCCTAACAAGTGTGCAATAGAAAACATTAGTTCTTTGGTGAAAGATGCCCTTGACTACTTTGGGGAAGATTTACCTATTCCGCAGTTTTCTACAATTGGCGATGGAAGCGTAATTGTAGAGTGGCGGAACGACCAAAGAAAACTTTCGTTGTTCTTTTACTCAAACGGAGAATCTTATCTTTCTTACAAAGATGCAACTCAAATGTTTCCCCGAAAGCCCTGCGACATAGGGTTCTTAATTGAAGGGTTAAATCGGCTAAAAGGAGAATTTGTAGTTGTTTAATGCCAACACCAAGCACTCCGCTACCTCCCGGCTCTTTGGTTTATCGTGCTATTCGTTCTAAAGGTTGGAAAAGCGGCGACAATGCACAAATCGCCGCTTTTTTCTTAAAAATAGATAGAGAAGATAAACCGGACGAAGAAGAACTATCCGTCTTATATCAAGTCAACTGTGAAGAAGGCGTAAGGTGTATTGCAGACGCAAATAGATGTTTTGGGGCGTTTGCCCTGCGCGTTGATGAAATTAGAAAAGCAGGATTGGAAGTTATTTACAGTCACGACGAAGAACGTCCTTACCATGCTTCAATTCTAAACGTCCCTAAGAATAAGGACGGTGAAGAAGATCGTGCAATAGAGATTGCAGATTTTTTGGCGACAGAAGCAAGGATTGACCATCATGCAAATTGGAAAAAGAGATAATAAAGTATCTGTATAAATTAAAGGGGCTAAGTCAAGCCCCTTTTTATTTACTCTTTCCAAAACTCTGGCTTTATATTTAGCTCATACATTGATTGAATCAAAACGCAGATGTTATGCGCTAGGATTTTACAAAGCGCTTCATTGATTTGCGCCGTTCTCGTTTTGCTTCTCAAGCTGCCGCCAAACTTCGCTTTTATCATTGAAAACGTGGTTTCGACGTTTGACCTTTGGTGATAATGCTCAAAGAATTTTTCTTGGTTCAAGCAATACCAATGAAAAAGCCGATTCCACAAATGATTTCCTTCACGGTTGCTGATTTTAGAGTTAGCTTTCCAAGCGATAAACGGAACGGCATTGTTATTAACTGCCGTTTGCAAGTTCGCTCTCGATAAATAGGCTTTATCGGCTGAAACCTTTTCCATTTCAAAGTTTTTCACGGTTGATTCAACTAAAGGCTCAAAGTAGTTTGAATCACTCTCAAAGCGGTCTGTGACTTCTACGGCTGAAATGATGTTGGTTTTCACGCCCGTACAGATGTGAATTTTGAGCCAATCTTTTTTATCAATAAGACGCGGTTCGGTGAATTTGGCGTGAAGCCAAGTAAAACCCGTCGTTGTCGAAAGTCCAGAGGCATCAACAGCGAAATTCTTTTCAATTTCTGCTAATGGTTTGCTCGTTTCTTCAATGAGCATTTTCAAATGCGGAGTTAGCATTTCATCGCAGAAATAGCGAGAAACGCTTTTGTAATGCGGCGGTCTGACAAGAAAGCCTTTTTTGTGTGCTTCGTCTAAATCGGTATGGTATCTGCGAAGTGAAAAAGTTGAATAGATTTTATAGACGCAAGCGAAAATCATATCTTCCAATGGCAAACGCGGTCTGCCGTTATATTGCGCTGGCTCTCCAATGCCTTTGCACAATTCAGCGAGTAAGAATTGAAATTCTGATTTTTCGCATCTCTGCGCTTTATCGTAAGCAATCCAATCTTGCGAATAGGTTTTGCGGGGCGGAACGTATGTTTGCGGGATTTCAATTTCTTCTGCCGTTAAATCGGATAAGAAATCCTGTTCAAAACGAAATTCAGCCGCGAAAATGTGTTTGCATTTTTTCCGGCGAATCTCAAAGTCTGGACAGGTGCATTTTTGGGATTTCAGACAAACTTTGTAACGCTCACTTTTGCCTGATGATGAAGGGACGAAAAAGAAACCGTTTTCCTGTTTTAGCGTGTAACGGTTGGCTATATCTAAACCGCGTAATTCGCGGATGTTGGGCGTAGTTTCCATTGTGAATCTCCAAATTGAAATTCACACAGCGTTTAGCGTATAATAGATATTGCGTGGCTATGCAGCTTCGGCTGTGTGGTTAGTGCCTCGATGGATGTTATCAGCGTCCGTCGGGGCGTTTAAATGCGGAAGAGCGAGGAATCGAACCTAACGCGGCTAAGCATTTCCGGAGTTATCAGCTCCATAGCACCACCAAGTGCGACGCTCTTCCAAAATTATCAATCATCAAGGTCAGCTTCGGCTGACCTTTTTCATTTTCTATTTTAGCCCTTTTTCTGATATTGTCAAGATAAAATCCTTATCACCGACGACAAAAAGGGATTTCCCTTGACAAAGAAAAGTATTCACTGTACTTTACCCTTAGAGTACTTAAAGGTACTCTAGAATCTTAAAATCTTAAGGAGACTCTTATGTCGAAAATGCGAAGTCCAAATTACCCGTCAATCAACCTTTCGGATGCAATACAAAAGGCAAAGATGGTCTATGATAAAGAGTTCAAGAACCCTGCCCCTAGAGAAGTATTAGTTAAAGATATGGGATATGGCGGCATAAACGGCGCTTCTGCTGGTGTGTTTTCTGCCGTTGTCAAATACGGTCTTCTTGAATCGGCAGGTAATGACCAATACAGAATTACTGAGGATGCGCTTGATATTTTCCTTCATCAAAAAGGAGAAGAATTACGCAGCAAGGCAATAGAGAAATTGGCTTTTTCTCCAACGCTTTTTGCTGAGCTACGTGATTCATTTGGGAAAACATTGCCGAGCGATGACAACCTTAAAGCATACCTAGTAAAAAAAGGATTTGTGCCGAAAGCGGCAGAAGATGCTATCCGTTCTTATCGCGCCACAGTAGAGCTTGTAGATGAAGAAACAAAGGCTTATAATCTTAATGATTCAAAAAATGAATCAAAGGGAGGAAATCCAATAGATATGCAACCGCCACCAGCAGCAAATCCACAAGGAAATACAGGCTTTGCGCCGCCCGCATTGCCCGACGACGACTCAGTCTTGGCATTTAAACTATCAAGAAACAGCAATGCGCGCGTGGTTTTCAATGGACAAGTTACACAAGAAGCCATTGCGAAACTTATCTTGTTGTTAGAAGCATCTCAAGATACATTTCCAACTCAAGCCGAACTTGTACAACCAAAACAAGCAACTTGGCGCAATAAAGATAGTGACCAACCTGTGAAGGTTGTAGGTGAACTTGGCGAGAAAGACGGAAAACGCTTCTACGCAATCGAAGGAAGTAGTACGGGCGTACCTGAGGATGAACTAGAATTTGAAAATTAAGAGGGATAAATTTATGACTCCTTTTCAAATTGAATCTTACATTTATCAACAACTAATTGGAGAAAAAGAATGGCTGAGAAAATAGCTTACGAACTTTTAAGGGCAGGTTCAGCGTGGGAACTGTCAGAATTAGTAAATAAAAGGTTGGAGAATGGTTCAAAACTGTATGGTTTTCCAATAGTCGTTACGACTAAATATAAAGATGTAGATGGAGATGACCAAATAGCGGAATCTTACTGTCAGGCTGTTATATCAGCAGATACCCTGTTTGCTTCTACTAATAGTTAACAACGCAAAGACCTCACAGCTCAAATTGAACTCTGAAAGTATAGAGTTCAATTTGAGCTGTATCTTTTTTATTTCGGCTACTTTTGAGACAGCCTTAAGCACTTATGAGACAAAACCGACTTATGACACAAAGCCAAAAATCAGTGCTAAAAATAATTGAATCAAAAAATAAACTGTCTCAAAAAGGTATGACTTATAAGAAACTTTTTAGTTTGTTTTTACTGTTTCATAAAGGGGCGTTTTTGAGATTCAAACAGGCTATGATTTACCGTAGATTTTGTAGGATTCTTCTTGGTTAATTTTTCTAGCCCGGATTAAACCGTCCTTTAATTTTTCTCCGTTAACAGGGTCAATGTAATCTCTGCCGGTATAACTTTGTTTAGGGTTTAATATATAAACGCCGATATTGAATATAAAGACCTTCTCGGTTGTTGCCTTAAACCAATGAATGTTGTCTTTCTCGTCGGAAATCGTTGAAACGGCACCGGCTGTCAATAACTTGTCTGAAGTAGGTTTGATAATCAAGTGATTTGGCTCGTCAGCAATCCGGTCATAGTGCCAGCCGTGCGCCTCACCGCTTAAAACCATGTGCATTGTCGTCATATTCTGATGTCCGTGCGGTACGATGGCGACATCTTTTTTCATGGCGAAAAAATAAGGGTTAAAACTGAGTTCTTCGCTCAAGCCTTTAATTTTGGGAAAGGCGATGTCCTCCATAGACTCATGGTTTTCAGGAAAAACCACAGTTTTCGCTAGTCGGTCATAATCAATTGCACGAAATAAGTCTTTCAAATTGACTTCTGACAAAAGCGACTCAATCTGTTGCTGCCATTCGATTTGTCTAATTTTATGTTTTCTTAGAGACTTTGTTATTTGCTCCATCTCGATTACCCATTTGTGAGCAATTGTTTTGACGCTTCCCGTCAATGCCTGAGCATCACATAAAGAGTTGACAAGCGAAAGGGCAAGTATTGAACCGAGAGAGTTTTGAAAAAAATCCCGACGCGATAATTTTTCCATGATAAATATTTTTATCTAACGAATTTTACGAGCATTTAATTTGAAAAATAATGGAGTTGGTTACTGCAACCAGTTTCAGTGATACTACTTAGGTTCGAGTTTGCTTGCAATATATTTTTGAAGTTGTCTCAAAAAGAGTCGTTTTTGAGACAACTGATAATGTAGCACCATAAGATTAGGACACTACCACCACTTTTACACCAAATCGTACAGACGGCAAACCATATCGGTCACATCACGATGACGACCGCGTTGCAAACTTGTTGGGAACATTCAACAAACGACAGTTATACTCATTTTTATACATTGTTTTTATTGCTATTTTTCATTTTTATTCCATTTTTTTGTTTCAAAGCCATTTTTTTGCAGAATGGGCATTTGGCTTGCTAAAGCGAGGCAACGATTTTTCTAAACTATACCGAGGAGACAATTTTATGCAGAAAGCCGGAATGCTGCCATGGATCGGATTATTGGCTTTTGCTTTATGCGCCAGCGTCGTGGCGTTTGCCAATCCTGCCGATGACGAGCGTGATTTCTACGAAAATCGCCGCGTGGCGAGAATTACCGTGACAAGAGGCGATGTGCAGATTCGCCGCGCCGGAAATCAGGAATGGGAAGAAGCCGCGCCCAACGTGCCGCTTTTAGAAGGCGACCGTTTGGCAACAGGCGACAATTCGCATCTCGAAATTCAATTTAACAATCGAAATTATTTGCGCGTTGACGAATATTCGCTTTTGCAAATTGTCACGCTGCGCAACGAAGGCATCGCGTTGAGCTTGCCCGAAGGCTCGGTTTCATTGCGTCTTTCGGATTTCAAGCGCGAGAAAGAATATTTTGAAATTGACGCGCCGAACACGACCGTTGCCGCCCGCAAAGAAGGTGTTTACCGCATTGACGCGCCGCGCGAAAACCGTTCCGAGCGCGAAGTTTTAGTCACGGTGACGAGCGGTGGCGAAGCCCGCGTTTACACCGAAAGCTCGGGGTTTTCGATTCGCGACGGGCGACAGGCTCGCGTCTTTTTAGACGGCAATTACGCCGGAGAATTCGAGCTGACGGCGGCGCGCTCGTATTCGGACGATTTCGACCGCTGGGTTGCCGAACGCGAAGATAAACTGTCGCGCCGACGCTCGGATTACGCTTATTACGACCCGCAAATTTACGGCGCGGACGAGCTTTACGATTACGGCGATTGGATTTACACGGACAATTACGGTTACGTCTGGCGTCCGAATCGAAATGTCATCGCGTCTTACCGCGATTGGTCGCCGTATCGTTACGGTCACTGGCGTCATTTGCCCGGTTACGGCTGGACCTGGATCGCAGACGAGCCTTGGGGCTGGGCGACTTCGCATTACGGTCGCTGGGTTTACATCAACGGCTACTGGAATTGGTGTCCGTACGATTCGTGGCGCAGCCGCCGGATTTACTGGCAGCCGTCGCTGGCGATTTTCGTCAACATCGGTCGCAATGTGTGTTGGTATCCGATGCCGTATCACGCCGGATATAAATATGTAAATAGATCAAGAACGGTTATTTACAACACCACAGTTATCAACAATCCGCCCGCACAACAGCCCGTGAAGCCTAAAGTTGACGTTCTCGTTCCATCCAAACCAGGGTCTAAACAGGACGTTGAATTGGTTTATGCCAAAGCCGTCACCGGAGTTCCGATTGATGAATTCGGAAAAGGACGCGGTTTTATTCGACCGATAGCCCTCGATCAAGGCAAAGGCGTACTGGACGCTCAGCCGATTGTTGACGACCGCAGATTGCCGCCTCCTTCGCACGGCAAAACGGAAATAACCGTCGCAAAAGAACGGGAAATCGTCGGCAAACGCCAGAGCTTTGAAAAAGCGGAGCAGACGCTGGAAACCGGAAAAATCGGAGCGGCAGTCAGAGAAAAAGGCGTTCAGCTTGACGAAAGATTAAGCACCGAGCGCATTTTCAAAGGCAGAACTCCAATCGTTCGAGATGAACAACAACCGGATGCAAATAACAATTTGCCGACCGAAAAACGCGGCACCGGAGTTTTCAACCGTCGCACCGAATCGCCGGTTTATCGTCCCGAAGACCAAACCCCGGGCACCAAAGGCGAAGTTGAACGACCGGCACCTCGCCAGTCACGACCGTCGCAAAAATCGGATGAAGACCGCCCGGTTTATCGTCCCGAAAAACGCGACGAGAGCGAAGCGCCCGCTAATCGCCCCGAACCGCAACGCCCGAACAGGCGCGGCGATGACAACGACAATCGCCGCCCGTCGTCACCGCAACAGCGCGACGACCAGCCGCGTTATGAACCGCCTCCGCGTCGTGAAGTACCTCGAAATGATCCTCCACCGCGCCGCGAAGAACCGCGTTACGAACCGCCTCCGAAACGCGAAGAGCCTCGGAACGATCCGCCTCCGAAACAGCGCGACGAACCGCGTTCGGAGCCGACCAAAAAAGAAGAGCCGCGCCCCGAACCTCCGGTCAGATCGAAAAAAGACGGTCGCCGCTAATAAGAAAAAAGGCAGGATTCGTTCCTGCCTTTTTTCTTTTACCTTGATTTCTTATTTTACTTTGCGGGCGAAAGAGTCAATCCCTCGACAGCTTGGCGGGTGAAAATTCGTTTATCAACCGACCCGGGATTTCCCAAAACGACAAAGCGCAGATTTCGCATATATTTTCGGGAAACGCGCTGAACGTCTTCGGGTTTGACGGCGCGGATTTTGTCCAAAAATGAGAGCGAATTGCGCCAGCCGCCGCCGATCAATTCGTAAGTCGCCAGATTCGTCGCCTGAGCCACGTTTGTTTCCTGCCCGATGTAATAAGTTGTCAGATATTGCCCGACGACGCCGGAGATGTCCGAATCGTCAACGCGCTCGTCCTGCATTTTTCGGATTTCGTCGAGCATTACTCCGGTTGCTTGATTTGCGTCAACCGCCGAAACGTAAATGCCGCCGATATTTACCCCGCGCGTGTTTAAAAATGCGTTCGGCGCGTAAGATAAATTTCGCCTGACGCGCACTTCTTCAAAAACACGGTCGCGCAAAATCGTCGTCGCAACTTGGAGCGGATAATAATCCGGGTCAGCCAAAGACGGAGCGCCGAAAACGCCTTGAATGTAATTTGTCGGCAAAGCACGAGCCGAAATTTCTACTGTCGGTGTCGTAAACGCCAGCCCGGTCAAAGATTTTTCCTGATAATTTCCGCGCGGGAGCGCGCCGAAAGTCGCTGCGATTTTCGGTCTAATTTCCGCCACGTCAATGTCTCCGACAACGACGAGCAAAAGTCTGGAAGTTTGCATCGCGTCTTTGTGATAACGCTTTAAATCTTCGGTTTTAAGCCGGGCGATTGTTTCGAGCGTGCCGCTCGGATTGTTGGCGTAAGGCTGACCGGCATAAGCCGCGCGTTCCGAAAGCTCGGTCAGATAGGAATCCGCGTCGGTCGTTTTCTCGCGCAATCCGGTTAAAATCTGCTGCCGCACACGCTCAACATCTTCGGCGGCAAAGCTCGGATTTAAAGCCACGTCGGTGAAAACCGCCCACGAGCTATCAAAGGCGGCGCGCGTCGAGGCAAGCGATAAAGACGAAAAATCGTAATTCGAGCCGGAGCCGATTTGCGTTCCGGTGCGAGCCAGTTCGCGGCGCAAAGCTTCGCGCGGAAATTTGGCGCTCGCTTCGGTCGCCGCGCCGAGCATAAGACTTTCGATCCCGGTGTTTTCCGCAGTCAGATTGCGCGAGCCGCCGCGCAAAAACAAACCGATTGCAACCGTCGGGCTGTTGCTGCGCCGCTTGACCAAAATTTTCAGCCCGTTTACGTCAAACTCTGAAATTTGCGGCGCGGCTGTTTGCGACGGCGTTTTCGCCGTTCCCGCGTTTTGCGCCAAAACGGGCGCAAACAGCAACAGAATCAAACCGCTGAAACGCAAAGAAGCGGCAAGTTTTTTTGAAAAACGAAAAAAAGAAAACATATTTTTATTATTTACCAATCAATTCCTCAGGCGTCAGCTTCGCCTGCGTTTGCGCGTCAGCCGACATCAAAGCCAAACCGACGTGCGGTTTGTTTTGAATATAATTTGTCACGTAGCGGTTGATGTCGGCGCGCGATGTGGCGCGCAGGTTTTTTTGATAGCCGCGAAAATAATCAATTCCGGTCGAACTCCACCAAAAACTCAAAGTGTGCGCGTATTCGCTCGTCTGTTCGCGTTCAAACAAATCTCGCGAGGCGAGAATGTTTTTCGCGCTTTCCAATTCTTCGTCCGTAAAATAACCGGGCGAATTAAAAGCGGCGATTTCCTCGTAAATCGCTTTTGCAGCGGCGCGCGCTCTGTCCGGCGTGGTAATGGCTGAAACCATAATCGGACCGACATTGCGCTGCGTGTAATAACCGATGCCAACCGAGCTTGCCAAATCTTTATCTACAATATTGCGTTGAAAACGCGAATTCGGCTGCCCCAAAATATAAGAAAAAACGTCTGCCGCATAAGTCGCCGCATCGTCCTTGCCGATTGAAGGACCGTGCCAGCCGATCATCAAAAAGACGTTTTCGACGGGCTGTTGAATAATTTCGCCTTCGCTTTTTGCAAGCGGCGGATGCTCGACAAGCGGAAATTCTTTAAACGGCTCGACCGCGCGCGGCTTCCAATCGCCGAATAATCTTTCTGCTTCGGCGAAAACTCTATCAGGCGCGACATCGCCGGTGACGACAATCGCCGAATTATTCGGGACGTAATAACGCGATTGAATCGTCCGCATTTTCGACGTTGTTGCACTGGAAACCGTTTCGCGCGTTCCGCCCGGATTTTTTCTGGTCGGATATTTATAGAAAAGCTTATCGTTAATGGCGCGGTTTAAATAGAAAAACGGGCTTGATTCCTGCCGGTCAATCTCGCCGATGACGACTTGTTTTTCGCGCTCAAACTCGTTTTCGTCAAAAACCGGATAACGAACCGAATCTTTGATAAAACGCATCGCGGTTTGCCAGAAAGGGCTGGTCGTCGTGAAATAATAATTAACGACTTCCTCGCGCGTCGTGCCGTTGTAAGTGATTCCGAGCTTGCCGATTTCGGTCAAATAATCGGCGTTTCCGATTTCGTTTTTGTATCTTAAATGCTCGCCGCATTGATTTTGCCGGTAAGCCTGAATGTTCCCGTAGCTTTCGTACTGCTGGCAGCGATAAAGCATTATCGCGCCGTTGGTTTTGAAGAACATATGCTCGTACAAATGCGACAAGCCGTTTAATTCGGGCGGTTCGGTGAAAGAACCGTTGCGCACCGCCAGCTCGACCGTCACGAGCGGGACGCTCGAATCCGGCAGCACGATAACTTCCAAACCGTTCGGCAAAACTTTGTTAATAAAAGGCACTTCGGCGGTTTGAGCCGAAACTGCCGCCGGTTTTGTCGCCTGCTGCGGCGTCTGCTTCGTTTGCGCCGCAGCAGGCGCGATGAATGACAGCGCGAGCGTCAAAATGAGAAAATAAGCTCGCACTGAAACAGAAAAATTATTTCTAAAATTCATTTGCAAAATCTATCACAAGGAGAATTCAAAATGGAACGCGACAATCTGATGCACGGAGCGCGCACGGCGTTGAACAGAAACGAAGAAATACGCGAATGGGCGGAAAATTATTTAAAAGAAAAAACGCGCGCGGAAAAACCCGAAATGAGCGAAGAGGAATTTAACAAATACTGGCGTTATCATCGCCCGGAAATTATGCACGAAGGCGCTTCCGAAGCGATGCAGGCTTACAAAGAAAGAAACAAAGAGTAAAAAGCTTCACGCAAAGTTAAAACAAAGAATTGTTTTTCGCGTCTTTGGCTTTTCTTTGCAGCTTTGCGTGAAACTTATTTTTTTAACAAAGAGGACGGACAAATCGGCTCTAAACCGCATTCGGCGCATTTCGGTTTTCTCGCCTGACAGATTGCCCGCCCGTGCGAGATCAGAAGATGCGAGAAGAGAACCCAATCTTCTTCTGGAATTAGCTGCATTAAATCCTTTTCAATTTTTTCCGGCACGGTTTCTTCGGTCAATGCCAATCGCTGCGAAACGCGCGAAACGTGAGTGTCAACGACAACGCCCGAAGCGATTCCGAAAGCGTTTCCCAAAACGACATTTGCCGTTTTGCGCGCCACGCCCGGCAAAGCGAGCAATTTTTCCATATCGGGCGGAATTTCCCCTTCGTATTCCTGCAAAATCATTTCGCACGCCGCGCGAATATTTTTGGCTTTGTTGCGGAAAAATCCGGTTGAATGAATATCTGTTTCCAGTTCTTCCTGCGCGACGGCGGCAAAATCTTCAACGTTGCGATATTTGCGGAAAAGCTGTTCGGTGACAATGTTGACGCGCTCGTCGGTGCATTGCGCCGAAAGAATCGTCGCCACGAGCAATTCGAGAGCATTTGAGTGGTTCAGAGCGCAATGAGCGTCTGGATATGCGCTCTTAAGCCAATCCAAAATTATCATTGCACGCTCTTTTTGAATTTCGAGAGCGGCTGACATTATTTTTTCGGCGGACGGCTCGGACGCAGTTCGACGCGCGAAGGCAAAGCTCGCTCATCCATTTGCAGCAAATTTAAAACAACCTGCGCGATGTCGGCGGGCTGTAATTGCCAACTCTTCTCCGGCGAAACTGCTTCGCCGCCAAACTCGGTGTTAACCGAACCGGGCATAATGTAGCTGACTTTGATATTGTCGTGACGGACTTCCTGCATCAAGGCTTCGGAAAATCCGTTTAAGCCGAATTTCGAGGCGTTATAAGCCGCCATTCGCGGATGCGCATTCGCTCCGGCAAGCGAAGAGATGTTGATGATGTAACCGCCGCCGCGCCGCTTCATCATCGGAATCGCGGCGTGACAACCGTAAAATACGCCGAACAGATTTGTTTCCAAAACGGCTTGAAACTCTTCCGCAGCAAGCTCTTCGACCGGCTTAAAAATACCGATTCCGGCGTTATTGACCAAAACGTCAACGCCGCCGAATTTTCTTTCGCATTCGTCGAGCATCATTTTGACTTGCTCAAACGACCGCATATCGCACAATTCGCCTTCGATTTGCCCAAGCTCGGACATTTCCGCAAGGGCGCGTTTTAGTTCGTCCCGGTTTCGGGCGCAAATGAAAACTTTGGCGCCCGCTTTTAATAATTCTTCGGCTATAGCGCGCCCGATTCCTTTGGTCCCGCCCGTTATAATCGCCGCTTTATCTTTGATATTCATTTTTCTTCGGTGTTTTATTGCTATTGTTGTTTGCTTCCAAAACGATTTTTGGCGGCGCGGTTCTGCTGATTTCTTTCCACAAAAAAATGACGCTATTGTCATTCAGTATTCGCAAAATCCTGAAAGCGACGGTAATATCTTTTCTCTCATCTCCATCAAGCACGTTGATTTTATCTATGCCGGTGCCCCTCCAGATTTTCCCTTTGTAAGCAACCGAACGCAAAACGTAGCTGTTGCCTTCCTTGATTTCGATTTCCGTTTTGTAAATATATTTCCCGACTTGCAAACCGCGTTTGAGCATGGCGTGTTGCACCGCAATTTCATTCTCGTTCTCGGGCGGCTGAAATTCGAGTAATTGCTTGATGCCGTCGCTTGTCGCATCGAGCGAATTAATATCAGCCTGTCCGAGGTCTGATAGAACGCCGATTATAAAAGCGCCGTTTGCGACAAACTTATTCCCTTTGAAAAACACATCGGCAAATATCGGCAGCCTGTAGCCTTCGGTGCGAAAAGAAAAAGCGGTTGCTTTTCCGGTGATGTTATTCGGACAAGTATTTGACGCCTGCAAAACCAGATCGTTCGGCGCGCAAACATCGGCATTTTGCAGTCGTATAATGCCCGTTTTCGGCGATTTAAGAAACGCGGCGTAATTTTGTAAATCAGCGGGGGAGACTTCGACGGCGCGAATGTCTTGCTCATTCAAACGGGGATTGTATTTGACCCGGGTTTCATTTCCCCTTCTAATAAAATTAATGTCCCTGGCAGATGTTCCATCAGACATTGCTCCCCGCGCAATGCCGTCTCGCGGAGCTTTTCTTTGCAGTTCTTCAGCGCGTTGTCGGTCAAGGCTCTGTTGGGGGGAGTCATGAGTTCCCGAATTTAAAGGCGGCGTCTGCATTGGAATTTGAGCCGATGCGATATTGCTGAAAAACAACACAAAGAAAATTGAAATAACTGTTTTTACTTTCATCTCTTCTCCTTTAGAGCGCATAATAGAAAAATCAAGCGCTTAATTTAGCTTTTAAGATTTCGTTGACGATTTTCGGATTTGCTTTACCGCCCGAAGCCTTCATTGTTTGTCCGACGAAAAAGCCGAACAGTTTTTCATTGCCGCCCCGGTAAGCCGAAACTTGATTCTGATTTGCCGCGATAATCTCGTCAACAATTTTTTCAATCGCCGAAGCGTCGGAAATTTGCTCGAAGCCTTTTTCCCGAATTACCTCTTCGGCGGTTTTACCGCTTGCAAACATTTCGATTAAAACTTCTTTTGCCTGATTGTTGTTGATTTTTCCGGCGTCGAGCGTTTTGATTAATTCCGCCAGATTTTCCGCCGTAACTGGCGATTCGCTCGCGGTTTTGCCCGAATTGTTCAGCTCGCGCTGCAATTCCGACAAAATAAAATTCGCCGACACGCGCGGATTTCCCGACGCTTTCGCAGTCGTTTCGTAAAACTGCGCCAAATCTTTGTCCGAAACAAGCTGCGAAGCGTCCGCGAAAGAAACGTCGTATTCGCGCATAAAACGGTCGCGCATCGCATCCGGCAATTCGGGCATCTCGCGGCGAACTTGTTCGATAAATTCGGCGGAAACAACAAGAGGCTGCAAATCGGGTTCGGGAAAATAACGATAATCGTGCGCGTCCTCTTTCGAGCGCATTACGCGAGTGCGGTTGTTTTTCTCGTCCCACAAACGAGTTTCCTGATTCACGGATTCCCCCGCTTCGTGAGCCGCGATTTGGCGTTCGATTTCGTATTCAATCGCCTTTTGCATAAACCGAACCGAGTTTAAATTCTTCAACTCGACTTTGTTGCGGAAATTTTCCTCGCCGATTTTGCGAACGGAAACGTTAGCTTCGCAGCGCAGATTTCCCTTTTCCATATCCGCGTCCGAAGCGCCGACCCAGCTCAAAGCGCGGCGGACGTGATTAACATAATCGTAAGCCTGCCAACTGGTGCGGAAATCCGGCGCGGTGACGATTTCGGCGAGCGGAGTTCCGGCGCGGTTCAAATCAATGTAAGAAAAACGGTCAACTTCGGGCAGACCTTCGTGGACGTTTTTGCCCGCGTCTTCTTCGAGATGCAGCCGCACAATCCGAATCGTCATCGGCTTAAATTCTTTCGCGCGCCCGTGTTCGTCGCGCTCGGCGGTTATAATTTGCAGCTCACCGTGTTCGGAAAAAGGCTTGTCGTATTGCGAGATTTGATAGCCTTTCGGCAAATCCGGGTAAAAATAATTTTTGCGCGCAAAAATCGAATTCTCATTAATCTGCAAACCCAAAGACAGCGCCGCCCGCGCGCCCAAATCAACGACTCTTTGATTCAAAACCGGCAGCGCGCCCGGCAATCCCAAACAAACCGGACAAGTGTTCGCGTTCGGCTCCGAGCCGAACTCAATCCGGCAGCCGCAGAAAATCTTCGTATTTGTGGAGAGTTGCGCGTGAATCTCCATTCCAATAATTGCTTCCCAACCGTTTTTCATAAATCAATTCTCGTTAAAATCTTAAGCCGCTTTTTCAAGCTCGACTAGCTGACGAATATTTGGCGGTTGAAACGCCAGAACGATGTCATCTTCCGGCACTCCGGCTGCAATCAAATCTTCTGCAATACCGTTTTCCGTCCAATCCGTTTCAATTCTGAATTTTCCGTCAATCAGCCGGATATAAACTGTTTCGGAGTTAATACGCTTGCCGTTTTTCCAACCCAAATTCAGCCAAAAGTAATGCCCGCGCTTGTCGTCGGCAACCAGCAAATATTCGATTCCTTCGGTCGGCTGGCGCTTATCGAGTTCAATATATTCGGACAAAATCTCTTTAATCAATTTTTGATATTTCGTTATTTTATCCATTCGACAATTGTCTCCTTTTCGATATTGACCACCAGTAATAAAAGACTTTGCTGCTTCATAATTAACCTGATTGCCGCCAAACCGAAAAACTGGTCGAAAATTTCTTCGCTTACCGCCAGAAATAAGCTTCTCTCAGGTTCGACAACCGAAAGAAATCCGCGATAGAGATTATATTGTCCCAAAGCCTGCTCAAATTCACGAATATTCGATTTTCCCGCGAAGCTTTAGCTTCGACTACGATTTTTTGATTTCCGCGCATTGCGGCAAATGGTCGTTCAGCGGCTAGATCAGCATAAAGTTTAACTTCTTCGTATTCGATTTTGAACGGGTCATCGGTAATCTGCCAGCCGTCTTTGATCAAAGCGTTTTTTACCGAATTATGAATCAGGTCGAGACGCGCCATAATGAGTTTTAGACTAGAAAATCTTTGTATTTGTGGAGAGCTGCGCGTGAATCTCCATTCCAATAATTGCTTCCCAACCGTTTTTCATAAATTGCAAATATTTTTAATCTATTTTTACTCCCGCTTTGCGCGCTTCGTCTTCCAAAACTGCAAAACGAGCATAAAGTCCGGCGCGCGCTTGTTCAAGTGCGCGAAGCTGCGCCAGCAATTCTTCGCGCGTCAGATTTTCATAAGTCGGCAAAGTAAAAGGCACTACGAGCGTGCCGTTGTAACCGAATCGCGGATGATGCGCCCGTGTGTTTCCGATTAAATTACCCCGGACAAACGGATTTTGATTGATTGTGATTCCGCTCGTTTGTTTAATGACGCCGCGCGAATAATTTGCGCCGATTGCGATTTGCGGGCGTTTGCCTAAGGCAATTCCGCCGCCGATTTGAACTCTCTTTGACACGCCGCGAGCGTTATAAGAACCGCAGCAATTTGGAGAATAAAAATAAGGATTGTAGCCGACGGCGTAAAAGGTTTGCGGCGGCGGAATTTCGCCGATTCGCGCCCGGACGTAATTTATTTCGGCTTCGGCGGCGGCAATCTCGGAGCGCAGTTGAAAGGCTTGCGCCTGCCAGTAATTTTCGGCTTCAGCCTCCTGTTCTCTGATTTTTGCGGCAATTTCGCTCAATTCGGCGGCGCGTTGCTCTCTGGCTTGTTTTTCAGCGGCGCGCGAAGGCAGACCGAGACGCTCTCTTTCGCGCTCGTCGTCGGGATCGTTTTTGAGACGCTCGCGGCGGTATTTTTCCAAATCGGCGTTGGTGATTGTTTTGGTTTGCGCCGCCGCGACGGAAGAAAAACACAAACTTGCAATCAGGAACGTGAAAACTTTTTTCATACTTCACCTCGAACTTCACCTCGAACAAATTCTCTCGCTTGAAGGCTCCATTATAAAGCAGATTTGAAGATTTTGGTGAATATCTAGCGTGCCGAGTCGCATTTAACCGTATCAATATGTTAAAAGAAAACTTATCGGAAGCGCACCTCGCCGCAAAATATTGTGTTGATAGTCTTTTTCTCGTAGAATTTTGAACAGTTTACAAGTTTATTTATTATAGTTTTTTTATCGGAGTCAGATTTTGCGTAAGTATTTTAAATTTTTTGTTTTATCAGCCCTCGCAATTTTAATTTTGTGGTATTTCGGGCGCAGTCTCGATTGGACTGAGGTTTGGAGCAGCTTGCGGCGCGCCGACGCGCTGCAATTGACAATTGCGACGTCAATTATTTGTTTTGGCTATCTCCTGCGCGCGTTTCGCTGGCGCACTTTGCTCGCGCCGATTACCGAAAGCAATTTGCGCGACCTTTTTGCCACGACGACAATCGGTTTTGCCGCCGTATTTCTGTTCGGTCGCGCGGGCGAAGTCGTCCGCCCTCTGTGGCTGCCGATGCGCGACAAACGAATTCGCCCGTCGGCGGCGCTGGTGACAATCGGTTTGGAGCGAATCTGCGATTTGATTGCCATTGTGCTGCTTTTTGCATTGAATTTATTGTGGTTTCAAGCTCCGCCGGGGCGCGAAGCCGAATACGTGATGGTTAATCGCGTCGGTTTGCTGATGCTTATCTGCGTCGTCGCAGGAGTCTTAGTGCTGGCGGTTTTCACTTATTTCAGCCAGCCGATTGTCATTTGGTTTGAAAATTTGTTTGAAGGTTTGCGGTTTGTGCCGAAAAACTTGAAACGGATTTTCTTGAGCTTGCTCAAGAATCTGGCTGCTTCGCTCCAAATTCTGCGCGATCCGAAAGAATTGGCGTTAATCGTTTTTTGGACAGGTGTGCTCTGGTTTACGATTTCGCTTCCGACTTATCTCGTGCTGACGGCTTTCGGTTTGCCGCTTTCGTTCAGCGACGCGCTGTTTATTATGGGCTGGGCTGTGGTCGGCTCGCTCGTTCCGACGCCGGGCGGCGCTGCCGGAGCTTTTCACGCGACGACTGCGGCGGCTTTGATTTTTATGAACGTCAATCGTTCGGACGCGGCGGCAACCGCAATCGTGATGCACTTAGTTTATTTCGCGCCCGCGGTTGCTTTCGGTTTTTATTATTTCCTGCACGGCGACATCAGTTGGACGCGCTTCCGCACGATGATTGTCGCCGACGAAGAATCACCGGAATTAAGAATTGAGAATGCAGAATTTAGAAACGCCTCGTCATAACGGCTTGCTAATTCGTAATTCGTAATTCGTAATTCGTAATTAATTATGAAGTGTCCTTTTTGCGGTTATTTGGAAGACAAAGTGGTTGATTCGCGCGAGGCGCGCGACGGTCATTCGATTCGCCGCCGGCGCGAATGCCTGCATTGCAGCCGTCGTTTTACGTCGTACGAGCGGATTGACGAAATTCCGTATATGGTCGTCAAAAAAGACGGGCGGCGCGAGCCTTTCGACCGGCAGAAAGTGATGTCCGGCATTATGCGCGCCTGCGAAAAACGCCCGGTTCCGGCGGCAAAGCTCGAAGCCATCGTCAATTCGGTCGAAAAATACGTGCAGGAATCGCCCGAACGCGAGCGACCGACGACCCGCGTCGGCGAAATGATTATGAAACGCCTCAAAGAACTCGATAAAGTCGCTTATGTGCGTTTCGCCTCGGTTTATTTGGAATTTGAGGACGTGACTGAATTTATGTCCGAGCTGAAAAATTTGGTCAAAGCGCGCGAAACCGTTGCGCCCGCCGCTAAACCGAAACCGGAGCCGCGACGGAAAAAATCAATTATCAAAAATTAAAAACACATCGCAAATATCTCGCGAATCGAGCCGACTTGATTGGTTTTGCAGTTTAAACAACGGCGCTTGCTCGATTGTTTAACCGCGTCCGCAGTCTATTTCTGTTTTCCGCCTTTTCCCTGTAACATAATTTGATATGGAAGAGTTTAACTCCGAATTTGCAGAAAGATTAGAAGCGGCTGAATTGTCCGAGCCGCAAATTAACATCCCGAACGAGCTGCCCGTGCTGCCTCTGCGCGACATCGTGATTTACCCGTTTATGATCGTCCCGCTTTTCGTCTCGCGCGACCGTTCGGTTCGCGCCGTTGACGAAGCATTGACGGACAATCGTTTGATTCTGCTCGTATCGCAAAAAGATTTGGACAAGGAAGAGCCGCGCGACGAAGATTTGTATCGAATCGGCACGGTCGCCGTAATTATGCGGATGCTCAAGCTGCCGGACGGTCGAATTCGCATTCTGGTGCAGGGCTTGACGCGCGCTGAAGTCAAATCCGTCCGCAACGCCGGAGATTTTCTCAAAGCCAAGATCAACGTCATTCCGGAACCGCAGACGCTGCAAAATTCGCTCGAAGTCGAAGCTCTGATTCGCAACGTCCGCTCGAATATGGAAAAAGCCGCAACGATGGGCAAAAACATCTCGCCCGAAGTTTTGGCGATTATCACAAATCTCGATGACGCCGGTCGTTTAGCGGATTTATCGGCTTCAAATCTCGAATTAAAAGTCGAGGACGCGCAAAGCGTGTTGAATTTATCCGATCCGACAGCGCGACTTCGTCGCGTCAACGAGCTTTTGAACAAAGAAGTCGAAGTCTTGACCGTGCAGCAGGAAATCAATACGCAGGCGCGCGCCGATATGGACAGAACGCAGCGCGAATTTTATCTGCGGCAGCAGCTCAAAGCGATTCAGGGCGAGCTTGGAGAAGGCAACGAATTAGCGGAAGAAATCGCAATGTACCGCGAGAAAATCGAAGCCTCTAAAATGCCCGAACAAGCCGAAACCGAGAGTTTGCGCCAGCTTAAAAAGCTCGAAAGAATGCACCCGGACGCGGCGGAAACCGCGACTTTGAGAAACTGGCTCGACATTATGACCGAGCTGCCATGGTCGAAATCTTCAAAAGACAATCTAAATCTCAAACACGCGCAAAAAGTTTTGGACGAAGACCATTACGGTCTGGATCGAATCAAAGAACGAATCATCGAAGCGCTCGCGGTCAGAAAATTAAAAGAAAAACCGAAGGGAACGATTTTGTGTCTCGTCGGACCGCCGGGAGTAGGCAAAACCAGTTTGGGGCGCTCGATTGCGCGCGCTTTGGACAGAAAATTTATGCGTCTTTCGCTTGGCGGTTTGCACGACGAAGCCGAGATTCGCGGTCACAGAAGAACTTATGTCGGCGCGATGCCGGGCAGAATCGTCCAAGCCGTCCAGCAAGCCGGAACGAACAACCCGCTGATTTTGCTGGATGAAGTTGATAAAGTCGGCGCAGATTTTCGCGGCGATCCGTCGTCCGCGCTGTTGGAAGTTTTAGACCCGGAACAAAACAACACTTTCCGCGACAATTACTTGGGCGTCCCGTTCGATTTGTCGCACGTCATGTTTATGACGACGGCAAACATTCTGGACACGATTCAGCCAGCTCTGCGCGACCGGATGGAGATTATTCAGCTTGCCGGTTACACCGAAGAAGAAAAGCTGGAAATCGCGCGTCGTCATCTTTTGCCCAAGCAAATGGACGAAAACGGAATCAGCGCCGCCGATATTTCAATCGCTAAATCGGCGATTCTGTCTATTATTCAGCAATACACGCAGGAAGCGGGATTGCGGCAATTGGAGCGTGAAATCGGCAAAATCTGCCGCAAAGTCGCCCGCCGCAAAGCCGAAGCGGATGATGGAAAATTCGAGCCGGTTAAAGTTACGACTAAAACTATCCACGAATTTTTACGCGCCCCGAAAGTTTTCATCGAAGCCGCGCTCAAAAAAGACCAAATCGGCGTCGCAACGGGACTTGCGTGGACGGCGGTCGGCGGCGACGTTCTTTTTATCGAAGCTCTGAGAATGCGCGGCAAAGGCAATTTGGTTTTAACCGGACAGCTCGGCGACGTGATGAAAGAATCGGCGCAAGCCGCTCTTTCATACGCCAAATCGCGCCACAAAGAACTTGAAATTGATGAAGACGATTTCGATAAATACGACATTCACATCCATATTCCCGAAGGCGCGATTCCGAAAGACGGACCGAGCGCCGGAATCACTCTGGCGACGGCAATGGTTTCGGTTTTGTCGCGGCGCGCTATCAGAAAAGAGGTAGCGATGACCGGCGAAATCACTTTGCGAGGCAACGTGCTGCCCGTCGGCGGAGTCAAAGAAAAGGTTCTCGCAGCGAGACGCGCCCGCATAAAAACGGTGATTCTCCCGGCGCAAAACAAACGCGACACGGAAGAGCTGCCGGCGGAAGTTTTAGAAGATTTAAAGTTTGTTTTTGTAGATGACGCGCGCCAGGTTTTCCGCGAGGCTTTGTTTGAAAAAGAAAAAACCGCAGCCATTGGCACGGGTTCGACTCCGCGCCAGCCAAAGCAGCCTCCGCAGCCGGTTGCCGGACACTAAAAGCGGAAATTTAAAGGTTTTACTTGTTTTATTAAAAGTGCGGGCGTTTACACTCGCACTTTTTTATGTTAAATTTCAGCCTTAATTTGATTTTAAACGTCTTGAAGAAGCCTTGAGCAAGAAATAATGCAACTTTTTCCTTGCGTCGGGCGTTAAAGTAAGCGAAACTAAAGTTCAGTTATAATGCCCGCGGGCAAACTTCCAAAGCCCGCTTCAAAGTTTCGCCGCCAAATAAATAATTCTGGATTAATAAAAGAGATACGGATGAAGAATATTTTTAAACACACAGTTTCGACCGCTTTATTATTTTCTATTTTCGCCCCGATTTTGAATGTTCAGGCGCAAATCCAAACGGGAACGTCGAGCTTGCGCGATATGCCGACACAAGTCGGCGAGCAGGACGCGCGCGTTGACGCCGTGATTTCAAAAGCCGAAACGTTTTTCCGCGAGGCGGAAGTTCACCTGCGCGACCGCGAATTGATGAAAGCGCGCGAGAAATTCGATAAATCGGTTGAAACGATTTTGATGTCGGGTTTGCCCGTTCGTTCGTTTCCGAAACTGCAAAAATATTACGCCGAATTAGTCGAGCGCGTTTATCGCCTAGAAGTTCCGAATCAAGTTCCGCAATCGCAAATCGCGCAATCAGCGCAGCCAACGACCGCAACGCCCGGCGAGACGGTTGTTTCATCTGCTACGGAAACAGCGAAAACCGATATTCCGCAAATCGGATTCTCCGAGCAAAGATTTGAAGCCTCGCCGCTTGATGAACTCGCCAAACTCGAATTAACGCCTGTCGAACAAGACGTGACGACGCCGGAAGCGCAGCAATCAATCGCTTCGATTGAACAGGCTGTGGAGCGCGGATCGCTCGGTTTAAAATTCCAGGTGCATCCGATGATTCAGCAGTTTATCAACTATTACCAGGCTCGCGGACGCTCGACAATGGAAACCGGCTTGAATCGTTCGGGACAATTTACCAGAATGGCTCGCCGCATTTTTAGAGAAGAAGGCGTGCCGGAAAATCTCGTTTGGCTCGGACAGGTCGAGTCGGCTTGGAAGCCCTGGGCGCGCTCGTGGGCTGCGGCTTCGGGTTTGTGGCAGTTTATTCCCGGAACCGGAACTCGTTACGGTTTGCGTCAAACCGCTTATCTGGACGAGCGACATAATTACGAAAAAGCTACGCGCGCTTCGGCTCGATATTTGAAATTTTTGGCGAATCGTTACAACGGCAACTGGGAATTGGCGATGGCTGGCTACAATTCCGGCGAAGGCAACGTTGACAAAGCTATCAGACGCGCCGGCGTCGCAAATTTCTGGGCGGCTTATCAGTATCTGCCGCGCGAAACCCGCAATTATGTGCCGAACATTTTGGCGACGATTTTAGTCGCCAACAATCCCGGCAAATACGGTTTCACCCACGTTCGCCCGATGCCGCCGCTTATTTACGACAAAGTTCGCGTTCCGACTGCAACGAGCTTGAATCTGATTGCTCAGGCGACCGATACAAGCGTCGAAGTTTTGCGATATTTGAATCCTGATTTGCGCCAAAATATGACGCCGCCTGAAGCGTATGTAATGCTCATTCCGGCTGGCACGGCAAATCAGCTTGTCGCTTCTTTGCGCCGCATTCCGGCGAATGCCCGCAACGCCGCTACTTTAGCCACTGTTGTTAGAGGCGAAGATATGCAATCGCTCGCCAATCGCACCGGAGTTTCGGTCGAACAGCTTCAAGCGATGAACGGCGGAGTTGATTTGAGCAAAACAAACAAAGTCGTCGTTCCGAACACCAATTCGGTCGAACGCATCAACTATGTTCGCCCGCGCGGCAACACGTCTTCGGCGGCACCGAGCGGCTTGATGAAAATCAAAGCCAATGCGGGCGATACAATTACCAAAATCGCCTCGCGCTACGGATATTCCGCCGCGGATTTAGCGCGCCTGAACGGTGTTTTGCCGGACGCGCCGCTCAATGCGGGACGCGAAATCAGAGTTCCGACCAAATAGGTTCGGTTAATTTTAAGCGAAAAGGCGACGGGCAAATTGCTCGTCGTCTTTTTCATCATAATAGGGCAATGCGATTTGATTTTTAGTTGTATAAATTTGTAGAATCACGGTTTGCCCGTTAGACAAATCTCGGACAAGGAAGGTTTAATAAAAAAATGAAACAAGGAATTCATCCCAATTATCACGATATTAGCGTTCAATGCGCTTGCGGAAACAGTTTTACGACTCGCTCGACGATGAAGGGCGACGATTTGCACGTCGAAATCTGCTCGGCTTGCCACCCGTTTTTTACCGGCAAACAAAAATTAGTTGACACCGCCGGGCGCGTTGATCGTTTTAACAGACGTTACGCTCGCGGCGCGGCAGCAACCGCGACTCCGGCTGCCGAATAAATTTGTGACGAAACTGCAACGCAGACATTAGCTTTAATAAAATCCGACGCCGACCGAATTTTCGCGCGCCGTTCCTCTCTTCGTGTAAAATTTACCGTGAGAAGAAAAGCGAAGAATCGTCGGCGTCGGTCTTTTTATTTCTGATTTTAGATTTGCGATTTTGGATTTTCGCTCGATTTAATTGTCTTATTTATGTGCGATTTCCTCTAATCTCAAATCTCGAATCCAGAATCTAAAATTCAAAATATGAAAAAGCTGCTGAGTTTATATTTTATGCTTGAACGCGACCTGATTGTCGGCGGGCAAGCCGTGATGGAAGGCGTGATGATGCGAACGCCGTCCGCGTATGCGATTGCCGTGCGGCGCAAAGACGGCTCGATTGTTCATACGTCGGAAAGTTTGCCGCGACTGAGCGATAAATATCCGCTTTTAAAGCTGCCGATTTTACGCGGCGGTGCAACGCTCGTGCAATCAATGGCGCTCGGCGTTAAAGCCCTGAATTACTCAGCAAACATTGCCGAGGAAGACGCGGAAACGGAAAAAGCGCGCGTCAAAGCCGCAGAGTTTGAATTAAAACCCGCGTTTGCCGAAGGCACTGAAAATTTTGAACAGTTTCGCAAAGCTCCGGCTAAAGTCGTTTTGCCGGAAAAAAGCGAAACGAAAAAACCGAAACAATCCGCCTCGACAATCGGCTCGATTATTTTCGCGCTCGGTTTTAACATTTTGCTTTTTATCGTCGCGCCACTGCTTTTAACAAACGTTTTGTTTATCGCGGCAGGCTGGGCTGAAGCTCCGATGCTGGCGGCGGACGCAAACTGGTGGCAAACAATTCGCGCTTATTTATATGAAATCAAACCGCATTCGTGGCTGGCTTTTAATTTGATTGACGGTTTAATTCGAATGCTGTTTTTTGTCACGATGATTTTCAGCTTTTCATATTTGAAAGACATCCGGCGAGTTTTTGAATATCACGGCGCGGAACACAAAACCGTCTTTGCGTGGGAAAACGGCTTGGCGCTGACAGTCAAAAACGCAAAAACGCAAAAACGCCAGCATCCGCGCTGCGGCACGTCGTTTTTGATGGTCGTAATGCTCGTCGCAATCGTTTTGTTTTCGGCGATTAATTTCGACGCAATGATTTTGAACTTGCTGGTCAGAATCTTATTACTACCGGTCGTCGCGGGGCTTTCGTATGAAATTATCCGCTTCGCGGCGAAAAAAGAAACCAGTTTTATTTTCAAATTTATGACGCTTCCGGGCTTGTGGCTGCAAAATATTACGACGCAGGAACCGGACGAAGAACAGCTCGAAGTCGCGCTCGAAGCCTTGAACGAATCGCTCAAGCTCGAACCGCAAACGGCTTAAAAGGGTAAAATTATGAGTGCTGTTTTGCAAAATCAATCTCCGAAAGAATGGACGGCGGAAGAGTTTTTTAATTCCCCTTTATCGCAAAATCACGAGCTTGTCGAAGGGAAATTAGTAAAAACTATGCCAGCCGGATTTATACACGGACTTGTCACACAAGAATTGTCATATTTTGTGACGGATTTCGTTAAAAAGAATCGTCTCGGAGTGGTTGTTGCTGCTGAGACGGGTTTCATTTTGACCGGAAAAACATTTCGCGGCGCGGATTCGGCTTTTATCAGCAATGAAAAACTAGCCGAATTCGGTTATCCCGAAGGCTTTTTTCCGACCGCCCCGGATCTGGCTGTCGAAGTTGCTTCGCCCGGCAATTCGTCGGAAGAATTGATTGAAAAAGTTGATTTATATTTGGCGGCTGGCTGCCGTTTGGTATGGGTTGTTTACCCGAAACGCAAAACCGTTTATGTTTATCGCCAAACCAATGTAATCAATATTTTACGCGAATCAGAGGTTCTCGAAGGCGGCGATGTTTTACCGAATTTCAGTTTGCCGCTTGCCGAGCTTTTCGGCAATTTACCGGAAATCAAAGAATAAAGTTTTATGTTAGATCAATTAGAACAGATTGAGAAAAATTACGAAGAATTGACTGCGCTGATTTCCTCGCCCGAAATCACTGACGATATGTCAACGTACGCGAAAACGATGAAACAGCATCGCGCGCTCGGCGAAATCGTGGAAAAATTTCGTGAAGTGAGAAAGCTGCAGGCGGATTTGGAAGGCGCGCGCGAATTGGCGGAAATGGCTGACGATGACGAAATGAGCGAGATGGCGAATCTCGAAATCGCCGAAATTGAAGAAAAACTGCCGAAAGCCGAAGAAGAATTAAAAGTTTTGCTGCTCCCGAAAGACCCGAACGACGAGAAAAACGTGATTCTCGAAATTCGCGCGGGAACGGGCGGCGACGAAGCTACACTTTTTGCGGCGGAAGTTCTCAGAATGTACGCTCGTTACGCCGAACGCCAGCGCTGGAAATTCGAGATTCTGGAAATGACCGAAACCGGCGTCGGCGGAATGAAAGACGCTGTGGTCGTTATCGAAGGCGACCACGTCTATTCAAAAATGCGTTACGAATCAGGCGTCCATCGCGTTCAGCGAGTTCCGGCGACCGAAACGCAGGGGCGAGTTCACACTTCGGCAATTACAGTCGCCGTTTTGCCCGAAGCCGAAGAAGTTGACATTAAAATTAACCAAAACGATTTGCGGATAGACACATTTTGCTCATCCGGTCCCGGCGGTCAATCGGTAAATACAACGTATTCCGCAGTTCGCATCACGCATATGCCGAGCGGGCTGGTCGTTTCGATGCAGGACGAAAAATCGCAAATTAAGAACCGCGAAAAAGCGATGCGCGTTTTGCGTTCGCGCTTGCAGGAAATGGAAGAACAAAAGCAGCACGATGCGATGGCTTCGGAGCGCAAATCAATGGTCGGCAGCGGTGATCGTTCCGAGAAAATCCGCACCTATAATTTTAAAGAAAATCGCGTTTCCGACCACCGTATCGGTTTGACTTTGCACCAGCTTGATTTGGTAATGGAAGGCGCTTTGGACGAAATCATCAATGCTGTCGTCGCGCATTTCCAAACCGAAAAACTGCAAGCCCAAGCCGAAGCAGCCGCCGTTGCATAAAATGTTAATGGTTAATCCTTACCCGAAAAGCCGTCTCGCCAATTTATAAAAAAAGGCTGGGTTTTTAAAAACCCCAGCCTCAAAAATCATTTTCGATTAATTTAGAAAGAGTAGCGCAAGCCGAATTGCATCCGGCGCGGAGCGCCTTGAATATCCGTAAACACGCCGGTTCCAGAAGTCAGTTGACTGTTTGAAAGCGGAATGTCCGGCGTAATGCTAAACGCTGAAATCGAAGCGTTCGAGAAGTATTGGCGGTTAAATACGTTAAATACTTCCCAACGGAATTGCAGCCTGTGGTTTTCGCTCCAGGGCATCGTGAAAACCTTCGACAAGCTCATATCCAGAGTTGAGAATCCGGGACCTCGGAAAACGTTGCGGTCGCCGGTTTCGCCCGGACGCGGCGGGCGAACCGAGTTTATCAAATCATCGAGATTCGAGAAGGCATTCGGCGGCTGACCGTTTTCTCCGCGCGTAATCGAAGTTTGAATCGGTCTGGTTCTGACGGCTCTCGAACGAATCTGCCAGTTTGTCGCCCATCCCGCCAGGTCAATCAGGTTCGAGAATGGCAAACCGGTATTCCAACGGTAAATTCCGGCAAGCTGCCAACCGCCGACTACTGCATCAGCCCATCTGTTCATACCGCCGAAAAATCTGCGGTCTCTGCCAATCGGAATTTGCCAGATAGCGTTGGCGTTAATCGTGTGGCGCACGTCGAAATCCGACGGGGCGTAGCTGTCCTGCTGACGAAGCGGATTTAAAATCAACGCCGAGCCGTATGTGCCGCTGGTTTGCAGACCCGAAGCATCGTCCATTGATTTGGCGAAGGTGTAATTAAAATCCAGAGTTAAGGCTGTACCCAAACGCTGGCGAACAGTTAGATTTCCGCCGTGATAATTTGACTTGGCGATTGTGCTGAACGCCGAAAAAGCGGCGTATTGCGGGTGAATGAAACGGTTCGCCCAACGATTTTGACCGCTAAAATCGTCATCGAGCAACTGTTGTAAGTATGTCCAATCGCCGAATGTTTCGTCACGGGTTAATCGCAAAACCGTTTGAGTAGCCGATAAATTCGGGTTCTCGTAAAACACGGCTCCAATACCGGGGAAAAGATTTTCAAAATACGGAATCGGCGCAACCGAGTTCGGATTTGCGTTCGAGTAGTACAGATCGTAAATCTTTCCGGCGGCGGTGTACCAGTCTTCTCCCGAACTCGGATCAACCAAATTGTTAAACGCCATTATGTCGCGCGTCGCCAACAAGTTGCGGGCGCGGCGACCGACATACGACGCTTCGACATACAAACCGGCGGGAAGTCTGCGACCGTAAGTAAGGCTCCAGTTATAGTGAGTCGGCGAAACGAGCGTCGAATCGAGCGACGATTCGATGCGAGTTGTTTCGTCAGCCGGAGTTTGGAAACGATTCGCTAAAGGCTGGATTCCGGGGAAATTGTTGATGCGTTGTCCCAATCCTGTGAAGCGCGGTCCGAGACTGCTTGTAACGTTGTAGGTGTTCGGACCGATTTCCGAAGCAGTCGTAAATCCGAGCGTGCTTAAAGCATTGAAAGTAACGGCAAGCTGTTGACCGAAATAGTCGTTCAAGACCGAGAATCCGCCGCGGAAAACCGATTCATTGTCCGTGCCGAACAGTTTGCCCAGGAAGCCGGATTTAAAACCGGGAGACCAGGCGGCTGAAATGCGCGGCTGGAGATTGTTTTTGTCCCAGTTGTAAAAGCCCGGTTTACCGTGCTTCGGACCGGCAAGCTCGAATTGAATCAGCTCGTTAAAAGCTTTTCCGTTTTGTGAGCTTTCGACTCGCTGCTCGAAATAATCACCGAGCGGAATCGTCGGACGAATTTGGTAGCCCTGCGTTTCGTAAACCGGACGGCTTAAGGAATAACGCAAACCTAAGTTTAAGGTTAAATCCTGTCGTATTTTCCACGAATCCTGCGCGTACAGCTCATACTCTTCGCTGGCAAAGGTTCTTTCGATGGCTGTCCCGGTGGGCAGAACGTTCCCGCTCAGGTCGTAATTATAGTTCGCGTTGTATTGCGAAAAACGCCCGATCAGCGCAGCAATCGCGGCTTGCGCGTCCAGGTTCGTCGAAGAAATATTGTGACCTGCGTTGCGCAACGGCGTAATCAGCGAACGCCCCGAACCGGAGTAGTACGAGGGATTGATGACGGCGGTGTCGAAAGCCGGACCCGAATCGCTGCGTTTGTTGCGAATGATTCTGAAATTACCGCCGAATTGGACGGTATGGTTGCCGGTCGTCCACGTAAAATCATCGGTGAAATTATGCACCGGCGTGACGCGGCTCAAGGTGTAAGTGTAATTGAAAGGCGTATAAACAAAGCGAAAACTCACAAGGTTTTCGTTGGCGTCGCCGCCCGACGTGAAAGCCTGTCGAGTTAAACCATAGCGGAAGCTGTTGACTTTGTTATTGCCGATTGTCCAGTTGTGTCCGACGGCAAGCCCCGTATTGTGAGACCAGAGTTCGGGCGAGGGCGTATCGGGAAAAGCCTGCGCCAGCACGGTGCTGTCGTTCTGGTAATTTGCGCGAGCGAAAAATGTTTGATTGGCGTTGATGTTGTAATCGAAACGCACAATATGCGTGTTCAAATCTTCCGGTGTTTTGGCATTAAAACGAAAACCTCCGGTATTTAACTGGTCGCCTTGGCTTGCATCGTTTGCCGGATAACGGCGTGCGGCATCGGCTAATATGGCAAGTGATGCCGGGTTTATTCCGGCGGCGGCGTAAATAGTGTTGAGCTGCGCCAGATTTAGCGAAACAACATTGCCGTTGACATCGCGCGCTTGAAACTCGCCGCGTCCCAAACTTGCGAGCGGGACGATTTGCGTCACGGACGTTTCGGAACGTTCGCGCTGTCCTTCAAATGAATAAAAGAAAAACGCTTTATTTTTAACAATCGGTCCGCCGATAGCGCCGCCGAAAACGTGACGCGCCAGACTCGGTCGCTCAACGCCGTCTCGATTATTGAAAAACGTGTTGGCTGAACCGAATGTCGGACGATAAAATTCAAACAGCGCGCCGCGAAATTCGTTCGTTCCGCCTTTGGTCGAAAGCGAAATCTGCGCTCCCGAAGATCGTCCCTGAGCCGCGTTCGGGTTTGAAGTCGTCACGCGAAATTCTTCGATTGACTCGGCGGTGATGCGAAGAACCGAAGAAAAAGCGGCTCCGGTTTGCTGTTCGTTGGTATCAATACCGTCAAGCGTGATGTTTGCCTGGTCTGAGCGCCCGCCGTTAACGTAACCTTGACGGGTAACGCCGGGCTGAAGGCTGAGCAGGCTCGGAATGTTACGCAAATCAGTGGGTAATTCTTGAATCTGCCTGGCTTGAAAAGTATTGCCGAGGCTTGCGTCCTGCGTGTTGATGATTGATTCGATGGCGTCGGCGGTAATGCTGACGGTTTCGGTGACGCTGCCGACTTCAAGAACCACATTGGCTTCCGTCGGTTTATCAATCAATGCTCCAATATTTGTTAAAACCGAGCGTTTGAAGCCGGAAGCCTCCACTTCCACTCGATAAGTATCGGGCGGAATCGAAGCAAAATTAAAAGTCCCATCTGCGCTTGTAGTTAAAGTTCTCGAAAAACCTTTTTCATCGTTGATAAGCCGCACCGTTGCATTGGCGATGGCGTTGCCTTGAGGGTCTTGAACCGTTCCCGAAACGCCTGAAGCGCCGGTTTGTCCTGATATTTGCAACGTCAAAAAAGACGATAAAATCACAGCGACAACCAGCCAAACTCCGCTGGAAACAAGCTTTTTGATTTTCATAATTCTCTCCTGATTTCCTGAGTTGTAAAATAGCGCGGACGATTTTGTTTTATTAAACAAACCGCAATGAGAATGTCCGAAATTATTTACGCATTTTTCATACCAGCCTGAGGGCGCACGTATTCCAATGTCTTAAATCTTTTCAATTTAAGAAATTAGTTTCTCAAAACAACGCTTGCAGCAGAGACGCAGCTTACGAGATATTCAAATTTTCAGATTTTTTCCAAATAAATTCTGAAGATTAAAAGCAGCGATTGAAAATATTTGTAATTCAGAATTTGTCAAAAATAACTTTGGCGGCAGTCGCTCCCATTCCGACGGAGCTGCTAATGGTTGGCGCAATCGGATTTGCGACATCGCCGACTGCAAAAACGTTCTCCAGATTCGTTTCGCAGCGGCTGTTTATTTTTATGTAATTGTCGTTATTAAGTTCGATTTGCCCGCGAAAAAGCTCTGTATTCGGCTCGACTCCAATGCGAATCACGATTGCCTCGACCGCAATTTGAAAAGCTTCGCCGTCTCGATTTTGCAATTCGATTTTTTCAACCGCTTCGCCGCCGAGAATTTTATTTACGCGAGTTTCCGTCAAGGTTTCGATTTTCGTATTTTCTTTGATTTTGTCTAAAAATTCCGTCCGGGCGCGAAACTCGCCGCTGCGATGAATGAGATAGACTTTCGCCGCCCGTTCAGCCAAAATCAAAGCGTTTTCCGCCGCCGCGTCTCCGCCACCGACAACGCAAACGGTTTTCCCTTCAGTCTGAAAAGCGTCGCGTTTTCCAGATTCCAAAATTCCGCGCCCGCGAAATTCGGTTTCGCCGGCAACATTCAATGTCCGGCGGCGAACGCCTGTTGCTAAAACCAGAGCGCGAGCCGACAGGCTTTCGCCGCCCGCAAGAGAAACCGTTTTTGCCGGTAAATCAACCGAATCAATGTTCACATTGAGCCGCAATTGAAAATTCCGTCGCTCAATTTGCTCGGCGATACGGTCGCGCAGCTCGCGCCCGTTTTGCGCTCGCGGAGCACCGAGATGATTTTCAATCGCGTTGTAAATTCGCAAAAGTTGTCCGCCGATTTCCGGCTCACGCTCCAAAACCGAAGTTTTCAGCCCAAGCTCGTCGCACCACAACGCGGCTGACAATCCGGCTGCGCCCGCGCCTAAAACGATTACATCCTGCATAAATACGAATTACCGACTGCTCGTGATGCAAATCAAAAGTAAAATCTGAGAAATCAAATTCGTCTTTGCGCTCTTTGCGGTTTAATTCTGATAAAGACTTAACCGCAAAGGACGCAAAGCTGATCGCAAAGGGCGCAAAGTTTTTCTATTTCCGGTTCGCATTCATTAAAAACCGATTTGCGTTTTATCGCTGATGATATTCCGGTCGGCAAAACTGTGTCGGTTCTTCGCCCATTCGGAAAGTTCTCGCTCTGGTCGTCGGACACGAAGAAGCCGCGATAAAGCCGGTTTTCGAGCAAATCTGCAAAAGAATTGTGTTTGAACGCTGCGCCGGCGGAGGCGGTTGTTCGTCGTACTGCGGCGAATTGCTTTGTCTGCGAACGGGCGTTGACCGCGGCAAGGTCGGCTGGGGATAAATCATTTCCGGCGGAGCGGTTTCAAACGGCGTCGGCGATTCGAGCGGAGTCGGAAAAGTTTCCGGCTCGTCAATCAAAGTAGTTTCGTCCGTATCGGAAAGACTCGCGCGATTCGGCACGGTTCCGGTGATGAATAATTCCATTCGCCGATTTTCAGCCGGAACTCCGTTTTGTGCTGCGTCCGAATTTTCGGAAGTTTCCGACGGAATTACATCCGGCGTTGGCGAAGGCGTCGTTGAAACTGCATTTTCTCCGGCGGCAACGACTTTTCCGGTTGTGATGTCAATCTCGGCTCGTTCGATTCCGGCGGGCATTGCCCAATCGCCGTTCCATTCCGGGTGCGCGTCAAGCGCGGCACGCATAAAATCAGCCCAAATCGGCATCGCCGAATCCGAGCCTTTCATTCCGAGATCGTCGCCGTCGTCAAACCCGACGTAAACCGCGCAGACGAGTTCGGGCGTAAAACCGACAAACCAGCCGTCGCGCGAAGTTCCGGTTTTTCCGGCAATACCGACTTTGTTTGTGACGTTTCTAAAACCCCACGCGCGCAGCTCGGCTGCGGTTCCTCGGTTGACGACATCTTTCATCATATCAACCATTATGTAGCCGACATCCGGGCGCAAAACGTCCGTTTTTTGCGGCGAGGGCGCGGCAACCGTCGTTCCGTCGCCGGTCGTCACGCGCGCGATTGTGTTCGGCGCGGCGCGCTGTCCGAGATTGGCGAACGCCGTGTAAGCCGACGCCATTTGCAAAGGCGTCGCTTCCGCCGTTCCGAGCGCCATCGAAGGATATGCTTTCGGCACTTTCGGCAAACCGGCTTTTGCCGCCAGATTCATTACTTTGCCGACGTTTAATTCCATCGCCAGATCAACCGTGATCGTGTTTTTGCTTTTGACGAGCGCATCGCGCACCGTCACGGGTTTGTTCGAGAAAAAATCGCCGTAATTATTCGGTTTGTAAGTTTCGCTGCCATAGGTGAAAATTTTCGGCTCGTCTTTGAAAACCGTTGCGGCGGTGACAACGCGCGGCGTCGGATCGTAAGCCGTATTGATGGCGGTCGCATAGACAAACGGTTTGAAAACAGAACCGGGCTGACGCTGGGCATCGGTCGCGCGGTTAAATTGGTTTTGCAGATAATCGCGCCCGCCGATCATCGCCACGACTTCGCCGGTTTTCGGGCGGATTGCAACCAGCGCGGCGTTTAAACCGGCTTTGTTTTTAAATGCTTTGTCGAGTCTGTCGAGCCGTTTTGTCACAGCTTCGTGCGCCGCCTTTTGCAATTCCAGATCGAGCGTCGTGTAAACGCGCAAATGCTGAACCGCTTCCGGGTCGGCTACGACGTTTCCAAGCTGCGATTGCGCGAACTCGGTAAAATACGGCGTGTCTGTTAATTCTTCGCGTTTTTGCGGCGGGTTCAAAGTCAAAGGCAAGGCTTTCGCCGCGTCGGCTTCGGCGCGTGAAACGACGCCCGCTTCAACCATCGAATCCAAAACCTGATTGCGACGTTCTTTAACTTTGTCTGGATTTTTATATGGATTGTAACGATTCGGGCTGCGGATAATTCCGGCTAAAAACGCCGATTCCGACAAATTCAGAGCCGTCACGTCTTTGCCGAAATAAGCGTTGGCGGCTTCGCCGACGCCGTTAATGGAAAATCCGGCTTGCTGTCCAAGATAAATTTGATTTGCGTAAAGCTCAAAGATTTTTTCTTTCGGCAGTCTCGTTTCCAAAATCACCGACATTAACGCTTCCTGCGCTTTCCGCGTGGGGCTTTTTTCCGGCGAAAGAAGCAAATTTTTAACCAATTGCTGCGTGATTGACGAGCCGCCTTGATTGGCAAGCGGGGAATTCTCGGCTTCCCTGTCAACGCGTCGCCAAAGGGCGCGTAAAATGCCGCGCACATTGATGCCGTAATGCTCAAAAAACGCCCGGTCTTCGGTCGTCGTAATCGCTTTGATAAGGATAGAGGGCAAATCGTTAAAAGCGACGGTTTTTCGTCTTTCGCGGTCTTCGCCCAGTACGGACGAAAGCAAACGCGGTTCAAGCTGCGCGGATTTTAATTTTTCCTGCGTCGTCAGATTTTCGATTTGGGCGACTGTTTTTCCGTCTTTAGAAAACCGCACTCTGACGGGCGCGAAAGTTTGTTTCCCGTCAACACTCGAATCTTCGCCCGGTTCGATTTCGAGCGTGTTGTTTGCTAATCGAAATCGCCCGCGATTTTCGCTCGCCGCCTGAGATTTATCAACATAATTGGCGCTTTTCAAATAAGCCGTCAACTCATTCGGGTTGATGCTTTCGCCATCGCGCAGGGTTTTCGGAGCGGCGTAAATTCCGGCTGAGCGTGTAAAAACCTCGCCGTTAAGAAGCCGGTCAACTCGCTCGGAATATTCCATCCAAAAATAAGCGAGCGTCAAAATTGTGCCGACCGCAAGAACGATGACCGGGACATAAAAGCCCGGATGCGTCAGAAAATTTCTGATTTTGCGCGCCGCACGTTTCCAGCGCGGCTCGTCCGGCTGAATAAATTTGACGGCGCGGCGCTGATTTGGGCGGCGCGAAGAGCGAGTCTTGCTTATTTTAGTCGGCGGTTGAACCGGAATGCGTGTTGCCATTCGTGATATTTAACTTTTTATTTTTACGTTTTCGACGAAAAATTGTTCGACCGCTTCACGTGTCATTTCGCCCGCGGCGATTTGTAGAAAAAGCTCGATTAACTTTTCGATTGACGCGGTAATTTTCGCGCCGTTACGACGCAAAAATAAAATTGAAACGGCTGCCGCGACGCGCTTGTTGCCGTCAACAAAAGCATGAGCCTGACAGAGATGAAAAGCGTAAGTCGCGGCGCAAACTGTTAAATTTGCGTTTTCGTAATGATGAAGATTTTCCGCCGCATTTAAAGCCGACTCAAATGCTCCTCTATCACGTAATCCGCGCGAGCCGCCGAATTTTTCAATCGAATCGTGGTGCAATTCGAGAGCCTCCTCTTTGCTGACAAAAACAATTTTTTCATCGCTCATTTCGCGCCTTCGGCGAGAGCCGCGAAAAGCTCTTTGTAATCTTCAAACATTTCGTCGGCGAGCTTTCTAAATTCTTGTCGGCGTTCATTGTCGTTTTGCGAACCGCGAAGTTCGATGTGGTCTTCAAAATCAATCGCTTCTATTTCCCCACCGTTTGAAACGCCTAGCTTTTGAAGCATTTCTTCGCTTAACGGCAAGACGAATTTATCGCCAATTTTTTCGATTTTGAGCGTTGTCACCATAATTTCCCTCTGAAACTGCGGAACAAACCGCTTGAGAAACTTATAAACCTTTGTTTTGCGAGTGTCTAGCCCGAAATTTGACAGCCCCCGAAGTCAATCGAGGATTGATAATTGGAATTTTAAATCCCAATTATCAATCCTGACTTCTTTTGATGCGTCGTTTTCGCTTAACCGTTCGATTTTTTACGCTTTACAAAACAAGGCTGCTGTTACACGAAAGTTAGCGTAATAATTTTTTCAATCTGCTGGCAAAGTCAAAATTATTGAAGGCAGATTGTTCATAATCATCAGACGCGCCGAAGCAGTGCGGAAATTGATAGAATTAGCTTAATGAAAGTTTTAGTGACTGGCGACAGCGGTTTTTTGGGAACTCACATGCGGCGTTTTTTCGGCGCGGACGATTTTTCGCGGCGTTCGGGTTTTGACGTTTTAAATCTCAACGACGCGCAGGCGGTTTCCGATTATGATGTCGTGATTCATCTCGCCGCGTATCTCGACAAATCGCCCGAAGCCGCAGAGCAATGTTTTCTCGTCAATGTCGAAGGGACGGTCAATTTGCTGCGCGCAATGTCGCCGAATTCGGTATTTATTTTCGCTTCGACCAAAGACGTTTACGGGCATTTTGCCGATGATTACGCGGAAGTGCCGGAAGGCTGTCGAACCGATTTTCATGGGCAAAACGCGCTCGAATGGTCAAAGCTGATTGCCGAAAAATACGTTGAGTTTTACGCTCACGAACGAAATTTCCGTTCGTGCATTTTCCGGCTTTCAACCGTTTATGCGCCTTTAAGTGAAGGCAACGAGCCGAATTTCGTGACGTTTTACGCCGAAGCCGTTAAATTCGGCGTTCCGGTTCGTTTGCCGCTTGCGGGAGAGCCGATTCGGGACATTTTGAGCGTCGAAGATTTCGCTCGCGCGTGCCGCGCTTTTGTTGATTCGGAAATCGTTCACGGTTTTTACAATCTCGGCGGCGGGCGCGAAAACGCTTTGTCATTGCGCGAGCTTTTGGCGAAATTCGAAGAAATAATGGGCGCGCAAGCCGTGATTTCAAGTGAATCTTTGCCCGCGCCCGTGCCGCTAAATTACGTTACGGATTTGACGAAAATCAAAGACGAACTGAATTGGCAGCCCGCCGTTTCACTCGAAGACGGTTTGAGAACTCTGTTGTGAAAATCGAAGAAATAAAACGAGTCGTCGTTCGCGGAACAAACTGGGTCGGCGACGCCGCAATGTCGGTTCCGGCTTTGCGCGAATTGCGGCGTGTTTTACCTGACGCAAGGATTACGCTTTGCACTCGAAAAAATCTTGCCGGGCTTTTTGAAGATGCGGATTTTCTCGACGACGTTTTGATTTACGAGCGCGGAAAAAACGTTTTTCAAACCGTTCGCCGCAACGCGCGATACTGGCGCGAACGAGAATTTGATCTAGCAGTTTTGCTGCCAAATTCTTTTGAATCGGCGCTCGCGGCAAAGCTCGGTAAAGTGAAAAATCGAATCGGTTATAAAACCGACAATCGCGGTTTCCTGCTGACGCACGCTTTAAACGTTCCAAAATGGAAAAGCGAGCGCCACGAAGTTTTTTATTATCTGAACATTGTCGCCGAACTCGAAAAACTGCTTTCGGGAAAAACCAATGTTTTCGAGCGCGAGCCGGACATTTCTCTCGTCGTTTCGGAACAAAGAAAATCGGCGGCTGGGAGTTTTTTGCTGGAAAACGGAGTTGATTTCAAACGAAAAATCATCGCGCTTTGCCCCGGTTCGACCAACAGCCGCGCCAAACGCTGGGGCGCGGAAAAATACGCCGCGCTTGCAAATTTGTTCAGTGACACGGCAAACGTCGTTTTAGTCGGCGCGCCCGACGAGTTGGAAGTTTCCGCAGAAGTCGCCAAAAACGCCAAATCAAAATTAATTTTATTGACCGGAAAAACAACTCTCGCCGAATTAACGGCGATTTTAAGTTTGGCGGATTTGCTGATCACAAACGACACCGGACCGGCGCACATCGCTCCTGCTGTCGGAACAAAAACCGTCGTCGTTTTCGGTCCGACAATTCCCGCTACGACTCGCCCGTTTTCGGATTTAGCGGAAATCGTCCGCAAACCGCCAGCCTGCGCGCCTTGTATGCTGCGCGATTGCCCGATTGACCATCGCTGTATGACCGCAATTACGCCGGAAGAAGTCTTTCGGCAAATTAAGAAATAGAAATATTAACAAAAAAGTTAAAGAGTAAGGTTACGGTAAAGAAAGCGGAGAACTCTCAACTGTCAACTATAAACTATCAACTGATTTGCAATTATTTCCTGCAAATCAGTTGATAGTTTATAGTTGACAGTGAACAGTTTACTCACTTCCCGTTTTAATCTTTTTTTTCAATACAATTAGAATTTCTTCATTCTTAATTTTTACTTTTCAATTCTCCCAAAATCATCTTCGAGACGAATGATGTCGTCTTCGCCGAGATAATCGCCCCTTTGGATTTCGATAAAAATTAAATCTTCGGTTTCCGATGGATTTTCGACGCGGTGCGCATCGCCGATTTTTATATCAATCGTCTTGTCGGTTTCGACGAAAATCGTTTCGTCGTTGAGCGTAACCTTTGCCGTTCCCGTAACGACGAACCAATGTTCGTTGCGGTGACGGTGTTTTTGGTAGCTTAAACGCTTGCCCGGGAGAACTTCGATGCGTTTGACTTTGAAGCCCGCGCCTTCGTCCAAAACCGTGAAGCTGCCCCACGGGCGGCGGTCAAATTTCGGTGAATTATCAACTTGTTCTTTGTTCATTTTTTTAAAGCTAGCATTTCAAACCGTTTTTCGGTTAAAATTTGTTTGCCGACATTGTTCGCAGTCGTTAGATTGCGATTATAAGCCTCAAGTTAAAGTTTCTTTTTGCTCGATTGTCAACAGGATGTCATACGAAAACTCGCATTATTCTGCTTTAAAGTCGCTGGATGAAAAGGCTCGAAAATTAGCTATCGGGCGAATTTGCGCGCTTTTTCTGCTGATGGCGGCAAGCTGGTTTTGGAACGGCGAAGCGTTTCCAAATTCTTTAAACGAATTTACGCACCCGCCGCTGCTGATTTTCATCGTGGCTTTGTTGCTCGCCGCAGGATTTTGGGCATCGCTCTGTTTGTGGAAAGTCGAATCAAAAACCAATTTATTAGCGCAGCTTACCGCTCAGTTTATTACCGACACGGTTTTAATTACGTGGCTCGTGTGGACGACCGGAGACGTTAAATCGCCGTACATTACGCTTTATACGGTTCTCATCTGTTTGACGAGCATCTTTTTCAACGCTCGCGGAACGATGTTGACGGCGGTTAGCTGCACGCTGATTTTCACGGCGACTTCGACCGCCGTCATTTACGAATTTATCCCGCGTTTGTCTGAAGTCGGCGCGGCGTCATTAACGATGCGTCGCGCGTGGCAAATCGTCGGTTTCCACGATGCGGCGTTTCTTTTTGTCGGCTTGCTCGCCGCGCAATTAGCCCAGCGGCATACTCATTCAAACGTCCGGCTGCTCGAAACCGAGCAAAATCTGGCGAATTTGCAGCGTCTGCACGAACGAATCGTTCAGTCAATCCGTTCGGGTTTGGTGACGACCGATCTCGAAGGCAGAATTTATCTTTTCAATTCGGCGGCGGAAGAAATCACCGGCTATAAATCCGAAGAAGTGCGCGGCTGGAAAATTTTCGATCTGCTCGGAAACATCGAACAGCCGATTGCCGTCGCTCTGGAATCAGTGGAAAAAGGCGAGCAGCCGCCGCGTTTTGAAGCGGATTTCAGCACGCCGGATGGTTTTGGAATTCGGCTCGGCTACGGCATCTCGCCGCTGTTCTCCGAATCGGGCGAAACTACGGGTTTGATTTTAACTTTTCAGGATTTAACCGATATGCGCGCGATGGAAGAAAGCATTCGGCGCAAAGACCGGCTAGCAGCCGTCGGTCGCGTCGCCGCCGGACTCGCGCACGAAATCCGCAATCCTTTGGGCGCGATGCGCGGGGCGATTCAGGTTTTGAAACCGGCGATGCAGGAAAACTCTTCGCAAGCTCAATTGATGGACATCGTAATGCGCGAATCCGACCGCTTGAACACGATTATCACCAATTTTTTGACTTACGCGCGCCCGAAAAAAGGCGAGATTACCGAAACGGACGTTTGCGAAACATTGCGCGAGTCAATTACCTTGCTCCGGCACAGCCCGGATTTGCGCTCGGTGCATAATTTAATCGAAGATTTGCCGGACGAGTCGGTTTTAGCTACGGCGGACGCCGCCGGTCTCAAACAAGTTTTCTGGAATCTGGCGCGCAATGCCGTGCAGGCGATGCCCGACGGCGGCGAATTGGCGATTAAGCTGAAGTGTTTGAACAACAACCGCCTGCAAATTCTTTTCAGCGACACCGGCTGCGGAATGCCCGCCGCGCAGGTCGAGCGCCTGTTTGAGCCGTTTTCGCAATCGACCACGGGCGGAACCGGTTTAGGATTATCAATCGTTTATCAAATCATCCGCGATCACAACGGCACAATCAACGTTCGAAGTCAGGAACATAAAGGCACGACAATTACGGTTGAATTGCCGATAGAAGCCAAAGCGAACTCGGCGCAGCAAACGGATAAACAAGCGCACCAGACATTTAAACTTCCCCCGGTTCCCCTCGACGGCGTAAAGGTTTTCGACGATACGAAAGTCATCTCCGATTCGACCGCAAAAAATTACATTTGATTTGAGATATTTTTCTCCACTCTTCTAAAAAAATTTCAGGCATTTTTCAAATGGCAAACTTACTGATTGTTGACGACGAACAAAGCTACCGACAACTTCTCTCCCTCGTTTTTCAAGGCGAAGGTCACAACGTGCGAACCGCGCGCGACGGGCGCGAGGGCGTGCGGATGCTCGCCGAAGAGCAGACCGATTTAATCATCTCGGACGTAAAAATGCCGGATATGGATGGCATCGCGCTTCTGCGCGCGGCGCACGAAACCGCGCCGGACATCGGTTTTGTTTTGATGACAGCTTTTGCCAACGTCGAAACCGCGCGCGAGGCTTTTAAATTAGGCGCGGACGATTTTGTGCAGAAACCGTTCGACGTTGACGAATTAAAGCTCATCGTCAAAAAGACTCTGGAAAAACAATCGCTCGTCCGCGAAAACCACGCTTTCCGGCGCGCTCAGCGCGACCGCGGAAATCTGTCGAACATCATCGGGCGTTCGGACAAAATGCAGGCGGTTTTCCAGATGATTGAAACCGTCGCCGAAGTCCAGTCAACCATTTTAATTACGGGCGAAAGCGGGACGGGTAAAGAATTGGTCGCCCGCGCGATTCACGATTGCAGCCCTCGCGCCGAGAAACCTTTTATCTCGATCAACTGCGGCGCATTTACCGAAACTTTGCTCGAATCCGAGCTTTTCGGCTATGTCAAAGGCGCTTTTACGGGCGCGACCGCAAATCGCAAAGGCTTGTTTGAAGCCGCCAACAAAGGCACGATTTTTCTCGATGAAATCGGCGAGATGTCGCCGACGATGCAGGTCAAATTATTGCGCGTCTTGCAGGAAAAACGTGTGCGCCCGGTCGGCGCGCACGAAGAAACTCTGTTCGACACGCGCGTCATTGCAGCGACCAACCGAGATTTGGGAGCGATGACCAAAGACGGCAGCTTCCGCGAAGATTTATTTTACCGAATCTCGGTGATTCCGATTCACCTGCCGCCGCTCAGAGAAAGGCGAGAAGACATCCGCGATCTGGCGAATCATTTCGTAGGCAAATTCTGCCAGCAAACCGGGCGCAATTGCGGCATTTCCGAGCGCGCGATGCAGCTTCTGGAAAACTACGCCTGGCACGGCAACGTCCGCGAGCTTGAACACACCATCGAACGCGCCGTCGCGCTCGAACGCACGCCCGAAATTCAGCCCGAACGACTTCCGGACCACGTTACAAACTACAGCCCGGCGCGCATCAGCTCGGAATTTACGCTTCCCGACGACGGAATTGATTTGACCGTTCATCTCGACCAGCTTGAAAAAACCTACGTTCTCGAATCGCTCCGGCTCACCGGCGGCAATCAAACAAAAGCCGCCGAGCTGCTCAAAATGAGCGTTCGCTCGCTGCGCCATCTCCTCGACAAACACAACATCCGCACCGTTTCAGCGCAAATGCGAATGCAATGAGTTTAAAGCGAATTTAAACCGGCATTATAAAGAAAAGTAAAAAAGAGGCTTTAGTCGAGCCTCTTTTTTAAATTGCCGGAGCATTACACTCTCAATTAAATCAGTTTGTCTGCACTCCAACCAAAGATGACATATTTCGTCACCGCTTGAATGCCGAAAACTGTTAAATAACAATTTGGGGATTAATTTATAAAACCGTGTGTATATTTTTTCTTTTTACAAAACACAGGTTTTATCGGCATTTCTGCAATTATTTGAAAATTTATTCCGTTGTGGCACGACGTTTGTTAACTAGACGGACAGCAACCCTGCGAGCGGGAAGGCGAAAAGCTTCAAACCTCGCTGCCGCAGTAAAAATTCAAAACAATCTGCTCAAGTAAAAACCAAGGAGAAAAAAGAAAACACAAATGAAAAAGAATCAACAAGGCTTCTCGCTCATCGAATTACTCATCGTCGTCGTCATCATCGGCATCATCGCCGCCATCGCCATCCCCAACCTGCTCGCCGCACGTCGTTCTGCCAATGAAGGCTCGGCAGTTTCCTCGCTGCGCACCATCCACGGCGCGCAAATGACCTATCAAGCCACAAGTGGCAACGGCAACTATGGTGATTTGACCGCTCTAAAAGGTCAACAATTAGTTGACAGCGTTTTGGGAGGCAAAACTAAAAGCGGCTATAAATTCGACGTCAGCGTTAAAGCTAAAGATACCGCAGCGGGAACTCCAGCGACCTTCGCAGCTGTTGCGATTCCTGCCACAACGTCGGGCGTAACGGCAACGGGAACTCGTGATTTCGCGATTGAAACCGAAGGCGTACTTTACTACGGCACTGGTACCGCCGGAACTTTCACAACAACTGGTGGTGCAGTTGTTGGAGGAGTCGCAGCCAGCGCCGCATTGAACAACTAAAACTTCACTCTCTGCAAAGAGTTTAATAATAGGGAAAATGTTTAGTGACATTTTCCCTATTTGCTAATTTGAAAAACGAAAAGAGAAGCATTTAGCGTGTTTCTCTTTTTCACTTCAAAAGATAAAAAATCTAAAGTCAGAATCGCCTGCGGTAGCGGGCGGTTGATGCCAAGAGTAAAACCGCTCGCTACCGCAGGCGGTTCTGACTCAAACTCAACCGCTCTGAAATTTGCTCAAACCGCGTTATTTTCTCTTTATTATGAGTGAACAAAATGACCGAAAAGAAGGATTACCGGCAAGATCAAACGCCACATATTCTTTTCTGAAATGGATTTGCGCGCTTTGGGCGTTTGTCATTGCGTCTCCACTGATTCCATTTCCCGCTCCGATTGTGCTCGTCGGTCATCCGTGGAAGGTAGAATTAGCAACCTCGGCAATTCTTTCCCTTTTATTATTCTGCTTTTTAATTCAAACGCGAAAAAACGAACGCCAATTTTCAATCTCAAAACAAGTTTCCACCTTAATATTTCTTCCCTGCTGCGCTTTGATTCTCTGGAGCGCGGCTTCGGCTTTTTGGGCTGGCTCAATTTTATCGGTCGTTCATCATACTCTGGTTTGGGCTGGCTACCTAATTTTTTTCCTTTTCGCCGCCCGAATCGTTTCCGATAAAAAATTATTTAAAATCAGCGTTGCGTCGCTCGGCGCAGTAATCGCAATCATTTCCGCATCGTGCGTTCTCGAATTTACATTCTCGGAAACAGTAATCGAGCCGTTCGGCTTTCGTTACAGCAGATACGCCGAAATTTTCGCCGCTCTGCTGCCTTTATTTTTCTCTTTCATTCTCAGATTAAAAGGTAAACGGTTAATTTGGGCGATTTCAATTACATTCGCCTTGTGGCTCGCAATTTTATTTACCACGAGCCGCAGCGCTTTGCTGGCATCGCTGGTCGGATTGTTTGTTTTCGTTTCGCTGAGAGTTTTCACCGGAAAAACTTTTGTCGAAAAAAAGCGGCTCGTATTAGCCGCTTTTGGAATTGTTTTGCTAGCCGCCGCGGTTCAATTTCCAATCTTTAGCTCGACCGAAAACAAAGCCACGACGATTAGCCGGTTCGCTTCGCAAGTTGATAAAAGCGCGGACAACAGCGTTTCGCAAAACATCCGGCTTCTTTTTTATCAAGTCGGATTGGAAATGTTTTCGCAAAACCGTTTATTGGGAGTCGGCGCGGATAATTTCGGTCTGGAATTTAATAAATACCGCCAATCATTTTCGGTTGATCAAGCCAACAAATCGCTCGCGGCGCAGCAGGATTGGCGGTTACCCGAACGGGCGCACAACGAATATTTACAAATTCTGACCGAGCTTGGAGTTATCGGCGGAATATTTTTTTCGTGTTTTATTTTCGGCATTTTCAAGCTCGGCTTCGGTGAAATCAAAAAACTTAAAACCGACCGATATAATATCCTGACTCATTCCGCCGCCGCCGGAATCGCCGCTTTTTTGGTCAGCTCGTTTTTTAGCTCGTTCTCGTTCAGGTTGATGCAAAACGGGTTGGTGTTTTTCTTTCTGCTGGCAATTTTACTGAGAAAACACTTTCAGAAAAAAGTCGCAGAAAAAAGCGTTCAATTCTATCTTCCGCGACAAGCCAAGCTCGCATTTGCTTCAATTGCCCTGGCGTTGTGTTTGTCATTAACAGTCTTTTCCGCGCTGAAAGCTGCGAGCCAATTTTATGTTTATCAAGGCGAACGGCAAACGGGTATTGAAACGGCTCAAATTTACTTTGAAAATGCCGCGATGCTCGATCCGGCAAATGCCTCTGCCAATTTTTCTTACGGACTTCGACTGCTGAGCGAAAATCGTTATCGGGAATCAGCCGCGCAACTGCGCGAAGCCGTTGACAAAGGGATTAACACAACCGTTTCTTATTCGTATCTGATTTCGGCTCAAGCTTTATCGAACGAACTCGAACAAGCTGAAAAAACAAATGCCGAAGCGGTTCGGATTTTTCCTTATTCGGTATTTATGCGAGTTCGCTACGCATCTTTGCTCGAAAAACTTCACTTAAAAGACGAATCTGTGAAACAATACGAATCGGCTCGCGAGCTTGACAAAAAACAAGCTGAAACCTGGCGGCTGTTAATAAACGACGGAGCTTTTGCGGCAAGCCAAAGAGCGAGAACCGACAAAGAAATTCTAAATTTAATGGAGCTTTATCCGTCGCCCGCGCTTTATGCAATTTTGACCGAGCGCGAAATTCTCTATCCCGAAGAAAAATCCAAATTTAATTTTGGTAAATAGAGATTTGTTTTCCGAAGAGGCAACAGATGATTGAACAAACCGCTATTCAAGAAAATCTGTCAATTGCAGCACAAAACAAAAGACCTTTCGACAGTTTAACGAAAATCGCCGTTATCGCCCGCAACGCTTTTCGCGAAGCCGTCCGCGACCGCGTGCTTTACAATCTCGTTTTGTTCGTACTGCTGATAACGGCGGCAGCGATTTTTCTCGGCGAGATAACAGCCGGACAGGAAGCCCGCGTCATTACCAATTTGGGTTTAACGGCGATGCTGGTGTTCGGCGCTTTTATCTCGATTTTCGTCGGCATCGGGCTGGTTTCCAAAGAAATCGAGAAGCGAACCGTCTTTGCAATTTTCGCAAAACCCGTCGGGCGCGGCGAATTTCTGATCGGAAAATATCTTGGATTATGCTTGACGCTCGCCGTTAACATCGTCGTGATGGGCGCGGGACTTTCGCTCGCGCTGTTTTATGTCGGCGGCGCATCGCTCGCCGTTTCGATCTGGAGCGCAGTTTTTTTGATTTTCCTCGAATTGACGATTTTAACCGCCGTCGCAATTCTCTTCTCTTCTTTCTCGTCGCCCGCGCTTTCGGCTCTGCTCACGTTTTTTGTTTTCGTCATCGGTCATTCGAGCGCCGCGCTCAAAGATATGGCGGAAAATCTCGGCACGGCTGCGGCGCAGTTTTTCTTCAGCGCTCTCTATTACGTCCTGCCGAATCTCTCGCATTTTAGCTTTGTCACCGCCGCCGCAAACGGCAGAACGCCGACGGCAAATCATATTTTCGGTGCAACGCTTTACGCCGTCGTTTACGTTTCGATTCTGCTCGCCGCTTCGGTTTTGATTTTCAGCCGCAGAAATTTCAAATAAAAATGAAAAAGCAACTCTGGCTTTTCGCAATTTTGATTTTCGGTTTTCCGGCTATTTTCGGTTTGAGCCGTTTTCTGGAAGCGAATAAACTTGAGCTTCCCGCCGAAATGCTCGAACAGGATTTGGCTTTTAGCGGCGCGAGTCTGAAAAAGGCTTCGCTCGGTTTTGAAGGTCTAATTGCCGATTATTACTGGATGAACGCTTTGCAATACGTCGGCGGCAAGCTGATCGAAAGCAAAGGCAAAGTCCAGCTCGACGATTTGCGCCCGCTCAATCCGCGCCTGCTTTACCCGTACATTGACACGGCGACAACGCTCGACCCTGAATTTTCAGCGGTTTACGCTTACGGCTCGGCGGTTCTGCCCGCCGTTGATTCGGAACAAGCCGTTAAAATCAGCGAAAAAGGCATCGCCGCCCAACCGGAAAATTGGCGGATGTATCACAATCTCGGATTTATTTACTGGCAGCTCGGAGATTACAAAAAAGCCGCCGAAATCTACGACTCAGGCTCGACTAAATCAGACGCGCCCGCATGGATGCGGCAGATGAGCGCGAAATTGCAAGCCGAAGGCGGCAGCCGCAATACGGCGCGCGAGATTTATCTGCAAATTTACGAATCGGCGCAAGATGAACAAACCCGCGAACTAGCGGTCAAACGCTTGCAGCAGCTCGAATCTCTCGATGACCGCGACGCGATTCGCGCCGCGCTTGCCGAATTTCAAAACAAAACAAATCGCTGTCCGAACAATTGGCGCGAAGTTTTTTCAATTTTGAAAAACATTAAATTTGCCAACGGCGGCGCGCTTCGTTTTGCACCGGACAATTCGCCGCTTGACCCTTCCGGGGCGGCGTATTTGGTCGTTCAAAAAGAAGGCAAATGCGAAGTTGATTTGGATCAAAGAAATTCCAAAATTCCTTACAAGTAAAAAAATATGGCTGTAATTGAAATCAAAAATTTGACGAAAGATTACGAAGTCGGCTTTTGGAAGAAAAAGAAAGTGCGCGCTCTGGACGGTTTGAATTTATCGGTCGAGCGCGGCGAGATTTTCGGTTTTTTGGGCGGCAACGGCGCGGGCAAAACCACGACTATCAAACTGTTAATGCGCCTGATGTTTCCGACCGCCGGAACCGCCAAAATTTTGGGGCGCGACATCTCGGATGTAAAAATGCACGCGCGAATCGGTTATTTGCCGGAAAATCCTTATTTTTACGATTACCTGACGGCGCGCGAGCTGCTTAATTATTTTGCCGAGCTTTTCGGAATCGAAAAAACGGAAAGAAAACGCCGCGTCGAAGATTTGCTCGATAAAGTCGGGTTGGAAGAAGCCTCGCGCGGCAAACAGCTTCGCAAATTTTCAAAAGGAATGCTTCAGCGCGTCGGGCTGGCGCAAAGTTTGATAAACGAGCCGGAAGTTGTTTTTCTCGATGAACCGATGAGCGGACTCGATCCGGTCGGACGCCGCGAAATCCGCGAATTGATTGCCGATTTAAGGGAAAAAGGCGTCACGGTTTTTATGTCAACGCACATTTTGTCCGACATCGAAGCTCTCTGCGACCGCGTGGCGATTTTGCGAAAAGGAAAATTGGCGGCAACCGGCAATCTCGATGAATTACTGACGCAATCCGGCGAAACTCAATCGTTTGAAATCACTTTAAACGGAATCTCGCCCGAAGCTCTCGCGCCGGTTTTGCAAAATTTAAATCCGGTTTCGCTCGTTCCCACAACGAGCGGCGCGCGCATTCAAATCGAGGAAGAAAGCCAAATCGAAAGTGTTTTAGCCGCTTCGCGCAATCTCGGCGGCAAGCTCGTTTCCGTCCAGCCGGTTCGCCAATCGCTCGAAGAGCTTTTTGTCCGCGAAACCAAATAAAAAAGGGAAGCTGAATCGGCTTCCCTTTTTCTTTTACTCTACTTTCAAACCCGTGATTTGCCACTTAAAATTTGCGCGGTCGTCGGTTTTCTCAAAACCACTGACGACAACCGCAATCGGCATTGTTTTGTTTGGATCGAGCTTTGGGTAATCGGCATTCGGCAAAACAATTGCCGTTTTTTCCCTGACGACTTTTCCATCTTTATCAACAACCGAACCTACAATCTCCAAGCCGGTCAAAGTTTTCCCGGTAAAATTTCGCACCACGCCGATCAGCTTCATTGATAAATCGCCGGATATTGAACGCTGCTCAGTCGTAAAATCTTCGTTTCTATCAACCACAATTTTGCGCTTTAACTCTTCAAACTGCGGTCCTTCACGCAGCGCGCCTTCGAGTCTGGGCGTAGAATTCTGCGTCGGCGTCGGGGTTAATAAAAGCCAGACAAGCAGCCCGGCGACAATCAACGTGCCGATGCCCATAATCGCCAGAAACACCGGATTTTTTTTGTTTTCTTTTAAATTGCCCTGCGTAATCGAATCCATTTCTATAACCCTCTTTTTCCAAGTTTAGACACGAAATATACGGTAAAAGTTCCCTGCCAAAATATCACAGTTATCAATCATCAGTCATCAGTTATCAATTCAGAAATGATAACTGATGACTGATGATTGATAACTGATATAGAATTTTTGGAATGAATCAACCCGAAATTCTCAAAACCGAAGAAATTCATCGCGGGCGTATTTTTAATGTGTCGCTCGCCACCGTACGCGAAGACGGAAAAACTTATACGCGCGAGATTATTTCGCATCCGGGCAGCGCCGTGATTGTTCCGGTTTTTGCGGACGAAACGGTCGCGCTTGTGCGGCAATATCGGCATCCGGCGCAGAAATATTTGCTGGAAATTCCGGCAGGCTCGCTTTCGCCGGGCGAAGATCCGAAAGCGGGTGCGGAGCGCGAACTGGAAGAAGAAATCGGCGTGCGAGCGGCGCGTGTCGAGAAATTAACAGAGTTTTACGTTTCGCCCGGTTTTCTCGGCGAAAAAATGCACGTTTATTTGGCGACGGATTTTACGGAATCTCGCCAAAATCTTGAAGACGACGAGCTTCTGCGAGTTGAGCGCATTTCGCTTCGCGCCTGTGCTGAGCTAATCAAAAACGGCGAGATTGAAGATGCTAAAACGATGATTGGGTTGACGTTTGCCGCCGCGCGTCTCGGAATTCAGTTTTTTTGATTTTTTCTGCTAAACTTGCGGCAATTAAATTCGATTCTCCCGCAAAAACATTATGAAAAAATTTGTTTTCCTGTTTCTCTTTTTCTCCTTTTCCGCATTGCTTGTCCAAGCGCAAACGATGCCCGCCGGGGTTGACGCAAATTTGTGGCAGCGCGCCCTGAAAATTCACAAACAGGCGATTATTGTTGACGGACACAACGACATTCCCAGCCCGATGGTTGATGAAGATTTCGACATCGGTTCGGATTCGCGCGGAAAAATTCATAAACAGGGCGGAGACCCGTTTCACACCGACATCGCACGCCTTAAACAATCGGGGTTGACCGGTTTTTTCTTTTCGATTTACGTTGACCGGCGCTTTGCCGAGCTGCCGGAAAAAGGCTCTGCGCGCCGCGCGCTCGATATGATTGACGCCACTTATCGCGCCGTCGAACGTTACCCCGACACTTTTCTTTTCTCCACTTCGACCGCCGACATTCGACGCGCAAAAAGAGAAAACAAAATCGCGGCTCTGATGGGAATCGAAGGCGGTCACGCGATTGAGAATTCGCTCTTTGCTCTGAGGAATTTTTACCGCCTCGGCGTGCGGTATATGACGCTGACGCACAACAATACGAACGATTGGGCTGATTCCAACTGGGTTGATCAGGGACGCGAAAAATCGCGTCACAACGGTTTGTCGGATTTCGGCAAGGAAGTCGTCCGCGAGATGAACCGTCTGGGAATGCTCGTTGATGTTTCGCATGTCTCGAACAAAACAATGTCGGATGTTTTGGACATTACGACCGCGCCCGTCATCGCTTCGCATTCGTCGGCGCAGGCGCTCGCAATGCATTCGCGCAACATCAACGATGATTTGCTTCGACGCATCGGCAAAAACGGCGGCGTTGTCATGGTTAATTTTTATTCGGCTTTTATCAGCCAGAAATATATGGACGAGACGCGCGCGCGCGACCAGCGCGTGAAACCGGAGCTTGACCGTTTAGACGCGCAATACAAAGACAATCCGCAAACTCTGGCAGCCGAGCGCGAAAAAGTTCTTGCCGCCAATCCCGTACGTCCGCCTTCATACACGGTGATTGTTGACCATATTGATCACATCAGAAAGACAGCGGGAATTGATTCGGTTGGAATCGGTTCGGATTTTGACGGAGTTGACAGCTTGCCGGAAGGTATTACGGGAGTCGAAAGTTTGCCGCTAATCACTTACGAAATGCTGCGGCGCGGTTATTCGGAACAGGATATTCGCAAAGTTTTGGGCGAGAATTTTCTCCGCGCGTTTGCTCAGGCGGAACGAGTCGCCAACATTTCAAACCGCAAAATCAGCGGCGACGGCAGCTTGAAACGAATCGGCAAATAAAATACTCCGTCAGCCAGGCTGACGGAGTATTAAAGCCAAACGTGAATAAAACTCAGGCTGTTACAGCCGGAGCTAATTCGCTCGCGCCTTCAGGGTAAACGCTGATGAATTTACCGCGCGCGCCTTTGTCTTCAAATTTTACCAAGCCGTCAATCAACGTGAACAGAGTATCGTCTTTGCCGCGTCCGACGTTTTTGCCCGGTTTCCATTTCGTGCCGCGCTGACGCGCCAGAATGTTTCCGGCAATCACGCGCTCGCCGCCAAATTTTTTGAGTCCGAGACGCTGCGAATGCGAATCGCGTCCGTTTCGTGATGAACCTACACCTTTTTTATGTGCCATTTCTTAAAACTCCTAAATTTCTAACCGATAGAATCAATTTTAATTTTAGTATAACCTTGGCGGTGACCTTTGGTGCGTTTGTATTGCTTGCGGCGTTTGAATTTAAAAACGATGATTTTTTCGCCGCGACCGTGGTCGAGAACCGTCGCCGTTACTTTGGCGCCGCCGATGTCCGCGCCCGTTTTTACCGAATCGCCGTCGGCAACCAGTAAAGCTTCAAGCTCGATTTGCTCGCTTTGATTTTTCCCGATTGACGGAACTCTTAAAATTTCGCCCGGTTCGACGCGGAACTGTTTGCCGCCTGTTCTGACAATTGCGTAACTCATTATTGTTTGATTTCCTCCACACGGTGGCAAATTGCTTGCCAGTCGAAAAACTTAGATTTTACGTTCTCAAAACGTTTGTGTCAAATCACTTGACGCGAAAGACCAGGAAATACTCGATTCCTTCGGATTTGACGAAATCGTATGTTTCATTCAAGGCAAAACCCGCCTGCTCCATTTCTTTAACGACTTGCGCGCTGTCAATTCCGTGATCGTCGCCCTTTCCGCTGCGGTCAATAATGCCGACAAGAGCGCCTTTTCTTAAAGATTTTTTCAAGTTTTTCATCAATCGAATCGGCGCGCCGATTTCGTGATAAGTTTTCAAAATCAAAACCGCGTCAATTGATTTTTCCGGCAGCAGCGGATCGTCCTCTTTGCCCAAAACGGTTTTGATGTTAGCCAGATTCTCTTTTTTTGCGCGGTCATTTATGTAGTTGATGTAATCCTGATTGATTTCAACTGCATAAACCGCGCCTTTAGTTCGTTTTGCAGCGCGCGTCGTAAACCAGCCCGAACCCGCGCCGATGTCCGCCACGTTCGCCGAATCTTTGATTTTCAAAATGTCCATTACGCGCGAGATTTGCAGATTTTCTTCGCGTTTCGGGTCTTCAAAAATCGAAAGCTCGCCGGTGTAAGGCTCGCTTCGCGGGCGATTTATTTCATCGTTCGGCGTCGGAGCGGCGACGTTGGCGTTTTGATTTTGCTCGGCGCGTTTGACCTGCAAGCTCGCCACCGAAGCGCAGCCGACGAGCAGCAAAAAAGACAATTCGAGCGCGAGAAGCCGAACAAGATTT
>DASVUH010000033.1:0-34405 GCA_036387135.1 Pyrinomonadaceae bacterium | reverse complement strand
AAGCCGGAGTTCCGACCGGAATTGCGGAAACGGTCAGACGCTCGCCCGTTTGTGTGAGATTAGCGCCCAGAGTTGCTTGCGGTCTGGCGTTCGGAACTGCTGTTTCAAGACGAATTCCGAACGATTGGAAAATCGAGTTGTAATCAATTTCCTCGCGCCCGCGCACATATCTGCGGAAAAAATCGTCGAGGCTTTTTCCGGCGTGCTGTTCGGCGATTCGCTGAAAATCCTGCGGCGTGTAATTGCGGTTCTTTTTGGCAAATTCGTTGTTCAGAAAGCGCATCACGTCGTCCATTGATTTTGCGCCGCCTGACGAGCGCCGGATTTCCAAATCGAGCATCATCATCACGATGTCGCCTTTGTCGTAATAAGAAATCTCGCGGTTGATCGCGTTTTCGTCCGGGCGATAATTTTTAATCCATGCATCAAAGCTCGCTTCTTCGACGCTCGTCTGAAAACGTCCCGGACGCTCCTGCAAAGCGGCGATTCCGGCGGCTTTTTCCCCTAAAAATTGCTGGTCGGTCACAAAACCGGCGCGGCGCATAATCAGGCTCGCGTAATAATCCGTTCCGCCTTCGGCGATCCATAGCGATTTGGTGTAATTTTCGTTTGAATAATCAAAAGGTCCGAGCGCATCCGGTCGAATCCGTTTGACATTCCAAAGATGGAAAAACTCGTGCGCGACAAGCCCTAAATAACCGTTATAACGACCGCCGGTAAAACCGAAACGATTAAATTGCAACGCGGTCGAGTTTAAATGTTCAAGCCCGCCGCCGCCGCGCAGGTTTGTGATAAAAAGATAATTTTCATACGGCACTTCGTTGCCGAAAATCGCGGCTGAAGCTTGGACGATTTTCGGAATGTCGCGTTCAAACCGCGTCATATCGTAATTGCCTTCGCCGTCAATTACAAAGCGATGCGGCTTGCCCATGGCGGTAAACGTAAATTCTTTAAAATCCGCGACTTCAAATGGCGAGTCGTACAAAACGTCGAAATTTTCAGCGCGAAAAGTATTCGGCGCGGTTTGCGGCAAGCCCGTTGCGACTTTCCAATTTTTGTAAGGCGCAACGCGCACGGTCGAAGGCGCGTTGATTTGTCCTTTCGGGTGCATCAAAAGCGCGGCGGGCGTAAAAAATGCGTGTTCGTCGTTTAGTTCATTTGTCCGAACGGTTAATTCGTTGGCGTAAACTTTGTAAGTGACGACGATTTCATTCGCGCCGCCGGTTTGAATCTGCCATGTGTTTTTGTTGGTTTTGTCCCACGCGAGATTGTTTCCGCCCGCATTTTTCGCCGCAAAATCCATTACGTGACGCGCGTATTCGCGGACGAGATAAGAGCCGGGCGTCCAGACGGGCATCACGATTTCGGTTTGCCCTCCGAGATTTCCCCGCAGACGCATTTCGACTTCCAGAAGATGCGTCCACGGTTTTGACATTCCGACCGTAAAATTGATTTCCGGCGCGTTCGCCGCGGCGGCAGTTGTTTGTTGATTGAGAGGTCTATTTGTTTGCGCTTCGGCGGGAGAAAACGCGCCGAAATAAAGGGAGAGACTTAAAACAGTAAAAAACAGGCTGATTTTTGATTTCACTTTTTCCTTAGCTCCGTTAGATTCGATTTTATTGTCAACGAAAGATTGTTTATCGCATCTTACTACAATTCATTGATTGACCGGAAAAGACGCGAAAAAGCTAAAGTTTCGCTTGTGCTTTTTACGCGCGTTTGCGGCTAAAATGTTTTATATGAGTCAAGGGTTGGGAGCGGAGGAAATTGAAATAACCGATGATGCGCTCAAAATGCGCGAGAGCAACATTGCGCGATCCAAAAACGGATTTTTTGCGTCGCCGCTCACGGTTATTTTTCTCACGGTTTTTATTGATCTGGTCGGATTCGGAATCGCGATTCCGATTTTGCCTTTTTACGTTGAGCATTTCGGCGGGACGGCGTTTGAAGTCGGCGCGCTGACCGCCGTCTATTCGCTGATGCAGTTTATTTTCGCGCCGGTTTTAGGTCAGCTTTCCGACCGTTACGGGCGGCGACCGATTTTGTTTTTCAGCATTTTAGGATCAAGCGTCGGTTTTTTAATTGTCGGCTTGGCAAACGCTTTGTGGCTGGTTTTCTTAGGCAGAATCATCGCCGGAATCACCGGCGGCAACATTTCGACCGCACAGGCTTATATCGCCGATATTACGACGCCGGAAAACCGCGCCAAAGGAATGGGATTAATCGGCGCGGCTTTCGGTTTGGGTTTTGTTTTCGGTCCGGCAATCGGCGGCATTTTGAGCCGTTACGGTTCGTCCGTTCCGTTTTACGCAGTCGCCGCTCTCGCGCTGTTTAACGCGATTCTGCTTTATTTCGTATTGCCGGAAACGGTCAAGGCGGGAAAAACGCTCGGCAAGATTCGCAACCGTTTCTCGATTTTGCGCGAATCTTTTCAAAATCAGAACTTGGCGATAGTCAACGTTTTATATTTTCTCATCATCACCGCTTTTTCGATTATGACGACGGCTTTTGTGCTTTATACGCAGTTCCGATTCGGTTACAACGAGCAGGAAAACGGATATTTATTCGCCTTTATCGGCGGGCTTTCAGCCATTTTGCAAGGCGGCGCGGTCGGCATTCTGACGAGGAAATTCGGAGAAAAAAGGCTGATTGTTATCGGCGCGATGGTGATGGCGGCGGCGCTCTTTGCCGTTCCTTTCGTCTCGCCCGCAATCGGCGGACTCGTCGGATTGCTTGCCGGAATCGCCTGTTTTGCTTTCGGAAACTCGATTTCAAATCCGGCTTTGACGACTCTCGGCTCTTTCTATTCGCCGCCTGACGAACAGGGCGCGGGACTCGGAATTTTGCAGTCGAGCGCGAGTCTGGCGCGAGCCATCGGACCTGCGCTCGCGGGCGTTTTGCTTTACAGCGCGGCGGCGACAAATGAAATTCACATCAGCGATTTTTCGATTTTTCGCACCTTCTGGACGGCAGCCGCGATTATGCTAGCCGCATTTGTGCTGTCGCTTTATTTTTTGAGAAAACGAACAACTGCTTTAGGAATAGACCGCGGATAACGCGGATTTGGCAGATAATATGCGGATGATTTTATTGTTTAAAAAATCTGCGTTTTATCTGCACAACCTGCATCATCTGCGGTCTATTTTATTCGTTAATAGCAATGCGCCCGTTTGACGAGCCATTTTCCGATACACGATTGCGTTCGGGCGCGTTGGCGTATTGCAGTTGGTAAAGCCGCCAATATAAACCTTTGATTTGTAAAAGCTGGTTGTGCGTTCCCGATTCGCGCAGTTCGCCGTGATGGAAAACGAGAATTTTGTCACATCGCTGAACGGTTGAAAGCCGGTGCGCGACGACGATTGATGTGCGTTCCTGCATTACGCGGTTAACGGCTTGCTGAATTAGCTGCTCGGTTTCCGTGTCAATCGAGCTGGTCGCTTCGTCCAAAACCAGAATCGCCGGATTAAAAGCCAGAGCGCGGGCAAACGAAATCAGTTGTTTCTGCCCGACCGAAAGCCCCGCGCCACGTTCTTTTAATTCGGCGTCGTATTTTTCGGGCAGCCTGTCAATAAACTCCGACGCGCGGACTTCCTGCGCCGCCCATTCGACTTTCGCGTCGGTTATTTGCTTGTTGCCGAGCCGGATATTGTTTTCAATGGTCCCGGAAAAAAGAAAAACGTCCTGCAAAACGACCGCGAAATTTTCGCGCAAAGATTCCAAATCCCAGTCTTGCACGTCAACGCCGTCCAATAAAATTCTGCCTTTCTGCACGTCGTAAAAACGCATCAGGAGATTTGTGACCGTCGTTTTGCCGCTTCCCGTGTGACCGACGAGCGCGATTGATTGTCCCGGTTCGACCGCGAACGAAACGTCTTTTAAAACCCAATCTTCGTCTTTGTAAGCAAACCAGACGTTTTGAAACTCGATGCTGCCGCGCGCCCTGCCGGATTTTTTCGGGTTTTCAGGCGATTCGATTAAAACCGGGCGGTCAAGAAGCTGAAAAATCCGATGCGAAGCGACAATCGCCGCCTGTAAAACGTTGAATTTATCCGAAAGATCACGAATCGGTTGAAACAGCAAATTCGAGAATTGAACGAAAGCGATCACCGTTCCGACCGTTAAGGCTTGTTGATTGGCGGAAACCGCCATCAGGATTTCGTAACCGCCGTACCAGATAACCACCGCGATTCCGATTGCGCCGATAAAATCTACGAGCGGGTAGAAAACCGAATAATAATAAATAGTTTCGATATTTGCTTCACGATATTCGGTGTTGATGTCGTCGAAACGCTTTAAGGCTTTGTTCTCCGCATTAAAAAGCTGGACTGTATTTGCTCCCGAAATATGTTCCTGCAAAAAGGCGTTGAGCTTGGCAAGGCGCGTGCGAACCTGATCGAAACCGCGCCGCGCGTGTTTGCGAAACCAGTTTGTCGCCGTAAAAAGCAGCGGAACGGTAATCAAGGAAACGAGCGCGAGTCGCCAATCCATCCAAAACATCAAGCCGACAATCGCCCCGATAATCACCAAATCGCCCAGAACGTCAATCACGCCCGAAGTAAACAATTCGTTGAGCGCGTCAACGTCCGACGTTATCCGCGTAATAATTCTGCCGACCGGATAACGGTCGTAATAAGCGACTTCCTGTTTTTGCAGCTTTGCGTAAATCTCGCTTCGCAAATCGTACATCACGTATTGTCCGACGCGATTTAATAAAACTTCCTGAAAATAAGCCGATGCGAAACGAAACGTCCAAACGGCTAAAAACACTGCGACAAAGGAATAAATGCCGCTCAAGGCAAGCTGCCCGACGGAAAACCAGGTCGTTTCAAGATTGCGCGGCGTGATAAAGTCGTCAATCGCGTGTTTGGTAAACCACGGCTGGAGACTGCCCAAAACGTTGAGAATCAGCGTCAGAAAGAGAGCCGGAATGATTAAATAAACGTACGGTTTCAGATAACGCATTAATCGCCGCGTGACGCGCCAATCGTAAGTCTTGCCGATAGATTCTTCTTCGTGAAATTTTTCCGCTTCGGTTGCCATAAATTATGTCGTCGCCGCCAATTCTTCTTCCAAAAGCTGAAGCTGGTATAAATCCGCGTATTCGCCGCCGATTTGTAAAAGCTCTTCGTGCGTTCCCTGTTCGATAATCGAGCCATTTTCCAAAACGCAAATCAAATCGGCGTCGCGCACCGTCGAGATGCGGTGCGAAACGATTAAAGTCGTGCGGTTTTGACGAATTTCGCGCAGATTATGCAAAACTCTTTCTTCCGTGAGCGTGTCAACCGCCGAAAGCGCGTCGTCCAGAATCAAAATACGCGGATTTCTCAAGACGGCGCGGGCGATTGCCGTGCGCTGTTTTTGCCCGCCGCTCAAAGTGATTCCGCGCTCGCCGACAAGCTGTTCGTAGCCGTTCGGGAAATTTTTTACATCGTCGGCGAGTCCGGCGATTTCGGCGGCGCGCTCGATTTCTTCCCGCGTCGCCGATTCAACGCCGAAAGCGATGTTTTGGGCAAGCGTATCGGAAAACAAAAACGTTTCCTGCGGGACAAAGCCGATGGCGCGGCGAAGCTGCACGAGCGGATATTTTTTGACTGATACGCCGTCAACCGAAACCGCATTGCCGGGCGCTTCCAAAAGACGCGGAATCAGGCTCATCAAAGTTGATTTGCCGCTGCCCGTTCGTCCGACGAATGCGACGGTGTTCCCGGCTTCTATGCGCAAATCAACTCCGCGCAAAACCGGCGTCCGGTTATAAGTGAAAGTTAAATCTCGAAACTCGATTCCGCCCTGAATCGGTTTTTGTTCGCTCGCGTCGGGAGCGTCGGCGATTGACGGTTCGATTTCGTAAAGCTCGTTAATGCGTTTTAGAGAAGCCGTGCCGCGCTGGTAAAGATTGACGACGTAGCCGAGCGCGATCAAATACCAGATCATCCGCTGCAAATAAAGATTAAAAGCCGTGAAATCTCCGGCGGAAATCTCGCCGCGCGCCGCCATCGGAATCCCGACCGCGAAAATCAGGACGAAACCGACGCCGATAAAAAATTGAAGGAGCGGGCGCATCGCGGCGGCGAATTTGACGAGACCGAGATTGCGCCGGGCGTATTCGCGGTTAAGTTCCTGAAATTTTTCGATCTCGGCTTCTTCCTGCGCGTAAGCGCGAACGACTCTGACGCCGGTCAGATTTTCCTGCGCGCGGGCGGAAATCTGCGAGAAAAAGTCTTGAATTTTCTCAAATCGAACGTGGATTTGCCCGCCGAAATATTTGACCGTGATGCTGACGAGCGGCATCGTGATAAACAGCAGAAGCGTTAAACGCGGGCTGATCCTGAGCAGCATCGGCAGCGCGACGGCAACTCCGAAAACGGCTTGCAAAGTGTAAAGAATCATCGGTCCAGCCATTTGCCGGACTGCCGCCAGATCGTTCGTAGCGCGCGCCATTAAATCGCCGACTCGGTTGCTCTGGAAAAAATCGAGCGATTGCGGAACGAGCTGCGCGTAAAAATCGTGCCGCATATCGTATTCGATATAGCGCGACATATTGATTAACAGCCGCCGCTGCCAGAACAAAAAGAAATCGCCAATTAAATTAACGCCCAAAATCACGAGCGGATAATAAACCACCTTTTGCCAGGTTACTGCGACGAGCAAATCGTCAATCGCCAGCCCGACCAGAAACGGCGTCAGCAGACTGAAAACCATCGTCGCCAGAATGCACAAAATGCCGATGACGAGATTAAATTTATAAGGTCGAAAATACCGAGCGAATTTTCGGATGTTTTCCATAAAAAAAGCGCCGCGCGCCATTTGATCTTTTTCTTACAATCTAATTCTATCTTGACAAAAAGCGCAATCAATTACGAATTACGGAATTACGAATTGCGAATTATTGACTAGAATTTTTAATTTTTAAAAGATAAAATTCCGACATTCGTAATTTGAAATTCGTAATTCGTAATTGATTTAAGTGTCTTATTTGATTGACGGAAACAACTTAATGGGCGGCAGGCAGAATCGTAAAAGTTTGCTGGAAGAATTGGCGCGTTTTGCGGCGGCGAAAAAAGTCAAGATTTCGGTTGTCTTTGACGGCGCGCCGGAAATTAATTTTCCCGACGGCTCGTCATATAAAAGCGTCAGGATATTTTACAACACGCGCGGTTCAAACGCCGACGAACGGATTAAGCGAACGGTCGAGGCATCAAAAGAGAGGCGGACGCTGATTGTGGTTACGGACGACCGCCAGCTTGCGTCTTACGTCAGAAAATGCGGAGCGCCCATTCAGGGATGCCGCCGTTTCCGCGAACAAATGGGCGCGTTTGACGCTGTTTCGGATGATTCCAAAAAAGCGGAAACCGTTAAGCCGGAAGAGCTATCAGAATGGATGCGTTATTTCGGTGTTGACGAGACGGACGAGTAAGCGTTATTTTGACGCTGTGAAATTCATTTAACTTGTTATTATTACAAATATAAGATGCGACGAAAAGAGAATCGCGCTAGTTTGCGGCGCTATGAACTAAATTATAAATTAAGCGAAGTTCGCACATAAACGTTACGTAAACACTCACCGCGCGCTCCTGCGATGAAAAATAAAGCCGCTTTGATGCGCGCGTTTGCCCGGAAAGGTAAAACTGTGAAGAAATTCAATTCAACAATCATCCTCGCCGCGAGTTTCCTGTGCTTTTCAATGCTCACCACGGCGCAAACCGCAACGCCTAAGCCGACGCCGCCGATTGAAGACGACGATGTTGTCAAAATCACGACCACGCTGATTCAAATTGATGCTGTTGTAACGGGCAAAGACGGAAAGCCGGTGACCGATTTGACCGCCGCCGATTTTGAAATTTACGAAAACAACGTCAAGCAGGAAATAACGAATTTCTCGTTTGTTTCGGCATTGCCCGAAAAAACGGAAGCAATCGAAAAACCTGCGAAAGGCGCGCCGACCGTTGCCGCGCCGCCCGTTCCGACCGGCAGGCTGCGCCCCGAACAAGTGCGCCGGACGATTGCGCTCGTGGTTGACGATTTGGGTTTGTCGTTTGAAAGCACTGCTTATGTGCGTGCGGCTTTGAAGCGATTTGTGGACGAGCAGGTGCTGCCCGGCGATTTGGTCGCCATTATTCGCACCGGCGGCGGTGTCGGCGCGCTGCAAAGCTTTACGTCCGACAAACGGCAGCTTTACGCGGCTATCGAAAAAGTGCGCTGGAATCCGACGGGGCGCGCCGGAGTCGGAGCGTTCGCGCCGATTGAAGCGACTTTGGGCGAATCGGTCGCCAATCAAACCGGATCGCAGGAAGACGCTGAAAGAGCCAAAGAACAAAGACAATCGGCGCAGGATTTTGACAATTTTCGCACCGATTTCTTTGCCGTCGGGACGCTCGGAGCGCTCAATTTTATAATTAAAGGAATGGGCGAATTGCCCGGTCGCAAATCGGTTGTTTTAATGAGCGACGGCTTTCGCATTTTTAACCGCGACGCGGACGGCAATTTCGACACCAACCAGCGGATTTTGCAATCCCTGCGGCGGCTCACCGATTTGGCGAATCGCGCGGCGGTTGTAATAAACACGGTTGACGCGCGCGGGCTGCAAACGCTCGGTTTGACCGCAGCCGACAGCACCGGCGGATTATCGGCGGAACAAATCGAACAGCGTCTTTCCGATCGCCGGAGCGAGCTTTTCGACACGCAGGAAGGCTTGAATTATCTGGCGCAGCAAACCGGCGGGCGCGCGTTTCGCAACAACAACGACATCAAAGGCGCGATTGAAAAATCTCTCGACGACCAGAAAGGCTATTATTTGCTCGGCTATCAACCGGACGATGCGACTTTCGATCCGGCGAAATTACGCTTTAACAAATTAACCGTTCGCGTCCGGCGTCCCGGTTTGAGCGTTCGCCATCGCAACGGATTTTTAAATATCGCCGACAAAGTGGATGCTCCGCGCACGACAAATCTCACCGCGCGGCAACAGCTTTTCTCCGCGCTGACATCGCCGTTCGGCGCAAACGGAATCGGTTTGCGGCTCAATGCGCTCTTTGGCGACGAAGCCAAAACCGGCTCGTATATTCGCTCGCTCGTACACGTCAGCGCCAAAGATTTGAAATTCACGGAAGAGCCGAACGGCGAGAAAAAAGCCGTTTTCGACATCATTGCTTACACATTCGGCGACAACGGCGCTCCCATAGATTCAGTTAATAAAACTTACACGTTCAGCGTTAAAACTGACGATACGTTCCGCCGTCTTCAGGAAAAAGGTTTTGTTTATTACATTAACGTCCCGATTAAAAAACCGGGCGCGTATCAATTGCGCGTTGCTCTCCGAGACGCGAACAGCGGTAAAATCGGCGCAGCAAATCAATTCGTCGAAGCGCCGAATCTCAAAAAAAATCGTCTAACCCTTTCCGGCATTGTGCTTCAAAACTTGACGGTGTCACAATACGATAAAATGGTCAAAAATCAACCGCCGCCGAATGCGACCGAAACGCAAAACGCCGAAGACGCGCCCGACACGCAAACCGACACGGCGCTCCGCCGTTTTAGGCGCGGAACGATTTTGTGGTTCGGTTTCGTGGTTTATAACGCCAAGTCTGACGCCGGCAGCCAGCCGCAATTAACAACGCAAACCAGAATTTTCCGTGACGGCAAGTTGTTTTTTGAAGGCAGACAGTCGCCGTTAAACCTCGCCGGACAAACTGATTTGCGGCGCATCAACGCACAAAACGCGGTCTCGCTGCCGACGCAAATGCCGCCCGGCGATTATGTTTTGCAAATTGTCGTGACGGACGCGCTCGCCAAAGAAAAACATCGGACGACAACTCAATGGATTGATTTAGAAGTTTTTTAATAAATTTTTGGGGAAAAATAATGAAAAAGACCGCTCAGATTGCAATTTTGCTTTCGCTTGTACTGTTAACTTTTGTCTCGGTTCAGGCTCAAACGCCGACCGTTTCGCCGACGCCCGCTCAAGAACAACCGGAAGACGTTGTTCGAATCACGACGAATTTAGTACAGCTTGATGCGGTTGTCACAGATAAAGACGGCAATCCGGTGACAAACTTGACCCCCGACGATTTTGAAGTTTATCAGGACGGGAAATTACAGAAAGTCACAAATTTTTCGTTTGTCAAAGCCGAATTGCCCCGAGCTAAAACGAGCGCTTCAGCTAAAAGCAGTAATGAGTTAAAAATCGCCCCACCGCCTGCTCGCGTTAGCGTCGGAAACGCCAATCGAATTTTGACGTTTATCGTTGATGACGGAAATTGCACAGCCTCGCGGATCGGTATGATAGCCTCGCGCGGGGCGCTCGAAAAATTCATCAACGAGCAAATGCAGCCGAATGATCTGGTGGCGATTTATCAGACCAGAGGCGGGAGCAGTTTGCTGCAGCAATACACTTCGGACAAAAACCGCCTGATGCGTTCAGTCCGCCAAATCCGGTGGCAGCCGCCGGCGCTTTCGTGCGGCGGCAATACCGGCGATTTTTTTGAACCTAATCGCGCCGACACAACTCTAAAATCTCCCGGTAGACGCCAGACTTTTGAAACCGAAGACGACGTCAAACGGCGGGAAAGAAACGAGGATTACACCCGCGATAATCAAACCGTCGGCACAATCGGCGTTTTGCGTTATGTCATCCGCGGCTTACAACGCGTTCCGGGGCGCAAAACCGTGTTTTTTCTTTCGGACGGCTTACCCTTACGCACTAGAGAGAATAAAATTACGCAAGCTCAAGAGGCGCTCCGCTCCCTAACCGATCTGGCAAATCGCGCCTCTGTCGTATTTCAGGCGATTGATGTTCGCGGCAATGTGGATCCTTCGGTAATTCAAGCCAGCGACGAAGTCCTGACCGGCGATATTATTGACCACATGAAACCTTCAGGAACAAGCAAAATTGTTGCGGACCGGAGTTTTGCGCTGGACAATACACGCAATGGTTTGTTTTTCCTCGCCAATGAAACCGGCGGTAGATTTTATCACAGCAGCAATTATCTGGACGTGCCGATTCGCCGGGCTTTAAATTCGGAGATGGGTTATTACCTGCTCGCTTATCAGCCGGAAGATGAGACTTTTAAAGGCAAAAAGTTTCACGGAATCGAAATCAAGCTCAAACGCCCCGATTTAAAAGTGTATTCACGCGCCGGTTTTTACGGCTTGAAAGACGAAGAAATACGCCCGAAGGCGAAAATCGGAGACAGCGAGCTTTATGAGGCGATCAGCGCTCCGCTGCCCGACAGCAATCTGAATTTGCAACTCTCGGCTTTTTTCGGCAGCGCCGCAAACAAAGACGGCTTTGTCCGTTCGCTAATTCACGTTGATGGGAAAGACATCGCTTTTGTTGACGAACCGGACAATAAGAAAAAAGTGGTTTTTGACGTGCTCGCCGTGACCCTTAACGAAAAAAACGAAGTGGCGGACGAATTTAACTACACTTACACATTGCGATTGGCAGGGGAAAGCTTGTCGCTCCTCAAACAAAACGGTCTGGTTTATTCGGTTGACGTGCCGGTCAAAAAAGCCGGGGCTTACACATTTCGAGTCGCAATGCGCGACGCAAACAGCAAACAACTCGGCGTCGCGAGCCAGCTTATCGAAGTACCTGATTTGAAAAAGGGCAAACTTTTCGTCAGCGGTCTGGCGGCAAGCGCAGTTGACCAGAGCGGCAAATTCGTGGTGCCTTCGACGACAAAACCCGAAAACGGTTTTTCTCTTACGGCTTCACAGGCAGTTCCGGCAATTAGGCGTTTTCGCGGCGGCGCCATTTTGGCTTATTCTTACCTAATTTACAACGCGCAAATTGATAAAGCGGCAAATCAACCAAAGTTAACGGTAAAATTGAATTTATACCGCGATGGACAACTTATCTCCGAAGGGCAGCCGCAGCCGCTCCAGCTCGCGGCGCAAACAGATTTGACACGCATCAGCGACTTCGGTTATTTACGGTTAAAACCGAATATGCCGCCCGCCGATTATGCGCTGCAAATCATCGTCACGGATATGCTGACAAATCAAACGGCGGCGCAATGGATTGATTTTGAAGTAACGAAGTAAGCTCAAGATTCAAGGTGATGCAACTTTGAGCTTTGAGCTTTGAACCCTGAACTTTTGGATTTTATCGTCGGCACAGCCGGGCATATTGATCACGGAAAAACTGCTCTTGTGCGGGCGTTGACCGGAACGGACGCAGACCGTTTGCCCGAAGAAAAGCGACGCGGGATTACAATAGATTTAGGGTTTGCGGAACTTGATCTTGGCGAGGCGCGAATCGGTTTTGTTGACGTTCCCGGTCACGAGCGTTTTGTCAAAAATATGCTCGCCGGCGCGCACGGCATTGATTCGGTCGCGCTCGTCATTGCCGCCGACGAAGGCGTGATGCCGCAAACGCGCGAGCATTTCGAGATTTGCCGCCTGCTCGAAACAAAAACCGGATTGATTGTTTTGACAAAAATTGATTTGGTTGACGACGAGCTGCTCGAACTCGTCAAGCTCGACGCCGCAGAGCTTGTCCAAAACTCCTTTCTCGAAAATGCGCCGATCGCGGAAGTAAGCGCGAAAACCGGCGCGGGAATTGAAAATCTCAAAAAACTGCTCGGCGAAATCGCCCGGAAAATTCCCGCCCGCAAAAATGAAACCGTTCCGCGACTTCCCGTTGATCGCGCTTTCTCGGTCAAAGGCTTCGGAACGGTCGTCACGGGAACGCTTCTTTCTGGAGAAATCAGCGAGACGGACGAAATGGAATTGCTGCCCGCCGGAAGGCGAGCGCGCGTGCGCGGTTTGCAAACTCACGGGAAAACCGTCAACCGGGCGCGCGCCGGACAGCGCGCCGCGATTAATCTGGGCGGCGTTGATTATTCGGAAATCGAGCGCGGCGCAGTTTTAGCGCCGCCGGATACGCTTCGCCCGACGCAGATTTTCGATGCGGAAACGGAAGTTTTACGAGACGCGCCGCGCAGCTTGAAAACGCGCCAGCGCGTTCGGGTTCACGTCGGCGCGACCGAAGTTTTGGCGCGGGTTCAGGTTCTTGAAGACGCGGGCGAAATCGCGCCGGGCGAAAAAGGTTTTGTCCAGCTTCGCCTTGAAAGTCCGATTGTCGCCGTGCCGAACGAACGATTTATCATTCGCTCGTATTCGCCGCAGCGAACCGTTGCGGGCGGAAAAATTATTGACGGTTTGGCGGCGAAACATCGTCGCAAAAATGCGGCGATTGTTAGAAATCGGCTGCAAAAATGGCTTGCGGCAGAAGCGAACGGCGACAAAGCCGCGCAAATACACATTTTTCTCGAAACTGCCGCCGATGGGGGCGCAAGTCGCAGCGATTTGCAGGCGCGAACGGCTTGGCGGACGGAGATTTTGGACGCGGCGATTGCCGAAAATTTACGGCGAAAATCAATCGTCCAAGCCGAAAACCGTTTTCTCGCGCGCACGCCGTTTGACCGTTTGGCGGCAAAAACGCTCGAAGAAATCAAAGAGCATCACCGCCGCGAACCGCTCGCGCGCGGCATTTTGCGCGAAACTCTGCGCGAAAAAGTTTTCTCGGATTTGCCGCCGGAAATTTTCCGCGCCGTTTTGGCGCATCTTGAAATGGCGGGAAAAATAACGGCGGAAAAAGATGTCGTTCGCATTGCGGCTCACAATCAAAAGCTCTCGCCGGATGATGCCGCCGTTCGGGAAAAAATCGAGCGGATTTATCAAAAATCGAGATTGGAAGTCCCGACTTTGGAGCAGGTTTTGTCGGAAGCAATCGCCGGAAGCAAAACGCAAAAGGAACAAGCGCGGAAAGTTTTCCAGCTTTTTTTGGACGCGGGAGAGCTGGTGCGCGTGACGCCGGAATTTTATTTTCGAGCGGCGGATTTGAACGCGCTTGTCGAGAAAATGCGTAGTTTTGCGGCTGAAAAAACCGACGACCGGATGATTGACGTTTCGACTTTTAAAGATTTAGCCGGAGTTTCGAGAAAGTACGCAATTCCGCTTTTGGAATATTTCGACCGCGAAAAATTGACGCGCCGCGCGGGTGAAAAGCGGCTCGTTTTGTAGTCTGAAGTTTTGAAGGGGTGGAAACGATGCGTAAAAAATCGTACCGACCGCAAACGGATTTAAAATTAAAATCTTAAATTGTTTACCGGCGGGTTCGCAGCCCGCCGAATTTATTATCGAAACGAAACTTAAAAAAGAGGTTTATTACAAATGGCAATTTTAGTGACGGGCGGCGCGGGCTATATCGGCAGCGTCGTGGCTGAGGATTTGCGGGCAAACGGCGGCGAAGTCGTCGTTCTGGACAATCTTTCGCGCGGGCATCAAGCGGCGATTTCGCCGGGAATTAAATTTTATGATGGTGACATCGGCGATCAGGAATTGGTCGGGCGGATTTGCACCGAAAACCGAATCGAGGCTGCGATGCATTTTTCGGCGTTTGCATTTGTCGGCGAATCGGTCGAAAAACCGAATATTTACTATCAAAACAACACAGTCCAGACAATGCATTTTTTGGACGAGCTGCTCCGCAACGGAGTCAATAAATTCGTGTTTTCTTCGACCTGCGCCACTTACGGCGAGCCGCAATATGTTCCGATTGACGAGAAGCATCCGCAGCATCCGGCGAATCCTTACGGCTGGTCGAAATTGTTTTGCGAGCAGATTATGAAAGATTACGACGCGGCTTACGGTTTAAAGTTCGTCGCGCTGCGATATTTTAACGCTAGCGGGGCGACCGAAACGCACGGCGAGCATCACGAACCGGAAAACCATCTGATTCCGCTCATTTTAGAAGCCGCCGCAGGGCGACGCCCGCACATCTCGGTTTTCGGCGACGATTACGACACGCCCGACGGAACAGCCATCCGCGATTATATTCACGTTTTGGATTTGAGTCAGGCTCATCTTCTCGCTGTAAAACATTTGCAGGCGGGCGGCGAATCGGAGTTTATCAATTTGGGAAACGGAACGGGATTTTCGGTTTTGGAAGTCATCGAAGCGTCGCGAAAGGTTACCGGAAAGCCGATTGAAGCCGTCGTAGCGCCTCGACGCGCGGGCGATCCGTCGCGCCTTATCGCCGATTCGAGAAAAGCGCGCGAGCTGTTAGGCTGGAAACCGCAGTTTGCCGATTTGGAAACAATTATAGAATCGGCGTGGAATTGGCATCAAAAACATCCGCACGGTTACGAGGAAAAATAGAATTTAAAATTATAGCGCTCGCAAAAACCTTTCGCCGCTATTGCAGGCAGGCGGCGAAAGGTTTTTTAACGAATGAGCGAAAAAATGTATTTTATTTTTGAATCATCTTTTGCTCAAATAAATTTACTTTCCTGTAACAACCGTTTCCCTTTGGTTTGCGTAAATTAAATATATCTTGAAATAAATCGGCGGTAAGCTGAAAATGAATTTGTCCCGACAATTTTATTTATGCTCAAAAGTTTGGCGTTTTTCTTTGTCTTTTGTTCCCTCAGTTCTTTCGTTTTCGCACAGAACTCAGTTCAAACGCGCGTTTTGTCGGGCGTCACACAAACACAGCAGTTTGAGCTTGTGCCAAACGTTTCGATTGAAGTCAAAACTGCGGACGGAAAATTAAACGCAACGACTGACGCGGAAGGCAATTTTCGGCTCGAAATTCCGCGTGAAGCCGTTTCCATTTCGTTCTCCGGCAAAAATATCGAACCTACAACTCGCATTTTTTCCTCTGACGAAAATACGGAAAATCTGCAAATTAAAATCGCTTACAAAATCCCGCCGGTTCACGCGACGGTTGTGATTGAAGACGCGACGCTCGCGCCGGATGTTGAAACCCGCAACCGTTCGATTTACGAAAACACGCTTTTCTCGCGCGACGATCAGGTTTTGCAGACTTTAAACGCCGGAATCAACGCCGGACAGCACGAAGGCGGTGGAAAGTCTCTGGAAATTCGCCGCTTCGGTTTCAATACGGATCACGGCGGAGTCGGCGGCGGTTTGAAAATTCTGGTTGACGACGTGCAGCAAAATCAAGGCACGCAAGGTCACGGGCAAGGTTATCTCGGCTCTTTAAAATCGCTGTCGCCGGAACTGGTGCAGTACGTTTCGATTTTAAACGGTCCGTTTTCCGCTGCCTACGGCGATTTTTCCGGTTTGGGAGTCGTTCACATCCGGCAAAAAGAAAGTCTGCCGCAGCAGCTAACTTTTCGTTTGCAAGCCGGATCGTTCAACACTTTCCGCACGTTTTTGGCATACAGCCCGCAGATAAAAAATGTTGCGTCTTTCGTCGCTTACGAAGGCTCTCGCACGGACGGTCCTTTTGAAAATCCTTTGAATTACACGCGGGACAACCTGACGGCAAATTTCACCCGTAATTTCGGCGACAAACAAGCCGTCGGTTTTAAATTCAACGCGGGCAGAAATTTGTTTCGCTCGTCGGGACAAATTCCGCTTGATTTAGTCGCGGCGGGTGAATTGGACAGATTCGGTTTTGTTGACCCGGACAACGGCGGCAAAGTTTTTTCGGCGACCGGCGGCGTTTATTTTCGCAAAGAATTCGATTCCGGCGCGCAGTTTAAAGCCGACGCTTTTTTATCGCGCTCGCTTTTTGATTTGTGGTCGAATTTTACTTTTTCCCTGACCGACGAACAGTTTGGCGACGAAATTCAGCAACACGATTCGCGTCTGCAAGAAGGCGCAAACGCGCAGTTTTTACAGCCTTATAAACTTTTCGGCAACGCATCGCTCTTAACGGTCGGCGGAAATTTTCACGCCAATCAAATTAACGTCGGGCTTTATCCTTCGATAGACCGCGCGCCGAACCGTAAATTCGTCACGCCGGAAAATCTTGCAAATCCCGATATTTTGCTCACATCGGCTCACGTCAACGTCAACAATTACGCCGCCTATATTCAAAACAGCGCCAATTTTTTCAACGGGCATCTGCGCGTCGAAACCGGTTTACGGGTTGATAATTTCACATTTGATGTACGCGGTTACGAGCTTCGCGGCGCGCCGATTGATTTAAACGGAAGAGAATCCGCAACCAAATTGCAGCCGAAATTCGGATTGTCGTGGTCGCCGTTTGAAACTTTTCCGACAACTCTTTATTTCAATTACGGGCGCGGAATTTCGAGTCAGGACGCTCGCGGAGTTATCCGAAACTCGGACTCGCCGAAAATCTCGACGACGGATTTTTATCAAACCGGCGCGGCTTACAACGCAAAACGATTTTCTCTCGCCGCGAGCCTGTTTTTAATTGACCGCTCGAACGAGCAGATTTATATCCCGGACGACGGCAGCATCGAGTTTTCGGGACCGAGCCGTTCTTATGGTTTTGAGATTCGCGGTTCGGCGCGCTTCAATCGTTTTATGAGCTTAAACGGCGGCGTCACGCAGGTTTTAAACGCATTTTATCGCGGCACAAATCCGCGCGAATATGTTGACAGCGCACCGCACATTGTCGGAAACGCGAGCGTCGTTTTCAACGAGCTGCGCGGTTTTAATTCTTCGCTCAATTATCGTCATATCAGCAATTATCGGCTCGATCCGCTGGATGAAAACATACGCGCTGCCGGACACGACGTAGTTGATTTTGCTTTATCGAAACGTCTGCGGCGATGGCTGGATTTTAATTTTGCGATTGATAATTTGTTGAATAAAAAATATTACGAAACGCAAAACTTCTTTGAATCGCGCGTGCGTCCGGGCGAGGATGTAATTTCTCGAATTCACGTTACGCCCGGTTATCCTTTTACAGTCAGCGCGGGTTTTACAATTAGGCTTTTTGCGAAAGATTAAATCTTTATAAACAAACAAAGTTAGTTAAACGGCAGGCTTGTTTTCCCATTCAGTCTGCAAATGCTATTCGATGTGATTTGGCAAAACAATTTCTTATGACATAAGAAATTAGTTAGACTGCATTATCAGTATTGCACTGTTTTCCTCTTTAAATTTCGTAATTTTCACCAAACAAGTTTTTTTTGCTTTCCTCGAAGATTCTATCAAAGTATTCCCAAACTTCTTCGTTTTTACCGTTTTCTTTTAGCAATCGAAAGTCAGGTTCAAAAAAGGTAGAAAGCGCAAAGAAACGTTTATATTCAGGGTCTCTAATGAAACGAAGGTTTAGAAGTTGTTCAAATGTAGCATCTCCTTTTTCAAGATATGGCTTGAGATTTTCAAGCTCTTCTATATGAATAACAGTTAATGGATTGATTCTTATACCTTCGGCGATGTTATTTTTCTTTTCTTTTAATTCATTTTTAAAGTACTCACTCAAAAAAACACCTTCGATAATATGAAGCTTTAAAAAAGATTCTAGACCAATAATGACAGGAGAAATTTTTTCGACTTTCGATAGCATTTCTTGTAAAGGTTTGTCAGTGAGAACTCGCCTTTCAAGTTTGTCTTTATGAAAGAGATTTTCGATATGTTTAGCTAATTGTCCAACACCTCTTGGTTTTCCCTTTTTATCTACAACAAATTTTTCTTTTAATTCCTTTTCAAATCTTCTAACGCTGCCAGAATATTTAGAGGTCGCTTGTAATAAGCTAGCTTTATGCTCGAAAACTATTAAATGTTTGCTGTTCGGAAAATACATCATAGCGTCGAAACACTCGCCGCCGTTTTTGTATTCAGCATTAGTAACAAAAAATCCGCCTCGAATAGGTTGTTTTGAAGCAATTTGGTTCAGAATTTTATTTGTATAAAACTCAAATAAATCTCCGAAATAAGATTTGAACTTTTCTCTATCAGCCCCATTTAAGCAATCATTTATTTTCCAGTAGCCACCTTGACCTAATTTTTCTGTAATAAAGGCAGAATCTATTGCCGTGTATGTTTCCGGTTCAATTTCTATAAGAGGTGTTACTTTTAACTGTTGAAATTTCCATGCCGTTAAGAATTTACTCCTTTTTCGTAGTTCTTCTTTTAAACTTTGAACGCTTTTTGCTTCTAAATTTAGATATGCATCAAACTTTTCCTGCGGGACGAGCGATTTCGAAATAAAATTTTGTCTTTTAAAAACCGGCGAAAAACCATCTGCGGTTATGTCATTTGGCAATAAAAAACTAAGCGTAGCAATAGTATAATCTCTGTAATTTTCCAAAGATAATCCAGTTGCAGATCGAAATTTTTCTTCTAGATTAAATGTTCTATTGGGATTTCTCTTTAGAAAGTCAGTAAATTCTGGTGATTTAGCAGTCTCAAATAGAATTTTCTGAAATCTAAAAATTCCATTTTCAAGTTTTATTGGATTATAAAACTCAAGAAGAGGAGCTATTTGCAAAGCAAGATGTTTTTGTATTGTTTTTGCTCGACGGGAATTAAGTTTGATTTCTTCTTTCTCAGTAGTTAAATAATCATTTGCAATTAAACAACATAACCCCAGTTGATAACCGCCTTTTTGTTTACCGTCGGGAATTAAGTTCGATGATTCAGAGTAATTTAGAATACAAAGTCGCGTTAAGTAAGAAATGGTTAATCGCGTAAATATTGGTAGATTAGCCGGCGATTCATTTCCATAACTGACCTTAATTTTATTCTCAAGAACATCTTCGGCAATGAAATTTGCGACAAGGCGTTTTTGCAATAATATTTTTTCGTCATCATTCCCAAACGCGAAAGCTGAAAGGAAAGAATTAATAGTTGATAATTGGGTGATTAAAAATCTTCCGTCAAATTGCTTCACTAGTTTTCTCAGCTTTTGCAAAGAAGCTTTTTCATCAAAAAGATCGGAATACCTTAAAACCACCCCAGCTATCATAATTAAAAATTTAAATTTAATTCGCCATTTTCCTCTTTAACCATAACTTCGCCGCCGTGTTCCAATTTGCCGAATAAAATTTCGTTGGCAAGCGGTTGTTTGATTTTTTCGTGAATCAAACGAGCCATCGGACGAGCGCCGAATTTCGGGTCGAAGCCGTTTTTCCCCAGCCATTCGCGCGCCGATTCATCAAGTTTGACGACGACGTTTTTCTCGGCAATCTGGTCGTTTAATTCTTTGACGAATTTATCAACGACGAGTTTGATGTTTTCGATGTCGAGAGCTTCAAACGCTACCCAAGCGTCGAGGCGATTGCGAAATTCCGGTGAGAAAGTGCGTTCGATTGCGCCGCGCCCCTTTCCTTTTGAAGTCGCCGCGTTGCGGAAACCGACGCCGCCGGAGGACAATTCAGCCGCGCCCGCATTGGTCGTCATAATCAAAATCACGTTGCGGAAATCGGCTTTTTTGCCGTTGTTGTCGGTCAAGGTCGCGTTGTCCATCACTTGCAGCAAGATGTTGAACAGATTCGGATGCGCTTTTTCGATTTCGTCCAGCACGAGAACCGAATGTGGTTTTTTGTTGATTTCATCGGTCAGCAAACCGCCTTGATCAAATCCGACATAGCCCGGAGGCGCGCCGATAAGACGCGAAACCGTGTGTGATTCGGCGTATTCGCTCATATCGAAACGCAGGAATTCGACGCCGAGCTGCGCAGCTAATTGTTTCGCCAATTCGGTTTTGCCGACTCCGGTCGGACCTGAAAAGAGGAACGAGCCGACGGGCTTGTTCGGTTGTCCGAGTCCGGCGCGGTTGATTTGAATCGCGTCAACAACTCTGTCAATCGCATGGTCTTGACCGAAAACGACCGACTGCAAATCTTCTTTGAGCGTGTGCAGGCGTTCTTTCTCGGTAGCGACGACTGTTTTAGGAGGAATCCGAGCCATTTTCGCCAGCACGTTTTCGACCATTTCCACCGAAATTTCTTTCGGTTTTTTATCTTCCGGCATCAGCTTGACGCTTGCGCCTACTTCATCAATCACGTCAATCGCTTTGTCGGGCAAAAAGCGGTCGTGCAGGTATTTGGCGGCTAATTCCGCAGCGGCTTTTAATGCATCATCCGAATATTTGACTCCGTGATGTTCTTCATAAAACCGTTTGAGACCTTTCAAAATCTCGTAAGTTTCTTCGACCGAAGGCTCGACAATATCAATTTTCTGGAAACGTCTGCCCAAAGCGCGGTCGCGTTCAAACGCGGCTTTGTATTCGCTGTAAGTCGTCGAACCGATGCAGCGCAGCTCGCCCGACGCGAGCGCCGGTTTTAAAATATTGCTCGCGTCCATCGCTCCGCCGGAAACCGCGCCTGCGCCGACGATGGTATGGATTTCGTCAACAAACAAAATCGCGTCCGGGATTTTTTTGAGTTCGGTGATAATCGCTTTAAAACGCTGCTCGAAATCGCCGCGATAGCGCGTTCCAGCCAAAACCGCGCCCATATCGAGCGAGTAAACACTGGCATTTTTCAAAATTTCCGGCACTTCGCCGTTGTGGATTTTGAGCGCCAGACCTTCGGCAATCGCGGTTTTCCCGACGCCGGGTTCGCCGACGTAAAGCGGATTGTTTTTGCGGCGGCGACAGAGAATTTGAACCGTCCGCTCAAGCTCCAGATTTCTGCCGATAACCGGATCAATCTTGCCTTCGGCGGCAAGGGCGACAAGCTCGGTCGTGAAATTTTTGAGCGGGTCTTTTCCCGCCTGCCGGTTGGCGGCATCTTCGGCAAATTCTTCGTCAATCTCCGGGTTGTCGCCGAAAGCGGCGGAAAAACCGTCGTCAACTTTCGAAATGCCGTGCGCGATGTAATTTAAAACGTCGAGTCTGGTGATGTTTTGCTGCCTGAGCAAATAAACGGCGTAGGAATTTTCGATTTGAAACAGCGCGGCTAAAATGTTGCCGCCATCAATTTCCTTTTGTCCGCTGCCTTCGGCTTGGAGCATCGCGTATTGCAAAACGCTCTGAAACGCCGATGTCAATTCGGGCATTTGCGTCAAACCGTCGGGAAGAGTTTCGAGCCGTTCGGCGAAAAACTTTTCCAGCTCGTTGCCGAGCTTTTCCAAATCGCCGCCGCAGTTGTAAAGCACATCACGCGCGGTCGAATCATTGAGCATTGCGAACAGCAAATGCTCAAGCGTGACGTATTCGTGTCGCCGCTGCACGGCTTCTTCGACAGCCGCGCTTAAAGTTTCCTGTAATTCTTTCGTTAACATTTCAATTCAATTTTTAAGTTTACTGCGAAGCAAATTGCGTCCGTTTCGTTGTCTATTCTTCCTCAACCGTGCAAAGCAGCGGATATTCGTGCGCGCGGGCGAGATTCATACATTTTTCGGCTTTCATATTGGCGATTTCATAAGTGTAAATGCCGGCGACGCCGACGCCCGCGCGATGTACATTCAGCATAATCGTAAACGCGTCAGCCTCGTCTTTATGAAAAACCGTCCGCAAAACATAAACGACAAATTCCATCGTCGTAAAATCGTCGTTGTGGAGCAAAACTTTAAAAAGCGGCGGCTTTTCCAGCTTTGTCTCGCTTTCGGTTAAAATCGCTTCGTCGCGTTCAAAATCCGGCATTTCTTTTCCTAAATCCTAAATCGTAATTATAGCTTTTTACGATTTACGATTCACTAATTTGGCAAAATGTCTTAATCATCCCGGATGCGCCGCCGTTTAAATTATCGAACATTTGCCGGAAATTTTCGATGCCGTTGATTGGATGCGTCAGCATTTTATCGAGCCAATCGGCGTGCATCGCTTCGCACAAAGCTAAATCTTTGACGCCCATTGCGAAATGCTCTTTTCCCGCATTGACCGTGCCGAACATCAGTTTGTTGCCCAGCACAAATTCAAAAACGATTTTGTCCGAAGCGATTTCCGCCATCCGTTCGCCGCCTGTCACGCTTGTTAAAATCAAGACGCCGTTTTTCGCCAACGCGCGCGCCGCGTCCCAGACGATCGGCGAAAATCCGGTGGCTTCGAGAATAATGTCAAAACCGCCGATTGGTTTGCCGATTTCGGAAACCGGAGTTTCCAGCGTCGAATAATATTTTGCGCCGATTTCCTCGCATAAATCCGCATTTTTATAACCCGCGCGAGTGTCTTTGCCGAAAGCATGAACTTCCAGACCGCGCATCCGCAAAGCCATTACCGTTAGCAGCCCGACACTGCCCGTACCGATTACAGCGGCGCGTTTCGCTTTCCAGATTTTCGCGCGTTCCTGAATTTCGTATGCTTGCTGCAAACCCTTTTCGACAATGGAAAGCGGTTCGAGCAGCACGCCGACTTCTTTCAGAGTCGGCGGTAATTTGACCAGAAAATCCGCCGATTCAACATAAAACTCGGCGAAATAACCGTGCAAGCGCGAGATGCCGCGCTCGAAATATTCCGAATCGGTCGTCATATCCTGCTCGCCGATCAAATCGTAAATCGAATGACCGGGACGCCGAACCGAAGCGACGACATAATCGCCTGCAGCAAATTCAGTGACGTTTGCGCCCGTTTCAACGACTTTCCCCAGATTTTCGTGTCCCAAAACAAGAAAATCCGAGCCTTCGGGCGCAGTGCCGTATTCGGCGTTGTTGATTTCCCTGTCCGTTCCGCATCCGCCGACACGCAAAACTTGCACTTTCACGCCGCGCCCGTTCGGAATGCTCGATAAATTCGGCTCATCCATCTCGACCAGATGAACGCTGTCTTTAATTCCCGGTTTTACCGCAACTGCTTTCATAATCCCCCTTAAAATTAAACCTTTGTCCCGTAATCGCCCATTTGCTGCAAGATTTTTGCCACAAGTCCCGTCCAGCCGGTTTGATGGCTCGCGCCGAGTCCAGCGCCATTGTCTCCGTGAAAATATTCGTAAAACAGAACGTAATCGCGCCAGTTTTCGTCCGTGTGAAATTTTTCAACGCCGCCGTAAACCGGGCGCTGATTGTCCTCGCCTTTCAAAAAGATTTTCGTCAGACGCTTTTCCAATTCCTGCGCGACTTGCCAGAGCGTAAGCATTTGTTCCGAGCCGGTCGGAAATTCGATTTTAAAATCGTCGCCGTAATAATAATCAAATTTTTGCAGCGATTCGATTAGCAGATAATTGACCGGAAACCAGACGGGACCGCGCCAGTTGGAATTGCCGCCGAACATTTCCGTTTTCGATTCCGCCGGCTCGTAATTAACCGAATGAATTGTGTCGTCGAGCTGCAAAACGTAAGGATTTTGCTGGTGAAATTTGGATAGCGAGCGAATGCCGTAATCTGACAAAAACTCGGTTTCGTCAAGCATCACGCGCAAAATCCGCCGCAAGCGGTCACGACTAACGACTGATAAAATCCTTCTGTCCGATTGTCCCGGCGTTTGCAGACACGAAATCCAATCGGTTAAATCCGGTCGGTTTGTCAAAAACCATTCGACGCGGCGTTTAAAACCCGGCAATTTTTCAAAATCCGCCGCTTCCATTGTTTCCACCGCGAAAAGCGGAATCAAACCGACCATCGAGCGCACTTTTAATTGAATCTGCTCCCCGCCGGAAAGCCGCAGCGCGTCGTAGAAAAAACCGTCCTCGTCGCTCCACAGCTCGATATTTTCTTCGCCGATGTTGTTCATCGCGTCGGCGATATAAATAAAATGCTCGAAAAATTTGGTGGCGACATCTTCGTAAGCCGCGTTTTGCCGGGCTAATTCGAGCGCAATCGCCATCATATTCAGGCAATACATCGCCATCCAGCTCGTGCCGTCGGATTGTTCGAGATAAGCGCCGCCGGGCAATTTCTGATTTCGGTCGAAAACGCCGATGTTATCCAAACCTAGAAAGCCGCCGCTAAATACGTTGTTGTCCTCCGGGTCTTTGCGGTTCACCCACCAGGTGAAATTGAGCAGCAGCTTGTGAAAAATCTTTTCGAGAAAAACATAATCGCCCGCGCCTCTGCGTTTTCTTTCGATTTGATAAACGCGCAAGGCAGCCCAGGCGTGAACCGGCGGATTAACGTCGCCGAAATTCCATTCGTAGGCGGGAAGCTGACCGTTCGGGTGCTGATACCATTCGCGGAGCAATAAAATTAATTGACGCTTAGCAAATTCCGAATCAACAATCGCCAGCGGAATGCAGTGAAAAGCCAAATCCCATGCCGCGTACCACGGATATTCCCATTTGTCGGGCATCGAAATCACGTCGGCGTTGTTCAAATGCCGCCAATCTTTGTTCCGCCCTTTTTTTCTGCTTGGCGGCGGCGCGGGCTGCGCCGGATCGCCGACGAGCCAGCGGTTTACGTCAAAATAATAAAACTGCTTTGACCAGATCATTCCGCCGAGCGATTGCCGCAAAACGCTTTTTGCGTCGGTTGATAAATTCTCCGGCGTTATTGAAGCATAAAATTCGTCGGCTTCCTGTTTTCGCTGCTGCAAAATTTGTTCGGCGAGAAGCGCAAAATGCGTGCGCTCGCGGCGAATCAAAGGCTCTTTTGTCAGGAGTAAATAAATTGATTTACTCTCGCCCGCTTCGATATTAAATTCATAATGCGCGGCGACTTTTGTCCCGAAATGCGCCGGATTAACCGCATCCGAATCTCCATTAACGATGAAATCGTTAATGCCGTCTTTGGCAAAACCGGATTTGTTTTCAGCCTTATAAAGTTTTTTGAGATTCGTTTCGTTTTCGCAAAACAACAGCGACGGTTTTTCCCCCGCGTAAAGCAAATATTCGCCGATTTTTTCTCCGCTGATTTTTATGACGGAAAGATTGTCGTCTGAATCAACCCTTTCGAGTCGCGGCTTTTTCGCATCCGTTGTCCAAGACCAATTGTTGCGAAACCAAAGCGAAGGCAAAATGTGAAGCGGCGCGTTTCGGTCGCCGCGATTAAACGCTTCGATTTTAACAAAAACGGTTTCAGCCGAAAATTTGGCGTATTCTATGAAAACATCGAAATACCGATTTTGGTCAAAAGCTCCTGTATCCAATAATTCAAATTCCGCGTCCAGTTTTCCGCGTTTGCGCGTTTCTTCTAAAAGCTGTTGATAAGGAAATTCGGTTTGCGGATATTTGTAGAGAAACTTGGCGTAAGAAGCGGTTGGTGTCGCGTCCAGATAAAAATAATATTCTTTTACATCTTCGCCATGATTGCCTTGATTGCCTGTCATGCCAAACAGTCGTTCTTTCAAAATCGCGTCTCGCTTGTTCCACAAACTAACGGCGAAACAAACGCGCTGATTGCGGTCGCAAAAACCGGCGATTCCGTCTTCGTTCCAGCGATATGTCCGAAGATGCGAGTGTTCAAACGGAAAATATTCCCAAGCCGCTCCGTCGGAAGAATAATCTTCACGCACCGTTCCCCAGGCGCGTTCGCTCAGATACGTTCCCCATTTTTTCCACAATCGAAGCCCGGCGCGCGATTCTTCGAGCCGCTGTTCTTCCGCGTTCAATTCGATTTCTCCTGCAATTTCGGACAAAATAAAAACATTTTCCGTGAGTCTGACATAACAAACTAAAAAACGTCCAGAAAATTTAGATGGGTAGAAGCGTCAGTGTGCGTGACAGAAACGCGACCGTGAGGGAGTGTGCATTGAACAAACTCCTTCACGGTCGCGTTTCTGCCGCGCACATCCAAATACAAATAAAGCCTCGTCTTTGTTGCCCGAACCCGGCAACAAAGACGAGGCTTTATTTGTCAGCTTTTTACCGAAATTCGCTTTTTAAGCGGCGTTTTTTGTAACTATTTTTTCTTCGGCTGCAAGCCCGTTTTGCGCTTCGGCGGGTATGTTGCCGTTGGAATAATTCTCGGCTTGCGCTGCGGCAGCGTGGCGTTTGTCCATTTCGGTTTTTTGTCTGACCATACTGCAATTTCCTTCAAAAATCGCGCCCTGTTCGATGCTCAAGGAAGGGGTTTGAATGTTGCCGACAACTTTCGCCGTGCGCCCAAGCTCGACGCGCTCGGTGGCGACGACATCGCCGTTGACGATACCGTGAATGACCGCTGCGGCGACCGTGATGTTGGCGTCAAGCTGACCGCCCGTTCCGACGATCAAAGTGCCTGTGTCGGACGAAACGATTCCCGTCAGATGACCGTCAACGCGGAGCATCGCTTTAAAACTGGTTTCTCCGGTCAAAGTCGTGCCGCTGCCGACAAAACCGCTTAGACGCCCTTCTTTAATGTCGCGCGCCATTGATTCGCTGTCGGTCATCGCGCCCTTTTGCGCCGACGCGGTTTCAAATGACGGGCGGAACGAAGCCGTTTCGGACATTTGCGGGGTGTAGCCGAAAGATTGGTTCGGGGTTGAGAAGTCTTTTTGAGGCGTTTCGGATTTCATCGGTTCGGGTTTTGAGCTGTTGCTTCTGCCCATTCTGATCATAATTTAGTTGTCTCCTTTGGGGTTTTTCGACGGTTAACGGGACGCTTTTGTGACAAAAGCGTTTTTTATTACCACGTTTACGGAGCCGTCTGTCTGAATTTTGATTTTTAGGAAAGACGCGCTGAACGTTTGTGTCTGGCAAATTTCCCGGTTGCGTCGTTCATCATAAATATTTTATCGCAGGTTGTCCAGACTTGGCACGATTGTTTTTGCTGTGCAATGCTGTAAAAGGAAGGATTTATCATAAATTGTTTGTAGAAAGTAAAGTTAAAACCAAATTGCTCCGCCAAATGGGCGAGGCAATCAAAGATTTTTCGATGATCGAAGACGGCGACCGCGTGATGGTTTGTTTGTCGGGCGGCAAGGACAGCTACACTCTGCTCGATTTATTGCTCGACGTGCAAAAGCGCGCGCCCGTCCGTTTCGACATTTTCGCTGTCAATCTCGACCAGAAACAGCCGGGTTTTCCAGAACATATTTTACCCGATTATTTAAGCTCGCTCGGCGTGCCGTTTCGCATTGTCGAAGAAGACACTTATTCAACAGTCACCCGGCTCGTGCCGGAAGGCAAAACCTTTTGCTCGGTTTGTTCTCGTTTGCGCCGGGGAATTTTGTATCGCACGGCGCTGGAAGAAGGCTGCACCAAAATCGCGCTCGGACATCATTCCGACGATATTATCTCGACGTTTCTTTTGAACATCTTTTTCGTCGGACAATTAAAAGCGATGCCGCCGACTCTGCGTTCGGACGACCGCAAAAACACGGTCATTCGCCCGCTCGCTTATTGTCGCGAAAAGGACATCGCCAAATTCGCGGCGGAAAAAGAGTTTCCGATTATTCCGTGCAATTTGTGCGGCTCGCAGCCAAATCTGAAACGCGCTCGCGTCAAGCGTTTGATAAATGAATTGGAAAAAGAAATTCCGCATGTTCGCGCTTCGATTATGACGGCTCTCGGCAACGTAAATCCGGCGCATCTGCTCGATACGGATTTGTACGATTACAAAAACTTTCGCTCGCTGCTCAAAGAAGCAGGAACTCTGCACGGCAGCGTGCAGGACGAGCTTGACGCGGTTTTCAATCACTCCGAGCCGCAGTTTAACCCTGCCGGTTTGGTGCAGTTAAATTAAAACGTCGTAAGAACGCCGAAAATAAAAAGAGAGGCTTTATAAGCCTCTCTTTTTATCTTTAAATTCGGGCTATGAATTATTTGTTTCGCCCGAAGACTTTATTATCAATTGTTACGTTGTGTTTCACTTCCTTCAAAATCGTAACGGTATCGCCGTTACCGACATTTGAATTGACCATTCGAAACGGAACTTTGATGCCGTCAACCGTGCGATAATCGCTGTAAGTTTCGGTGTAGGGCAAATCAACGCCCCGCGTCGAAGATGAAACGACCGATTCGAGTTTAATAGGCAAAAACGTTTTTGTTGAAAAATAGATTGTGTCTTTGTTGCCTTTTTCCGGCTCGAAAACGACAACGTATGCTTCTTCGTCGCCGACTTTCGCCATCGGTTTTACTTCGGTTTTTTTATAATTTGTTTTCCAGTTTGTCAGACCGTAAAAATCGGCGTTGATTCTGGCATCTTCCAGACTTTTACCCGTAGCTTTTTCAAACGTGGAAAAACTGGCTTCTTCGCCGCCTTCCTTCCCATCGAAATATTCGTAAGCGGTCGCAATCGGTTTCCCGACTGCGGTAAAAGTTGATTCGGTAGCAGTCAAATTCGGCGCTTTGGCGTATTGCGTTCCATAACCTTTGATGCCCTGATGTACGAAATCGAGTTCGTATTTAACGACACGAGAATTGAATTTTCGCCAGTTTGCCTCGCCGCCGAGCGCGTCAACGACTTTTGACATTAACTCGTCAACCGACATTGCAGGCACGTTTGCCGCCGTTTTTGCCGCGCCTTTTTCCACTCTTTTGAGCGGAACTTCCACGTTCGGCTGCATTAAAGCGATGCCGATAATTTTTCCGCTCGCGTCTCGTCTGGCTCTGACGGCAAAATCGTCGGGCAACGGCGGAGTCGCGTAAACGTCTTTTGCTTTTTCGCGCAGTTCGTAAGGCTGTTGTCTCGGAACCGAAAGCCAGACTTTTCCGTCTTTCTCCAAAACTTCCACTGTTAAACCTGCCTGTTGTTCCGATTCATAAGAGCCTACAAGTTCTTTTGCACCGCCTGTCGCCGCAGATTTATTCTCGACGGCATTGTCCGCTTTTACTCTCGGCAAAGTGTAATTTCCCTGCGGCTGTTCGATGTACGCGTCCGCATCGCGGAAAGTAATCGCATAGCCATCGAGCGTTTTGCCGTCGAGCGTTAATTTGTATTTTCTTCCGCTGATATTTTCGAGCGTCATCGTCGGCTGACCGGGAGCCTGCATAAATAGCTTTCCGTCCTGCATTTTGACTTCAACGTCGAAACCGGCGTCTTTAAAATTATATTTGCCGACTTCTGCTTCCGGTTTGACGGCATTTGAAGGATTTTGCGCTATCCCCTGGGCGGCTGGAACTCCGATTAAGTTTTCCCAGACAACCGGCATCATTTGCGCCGGAAGCGGTGACGCCGAGACGTTTGTCAGAATAACAAAACCCGTTTTCTTTTCGGGAACCATTGCGACAAGAGCGTTAAAACCGTCAATGTTTCCGCCGTGCTGAACGACTTTCATTCCGTTCCATTCCTGTAAAAACCAGCCCAAACCGTAATTGACTTTGCCGTTCGGCGTGATTTTCATTTGCGGTTTGGTAAGCTCTGCAAAAGCCGCTTCGGAAACAAGACGCTTGCCGTTCACAGCGCCGCCGTTAAGCATAAATTTGAGCCAATTTGCCATATCGCGGGCGCTCGAATTGATCGCTCCGGCTGGCGTCATCGTCGGGAAATTGCGGAAAGGCTTTTTGATGGTTTCTTTGGTGTCCGAATTAAATTCGTAGCCGAACGAGTAATCTTTCGATTTTTCCATTTCAGGAATCGAGATGTTCGAGTTTGTCATTCCGAGGGGTTTCAGAATTCTGTTTTCGACAAACTTTTCCCAGGGCGTTTTCTGCACTTGCGCGACAATTTCGCCCGCTGCCGTAAACATCACGTTTTGATATTGAAATTTTTCCCGAAACTTTGCGTTCGGTTTGGCTTCTCCGGCAACCCTAATAATGTCTTCGCGGCTTAATTTTCCGGTGATCCATGCCAAATCCGTGCGATTTAAACCCGAACCGTGCGAAAGCAGATCGCGAATCGTAATTTTAGAATCAATTTCCGGGTCGTTGATTTTGAAATAAGAGAGATGTTTTTTCGGCGAATCATCGAGATTCAATTTGCCTTCGTCCTGCGACATCATCACGGATAAGCCCGTAAACGCCTTTGTTGCAGAACCGATGGCAAACTGCGTGTCAGGCGTGACGGCGATTTTGTTTTCAAAATCCTTGTAGCCAAGTCCTTTAAGATAAATAATTTGGTCGTCTTTGACGATAACAATTGATAAACCGGGAATACCGAGTTCGTTGCGGCGCGTTTCAAGTTTCTCTTCAATTTTAGCGAGCGCCGCCGCGTATTCCGTTGCGACAATAGCAGAACCGATTTGCGCCGGTTTAGCGGCTGTTTGCGCCAAAGTCGAAACCGGCAGCGAAACGGCAAAAAGGGCGAACGCCAGCCACAAAGCGGCGACGGAACTGGCAAAGTATTTGTTTTTCATAAAATTAAACCTCAAATTTCGGGAAGGTAATCTAACTCTTCGGTTTATTTTACGACTGCCGAAACCAGAAGGTTTCTTACGGCGAAAACGACTTTATCGGAAAAGTTTTCCACATGTGGAAAACTTTTTATAAGTTGAAAGTTTCGTTTATTTGATTAGAATTGGCGATGAGGTGCGCGACAAATGGTTTTGCCGAAATTTAAAGCTCAAATCAGCGTCGAAGAATATCTCGAAGGCGAAAAAAACAGTCCGGTCAGACGCGAATATTTTTACGGCGAAGTTTACGCGATGGCTGGCGCGACCGATAATCACAATCGAATTGTCGTGGAAATGGCAACCTTGTTAAATATGCATTTAAGAGGCTCGCGTTGCGAACCTTTCGTCGGAGATATAAAAGTTCGGGTGAACCCAAACGTTTACTATTATCCCGACATTCTCGTTTCCTGCGAGGAAAATCCCGAAGACGCGCATTTTCGTAACGAGCCGATATTGATTGTCGAAGTAACTTCGGATTCGACTAGAGAAATTGACCGCCGCGAAAAACGAGCCGCTTATTTGCAGATGCCGAGCGTGCAGGAATATGCCATCGTCGAGCAGAAAAAAATGCTCGTCGAGATTTATCGTCGCCAGCCGGACGGCAGATGGCTGACGCATTTTTACAATCGCCCCGAAGAAGAATTTGAGTTTGTTTCGATTAATTTAAAAATGACCGTCGCCGAAATCTACCGCCGTGTCGCTTTTTAGCAAAAATTAATCGGTGAACGGCGACATTTCCCTTAATTTCCACACAATTTCCGGCAAAATCTGTAAAGTCGTTTCGATTTCTTCTGCGGTTGTGTAACGCGATAGCGAAAAACGAATCGAACCCATCGCTTCGCGGTACGGAACATTCATCGCGCGCAAGACGGTCGAGGCTTCGTGCGTCTCCGCGTTGCACGCCGAGCCGGTCGAAACGCAGATTCCTTTTTCGTCCAAATGCGCCAAAATTGATTCGCCTTCGATTCCCGCGAAAGAAATATTGGCGGTGTTCGGCAGACGTTTTCCCCGGTTGCCGTTTAAACGAGAAAATGGAAAAATCTTCAAAATTTCGTTTTCCAAACGATCCCGCAAAGTTCTCATTTTCGGCAACGCTTCATAATTTTTAATTAACTCGCAAGCCGCTCCCAAAGCGACGGCTTGCGAAACGGCTTCGGTTCCCGCGCGCCGCGCGTTTTCCTGATTGCCGCCGATAAAAAACGGCGGCAAATCAATGCCTTTTCGCACGAAAAGAGCGCCGACGCCTTTCGGCGCGTGAAATTTGTGACCGGAAATTGAAAGCAAATCAATTTCGGTTTCTTTCAAATTAACGGGAATTTTGCCGACGGCATTTACCGCGTCACAATGAACGAGCGCGTCGCTGTTTTCTTTAACAATTCGCGCAATTTCCGCGACCGGAAACAAAACTCCGGTTTCATTGTTGGCGAGCATCGCCGATACAATCGCCGTTTCCTCGGTTAAAGCCTCGCGCAATCGGTCTAAATCGAGCAAGCCCGTTTCGTCAACATCGAGTAACGTAATTCGGCAGCCGCGCCGTTCCAATTTTTGGCATAGTTTGAGAACGGCTTCGTGTTCGACGCCGGTGGTGATGATGTGTTTTTTATCAGGCTGCATTTCGAGCGCGCCCAGAAGCGCCCAATTATTCGATTCCGTGCCGCACGAAGTGAAAACGATTTCGCTCGTTTCAGACGCGTCGAGCGTTTCGGCGATTTGTTCGCGCGCTCGTTCGACGGCTTTGCGGCTTTCGCGTCCGAGCCGGTGAGACGAAGAAGGATTGCCGTAAAATTCGGATAAAAACGGCTGCATCGCCGCCACAACTTCGGGCGCGACGCGGGTTGTCGCGTTGTTGTCGAGATAAATCATATAAATTTTATTTTCCGCAAAATTTAACCAAAAAAAATACCAAAAATTACTATGCAAAATTGCGTCTTGCGAGTACAATAACCGATGAAAAATCCCCTTTCAAAAACGAGGGAAAACTCTCTGATTTCGGTCACTTAAAGTTTTTTAGAGGTAAACGGTGACATTCTTAAAAATAACCGATGCGAGCGGGCGCGAGTGGGAGCAGGAGCTTCAGCCGCGCCGGACGTACAGCATCGGGCGCGCGCCGGATAATCAAATCGTTCTACACGACCCGCGCGCATCGCGCCGTCACGCGCAAATTCGCTGGACCGAAACCGCCGGATTTATTGTCATTGACGGTTACGAGGTCAACGGTGAAACGCGACGCTCGGTCAACAAAGTTTTTGTCAACGGGCAGCCGCAGCTTGAAAAAACGCTTGTCAGCGGCGACCAGATTTTAGTCGGTGGAAGCCGGCTCGTTTTCGTTTACCCGAACGGCGGTTCGGGCGAGCTGCTGTTTGAAGACAAACCGCTCGGCAACACGCAGTTTTTAATGTCGGCGGAAGATGTGATGCAAAGCGTCAGCCGCCCGCGCATTCCGCAATTCAGCAACGCGCCGAAAGGCGAAATCGAAGAATTGCGCCGCAAAGCGCAAATTCTCGGTCTGCTCTACGAAATGAGCAAAACGCTCGGCTCGGTTTTTGATTTGAAAACTCTCTTTGCCAAAGCGACCGAAATCGTTTTTGAAGTCACGCCCGCAGACCGCGCCGTTGCGATGCTGGCGAACGAAAAAGGCGAATTAAAACCAATTGCGTCGAAAACACGCGACGAAAGTTTGCGCGTTTTGACCGACCGACTGCCGGTCAGCCGAACCGTAACGCGCAAAGCGATGACCGATAAAATGGCGATTTTATCGCAGGACGCCAGGCAGGACGCGCAATTTTCCGGCTCGGAATCAATCGTTTCGCAAGGTGTCCGCTCGACGATTTGCGCGCCGCTTGTTGCTGAATCGGGCGTTCACGGCGTGATTTACGCCGACCGTCTCGATCCGTTTGCCGCTTTTTCCGAAGATGACTTGGCTTTAATCAGCGCGATTGCGGCGCAAACAGCCGTCGCCGTAGAAACCGCCAGGGCGCACGAACGGCTTGCCCGCGAAGAAGTCGCCCGCGCCAATTACGGAAGATTTTTGCCGCCGTTTGTGGTTCAAAAGTTGCTGGAAAATCCCGAGTCGTTTACACTCGGCGGAACGAATCAGCTAATCACCGTTTTGTTTGCGGATATTCGCGGATTCAGTCGAATCGCCGAGCGCGAGCGACCGGAAAAGATAGTCAGGCTTTTGAACCGATTTTTTTCCGAAATGACCGAAATCGTTTTCGCGCACGGCGGAACGCTTGATAAATACATCGGCGACGAAATAATGTCGCTTTTCGGCGCTCCAACCGTGACGCCGGACGATGCGTCTAACGCCGTTAGTGCGGCGATTGAAATGCAAAAACGCTTGATCGAGCTAAACGCCGAATTGAAAACCGACGGGTTCGAGCAAATCGGAGTCGGCATAGGACTTCATACGGGCGAGGCGATTGTCGGTTATGTCGGTTCGGAACGTCGTTCGGAATATACGGCAATCGGCGACACTGTAAATTTGGCGTCCAGATTGCAAGCCAACGCGCTCGCCGGGCAAATTTTGCTGAGCGGCGTCACGGCACAGTCAGTCGCCGGCAAATTTTCGCTTCTCCCGCGAACGCCGATTACGGTTAAAAATCGCGT
>DASVUH010000032.1:0-5991 GCA_036387135.1 Pyrinomonadaceae bacterium | reverse complement strand
GATCAGCACGGATGCCAGATTTTCCATCAACGCGCTCATTGAAAGCAGCATTCCGATTGAGATAAAAAACAAGCTGTTAAAAACGTCGCGGAAAGGCAGAATGTCGGCGACGACTTGATGGCTGTATTCGGAATCGGCAATGATAACTCCGGCGATAAACGCGCCGAGCGCGAGCGAAAGACCGAATTGCGCAGTCAGCCAGGACGTTCCGAGACAAATCAAAACCACCGAAATCACGAAAACTTCGGGGCTTCGCATTTTGACGACCTGTTTCAAAAGCTGCGGAACAATAAACCACGACGCGGCGATGATTCCCGCCAAAGCGAAAAACGCAGTTCCCAGAGTCCAAACAACAGCGGACAGCGAAGTCGCTTGTCTGCCGCCGAGCAGCGGAACGAGCAGCATCATCAAAACAATGCTCAAATCCTGAAAAATCAAAATCCCGACGCCCGCGCGTCCGTGCGGCGCGTCAATCTCGGCGCGTTCGACATAGCTTTTTAAGACAATCGCCGTGCTGGAAAGCGCAAACAAAAAACCGAAAAAGATTGCTTTGTTGATCGGCTGTCCGGCAAAAGTTTCAAGCGCGACAGCCGCAAAAATCGTCAGCAAAACCTGCAAACCGCCGCCGACAAAAACCAATCGCTGCATCTCTCGAAGGCGACGAAGCGAAAATTCGAGACCGATTGTGAAAAGCAGCAAAACAACCCCGATTTCCGCCAGAATTTCAATCGCTTCGATTTCTTTAATCAACCCTAAACCGTAGGGTCCGATCATAATTCCCGTCAGCATCAGCCCGACGAGAATCGGCATTCTCAATTTCAAACACAGAAAAGCAACCGGCACGGCAGCCAGCAAAATCAGGAGCAAGTCTTCAAATAAAGGCGGCGTATGCGGCATTTGCTTTATCAGCGAACGTTATAAAACTATTTTCAGCAAAAACGTTGACATCGGCAAGCAATATTTCGTGGCGTTGCGATTTTTAATTGTTTTTTACTTTTTCAACTCTGGATAATTTCCGTACGTCAATGGTAGTAACTCCAACGTTCGGGTCGCGCACGTAAATATCGGCAAATTTTACGTTCCAGAGTAGCTCATCCGGTTTATAGGACGAGCGCGTGTGTACGGTTTGAGCAAGTGTTTCATCCGTGGCGGACAAAAAAATCAAAAATTCCGCATCGGATTTTTTCAAATCATTCGCCGTTAAACCATAAAGCGGGCTGTTTTCGTCAATCGGATGCACAATTGTCCACGAGAGCGAGAAAAACGTGACGTTCGCACGTTCGAGATTAAGAACATCAAAACGACGCGATTTTATGCCGTTTTCCTCGACAAAATGCGCGAAAATAACCTGCGCTCTAATTTCGATCAATTGATTGCTGCGCCCGTTGACGATGCGAAACATAAACGCCTTAATGTCCTGATACGGCGCGATAATCGCGTTGTCGCTGAAAACAATTTTCGCCGTCGGGCGCGCAAAACGCGCGAAAACGACTCCCGTCACAAGCGCCTGCGCGAGCATTGAAACGTAAGATTCGATTGTGACCAGAAAATTTGCCGCGTAACCGACCGGCTGAATTGTGCCGTAACCGATGGTCGCAAAAGTGTGAACGCTAAAAAAGAACGCGCGCCAAAATTCGTTGTAAATCGGATTTTTAGAAGTATCGGTGAGCGCGTCCTGTCCGCAGAGCAAATATAAAACGGCAAAAGTGACGTTTTGAACGAAATAAAGCGAAGCGACGAGAAGCAAAAATCTCGTCCAGCTCATTGTCAGCAGAACGTGATAAAGATTAACGAACGAAAACCGCCGCATTCCGACGCGCAAGGCGTTAAACGTGCCGTCGCGGTTCATAAAACGAGTGCGCGCTTCCTGCGCGAGAATCGAACCGAAACCGAGGTCACGGTTGTCGTTCGGGTTGTAGATTTTCTTTTCTGTTTGCACGCGGATTTTATTCAGCTTTATTCAAACCAAATCTGCCGCGAGTGTCAAACTACAAAAAATTTTAGATAGTGTCCTAATTTGTGTTGCGGAAGAATGAAGATTTAGCTGGTTAAAGTTTTATAAAAACGATAGTCATAAAACGTTATTATGAAGTTGTAGTTTACAAGCTACTCGTGAGGCGCTTAATTCAATGAGGAAAGTAGAGATTGTCCCCCACGACCCCATGTGGCGGGATGCATTTGAGGCGGAAGCAAAGCAAATTGCTTCCGCACTGGGCGAAAATATTGTAGCCGTGCACCACATCGGCAGCACAGCCATTCCGAACATATACGCAAAGCCCGTCATTGATCTGTTGGTCGAGGTCAGAGACATTGCTGAAGTAGATGGTCGGAGTTCGGCAATGGAGTCGCTCGGTTATGAAGTGAAGGGGGAGTTCGGCATTCCCGGTCGCCGTTACTTCCGTAAGGATAACCGGGAAGGAATCAGGACGCATCAGATTCACGCATTTGAGACCGGTTCAGCGGAGGTGGAACGTCACTTAGCGTTCCGCGACTATATGATTGCCAACTCCGAAGATGCGCAAAGATACAGTGAGCTAAAGAGGCGATTGGCGGAGGAACATCCGCAGAGCATGGACGGATATATGGATGGCAAAGATGGTTTCATCAAAGAGATTGACCGCAGAGCGGCGCAGTGGCGGACATCACAGACCAGTTAGTAGCGGGCAGCTTAACAAGTTGCTTCAGCCTGACGCGCTAGTCAGATTGACTTTTATCAATCGGAGTCTCAGTGCGCCGCTTAGCACCGGCGTAAGCAACACAAATTAGAACACTGCCAGATTTTAAGCCGTTGCTCTGTAATCTCTTCCGTCAGGTCTTCTGCCCAAAAGCGAGGCGGCGTATTGCGACAGCAAATCAGCCGGGTTTTGATAGATTTCGACGCAGCCTTCGTCGCGCAGCCATTGTTCGGGAAAACCGCCGCTCAAGACGCCGACTGTTTGGAGTCCGATTTTTCGCGCCGCAATCGCGTCGTAAGGCGCGTCGCCGACGACCACGCATTTTTCCACCGGCGGATTTCCGAGACGCCGCAATGCGGCTTCAAATATATCCGGGTGCGGTTTCGATTTTTCGGCGTCGTCGGCGTTGGTCGCTCCGGCTAGATAATCGGCGATGTCCAGAATATTTTTGAAATGTTCAAGCTCGTCCGGCTTCGCGCTCGAAGCCAGCGCGACCGATTTGCGGTTTTCGGCGACTTTTTTAATTAAATCGTGCGCTTTCGGAAATGGTTTGACGCGATCCAGATAATCGTTTTTAAAAAGCTCGCCGCGATATTTTTCCATTTCTTCGCCGAAATCTTTCAGCTCTTTTTCCGAGAAAAAAACCGGCATCAATTGATCGCCGCCTTTCCCGATCTGGTCGCGGATTTTTTGATACTCGACTTTTTTGCCGTATTTTTCAAACGCCCGCTGCCAAGCCTCGGCGTGCAAATCAACCGAATCAACGAGCGTTCCGTCAACATCGAAAATGACAAAATTAATCATAGCTTTTAGACAAAAGCCATCGGCGCGAGAATGTTTGTAAAACTCACTCCCGCGCCGAACGCGCTTTTGATTTTCAATCGAATTTTAGGCGGATTTTGGTTTATCCGCTTTCGAATTTTTATCGTCTTCGCCTTCTCCCAAACCCTTTTCTTCCAAATCCTGCTCAACGGTTTCGCGGTCGCCTTCGGCGCTGCCCGGCGTGCTGCCCGGATCGCCCGATTGCGACGTTTTCGTTCCTTGATTTTCTGCCATTAATAAACCTCCAATAAAATTTAATGAACGTGATCCGACGCCATCTTGCCGTTACTGCCTGAAAAGTCGGGTTTCAGCACGACCTTGATGCAGTCATCGTTTTTGACTTCAAACGTTTCATACATTTCCGCCGCGTCGTCCAAGCTCGCGCGGTGCGTGATGACAAATGACGGGTCAATGTCGCCGTTCAAAATGTGATTGAGCAGCGTCGGCAAATATTTGTGAACGTGCGTTTGTCCGGTTTTCATCGTCAAGCCTTTTTGCATAAACGCGCCGAACGGAACTTTGTCGAGCAGTCCGCCGTAAACGCCCGGAACTGAAACCGTTCCGCCTTTGCGACACGAGAAAATCGCCTGCCGCAGAGCGTGAAAACGGTCGGTCGCCAACCCGGTTTTGTTTTTCACCCAATCGTAAATCGCGCCGACGTTTTTGCCGAACGATTCCATTCCGACCGCGTCAATGCACGAATCCGGTCCGATGCCGCCGGTCATTTCTTTCAAAACTTCGTGCAAATCTTCAACTTCATCGTAATTAATGACTTCGGCTCTGCCGTCAAGTCGCGCCATTGCGAGTCGTTCCGGCACGCTGTCAATCGCAATCACGCGCTCCGCGCCCAAAAGAAACGCCGATTTAATTGCAAACTGCCCGACCGGACCGCAGCCCCAGACTGCGACCGTATCGCCCGGCTGAATGTTGCAGTTTTCCGCTGCCATATAGCCGGTCGGGAAAATGTCTGTCAAAAACAAAACCTGTTCGTCCGAAAGATTGTCCGGCACTTTAAACGGGTTGACATCGGCGTAAGGCACGCGCGCATATTCGGCTTGCCCGCCCGCGTAACCGCCTGTTAAATGCGAATAACCGAAAATTCCGGCGGTCGTGTAGCCGTACATCGTGTCAGCCAAATGCGAATTCGGATTTGAATTGTCGCAGCACGAATAAAGCTCTTTGCGGCAAAAAAAACAATTGCCGCAGGCAATCGGAAACGGCACGATCACGCGGTCGCCGACTTTCAAATTCCCGACTTTCGGACCGACTTCGACGATTTCGCCCATAAACTCGTGACCCAGAACGTCGCCTTTTTGCATCGTCGGAATCATATGGTTGTACAAATGCAAATCCGAGCCGCAAATTGCCGTTGAACTAATCTTCACAATCGCGTCGCGCGGATTTATTATTTTGGGATCCGGCACTTCCTCGACGCGCACATCTTCTTTTCCGTACCAACAAACTGCTTTCATAAAAAACCCCTTGTTTCAAATGTTAAGAATTCTTATTTCCGGTCGTATTTCGTTGTGCTCGAAGCGCGTCCCGCCGGTTGTCCTTCAATCGTCGGAATCTCGCCCGTTTCCATTAATTGTTTAAAGCGGCGTAAATCGTCGCGGATTTGAACGGAAGGCTCTTCGCCTGTCAACCAGGCGACTGCCGCGCCTAATTTTCCTGCGGGCGGCTCATAGCGCAATTCGACTTTAACGACCGTTCCGCGTCCGCCGGTCGAAGGCAGAAAACGAACCGAACCGGCGTTTGAAACATCCGTGCCTTCGACGGAACGCCACGAAATCAGTTCGTTGGGAGTTTCGGAAATAATTTCCGCGTCCCATTCGACGGTCATTCCGAGCGGCGCTTTCGCTTTCCAGTGCGAGCGCATCTCGTCGAGTTTCGTGACCGATTCGAGGTGATACATAAATTGCGGCAAATTCTCGAAATTGCGCCAGAAATTGTAAATCTCCTCAACCGGCGCGTTAATCGTCAAAGCCTCGTCAACGCGCACGCTGCTGCTCGCTTTGACGCTCGTCATATTTTCTTTCGCCGCCGTATTGATTCCGGCTGCGCCGTAAACCGAGCAGTGCCCGGTCGCGCTGCGATAAACCAAACTGCCGCCGAGCAAAGCGATTCCGACGCCAATCAGATCGCCGCGCGTCAAACCGTATGCCGTGAGCAAACCGCCACCGATGCCCGACACAATGCGCTCGGTTTCGCCGACATTAATTTGCGATTGTTTTCCGAAACCGTATCCGCTTTGTTCGCTGTGTTGCGAACCGGCGTATGTCTGCCGCCACAAACGCGCGCCGCCCTCGTTCGGATTAAGATTGCTTTCCGCCGTAGCCATAAAACACCCCTTTGAAATTTCAAAATTGTATGTTTTAAAACTAGCGAACGGCGGCGCGCCGCTTCTGTACGCGAACGCACAAACAAAGGATGAAGGCGGAAGGATGAAGGATGAAAATAGAGGAATTGAAAAGATTTAAATCTAAAATTTATT
>DASVUH010000031.1:0-47787 GCA_036387135.1 Pyrinomonadaceae bacterium | reverse complement strand
TCCGACTTCGAGCGTCTCGCCTTCCTGCGCTCTAATCTCCAAAAGAACTCCGGCGACGGGCGAGGGAATTTCGGCGTCAACTTTATCTGTCGAGATTTCAAAAATCATTTCGTCGCGCTCGACTTTATCTCCGACTTTCTTTAACCATTTTGTAATCGTGCCTTCGGTGATGGATTCGCCCATCTGGGGCATCGCAACTTCTGTAGCCATTCAATTCTCCAAAAATATGTTGTGATAATTTCCAAAATATCAAAACTAAACTTTAACGCTTTTGCTAAAAAACGACAAAGCCAATTAAATTTGGGCTTAACCGAGAACTACTTCCGTTGAATGAAATACAAACAGGTCAGACAAATCTTCCGGCAGCTCATTAAACAACACTCACTAGACTTTTTCGGTTTGCGAAATCGTCAAAAACGGCGATGTTTTAGAGGCGGCGTTTTGGCACGACGGCTTCTGTTGTCGCAGGCGAAGTGTTTTTTTCTTTACTGTGCAGCCTTTTTGCGTAAATACTCTTCGACAAGCTCGTGAGCGATTATTCTGGCAGTTTCAGCCATCTTTTCCCGCGCTTCACTGTAACCCTGACGATAGATCATCGCATCTTTCCTGGAGCCGACTTCTTCGACTCGGATAAACTGCTCGTAAAAGCGCTCGCCGATTACTGTTCTCGTACAGTTGTACTCCCGTCCGCCCTGTTGAATTTGGAAATTAAAAGTCAGATCTATCTTCATAGTTCATTCAACGGCTGAGATGACGTGGGGCGAAACTGCCACCAAGCCCGCCGAAATTTAACGGACACCTCGATAAAAAAGTCGCTGTTTCGCCCTCACGCCCATTGAATTGTTATGCTGTTGTAGATTCATTAAGCACGTTTTACTTGTTTCAACTAACAGTAAAACTCCGGCGCGTGTTTGAGCGTTGCCCATTGTTCGGCATCGTGACCGTGAACTATTAACGCGGCGTTTTCTCGCTCGGCTAGTTTCACCAGTTTAAGTGTGCTTGCCCGCGTTCCGGCTTCGTCCATATCCGCCGGATGTATCCAGCGCGTTTCCGGGTCGAGCATCGAAGAAAGCGGAATTGCGTCAATCGCCAACAAAACCGAACCGGTTTCGGGCAATCGCAGTAGGACGGCTTGATGACCGGGAACGTGACCGCTCGTTTCGATCAGTTCAACTCCGGGAACAACTTCCACATCACCGTCAACTAAGCGATAACGCAAAGAAGAATGGTTCCAATGCTCGCGCAGCGCGGTAAAGCGCGGCAATTCCGATTGACGGGCGATTTCATAATGACTGCGCTGAACAATAAGTTCAGCCTCTGCAAACGCCTGATGCCCGCCCGCATGGTCGGCATCAAAATGTGTGCAAATCAGAATATCAATGTTATTTGGTTGAAGACCAAGAGAATTCAAACGATTAACAATAAAATTGTCCGGCGACATCTCAATTCGCAAACCGCCGTCGAGTACGGGCGGATGTACTGCAAAGTCGGCAGGAAAGCCGCTGTCAATCAAAATATTTGTGTTGTCTTCGGTTTGAATAAGATATGCCGGAACCGGAATATCACCAGGCTGCAAAATCGCAAGTTGCATCAAGAATAGTTTCATACTTTTCAAGAAAGAATTTCGAGCTGTTACTACTACATCACTAAATAAAATGTTGCAGCGATGCGAAACAGCATAACTCTTTTGGCAATGGTTCAAAGATAATGCGTCGCAATATCGCTTCATCTTCCGGCGCGATTAGCTCATCTTCAATTATGATTTCGTTGTCTGGAGTTATTTCTTTACGGTTCCGGGTCAGGGTTGTAAATCGGAATCAATGCTCCTGTGTTGTAAATAACGGTTCTGGTTGTAAATTTATAGCGTTTATGCGAAATCGCAATGCTGTAAGGCTGTCCGCGCTCGATATTGGCGAAGTGAAAATAACCGAATTGATTTGTTGTTGTCGTTCGCGTTTCGCCTGTTGCCAGGTTTGTAAAAGAAACTATTGCGCCTCGAATGGATTTAAAGTTCGCGTCTATCACTCGACCGCTCGCTCGTATCAATTCAACCGGAGCGGCAACTGCGTCCTGATTAATGGTGAAAGTTTGTCCGCCTGCCGTAATCGTTCCTTGTCTAGCCGCGCCGGTATTAGATTGAATTGAATAATTAATTCTGCCAGCTCCGCTTCCGGTTGTGTTGCTGACGGTTATCCAAGATGCATTGCTCTGCGCCGTCCAATTGCATCCTGTTTCTGTGGTGATGTTAAAGCCGGCATCGCCGCCCGCAACTCCGGCTTGAATACTTGTCGGATTGATGGAATAGGTGCAATTTTGTTGTCCGGCTTGATTGACGGTAAAAATACCACCGGGCGGGCTAAAGGGGTCACTAAATTTAATCGTTCCGGTACGAGCTTCACCGAGGTTTTTGTCAACAGAATAAAAGAAAGTAATAAGAGTGCCGTCCCTTGTGGTATTTACAACGTTAATCCACGGATTGTGAATATAATCAACAGTAAGATGGTTACCACAACCTTCAGAAAGATTAATGGTAAAACTTCCTTGTCCGCCGTTTGATGGAACGTTAATTGAAGCAGGCGTTGGCGTGTAATTACATCCTCCACTCTGTAAAACACTTACACTTTGCCCTGCCACAGACATTGTAGCGTCTCTAGTTTCGGTTGTGTTTGGTTGGAGCGTAAAACTAATCGTTCCGCTCCCGGTTCCGCTTGAGCCTGATGTAATCACAATCCACGGAGTATTGTTTTCAACCGTCCAGGCACAGCCTTCCTGAGTATTTACGGTAATGCTGTAATTTCCCCCGGATTTCGGCAGAGGAGTAGTGTAATTTCGAGTCAAAGTATAAGTGCAGTTTGATTGTCCGGCTGCTTGATTGATTGTAATTAAGAAACTATCCTCGGCGGAAAATCTTACTGTGATTGTTCCCGTGCGAGCTGCTCCCGGATTAGGTTGTACCGTGTAAGTTATAGGGCTGGTTCCGCCTTGCGAACCGCCGCTAATTATCCAAGAGTCATTGCTTTGATATGAGTAAAAGCAACTTGTTGTGAGTGTATGAGAACCCGTCGCTCCGCTGCTTGGAACTGAGATAGTAAACCCGGATGGAACAAAGCAATGCCTGTTTTGGGAAACTGTAAAAACTTGGTTATTTACTGTTATTATCCCGGCTCTTTGCTGGTCTGAGAAGTTTGAAGCCGCAGTGAAAGTTACAGTACCGTTTCCCGTCCCGCTAGCACCACCCGTGATTGTAATCCAAGATTGATTCGTGAATGCCGTCCAAGCGCATCCTTCTTGAGTAATAACGTTAAAGGAACTACTTCCGCCGCTATGCCCAATGCCTATGCCTGTTGGATTTAAAGTATAAGTGCAGTTTGTTTGTCCTGATGCTTGGTTGATTGTAACAAACGAATGACCGCTCTCGCTGCTTACTGAACCGGTCGGTCCAACAAACTCAATTATGGTACTTCTCGCCGGTCCGGTGTTAGGCGCAATAATAAAATTCCCGCCTCCTGTTTGAGAAATCCACGGAGCAGGCTGCGTACTAATTGATGAAAAAGAACAACCTTGATAAAAGGGTCCAGGGTATTGGAAAGTGCCGCCGCTAGCCGGAAAGTTAAAAGGACCGCTATTGAAGTTAGCAAAACAATTTGCTCTTTGATTGATCTCTATAATCCGACCGGAGATGTTTATTGTCCCACTTCGTGCATCTCCATTATTGATGCTTACACTGTAATTGACTGATCCATTCCCTGAACCGCTTTGACCGCTAGTTATTGTTATCCAATCATTACTGGGAATTGCTTGCCATGCGCAGCCAGGTTCCGTTGTTACGTTAATTGTCCGTGCACCCCCCTCCAAGTAAAAAACGTATGGGACGGCAGAAATGCTATAAGTACAATTTGATTGTCCGGCTGCTTGATTGACTGTTAATGTTCCAATTTTCTGATAAGTATTAACTCGCGTATTAATTATAATTGATATTGTACCTGTTCTTGCCGGTCCGGTATTCGGAGCAACTGAAAAGGTATATCTTTGCTCCGGCGACATACCGGTCAATGTTATCCATGAATCGTTGCTTCGGACAGTTATGTAGCTACAATTAACGGAACTCGGTGACCAACCAAAACTTAATTCGGGTGAACCTTCCCCCGGCACATTGACGACACTTGGACTGAACATTGGATCACCACACTGTACGTCCTGCACTATTTCGACGCTTGCACGGGTGCTAAAATCTGACGACCTAACGGCAATTCCTCCTTCTCTAATTGATGGGGTTGTATTTGGCGCAATTGTGAAGTCAACTTTCCCGCTTCCGGTTCCACTTGTCGGAGAAGTAAAACTTATTGAAGGAGGTCGCGTAGATTGAAAAGGAGTTACCGTCCAGGGGCAGCCGGCTTGAGTAGTGATGTCTAAACTATAATCCCCGCCACTTACCGGAACAACAAAACTATTGGGATTTACAGTGTATGTGCAGTTTGATTGCGCATTGGCAGTAAAACTAAGGAAAACAACTAAACAGAATAGCTGTACGATAATAATTGAGGCTTTTTTCATTATGTTTCTTCCACTTTTACCGTAATTAACGGAATTTGCGACTTTGTAATAAAACTATCGCAGGCGATTAATACACTTTTACAGTTTTCCCTATGCAGTTAATTGCTATGAAATACTCTGATTCAGGACTATGAAGATTCGTATAGAACGCCCTGTATTCATGTAGTCTTTTAAGTATTAAAGATACAGGCGGAAATGTCAAGGAAAGTGTTGATTATCAAATGGTTTAAGGGAGATGTTTAGTCCCGCTGCAATAAAAGTCCTAGACATTTGATGCTGACACTTTAAACTACTCATTCTTGAAAAACGCAACTTAGGCGTTCTTGTTACAAACACAATTGACAATGATAATTAAATTGAACCTATAATTTAGCAGTCAGCATTGTCTTTTATCAAGAGTTTTATGACTAAGCTAATAGTCCCACTATCTCTTTGTCTCTGTTTGCTGTTTTTCTTCTGCTATAGTTTCTCAAATTTACAGAACTCGCCGGATGTTCAAGCTCAAAACACCAATAATGCTTGGGATGAGTACAAAAAAGAGCGGCGCGAAATGGTGGACCAACATATACGAGCGCGCGGAATACAAGACGGAGCTGTACTCAAAGCAATGGAGAAAGTGCCGCGTCACAAATTTGTCTCGGCGAATCGTACGCATTTAGCTTATCGAGATCACCCGCTGCCAATCGGTCAAAATCAGACTATTTCTCAACCCTTCATCGTCGCTTATATGACCGAGACTGCCGACATCTCCAAGAAAGACAAGGTGCTTGAGATCGGAACCGGCTCCGGTTATCAGGCAGCCATTCTCGGCGAGCTGGCTAAAGAGGTTTATACGATTGAGATCATTCCCGAACTGGCTGAAGGAGCCAGCAAAATTCTCAACGAATTGGGATATAAAAACATATTTGTCAAAACCGGCAACGGATATTTGGGCTTGCCCGAACAAGCGCCGTTTGACGCAATCGTCGTTACGGCAGCGCCGGATGAAATTCCTCAGGCGCTGGTTGATCAGCTTGCGGTGAATGGGAAAATGGTGATTCCGGTCGGAGACACAAATCAGGAGATGGTTGTAATCAAAAAGACAAAAAAAGGCGTCACTGAAAAGAGAACGATGCAGGTGCGTTTCGTACCGATGACGGGCAAGCCGTCCCAATAAAGATTTCTGAAAATTTTTTACTTAAAAAGGAGATAAAACTATGAACTGTCCGGTGTGCAGCATTCAATTAACTATGATGGAGCGTCAAGGCGTTGAGATAGATTACTGCTCGAAATGTCGCGGGGTTTGGCTTGATCGCGGCGAATTAGACAAGATTATAGAGCGGGGTGCAACAGCGTCTCCAAGCGGTTTTGCCAATCATAATCAAAGCCGGGATCAATACAATCAGCCTGGATTTAATCAACCATATCAATCCGGTTTTAATCAACAGCATCGAATACACGACTCGGATGAGCCGCATTACGGACACCACAAAAAACATAAAAAACGTGAGGGGTTCTTAAGTGATTTGTTTGATTTCGACTAACTGATTGGTTTTGGCAGTTCGGTTTCTAAAGAATATTGAAAATTAGAGCGGCGCTGATTAGCGAACCGCTCAAGGATGTTTGACAATTTAATATTGCTTTTTAATCCTGTATCTAAAAATGTATCTACTACCGACGCGCATCGAGGGTTTTTGAGTTTATTTTTAAATTTAATACACGCTTAAAATTACTCGGTGGCGCTCGGTAAGAGTAGGTGAAAAGGGGGTTTTATTGTTTACCGGAATAATTGAAGAATTGGGAAGAGTTCAAGGCTTGGAAAAAAACGCCGCCGGCGCGCGAATCGTTATTGCAGCGAAAACGGTGACCGGCGACGCGCGTGAAGGCGATTCGATTGCAGTCAACGGCGTTTGTCTGACGGCTTTAAACGTTACGAAAGGTTCATTTGCCGCCGATGTTTCGGATGAAACTTTGCGGCGCTCTACAATCGGCGATTTGCGCCTCGGTTCAGAAGTTAATTTGGAAAGAGCCGTGACGCCGCAAACTCGTCTCGGAGGTCATATTGTGCAAGGTCACGTTGACGCGCGCGGACGATTTTTAGGCGCGGCGCAAGCTGGAGATTTTTGGACGATTCGGATTGGCTATCCACCGGAAATGGCTGCTTATCTGGTTTTTAAAGGCTCGGTTTCGGTCGAAGGAATCAGCTTGACGGTGGCGAATTTAACCGACGAATATTTTGAAATCGCCGTTATTCCGAAAACCTGGGAATTGACGAATCTGCACGCTTTAAAAAACGGCGACGCGGTTAATCTCGAAGCCGATGTGATTGCCAAATATGTCGAACGAATTTTGAGCGTTAGAGAAAAATCTTCGGGCGTTACAATAGAAAAACTCGAACAGTTTGGCTACAAATAATGCAAATCGTTGAACCGGCATTGGAGCTTTAGAAATCATTCTTCTTCGTCGGAAGTCGTGTTGTCGTCCGCTACCCAGGCGACGAACAGACGCAGCCAATTGTCGGCTGGTTCGAGGATTTGAACGCCGATTCGCGCCGTTCCGAAAATTGCCGGAGCGATGCGAACGACGCGAGCTGTCACTTCGACCGCATTGCCGTCCGGTCGGTGCGAGCGAATGTATAATTCGTCGCCGACGACGACTTTTTGATTGAGGTGGAAAAGCGCGCCGGATGTGGAAATATCGTCGGTTTCGGTCGGTTCGCTCCAAGCCGCGCCGTCCTCGCTTCTGCCCGAAACGACAATCGGCAGCCGCAGAGCCATCCGCAAAGCAAAACGTTTTTCGTCAAATTTCGATTGAGTTCCCATTGTTGCAAAGCCAAACGCTTTTCTTAAGGGAGAAATAAAACTCCAGCCTCGCCCTTTTCAATTTTTTCTTGAACACGCGCGTTTTCGGGAAACGATTTTGTTTTGCGAAATCCACTTTGTTGCTGAATTCGCGTCGGTTCGACTAACGCAGTTCGGCTAGTTATACTATAAAATATTGATAAAGGCTATACTGAGACGGATTTTTTGTCGAAAATTTTATTCAAAATGGAAAAAACGCATCGCAAAGTAGTTATTTTAGGTTCGGGTCCGGCTGGTTTAACGGCTGCGATTTACGCGGCGCGCGCCAATATGAAACCGCTCGTTGTAGAAGGTCCGCAGCCGGGCGGACAATTGACGATTACGACCGACGTGGAAAATTATCCCGGTTTTGCCAAAGGAATTATGGGACCGGAATTGATGACCGAATTCAGGGCGCAAGCCGAGCGTTTCGGCACGGATTTTCTCGAAAGCTGGATTGACCGCGTTGATTTGTCGCGCCGACCGTTCACGCTCTACGGCAAACCGAGCGCCGACGCAGACGAGATTACAACCGAAGTTACCGCCGACACTTTGATTATCGCCACCGGCGCGGCGGCAAAATGGCTCGGCATTCCGGGCGAAGCGCCAGCGCCGGAAGGCTTGGGCGGTTACGGCGTCTCGGCTTGCGCGACTTGCGACGGTTTTTTCTTTAAACGCAAGCACGTAGTCGTCATCGGCGGCGGCGACACGGCAATGGAAGAAGCGACCTTCTTAACTCACTTCGCCTCAAAAGTGACCGTTATCCATCGCCGCGATTCTCTGCGCGCGTCGCAAATTATGCAGGAACGCGCGTTTAAAAGCGAGAAAATCGAATTTCTCTGGAATACGGAAGTTCTGGAAATTCTCGGCTCGAAAGAAACGGGCGTGACAGGAATCAGAATTCTAAACAATCAAACAAACGAAGAAAGCCTCTTCCCGTGCGAAGGCGTCTTTCTGGCAATCGGGCATAAACCGAACACCGAATTGTTCAAAGGCTGGCTCGATATGGACGAGTACGGTTATCTGAAAACTTTCAAAAGCTCGATGGCAACCAACATCGCCGGAGTTTTCGCCTGCGGCGACGCGCAGGATTCTTATTATCGTCAGGCAATTACCGCCGCCGGAACCGGCTGTATGGCGGCGATTGACGCCGAAAGATTTCTGGCAAACATCGAAGCTGATGTTGACGAAAAAACTTCCGCCGAGTTTGAGCTTAATCAATCGGCTCTGGAAGAACTGGAAAAAGACAAAACAGAAATTGTTGCTGTCGGTTAATTCTTCTTACAGAAACGCGGATGCAATTTAGCTAAATTGCATCCGCGTTTCTGCAACGAATATCTTTATAAATTATAAATTGTGCTTCGTGCGGATAACTTTGTCCGTCTCGAAGCCTTTTTCTTTTGCCCGCTGCAAAATTTCCTGTATTCGCATTTCTTCGATTTCGGGCGTGCGGCTTAAAACCCAGAAATATTTGCGGTCAGGCGAAGCGACAATCGCATAATCGTAATTTTCGCCCAGTTCAATAATCCAATAATCGCCCCAAACGAACGGCAGAAACGACAAAAACGCGGGCGCGAAACGCACTTCAAGTTTTGAATTAGTTTTTTCGTCCTTGATTCTGGCTTTTCCGCGAGCGATGCTCAATTCGCCGCTGTTTTCTTTACAGGTATTGACGACTTCGATATTGCCGTCGTCAAGCAATTTGTATTCAGCCGTCACATTTCCGGCGCATTTTTTCTGAAAACCGTTCGGCAGACGCGCAACTTCGTACCATTTTCCCGCATAGCGGTTTAAATCAACCGCCGCGACGGTTTCGAGCGGTTTATCTTCTCCGAAAACAGCCGAAAAAAGCGAAGGCATCAGCAGCAAAACGAAAAATCCCAAATATTTCATCTAAAAACCCCCTTGAAAATAATTCCGCCGTTTGGCAAGCGGCATTGTTTGCCGAATATACGCTTGTCAATCTCCGAGCGGATGAGGAAAATCATAACAGCAGGTTTATTTTGATAGAGTATTTATTAACTGAATTAAAAAATATGCCGATTTACGAATACAAATGTCAGGAATGCGGAAATCATCTGGAAGCAATGCAGAAAATCTCGGACGAGCCTTTAAAGGAATGCCCGAAATGCGGCGGAAATCTGGAAAAACAATGGTCGCGCAGCGGATTTCAGTTTAAAGGAACGGGCTGGTACGTGACCGATTACGCCGGGAAAGCGGCGACGGAAAGCGGCAGCGCGGAAACCAAAAGCGACGCCAAAAACGAAACCAAAACCGATGCGCCGAAAACTTCTGCCGGCGGAGAATCAACCGGAAGCGCGGACACCGCATCGAAATCAGAGACGACTACTACATCTTCCGATAAAAGTAAGCCTTAGAACGATGAAAAACTGTTTTGACGCCGCAAAAAAAATATCTTTTCTGCTTTTGATTTTAACTTTTTCCGCCGCATTTGCTTTCGCGCAAGCCGGGCGGCGTTCGCCCGTTACGATGAGCGAATCGGACGGGCTTGTTCCGGTCGTAGTCTCGCGCGAAGGCGATTCAAAAGAGCCGGTTAAGACCGAAAATTTTGCCATTTACGAAAACGGCGTCGAGCAAAAAATCAAAGCCGTGACTTTCGACGCGACTCCGGCGCGGATTGTTCTTCTCGTTGACAACTCGCAGACTTTGCGAACCGACGTGGCGAAAATGACCGCCGCCGTCAAAGAATTTGCTTACGAAATTTACGAAGGCGATCAGATTTTCGTCGCCGCTTACGACGAAAAAGCGGAAATCATCGAAGAATGGACTGACGACGCGAAAAAGATTGAAAAGTCGCTCGCCACGTTTCGCAAGAAAGGAAATCCCCGTTTATTCGATTCGCTCGCCGATGTTCTCGAACAAGTTGTTCGACCGCTAATGCCCGCAGTCCGAAAAACGGCGGTTGTGATCGTCAGCGACGGGCTTGATCGCGGCAGCGCGAAAACGTTTGAGCGCATTTTAGCCGATTATCAATCGGCGAACGTCGCCATTTACGCGATTCAAATTCCCGACCGCACGGGCGGAGCTTATCGCCGCGATCAACCGAAACCGGAAGCCGTAATTCAAAAGCTGACGGAAGGCACCGGCGGCAAAGTTTTTGATTTTGAAGAATCGCAAACCGCCGCCAAAGCTATCTGCGACGAATTGAAAAACAACCGTTATCTGCTCGCGTATCAGCCTTTAAACGGCGGCGGTGTCGAAGCGCGACGCCTGTTTGTCGTCGCCGACAAAGGCATCAACGTCCGCACCAAAACCACGCAACCGCCCTCTATTAAATAATGACGCGGAGGCTTTTTATTGCGACGTGGAAAAAGGGATACGAGGAGACGCGGTGAAAATTATTTAGAATTGATTTTAATTCTCCGTGTCACCGCGTCCTCGCGTCTATTCTTGACATCAACCGTCTCTTGGTTCTAGTTTTGGCTTTAGCGCAAACTTTCCGCCTTTTTTGCGTCTGCGAAACAGTCAAAATTTTCGTTTTTTGACCTGAAACAAAGGAGCCAGACAGCCGTGAGCGAACGAGACAACAATCCGAAACCGCTTCCAGATGATTTTGGGATGACAATGCCGGGCATTCGTCCCAATAAACAGCCGCAGCAAAACCCTGATAATTTCGATTTGACCGTCCCGAATCTGCGTCTGCCGAATCAGCAGCAATCGCAGCCGCAGACGCCGCCCGCCGCGCCCCCGGACGATTTTGGGATGACAATGCCCGGCATCCCAAGAAATAACGCGCCGCGCAATTTGCCGCCGGATGATTTTGATCTGACTTCGCCGAACATTCGCCGCGAACCGCCGAGCGATGTTGATTTCGGTTCGACGATGTCCGGCGGATATTCAAACAATCGAAACGAACCGGATTTCGGCGCGACGATGCCATATATCAGCTTGCCGGAAAACGAGCGCCGCCAATATCGGGAAACAACCGCACCCGTTGACGCGCTGCCGAAAAAAGAGGAAAAACGCGCCGCGAGCGGGATTCCCCTGTGGCTCTGGATAACGAGCGGAAGCTTGGCGTTTCTGGCTTTTTTGCTTATTGCCGGAATTGCGTTGTGGTTTGTTTTCTGGCGCGATACGGGCTTTACGCTTGTCGTCAAAAACGCGCCGGTCGGCAGCACGGTTTTTGTTGACAATCAAAGATGCGGCGAGCGTTCGGGCGACACGATTAAATGTTTCGGGCTGGAAGCGGGCAAACCGCGAACGATGAGAGTCACGCTCGAAGGCTACACTGATTACACCGAAACAATTCGCGGCGAAAACGGTGAGGAATTTGACGTAACGGCGAATATGGCACCAAAAAACGTCGTACAGACGCCGCCGCAGCAAAACGATTGCGACGATCCAGACCCGCGCGTGGCGCAAGCCGAATGCCGCGCTCTGGATGAGCTGGACAAGCTCGTCGCGCCTTTTACGGTGGACGATTTGGTGCGCGTTTTGAATCTGCAAATCATCAATTTCGATACCAACAAATTCGATATTCCTGAAAAACGCAGGACGTTTTTGCGTAAAGCGGCACAAAAATTTAACCAATTGCAAGGCACGCCGGTAGTTGAAATCGGCGGACACACCGATAATGACGGCAGCGTTGACGCAAATCTGATTTTGTCTCAAAACAGAGCTAACGCAGTCAGAAACTTTTTATCCGGTGCCGGAGTCAGCGAGTCTATGCTGACGATAAAACCTTACGGCGCGACAAAACCGATAGCCGATAACAAAACCGACGACGGCAAGTTTAAAAATCGCCGCATCCAGTACACGGTTATTCAACGATAGATGCCGAATGCGAAATTAAAAATCAACGAGTTCGGGCAAGAGCCGCTTGAGATAGAAATCAAAAGCGGCTTAATTACGCTTGGACGCGCGCCGGATAACGCGGTCGCGCTCGTTTCAGACTCGAACGTTTCGCGTTATCACGCCGAAATCGAACGGCGCGGAGATAATTTTTATCTCGTTGATTTAAACAGCCGCAACGGAACTTTCGTTAACGATGAGCCGGTTGAGGGCGAACGTCGTTTGCAGGAAGGCGACAAGATCAGTTTGGGCGGCGACGACAGTATTATTGAAATTCTATTTGAAGGTCAAATTAAACCGGGCGCGGAAAGCGGAATGCAGAATGCGGATTTAATTCCGAATTTGCCGGACGGAAGTCTCGGCGCTCCCGGTTTAATCAATCAGGCGGTCGTTCCACAATCAGCAGCCATTGCTGCTCCGCGCTCGAATATTCCGCTTATGCTGACAATCGCCGCCGTGTTATCCGGTTTAGCGATTATCGCCGTAATCGGCGTTGTTTTGTTTTTGAGTATTCCAACGAGTTGCGCGGGCGAAATCGTTATCTCAAGCCCCGAAAGCGGCGTGACAATTTCCGAAACAACGCCGATTCAAGTTTCGGCTAAAAACGCGAAATGCATCGAGCGCGTTTCGTACCGGCTCGACGGAAAAGAATTTGCGTCGGCTGAGGTTGCGCCTTATAAAGCGGAGCTTAAGCCGGAGATTTTCCCCGATTTGGTTGACGACGAAGCGACGCACGTTTTATCCGTCGCCGTAACGGGCAAGGATGGCGCAGCCAAAATTCAGGAGAGCGAAATTTTAATCGCGTTTTCCGCCGAAGACGGCGAAAAATCTAAAGACGAAACGAAATCCGATAAAACGCTCGATGACGCAAACAACGACGAGCCTGAATCGCCTGTGGAAAAACCTGTGCAAATCTCGCTCGCCGAAACGAAAGAAATGTGCGAGCGGCTGATGAAATTTTACGGCAATTCGGTTTATCGCTACGACGCTCAGTTTTTAAAACAGGTGCAGACGCGAACTCTGGAATATAAAGCCGAAGGTTTTTCAACGCGGGCTGCGGCGGCGCGCGACGCGATCAACATTGCGTTTTTTAACGAACAAGGCTTGCCCGCGCCGCTCGGCTATCATTTGGCGATGTCGCGCAGCCGATTTGAAAACAAGCGCGGCGCGGCGGCGAAAGAAGGTTTGTGGCAAATGACCGACGCCTTCGCCTCCGCCAACGGTTACAACGGGCAATGCGGGACGGAAAATTTGAGCGCGGCTGGACAGAATTGCGCCGCCCGCGTCGCCGCCGTTTATGCGAAAGCTCTCGTTACAAATTTGTTTGAAGGCGATGTTGTTTACGGCGTCGCGTGTTTCGATTTGTCGCTGTCGGAAGCCGGAAATTTCAAAAACTCACTTCCCGCCGCAGACCGCGCCGATTTTTGGAACATGATTAAATCTCCGAAACAGCGCGACCAGATCGCTCGCTTTTTCGCCGCCGGAATTGTGGCGGAAAATCCGCAGAAATTCGGTTTGAAACGCGACAAGCCGCTTTTCAATTTGTATCAAAACCTGCTCGGTCAATGATTGAAGTCTTTCTCACATTTCCGACGCCCGAAGGCTCGCGGCAAATCGCGGTCGAAGGCGAAAGCTTGACAATCGGGCGCGGCGCGGTTGATTTGAGATTTGACGATCAAAGTCTTTCGCGCCATCACGCGACCGTTTACCGCGAAGGCGAGCGAGTCTGGATTTCCGATGAAAACTCGACGAACGGCACTTTCGTCAACGGCTCTCAGGTTTCGGCATCGGGCACGCCGCTTAAAAACGGCGATTCGATTCGACTTGGCAACGAAACCACGCTGGCAATTCAAATTACAAAACAGGAAGCGAAAGCGGTTGAAGCGAATCAAAAAAGTTCGATTGCAACAGGTGGAAACAAAATTAATTTAGTCCCGTTTGTTATTGCCGGAATTGCTGTTTTTCTTATTGGTCTTTCCATAATCATCATTGGGGCTGGACTTATCAACGCTGGAAACGATAACCGCGATGTCGTGATAAACACTCCGACGCTTGAAGTAACTCCGAATGATGAAGACGAGAACGAAAACGAGAACGTAAATTCCGCTAAACCGACACCAAAGCCGCAAAACACTTCTTCCAATTCAAATTCGACAAACGAAATGACAGAGCCGGTTGTTGACAGCCGCCCGCCGAACAAACCGCCGCCACCCGATAAGACTTATCTGCAAATGTCGGATGACGAAAAACGGTTATTTGTGGCAAAAGAGTCCGAGCAGGTGGCGCGAATGATCGGAAACCGCAGCGGCGAAAGCATTACGCCCGAAGCGGCACAGAAAATCAAGGAAATGGTTGACGGATTCGCCCGCCGTCTGCGTTCTACACGAAACGATTCCTGCACGGCGGGCGGTTGGGTGACGAGCGATTTGCAATCGGTTTTGGAACGCGGGCAGAAAAACGCGCATTTTGTCGTGCGCTCGTTTAATTCCGAAGGAGTTTCGCCTCAAACCGGATTGTATCTGGCGATGATCGAATCGGAGTTTTGCCCGTGTTTGCAGTCGAGCACCGGACCGCTCGGAATGTTTCAATTTGCCCGCGCGACGGGCGCGTCTTACGGTTTGAAAACAATCAGCGGCGCTTCGCCCGCAAACCCTGACGAACGCTGCGAGCCGGAAAAAGCCGCCGCCGGAGCCGCGCGTTTTATGAAAGCTCTGATGGGACGTTTCGGAACGGGACCGAGCAGCGTGCCGCTCGCCGTCGCCAGCTACAACAGCGGCGAAGGCGGTTTGAGTAAAAATCTAAACACCGCGCTCGAAGAAGCCGGAAAAAGAGAGCGCAATTTTTGGTCGCTGTTGCTCGTCGCCGATAAACTTTCCGAGCAGTTTCAAAAAGAAAACCGAAAATACGTGCCGAAATTTTTCGCCGCCGCGATAGTCGGCGAAAATCCGACGGTTTTCGGAGTCAACATTCCGCCGCTTTCAACCGCAATCAAGTAGAAGTTTGATGAAAAACACCGATTTGTGTTAGCTTCACGCTCGAAATATGTGGCGGCGTGTTGTATTAATTTGGCTGATCGGTTTGCTGCTGGGCGCGATTGTTTTCGTGTACGCCGTCAATCGCTATGTTTTTCTTCAAACAAAAGACAAAGCGCAGAATTCGATCACCGAAATTCCGATTGAAGAACCGCAGCGCATTGCAATAGTTTTCGGTGCCAGCGTCAGGGGAAACGGCGAACCTTCCTCCGCACTCGAAGACCGGATTATTACTGCGGTCGAGCTTTATCGGTCAGAGCGTGTACGAAAAATTTTGATGAGCGGCGACAATCGTTTTGAAAATTACAACGAACCCGCCGCAATGCGAGAACAGGCGATAAAACGCGGTGTTCCTTCTGAAAATGTTGTTGCCGATTTCGCAGGGCGGCGCACTTACGACACTTGTTATCGCGCCAAAGAAATTTTCGGCGTCGAGCGCGCCATTTTAGTAACGCACGAATTTCATCTCAACCGCGCAATTTATCTTTGTCAGGCTGCCGGAATTGATTCGATTGGAATCACAGCCGACCGCCGCAAATACGACGATTCAACGCGCCGGGCTTGGGCTTGGCGCGAAACTTTCGCCGTTGTCGCGGCTTGGTTCGACGTAAACTTTTTGAAGCCGACGCCGATTTTGGGAAACAAAGAATTGATTGAACCTTAAATTAATTGATAACTTTATGTCGCCAATGTTTTACCGCGAAATTGCGCCTAATTCGGACGCCTCACACATTATTTTTTCTTTCTGGGAGTTTCGCGTAAATCTGCCGACGCCAGAGCCGATTGTGCACGAAATTTTTCCCGACGGATGCCGCTCGATTTTCTATTATAAAAACGTTAGATTCAAAACCTCCGCGCTGCTCGTTTCATCTCTTGGTCTCGAATCGGTTAATGTTCCCGTTTTTGACGGCGATGTTTATTGGGGAATGCGCGTTGCGCCCGCCGCTTGCCGCGCCTTGTTGAATGATGAAATGACTTCGGAGCAAAGTCGCCCGGCAACGGAAATTCCGAATTTAGGCGATGTTGCCCGCGATTTAACTGCAAAACTCGGCGACTGCGAAAACTTTGAGGCTGCGATTTCAGAGTTTGAAACAAGTGTGCATCAATTGAAACTTGAAGCCATTGACGGGCGAGTCGTCTCCGCAGTGAGATTCGTTGAGGAGAATCGCGCGCAGGTTAAAATTGACGAAATCGCGGCAGCGGCAGGATTGAGCCGGAGACAGTTTGAGCGGCGTTTTTTGCAGTCTTCCGGCTTGACGCCGAAACAATATCTGCGCGCCCGGCGTCTGCGGGCGACGGCTATCAAGCTCGTCGAAAACGCGGCGCAAAGTTGGGCAAATCGCGCCGCCGAAATGGGATTTGCCGATCAAGCTCATCTCTCGCACGAATTTAACGCTCTGACCAGCCCCACGCCCGGCGCGTTTGCCGAGCGCGTCAAACAAATCGAACACGGAAAGTTGATTAAATAATTTTTCCCGCGTGTCGCAAATTTACAAGACGCCGCGCCGTTTTTCTCGCAAAATCTGTTTGCTATGAAAAAAATATTCTTAAATTTAAGGTTTATTTTGATTTGTTTCGGTATTTTTTCGCATTTAGCAGTCGCACAGGAAAATCGCAGATTGGCGATGCCGGAAACTTATCCGGCGCCGCAAGTCGCGGCAATGAAAAAGATTGATTTTCTCGTCGGAAAATGGCGCGGTCGCGGCTGGGCGCTTGGATATGGCGGAAAGCGCGAAAATTTTACGATTGACGAATCAGTCGAATATCGTCTCGGCGGTCTCGTCGCGGCTGTCGAAGGTCTCGGTAAATCGAAAGACGCCGCAACGGGCGAAGAGCGCATCACGCATAATGCGTTTGCCGTGCTTTCCTATGATCCGCAGGCAAAAGTTTATCGCTGGCGCGCCCATACTTTTCACGGCGGACCCGGACTCGATACCACCGCCGAAATCGGAGATAAAAATTTCGTTTGGGGCTTCAAACACCCGCAAGCGGGCGATACGCGCTACGTTATTACGCTCAACGAAAAAGGGAACTGGTTTGAAACCGGCGAAATGTCCCGCGACGGCGGCAAAACGTGGATAAAGTTTTTAGAAATGGAACTGGAAAAAGTGAAGTAGATTTTTACAAAAATTCTAATAAGCCAACGCTCGAATTCGTTTTCGGTGTTGGCTTATTTTCGTTTTTCGGGCAAAATGTCAGCCAATTTTGACGAATAAAAAATATTCGCCGAAAACGCATTTCTCTCAATCTGGAACGACGGAGAATTGAAAATGAGCTTAACTTTGCTCGCGATTTTATTTCTGAGCTGGTTGTTTTTCGGTTATTTTGCTTACGGCAACCGGATTGCAAAACGCTTTCATTTAAACGACAAACGCGAAACGCCCGCCAATAAAATCAACGACGGCGAGGATTTCGTGCCGACGCGCCCGTTTTATTTGTTCGGGCAGCATTTTTCGGCTATTGCGGCGGCGGGTCCGATTGCCGGTCCGATTCTGGCGTGTCAGAGCTTTGGCTGGCTGCCGTGTCTTTTGTGGATCGGTTTGGGCGTGGTTTTAATCGGCGCGGTTCACGATTTTGTAGCGCTTGCTTCCTCCGTCAGACACGGCGCGACTTCGGTTGCCGAGATTACGAAAGAAAAGCTCGGCGCGGGCGCGGGGCGCGCGATGATGGCATTCATTTTTATCGCGCTCGTTTACGTCGTGGTCGCTTTTACCGACATCACCGCCGGGACTTTTGTCGCGGGCGACGACGCTTTGCAGGGCGCGAGCGGATTTAATCCGGGCGGCGCGGTTGCGGCGGCGAGCATTTTGTATCTCGTGCTGTCGGTTGTTTTGGGACTGGTGGAAAGGTTTTTAAAACCGCCGCTTTGGTTAACGACTTTGATTTTTGTTCCTGCAACTTTTGCGCTCGCGTATTTCGGCACTTACATTTCAAATCTTTTCATTCTCGACCATAAAACCTGGGCGCTGCTGATTTTGGGTTACTGCGTTGTGGCTTCGGTTGTTCCGGTTTGGGCTTTGTTGCAGCCGCGCGGTTATTTGGGCGGTTTTGTGCTTTATTCTGCGATTGCGGTCGGTTGTCTCGGCGTCTTTTTCGGCGGCTACAACATCGCGCAGCCCGCTTTTAAATCTTTCGATGTCGGCGGAATGACCGGCACTTTGTTTCCGTTCTTGTTCGTTACAATCGCCTGCGGCGCGTGTTCCGGTTTTCACGGATTGGTTTGTTCCGGCACAACTTCAAAACAAATTGACAAGGAAACGCACACGCATCCGATTGGCTACGGCGCGATGCTCGCCGAAGGTTTTGTCGCATTTATCGCGCTCGTGACGATTATGATTGTCGCCGAAAGCGCCAGCAAAGGAGTTCCGCCAGGTAAAATTTACGGCGACGGAATCGGCAGATTTTTAACCATTTTAATCGGGCGCGATAATCTCCCGTTTGCCGTCACGTTTGGCGCGATGGCGTTTTCGACTTTTGTTTTCGACACTCTGGACGTTTGCACGAGACTCGGACGTTATATTATTCAAGAGCTTTTCGGTTTGAAAGGCAGAATCGGCGCGCTCATCGGAACTCTTTCATTCGTCGCTTTGCCGTTTGTCTGCATTACGGTTGCGCCGAAAAATTCTTATCTCGAATTCTGGACGCTGTTCGGAGCGTCAAACCAATTATTAGCGGCTTTGACGCTGCTTTCAATCACGATCTGGCTTTATCAGGCGCGTCAGCGAATCGCTTTCACGCTCGTCCCGATGCTGTTTGTTTTGACGATTACGCTCTGGGCTTTGACCGCGATGGTCGTCGGAAATTTCCGCGCCGCGCAGGGCTTTGATATTAAATTTGTCAATGCCATTGCGTCGCTCGCGCTGATTCTGCTGGCGATTTATCTGGTCGTCGCCGCGCTCTTTAAAGTTCAAACAATGAAGCGAACCGGCAGACTAACGGCGGAAAGCATTTAAGTAATCGGGCAAAATAAATGGGTAGAAATAATCACAGATAAACACGGATTTAAAAAAGGATAAATCAAAGATGAAGAAATCAAATTTTCTTTATCAAAAAAACATCCTTCTTTGATCTGTGTCTATCTGTGGTAAAAATTCTTATCATTTTATTCTGTCTGACTACTTAAGAAAAATTTAACATTCGTTATACAATCGGAAACGTGGCACGCGAAGGAATTCCGTTTGTTTTAATCGGGCTGTTTATTGCGATAGCTTTTATCTTTGCCGGAATTTGGTGGCTGGCGGTAGTATTTATCGCGCTGGCGGCGTTTACGGCATATTTTTTCCGCGATCCTGATCGTGAAATTACGAGCGAAGAAAATCTGGTCGTCTCTGCGGCTGACGGGCGCGTGACGCGGATTGAAAAATTAAACCCGGAAAACGACGATTCGCCGAACGTCGTCAGCGTTTTTCTCTCGATTTTCGACGTTCACATCAATCGCTCGCCGATTGCCGGAGAAATTGCCGAAGTCGTTTACTCGAAAGGCAAATTCGTGATTGCGACGCGCGAAGATGCGAGCCAAATTAACGAGCAAAACGCTTTGACGATTAAAAACGAGCGAATGACAATCGTTTGCAAACAAATCGCGGGAGTTCTCGCGCGGCGAATCGTTTGCTGGAAACGCGCCGGAGACCGCATCCGTTTGGGCGAGCGTTTCGGTTTGATTAGATTTGGCTCAAGAACCGATTTGATTTTGCCGCCCGAAGTCGAAATCGCCGTCAAAGTCGGCGACCGCGTGCGCGGCGGCGTCACGATTATCGGAAGGCTGCAACCTTAATGATTGCTAACACAATGCGCGTCCGTAGGGAAAAGTTCAGCGAAGCTGTCCGGCGGCGCAATTTAAAAAAAGGTTTGTATCTTATTCCGTCGCTCTTTACGGCGGCGAATATCGGAATGGGATTTTACGCAGTGATGCAGACGATGCACGGTTTTCAGCTCGTCGGCATCGGCGGCGATGAAAATCTGGCGCGCGCAGCCCAATATTTCGATTTTGCCGCCCGCGCTCTCGGCTGGGCTGTTTTGTTCGACTCGCTCGACGGGCGAATCGCACGGATGACGAAAACGACAACGGAAATCGGCGTCCAACTCGATTCAATCGCCGATATGCTGACCTTCGGAATCGCGCCCGCCGCGCTCATTTACGCCTGGAGCTACGGTTCGGTTTTTCCCGAAAATTCGACAATCCACAAAATCGGCTGGTTTATCTCGTTTATGCTCGTCGTCTGCGGCGCGTTCCGGCTCGCCCGTTTCAATGTTCAAGCGATGAGACCGCGAGTTTTAGCGGAAGGCGCGACCAAAGTTGATAAAAAAAGTTTCGTTGGCTTGCCGATTCCAGCCGCCGCCGGACTTCTCGCCGCAATTGTTCATTTCTCGCCTGCACCTCTCGTCACTAAAACCGCCGAACAAGCGACAAGTTACGGGGCTTTAATGATGGTTTTGGTCGCTGCGCTCAGCGCATTAATGGTTAGCACGTTTCGCTATACGAGCTTTAAATCGGTCGGTCAATCACGCCGCAGCACGCGCGTTGCGCTCATCGCGCTGGCGGCTTTTGTAATGCTCGTCTGGCTTTTCTCGCGCGAAGTTTTGCTCGTCGCCGCCTCAGCTTACGCCGCGCACGGCGTTTTGTTGTATTTGGCTTCATTTTTCCGCCGCAAACCGCAATAATTTTCGAGTTTTCTTTGTTTAGCGAGATTCCACTTATAATATTTTGAGATTTGGAGATTAATTTTGAACGAAAAACAATTTTCAGAAAAATCGGTAATCGTGACCGGCGCGACTCGCGGAATCGGGCGCGCTATCGCTCTCGAATTGGCGCAGCGCGGTGCAAGCGTATCTTTTAATTATGCCCGGAGCGCGGAGGAAGCCGAAAAACTTCAAAAAGAAATCGAAGGTTTCGGCGGCAAATGTTTTGCCGCGCAGTGCGACGTAGCAAATACCGAAGCCTCAACAGATTTTGTCAAACAAACGCAGGCGGCTTTCGGGCGCATTGATTATCTTGTCAACAACGCCGGAATTACGCGCGACGGGTTGATTTTGCGGATGAAAGAAGAGGATTGGGACGCAGTGATTGATACGAATTTGAAAGGCGCTTGGAATTTCTCGAAAGCCGTTTTGCGTTTTATGATGAAAAACGAAGCGGGCGGCTCGATTCTTAATATTTCTTCGATTTCCGGCGTTGTCGGAATGCAGGGGCAATCGAATTATTCGGCGTCGAAAGCCGGATTGATCGGTTTGACAAAATCTCTGGCTAAAGAAGTGGCGAGCCGCAAAGTTACGGTCAACGCCCTGGCTCTCGGACTCGTCGCGACGGAAATGAGCGGCGCTTTGAATCTTGATTATCAATCGAAGCTGCTCGAAATGATTCCGCTCGGACGTTTCGCCGAACCTGAAGAAGTGGCGAAAATAGTTTGCTTTTTATTGTCGGACGATGCGCGCTATATCACCGGACAAGTCATCCAAGCCGATGGCGGAATGGCGATGTGAGAAACGATGAATTAGGAACGATGAATGATGAATTAAAGACAACTTGTTTTCATTCATCATTCATCGTTCCTAATTCATCGTTTATTTCGATGGGAACTTATCAAGTACAACCCGAAAACGTGCCCGACGAGCGGGCAGAATTTGAGCGGCAGCAAGCGGCAATTCTGGCTCGCCGGTTTGAGCTTTCACCGCCGATTTTTACTTACATTTTACTCGGCACTTTTCTCGCCGCTTTTCTGTGTCAGCTCGCAGTCGGTGAGGCGCTGTCGGTTTACGCTGCCGGTTTGGTCAAACCTCTGGCTCGGGAAGGCGAATTTTGGCGTTTGTTGACTGCGGCAACTTTGCACGGCGGTTTTCTGCATATTTATTTCAATGGTCAAGCGCTTTACAATATCGGCTCTACCATCGAAGCGTTGTCAAAACGTCCTCACGTGCCAATTTGTTTTTTGCTTTCGGCAATCGGCGGCAGTTTCGCCAGTTTGTATTTAATGCCTAATGGGTTGCCTTCAATCGGCGCGTCGGGTGGCATCATGGGACTTTTCGGATTTTTAGGCATTTTCGGCTACAGAAACAAACAACATCTGCCGCCTGGTTTCATTCGTAATATCATCATTAATCTTTTGCTTATTGCCGGACTAGGATTGATTGCTTACGCTTACATTGACAATGCCGCACACGGCGGCGGGCTGGTTGTCGGAACTATCTACGGTCTGCTGACCATTCGCCGGAACGAAGCTGTTGAACCAAAGAACGCGAGCGGTTTTCTCAATCTTCTCGGTTATGTTTCGCTTATGCTTGTCGTTGTCGCCGCAATTTTCAGCATTGCGCGAATTTTGAGTTTTCGGCAAATCGGTTAAAACTTTTGTTAAAATTAAGCGGATGCCGGAAACAGCCTGGAAATCGCGGACGAAATTCGATTTGATAATGGAAGTCTGGGAAGCTCTCGACTGCGAATCGGTCGGTCGCGTTGAGTTGGAAGCGATTGAAGAAGCGGTGCGCGGGCATTTCGGCGACGGCGCGGTTGAAACTCCGATGACGCTCGCCAGAATGCTCGCCGACGAAGGCGCGGAACTGCGTCACGCCGAAATTTTAAAACTCGATGTCGAACGCCGAACAGAAGACGCTTACGCCGCGCCGTTTCGCAATCTCATCAAGTTCGGCAATTTCGCCGAAGCCGAAACGACTTTAAAAAATCTTGAAAATCTGCGGCAGAAATTTGTCCGTGAAAACGACCGCGAAGGTCTGCGGCGTTTGAAAGCAAAAACCGTACAGGCAAAAGAGCGCGCCCAAATGATTTCCAAAAATTCACGCGTCGCGCCTGAAAAACGCGAAGAAAAAGCCGAAATCGCCGAATGGTTCAAAATCTGGCTCGAAACGCCCCAGATATTTGCCTCGTGGCTGGCTTTGAGAAAACGCTCGCCGGATTTTCAAGAGCGTTTTCTTTCAACCGAAAAAGCGGAAAAATAAAAGGTGTGATTATTAATCACACCTTTTCAATTTAAAACCGCCATCTGATTTTACTTCGTTTGCGCGGTTTTCTTCATTTCGTCCAATTCTTTTTGAAGCTGGACGGTTAATTGTTTCAGTGCGTTTTTGAGCTGCGCGTCCGATGTTTTTTCAGCGGTTTTGTTTACAGCCATCAGATGCGCGGTTTTTAAAGCCTCTTCTTTTGATACTTTAACGTCGGGTTCGACGCCCGTTCCTTCCCAGTTTGTTTTGGAAATCGGGTTAATCGCGCGCCCGGTTGGGACAAACGCGCCGAAATGGTCGTTTAACCGAACAGTCGAGCCGGGATGCGCTCCGCCGCCCGTTGTTTCGCCGACGATGGTTGCCCGTTTCAAGTTCTTGAGGTTGTAGGTAAATTCTTCACCGGCGGAAAACGTGCGGTTGCTCGTCAAAACGTAAACGTCTTTGCCTTCGTACCGCTTTCCGACGACCGAATTCGGTTTCGTCCAGAATTCCTCGGTTTTATCTTTTTCGCGCCAGTAAAGGCTGTTGAGGTGAACCGGCTTGTCGCCGAACAGGTACGAAGTGATGAGTTGAACCATCTCAGGACTGCCGCCGCCGTTTTGTCGCAAATCGAAAATCAAAGCGTCGGTGTTAGCGACAAAATTCATCGCCGCCGAAACTGTTTCCGCGCCAAGTTCAGAATCTGTAAATCCCCGAAGGTCAATGTAGCCGATGTTTCCCTGAAGCCGCTCGACGCGCTCGAAACCGTAATTTACGCGCGAGACAGATTTTTTGTAGTTTTCTTTTTCCTCTGCGCTCGGCTCGTTTTTTTCGGCACGAACCGGAATCACATTTGGCGAAAAACGTACGCCGAGATGTTTGTCACGGCTGACGGCTCGCAAATCTTCGGTTAATTTCGCCGCAAAAGCGCGCGAGCCGGTAATTTGATCGTATTCCTTTTTGCTCACGCGGTCGCGGATTGCGGCTTCCATTTTCTTCGCCGTTTCGGGAAAAACGTAAGAATCGTTGAGCCGTTTGAGTAGCTCGTTGATAACTTGTGTTTTCGTCGCTGCGTCAATCGCCGAATCCGGCTGATCGCCGCCATTAGGCGTCTGTGCCATCGCGTCATCGGGGCAAAGGATGAAAAAGGCTAAAGCCAGTGCGGTCATAAACGAAACTATTTTGTTCATTTTCTTTCTCTCCATTTCTGTCTGTTTAAAATCATTCTTTTTTTGGTTTTTAGCGGCGCAGCAAACCTGTCAGGAGCAAATCTGCCAGCCGCCCGACTCTTTCTTCGATTTCCGAACGCTCGCCGAGTTCTTTTGTGTTTAGGCTGTAGGGCAAAAGCGAGTTAGTTGCAAGCAGCAGCATTTCGGCGGTTTTTAACGCGTCAGGAACGGAAAAAATCTTAATTTTGTCGCCTTCCTGCAAAACTTCTGCAAAAATCTGCGCTTCATCTTCAAAATATCGTCTCCGACGAGCGAGCAGGCGCGGGCGCAAGTCGGCAAGTAAATCATTGAGACTTTGCGTGTAATGCTGAACGCTGTCAAAGCGAAACAAGACTCTGGTCAAAAGCATTTCGCGTAAACGTTCATCGGGAGAAACGTCCGCGCTTGAAATCTCTTTCAAACGTACTTTCATTCGCTCAATAATGCGGTCAATATGCGACAGTGCGATTTCTTCTTTGCTCGAAAAATGCAGATAAACCGTGCCTTTGCCGATTCCGACTTCCTGAGCAAGATCATCAATCGTCATTTTCTTGTAGCCGAAACGGGCTAACAATCTGTCCGTCGCGTCCAAAATTTCGTCTCGAATACTTTCTCTTTGTATGTTGTTTCTCATTTCTGACTGCTGACCGGATTTCTATTTGAGTCATTTTATGAACGTAATGTCAAGGCGAAAAGTTTCAAAAAATCGGATTTTATTTTTAGCTTGGATTTTTGATCTTTTATTTCGGGATGAAACGTTTTTAGGGAAAAGGCGTTGAATTGAACTCAATTCAACGCCTTTTCCCTTTTGTCTTTACTCAAATGCGAAAGCAAAACCCTAACGTTTAGGCGTAATTTTCCAAAGCTCTCCGTTGCTTTGATCCGTAACGACGTAAAGCGCGCCGTCAGGACCTTGACGGACATCACGGATTCTCTGTCCGCGGTCTGTCAACAGATGTTCTTCGCCCACGACCCGGTTGTTTTTGATAACCAGCCGCACGAGTTTTTGCGATGCCAAACCGCCTATGAACAAGCTGCCGCGCCAACCGGGAAAAGCGTTTCCCGTGTAGTATTGCGCGCCGGAAGGAGCAATCACCGGGTCCCAATAATAAACCGGTTGTTCATATCCTTCGCGCGCCGTCGCCGCGCCCTGAATCGGTTCGCCCGAATATTCTTCGCCGTAGCTGACAACCGCCCAACCGTAGTTTTTACCTTTTTCGACCAGATTCAGTTCGTCGCCGCCTTTCGGTCCGTGTTCCACCGTCCATAATCTTCCCTGATCGTCAAAAGTAGCCGACTGAACGTTTCGGTGTCCGATGTCCCATATTTCCGGCAACGCGCCGGATTGCTTGACGAACGGATTATCGGCGGGAACCGAACCGTCCGGGTTGATGCGAATGATTTTGCCCAGATGACTGCTTAACTGCTGCGCTTGCGGGCGAGTCGTCGTTTTGTCGAAGCGGTCGCCGAGCGTGATGTATAGCTTGCCGTCAGGTCCGAAAGCGAGGCGGGAACCGAAGTGTAAACCATTGTTGTAAGTCGGCATCGCGCGGAAAATAATGCTGACTTGTTCGAGATTTCTGCGATCCTGGGTTAAAGCTCCGCGCGCGACGCTTGTTCCGCTCCCGCCTTCGCGCTGTTCGGAAAAACTCCAGAAAATGGTGCGGTCTTTTTCAAAAGTCGGGCTGAGAGCCACGTCGAGCAATCCGCCTTGCCCGCGCGCGGTAATCGGCGGCAAACCGCCTTGTCCGCTGACACCCGACACGCCGCCTTGTCCAACCGGCAGCAGTCCGCCAATCGGCTCGCCGATTTCGCCTTTAGCCGAAACGATACGCATTTGTCCGGCTTTTTCGGTAATCAAAAAGTCTCCTCCCGGCAGCGGTTCGACCGCCCACGGCTGGTTTAAGCCTTTCGCAATCACCGCCACGTCAAAAGCGACATCGGATTTCACCGCGCAAGCGCGAGTTTGCCCGGGAAAAGCTGGTTTTTGTTCGGGCGCGTTCGCCGTTTTGGTTTCGATTGGCTGGCACTGCGAAGTTGAATTCGTCGAATCGGTCGAAGCGGAAGTTTTAGTCGCTTCGCGCTGTGCGCAAGCCGCGCTGACAGATAGCAGTAACACGGTCAGAACAAACGCAATCTGATTTTTTTTCATAGATTTATCGTTCTTAAAAATACCCCTTGAAATTTAAAGTTTCAGTGGTTTGATGCCGTTTCCGAATCAATGATGTCCGTATTTTATTCGTCTTTCATAAGAAACGGCTCGCTACTTTTGTCTCGCTTTAAAATTCATTTGTTCGACGTTTTCGAGCAGATTTATCATCTGTGTTGCCGGTTCGAATGAATATCGTTTGCTGTCCGCCGAAATTGTGTAGAACTGTCCTACTTCAACATCGGTGAAGCGGTAATAGCCAAACTGATTGGTGCGAGCAAATTTCGGCTCCGATAAGCCTGCGCCGCTCAATTCAAGCCGGACATTAGCAATTCCGCGTCCCATCTCAGTCAAAACTCGCCCGCCGATTTCAACGCGAGCGGCGGTTGGCAAGGCGCTCGATTGCGTAATCGTAAAAGTTCGTCCGGCGACATCGAGCGTGGCGTTGCGCGGGCTGCCGGTTATATTTGTCTCGACCGAAAAAACTACCTGCCCGTTTCCTTCGCCCGGATTCGCTATGATCCAGCTTGCGCTCGGAAAACCCGTGTAATCGCAATTTTGCGGGGCGATAATATAAATGCTGCCGGTGCCGCCAGCCGACGTAAAGTTTATGTTTTGCGCCGTCGGCGATGTGAAGGTGCAAGTCGTCGGCTGCTGAATCGCGCGGGCGATGTTTAATCTGCCGCCCGTTTTGACAAATCCGTTCCACTGCGGCAAAACGTCAACCGTGTTCATCAAAGTGGCTTTGACCGAAGCGGCGGACAAATTCGGGTTTGCCGCCAGCAGCAGAGCCGCCGCACCAGCCGCGTGCGGCGCAGCCATCGAAGTTCCGTTCAAAAACGTGTAAGCGCTGTCATTGCCGGCAGTGGCGCTTAAGATTCCGCTGCCCGGAGCGGCTAAATCAACGCTCATTGCTCCAAAATTAGAAAAACCGGATTTGTTATCGTTTTGGTCGGAGGAGGCAACCGACAAAATGCTCGGACTATTGTAGCCTGCCGGATAAAAAGCTTGACCTTCGATGTTGCTGGAATTGTTTCCGGCGGCATAAACATTGAGAATGTCGGCTCTCCCGACGGCGTCAATCGCATCTTTCATCGCCTGGTCGTAACCGCAAGCCTCGTTGCAGCCGCCGTAAGAATTGTTCGTCACGCGAACGTTCACGCCGCGCGTTTTCATCATCCGAACATAATTGAGAGCCGCGATGACTTTCGCGGACGTTGAATTGCCGTTCGCGTCGAAAATTTTGACAGTCATCAAACCGACGTTCCAATTCACGCCCACAACGCCTTTTCCGTTATTGCCGGCAGCACCGATTGTTCCGGCGACGTGCGTTCCGTGACTGCCCTCAGCGCTCGGGTCGGGGTCGTTATTGGCGAAATCGTAACCGATTTTGTCGTCAACATAACCGTTCGCGTCGTCGTCAATGCCGTTGCCGGCAATTTCGCCCGGATTTTGCCAGATGTTAGCGGCTATATCTTCGTGTGTGCGCCGCACGCCGGTGTCGAGCACAGCGACAACGATGTTTGAGTTTCCGGTCGTCGTATCCCAAGCCGCAGGCGCAGAGATTTTCTGCATTCCGTACAAATTGCCGAAACTTGTGTCATTGGGCGTAGTTTCCGCGAGGCGATAAATGTAATTCGGCTGAGCGTATTCGACTTCTGGAGATTTTGCGTATTGAGCCAGAGCTTGTTCGGTTGAAACATTGTCGGGCAATTTAATAACCTGCCAGCCAATCTCGGAAAATTCTTTTGTCACACTTGCGCCGTTTTCGGCGTGAAGCGAGCTTAAATTTCCGGGTGCCGATTCGCCTTTGAATTTGACGAGCAGCTCGCCGGAAACGAAATCGTCTCGTTTGGAAATTGCTTTCGCATGAGCCGATTCTGGCGCAAACGGCAATTTTGTGAGGAAAAACACCGACGCAAACGTCGCAAACAACACGAACAAATAAACCTTTTTCATTAACTAAAACTCCTAAAAAATCGAAAAGAGGAAACGGAATTATTTTGCAGATGACTTTTAAGCTAAACGATTATAAAACTTTAATCGCGTTAATGAAAAGATGCCTTATATCTTGTAAACTTTGCAGTTTATTATTAGCAGCGTGAAAATCTTTCTTTACACTGTTCTGGCGCTTATAGCTTTTGCCGCAAATTCTTTGCTGTGTCGTCTGGCGCTCAGCCGGAATGCGATTGACGCCGCGACTTTTTCCGCCGTCCGGCTGGCTTCGGGCGCAATAATTCTTTTAATCGTCGTCCTCGCAGTCAACCGAAAATCGGCTTTTTCTTCAAATGCGAATGCAGTTTCGGCGTTTTGGTTATTTCTGTACGCCATTGCCTTTTCGTTTGCTTATTTAAGTTTGAGCGCGGGAACGGGCGCGTTGATTTTATTCGGCGCGGTGCAGGCGACGATGATAATTTACGCGCTTTTCAAAGGCGAGCGATTTTTTCGGAGCGAATGGCTCGGATTGCTTTTAGCGATTGCGGGTTTAATTTATTTGCTGCTGCCCGGTTTGTCCGCGCCTTCGCTTTCGGGCGCGTCTTTGATGCTTGTTGCTGGAATCGCGTGGGGCTTTTATTCGCTTTTAGGACGGAGCGCGCAAAATCCTTTGACAAACACCGCGAATAATTTTATTTACTCGCTGCCTTTTGTTTTCGCTGTAAATTTGGTGATTCTTCTGTTCGGCAATATTCACGTTTCGACAAACGGTATTTTACTGGCAATTTTGTCGGGTGCGGTAACTTCGGGTTTGGGCTATGTTATTTGGTACGCGGCTTTAAGAGGCTTGACTTCGATTCAAGCGGCGATGGTTCAGCTCGCAGTTCCGGTTTTAGCGGCGATCAGCGGCGTTATAATTCTTTCGGAAACTTTGTCACTGCGATTAATATTTTCCGCAATTATGATTTTGGGCGGAATTGCGCTCGCGGTTTTAAGTCGTCAAATCGCTAAAAAACGCGAATAAATTAACGCGGGCTTGAGGTTAAGGAAAAATTGAAACGCCGAGACGCGGAGACGCCGAGTTAAGAAATGAAGAAAAGAGTTTGAGTGAAAAACTCTTGAACCTCTTATTCTTTTCAAAAAAAACTCGGCGTCTCCGCGTCTCGGCGTTGAAAAAATCTTTAAATCGAAACCTATTCGGTTTTCGGTTTTAAATATTTTTTGCCTTTGAGCTTTTTCGGCAGCAAATCTTCGCTCGTGTAACGCTCGTAACCTTCGCCGTAGCCCAAATCTTTCATCAACTTTGTCGGCGCGTTTCGCACAACGAGCGGCACGGGCAGATTGCCGAATTTGCGCGCGTCTTCGAGCGCCGACATATACGCTTCGTAAGAGCTTTTGTCTTTTTTGCAGTTTGAGAGATAAACGACGCCATGCGCGAGATTGATTCCGGCTTCCGGCAAACCGACGGTTTCGACCGCGCGAAAAACCGCGTTTGCAACGACGAGCGCGGTCGGATTCGCAACGCCGATGTCTTCGGACGCGAAAATCACCATCCGGCGCGCAATAAATTTCGGGTCTTCGCCGCCTTCGATCATTCTGGCGAGATAATAAATCGCGGCGTCCGGCTGCGAAGCGCGCATTGATTTGATAAACGCGCTGATGACGTTGTAATGCTCTTCACCAGCTTTGTCGTAGCGCAGAAATTTCGATTGCAGAGTGTTTTTCAAACTCTCAATCGTAATTTCATCGTAAAGCCGCGCCGTGTTTTCAATCATCGTGATTGCCTGCCGAGCGTCGCCGTTTGCCATTGCAACAAGCCAATCTTTGGCTTCTTCGTCGAGCGTCTGACCTGTGCGGTCAATAATCGTCCGCATTTCTTCCGCCGACAATTCCGTCAAAACAAACACGCGCAGACGTGAAAGCAGCGCCGGAATAATTTCAAAGCTCGGATTTTCGGTCGTCGCGCCGATTAAAACCAGATCACCCGATTCGACGAACGGCAGCAAAAAGTCCTGCTGTGCTTTGTTAAAACGATGAATTTCGTCGAGAAACAAAACGCGCGGGCGATTTTCTTCGCGCTCGCGGGCGACGATTTTGCGAATGTCGTCTTTTCCGGCGGAAACCGCTGAAAGCTCGTGAAAATCGGCGTTGATCGCGTTTGAGTAAATTCTGGCGAGCGTCGTTTTCCCGACGCCGGGCGGTCCCCACAAAACAAACGAAAAAATGTGACCTTGTTTAATCGCCCGCCGCAACGGTTTGTCCGCGCCGACAAGCTGCGGCTGCCCGACAAATTCGTCCAGATTCTGCGGTCTGATTTTGCTCGCCAACGGTTCCATTTTTAATCGTTCGGATTATCTAAACTATAACAAAAAAGCCGCGTTTTAAATGCTTTTTCTCTTTTGCGGCAGATTTGATTCGTTTGAATTTCAACGAGATGAGGTCTTGACTAGGTTTGTCGGATAGAATAAAAGTACAAGAGTTTAAAAGTTTATAAAAAGGAATTTTCTACAGGATGCTGAATATTAAAGAACGCGAAACCGGCGACGAAACAGTTTTGGATTTGGAAGGCAGCGTTGTTTTAGGCAGCGGTGCGGCAGAACTGCGCTCCGCGCTGCGCCGTTTGGCGGAAACGGACAAAAACCGGGTGACAATAAATTTCGCCGCAGTCAAATATATTGATTCGAGCGGCGTCGGCGAATTGATTAACGCCGCCGCAAAGTTCAACAACGCGGGCGGCAATTTGAAATTGAAGAATCTGCCGCCGAAAGTCGAACAAGTTCTCTCGCTCAGCAATGTTTTATCAATGTTTGAGATTGAAGAATAGTTGGGACAAATGAAAAAAAAGCAAACAGTAATCCATTGACATCCCCGCGCTTTTGGCGTTAAAACAGTTTCACTTTTCACTGTGCCTAAAAGCCAAAGGTTGTAATTAAATTTTTACAAATAATGATGCTTTTAAATAATCAAAACGATGAAATACCTTGCATTTGAAATACAAAATTATCGTGCGATTGAAGATTCAGTCGTCATTGATTTACAGAAAAATAACTTGATACCTATAGTGGGAATTAACGAATGCGGTAAGACTACTATTTTGCAGGCAATTTATTGTTTTGATTACATCAATGATTCAGAATATGAAGGAAAGCATTTAAAGAATATTAAAAACTTATATAAAACAGAAGATACAAAAGAGACAATTGTTTCGGCACATATTGAAATTAGTTTACTTCAACTCGAACTGCGCTACAAAAATGCTGTTAATACATATAACAAATCTATTCAAGCACAAATAGATAAGGAAGCGGATGAGATCAAAAAGAAAGCATTAGAATCGAAGAAATTTAACAAGCCCTTCCCCCTAACCAAAGCTAATTTCGACAATATAATTTTAATTCAAAGGAATTTAAACACAAAGAAATATACGCTTAAACACGCAAATCTTGAAAAAGAACTTACCACTGTTATTAATGAAGCTCTTGCAAAGGTAATTGTTCAATACATGCCATATATCTTGTATAACGATGATTTCATGGATAGACCACCAAATTTCATTGAAATACCAAAAGAGAAGCCTGATAGCTTGACTGGTTGGGTTGCAATTTTTGAAAGATTATTTAAAACAACAAATGAAAATTATTCGTTATTTGATTTAGCTAGTGAAAGTGATGTACGAAGAAGAGATAGCATTCTTTCAGATGTGAAATTTGAGTTAAATAAAACACTCACAAAAGATTGGAAAAGATTATCAGTAACTAAGAATGATCTGACAATAGATTTAAAGTTCATTCCTGATGAAACTGATTCTAGTGAAAAAAAACATATTTTATATGTACAGGTCGTAGAAAAAATTAAAGAAAGAGAACGATATTTTGATGTAATTGACAGAAGTAAGGGATTTCTTTGGTTCTTCAATTTTGTGATGAAACTAGTTTTCAATCCAAAAGTTGTGAATACAGATGCGAACACAACTATTTACTTATTGGATGAACCCGGTTCTTATTTACACCAATCTGCTCAAACAGAATTAGGTAGTAAACTTGTTGATATATCAAAAAATCACGGAAGTGTAATTTATTGTACTCATTCACATAAATTACTAAACCCAAACTTAATTCCTTTGAACAGCATTTATATTGTCGAGAAGGACAAACAGAAAAAAATAAAAGCTACACCTCTACCGAAAATTCAAACAAAAATAGAAAATACAAATGCCTTTCAACCTGTTTTGGAAGCACTTCAAACTCCTGCATTTGAGTTCAGTATTGGTACTGAAAAAGTAATTGCAGTTGAAGGAATTTATGATAAATATGCGATTGAGTTGATGGTTGAGTTAGATAAATCAACATGCATTCTTCCAGGAACAAGTGCAGATTCAATAATCAAAAACATACAGTATCTTAATGCTTTCAATAAAACATATATTGCGATTTGGGATAATGACGAAGAAGGCGAAAAGAATTATAAAAAAGCTGCAAAATTCTTTGGAGAAATTGAATCCGAAAAGTTTGATTTATTACCAAAAGTTAGCTCTAAAAAAAGAAGAATGGAAGAAATGTTCTCGAAAAAAGATTTAGACTTATTTAAAACAAAGATAGGGCTGAAACCAGATGCGACATATGAATCTATAATCTCCTCTCTTTATTATACTGATAAAAAAGAAAGGCAAAATATTCTTTCAACAGTATCAACTGAAACTAAGGATAACTTTAAAATTCTCTCAAATATTATTGAAAAACGATTTAAAAAATCAAAAGAAATTTTGGATAAATCCTAACTAAAAATACTGACATTCTCTACGCCTTCTACGTTAAATTTAAAATGCCCCCGGCAGGATTCGAACCTACAACCAAGCGATTATGAGCCGCGTGCTCTACCATTGAGCTACAGGGGCGCGTTTCAACACAAATTCTAAATTAAAACTACGGCGCGCCGCAAATTGGTTTTAGAGCTAATTTCATTTAAAGCGGCGTGTCAGAACCGCGAACGGTAGTGAGCAGGTAAGGTTATTGACCCGCTTACTACCGTTCGCGGTTCTGACTTGTATCGCCGCAAATTGGTTTTAATCTTCTTCAAATTGCAGCTCGGCAATGATTTCCCGCATATATTTTCTGCCCAGCTCGACTTCTTCGGGTTTTAAAGAAACCGCGCCGACAACGGCGTGACCGCCGCCCCCGTAGCGTTCGCAGATTTTAGCGATGTTATGTGTGCGGGGACGCGGCGACCAGGGGTTCGAGCCGACCGAGATTTTCGTGCGTTTTTCGCCGCGCGTCAGTGCGACGTTGTAAGTCGTCTGCGGGTAAAGATAATACGGAATGAATTTGTTAAAACCGTCAAAGCCATATTCGGTTAAATCAAAAGAGACGACGCCGCGCGAATAAGTCGCATTTTCACGAATCAAATCGAGCGTGTGATTGTGCTGCGCGAGAATCGGCTGCAATTTCGCTTGAATTTCCGCCGTTTCGACGATTTCGGTCAGAGATTTTTCGCGCATCATCAGAATTATTTTCTCGACAAACGCCGGATCGCGTTCGCCTTCGATGACCTGCATCAATTTCAGCGCGGGCGAGCGCAGCTCGACGCATTGCGCCGCCGATTCGTACAAAGCGCCGTCAATAATGTGCGCCCATTCGATTAATTCCGTGAGGCTTTCGTCTCGAAAATGGAATCTTTCCTCCGCCGTGCGCGCGATAAACTCGCAGCACGATTTCGAGGTTGTATCGAGAAAATGGGTTTCGGAATTTCTTTGTCGAAAATACGCTTCGTCTTCGGGCGATAAAAACGCCGATTCGTGATGGTCGAACCACCAATCCAGACGCTCGTCGGCGCAGAATTTAAAATCAACAATGGCGTTTTCGTCGCCATCCAGAAGTGCGCGGTCAAAAGCGTTGTTGGCTCGGTGCATTACGGGCGAAAAGGAAATTTCTGCCGCCGGATTGATTTTCGTTAGATAAAATTTGCTGAACAGAGCCGCCGAAGCCGCGCCGTCAAAACAATTTCCGTGATAAAGTACGCGAAGTTTCATTAAAATAAAGTTTAGAGTTTAAATTTTAGTTTGGAAACGACGCAAAAGCGCGAACTCCAAACACAAAACAATCTTTCAAAATAGTTTGCCGCGAGGCGCATCGTCAAATGCAGAGAGAAATGGAACAGGAAATCAGAGTGCGCGCCGCCGAACCGTCGGATGCGCCGATTATAGTCGAATTCAACCAGCGAATGGCTGAAGAAACCGAAGGCAAACGCCTTGCAACCGAAATTTTATCAGCAGGAGTCGCCGCCGTTTTTGCCGATAAACGGCGCGGTTTTTATGTCGTCGCGGAAAATGAATTTAAAGAAGTCGTCGGCTGTCTGCTGATAACTTTCGAGTGGAGCGATTGGCGCAACGCGCTTTTCTGGTGGATTCAGAGCGTTTATGTCCGCGCCGATTATCGCGGAAAAGGCGTTTATCGCAGACTTTATGAGCGAGTCAAAGAAATGGCGCGTGAAAATGAAACGCCGGTTTGCGGTTTTCGGCTTTACGTGGAAAAAGAAAATGAAGTCGCGCAAAATGTTTATGAAAAGCTCGGAATGAAAGAGTGCGTTTATTTGATGTACGAGGAAATGTTGTGAAAATTTCCGAAGCAGAATTTAAACGGATTGTTGACGACATTCTTGACGAAAGCGAAGTTATTTACAAACACAATCCGATTGGCACGCGCGAGGAAACGCTGCTCTGGATGCTGATGAGCGTTTTAATCAGCTATTTGAGTTTGTCTGAGCTGGAAACGCCTTGTTTTCCGGGCGCGCCGACGGCGGAAACTTATCGGCAGGCAATTCTTTTTATCTTGCAGGGACGCGCAGATTTTGAAGCCCAGCAATATTTGGACAAATTAGAGCGAATTTCGCAGATTGAATAAAACTATGAAACAGAGCATCGCGCATATCGCTCTGGTTGTTAATGATTATGATGAAGCTATTAAATTCTACACGGAAAAATTAGGCTTTGTCCTGCTTGACGATACGCCTCAAAGCGAAACAAAACGATGGGTTTTGGTTGCGCCGAAGGGAGCGGAAGAATGCTGCTTGTTATTAGCCAAAGCGGTCGGCGACGAGCAAAGAAGCCGAATCGGAAACCAAACCGGCGGGCGTGTTTTTCTGTTTTTGAAAACCGATGATTTTTGGCGAGATTATGAAAACCTGCGTCAAAAGAACGTCAATTTTGTCAGAGAACCGAAAACGGAAGACTACGGGACGGTTGCCGTTTTTGAAGATTTATACGGTAATCTGTGGGATTTGGTCGAATTCAAGAGATAGAACCGAGTCAAATATATTGTTGCCTTCATTTTTTATTTTCCTCATTAACATAAAACATTTCATCCGCGGGGCGTAACGGACGAGCCAGCCAGAGCGGGCGACGCAATCCGTTTGGTCCCGGCGCGGGGCGAGTCATTGCCAGCCATTCTTTGTAAATCTGAAAAGATTTTTCCGTGTCAACAAAAACGTCGCCGTATTGATCTTGCGCGTAAGCTTTTTCGACGCGGACGCGCTGATGCCAGCAGTGCATTCCTGAAATCGGGTCTGGATGGACTGGAAAAGTGATGTTTTGATGAACGCCGCCGTCCGTCCAGAAAATTCTCGAAGTGTCCGGGTCTGCGCTTTTGTACGCGCCGATGCCTTCGACGACGCGCATCATCCATTTGCCGTTTTCGACTTCCGAAATGCTGACCTGATTCGTCTGCCAGCGATTGTTGCTCGCGTCCTGCGCGCGCCGCCAGCGTCCGATGTGGTGCGAGCAGGCGACAATGCCGGGTTTGATGCCTTCGGTCACCCACGCGCGGTTGACGAAATAGCCGATGTCGGTCGAAACGCGGACCAGATCGCCGGTTTTAATTCCCCAGCGCTCGGCGTCCGAGGTGTGCATCCAGAGCGGGTTGCGGTTGGAGATTTCCGACAGCCATTTTGAATTGCCCGAACGAGTGTGAATCAGAGTCGGCAGCCGAAACGTCGGGACAAGCACGATTTCGTTTTTGCTCGCGTCCAGAGTTTCCGGGTGAATATGGCTTTTGACGTAAGTCGGAAAGGCATATTCAGACCAGCCCCAATCGGCGAGCGTTTGTGAATAAAGCTCTTGCTTGCGCGAAGGCGTGTTGAATCCCGCTCGCGGAATATCATCAATTACAACACCGACGCCTTTGCCGTTTTTGCGAACGCCGCCCGTGTCTTTGTCAATCTGCGTGCCTTGCAAATCGCTTTCGGGGAGTGGTTCGAGGTGGCGATTGTAAACCGCATTTTCGACCTCGAACGCGCCGTATTTCCGCATATATTCGAGCGGCGTCAGATTTTCTTTGGCGGCTGTTTCGGGCAAACCTTTGGTATTTTCAAAAATGTACTGGTAATACTCGTCAATCGTGATTTTCTCGCCCGCGCGATATGGCGACTCGAAATGCTTGCGGATTCCAAGCTCGCCGTCCGGGTCAATCCGCCACGACAATTCAAACCAAAATTCGTCTTCTTCCCAGACCTCGCCGGGATTAGTTTCGTAAGTAAATTCGGTTTCGCGTCCCATTTTCCGCGCCGCTTCGCGCAAAATCGGCTGGCGGAAAGAAATCCACATTCCCGAATGCGTCTCGTAGCTCGTCAAATCATGCCGCTCGCTCGCCAATCCCATCGGCAAAACGTAATCGGCAAAATAAGCCGTCTCGTTCCAGGTCGGCGTCAAAGCCGCGTGCAGACCGATTTTCGATTCGTCCGACAAAGCCTCGATCCACGTAAAACCGTCGGGGTAAGTCCAAACCGGATTAAAAACCCGCGTGAAATAAACATCCAATTTCCCGCGCCCCTCTTTCAAAAAATGCGGCAGCAGAAAACTCATCTCGTAATGCGAAAGCGGATACTCCAAGGGGAAATGCAGCTCGTTCCAGAATTTTTGAGCGGGCGGAGTCGAAAAACCTTTCGGCTTAAATTTATTCCAAGCCGACGGCAAAGTTCCGCCGACCGTGCCGACGCTTCCCGTCAAAACATTGAGAAAATGCAGACAGCGCGCTACCGCCCAGCCGCCTAAGTTTCCACTTCCCGCGCTGCGCCAATTATGCGCCGAGAATCTGGTTCCGGCGCGTCCGATTTGACGGGCGACTTCTTCAATCATCGCGGCTGTGACGCCGCTTTCTTTTTCGGCAAATTCGGGCGTGTATTCGGCGTAAAGATTTTCAAGCTCGACAATAAAATTTTCAAAAGTAATTTCTGCATCTGGATTCATTGCCTCCAATGATTCCCGCCAATTCACCCAGTTTCGCAAAAACTCTTCGTTATAAAGTTTTTCCCGAATCAAAATATTTGCCATCGCCAGCAACACGGCGGCTTCGCTGCCCGGATACGACGGCAGCCAGTAATCAGCCATCGAAGCCGTATTGGAAAGTCTGGTGTCCATTACAGCGAGCTTTGCGCCGTTCATCATTCCCTCGATAATTCGCTGAGCGTGCGGGTTGAAATAATGACCGGATTCGAGATGCGCCGAAATTAAAAAGATAAATTGAGCTTCGCCGTGATCGGGCGAAGGGCGGTCGTAGCCCTGCCAAATCGCATAGCCGAGACGCGCACCCGCAGAACAAATGTTCGTGTGGCTGTTATGCCCGTCAACGCCCCAAGCCTGTAAAATGCGGTCAATAAAACCTTCATGACCGGGGCGACCGACGTGATAAACGACTTCATTGCGGCGGTCTTCCTGCAACGCTTTGCGGATTTTCGCGGCAATATCATCCAAAACTTCGTCCCACGAAACTCTTTCCCATTCACCCGCGCCGCGTTTTCCTTTCCGCCGCATCGGGTAAAGAATGCGGTCAACGTCGGTAATTTGATTGATCGTCGCCGGACCTTTGGCGCAGTTGCGCCCGCGACTTCCCGGATGATACGGATTGCCTTCAAATTTGCGGATTTTGAGCGTTTCCTTGTCTACATAACCGAGCAGCCCGCAGCCCGCTTCGCAGTTAAAACAGGTTGTCGGGATAATCATGTAATTTTTCTTGACGCGCCGCTGCCCGCTGTTTGCCTCGTACTCGACCCAATCATCCCATTTCTCTGGCGGCGGATAACTTGTGAGTTCACCGGCTTCGGTCAAAGGCGGCAAAAAATCAGTTTCCGCATCGTCGTGCAGATTTTCGATTAAATGTAATTTTTCGGCGATGCGCTCAATCAGCGACGGTTTATGTTTAATCATATTTGCTATTAACTAAGAGGAATCATCTGCGGCGCGCGAACCCAGATGTGTTCGGCGATATACAAGCCTATTAAAATCAAAATTCCCGACAGCGCTGCTGTTGCAGTTTGTCCGAAAAATAAGAGAATCAGCGGCAGAATGTTTCCGACCAAAACCATTCCCGCCCAGAACGGGACGCGGAAACGACCGCGAGTAATCAATTCGATTGTCGCTTTGGCGTCATCGGTCGTGTGCGCCGTCCAGAGTTCAATAATGAGAGTCAAAAGATGAAAAACAATCGCGCCGATAGCCAGAAAACGCAGATTCTTGAGCCAATCCGCATTTTCGCTCAAAAACAATCCGGCGACGGCAAAAACACCAATGCCAGCCATCACGGAATGCAGAATCATATGAACGCCGAGCATCGGGCTTTGCCAGAAATCTCGCCCCTTTGCCTGCGCGAAAAGAAACGCCGTGTAAACCGCAGTCAACAAAGCGAAAACAACGCCCGTCCATTCCAAAAACGGCAAAGCCGCATTTATTCCCGCCAGCTTTGTCGCCCACCAGAGCGATAAAATCAAGCCGTAGGCGGTAATAAAATATGCGCCGCGCACGAGCCACGATTTCCATTGCGGGCGGAGCAGAACGTATAAAAATCTTTCCGGTTTGCCCAAATCTTTAATTAACAGCAAGCCGGTAATTCCCAAAAAGACAATCGCCAATGCCGCGCCGATTCTGCCGACTGAATCAGGAACTTCGCCCGCAAATAATTTCAAAAACAAAAAGGGAATCAAAAATGCGCCAGCCGCAATCGCTTTTGTCCAGACGTAAGCCGTCACTTCCCAGCCCCAATGGACGCCTTTGCCGGGCGCGTCGTAAACTCTTCGGGCTTTTTCTTTTGTGCCTTTGCCTCTGGTTTTGGATTCGATTTGATAAAGAGCCTGTGGCACGCTTTTGTCTGCGTTAGTTTTGATTCGCTCTTCCGCAAACTTAGCGTAATGCCCGACGCCTGTTGATTGGCTGCTCCACATATAATCGGTGCCGGGATTTGCTTCGGTCGGTTTTAAAGAAGCGGCGTCGCCGTCAATGTAATAGAGCTTTGGCTGTGTGCCTTTTTCCGGTTTGCGAACCTGCACGGATTCGCGCGCCAAAAGCTGCGATATTTCGGTTTTCGGATCGTCCATATCGCCCGAAATAATCGCGTGTTCGGGGCAGACGATGACGCAAGCCGGTTCAAGTCCGATGTCCGTCCGGTGCGAGCAATAATTGCATTTTGCCGCCGTGTGCTCGTCCGGGTGCATATAAAGCGCGTCGTACGGGCAGGCTTGCGTGCAGGCTTTGCAGCCGATGCAGCGGCGCGTGTCGAAATCAACGATTCCGTCTTTGCGGGTAAAAAGCGCCGTCACCGGACATATCTCGACGCACGGCGCATCGGCGCAATGATTGCAGCGCATCACCGAAAACAAACGGCGAGTGTCCGGGAAAGTGCCTTTTTCGATATATTTAACCCACGTCCGATTAACGCCGAGCGGCACTTCGTTTTCCGATTTGCAGGCGACGGTGCAGGCGTGGCAGCCGATGCATTTGCGGTTATCAATGATAAAGCCAAAATTCATAATGTTTCGGCTTGAGATTATTACTGTAAAAGAGCCGATGTCAATGCAATTAAAATACGGCTTGCTAATCCAAAATCCAAAATCTAAAATCTAAAATTACAAATGTTTATTGATCGAGCAAAAATTAAGGTCAAAGCCGGCGACGGCGGACACGGCGTGACGGCTTTTCGGCGCGAAAAATTTGTTCCGCGCGGCGGACCTTCCGGCGGCGACGGCGGGCGCGGCGGCGATGTTTGGATTGAAGCGACCGAAGGCTTAAATACGCTGCTTCATTTGCGTTACAACCCGATTCACGAAGCAGAACGCGGGCGACACGGCGAAGGATCGAACCGGCACGGGCGCGACGGCGAAAATGTAACCGTTCAAGTTCCAGTCGGGACGCAGATTTTCGACGTCGAATCGGGCGATCTTCTTTTTGATTTCACCGAAAACGGGCAAAGATTTTTAGCGGCAAAGGGCGGCAAAGGCGGTTGGGGAAACCAGCATTTTGCGACGCCGACAAACCGCGCTCCGAAATACCATTACGAAGGGCGACCGGGCGACGAAAAGGAATTACAGCTTGAATTAAAACTAATTGCGGATGTCGGCTTGGTAGGTTTCCCGAATGCCGGGAAATCAACTTTGATTTCAGTAATATCAGCCGCCAAACCGAAAATCGCCGATTATCCGTTTACGACTCTCGAACCGAATCTCGGCGTCGTTGATTTGGGCGATTACAAAACTTTTGTCGTCGCGGATATTCCCGGATTAATTGAAGGCGCTTCGGAAGGCGCAGGTTTGGGCGACAGATTTTTGCGGCACGTCGAGCGGACGAAAATAATGCTGCATCTCGTTGACGTTTCTTCGATTTCCGGCAGAAATCCGGTCGAAGATTACGAAATTATCAACCGCGAGCTGGCAAATTATAATCAGGATTTAGCCGCCCGCCCGCAAATTGTCGTGGCGACGAAAATAGACGCTTTGGACGAACCGGAAAGATTGGAAAATCTGCGCCAAAGAGCCGAAGCGGACGGCAAACCGTTTTTGCAAATCTCCGCTGTCACAAATCAGGGAACAAAAGAACTCGTTTCCGTTGTCGCAAAGCGTTTGGAAGAAATCGCCGCCGAATCGAACAGCAACTCAATCACTCTTGAATAATGCAGCTTGAAGTCATTTCACGTGAACCGACGCAAAAGCTGACGGAAACGCCGCTGCTTTTTGTTCACGGTTCTTGCCACGCGGCTTGGTGTTGGGAAGAAAATTTTCTCGATTATTTTGCCTCGCGCGGTTTTGATTCACACGCCGTCAGTTTGCGCGGTCACGGCAAAAGCGAAGGAAAAGAGAAATTGCGTTGGACATCCGTCAAAGATTACGTACGGGATGTTTCGCAAATTGCGGACCGATTTCAAAACAAACCCGTTGTTATCGGGCATTCGCTCGGCGGTTTGGTCGTTCAGAAATATCTGGAAAAATACGATGCGCCCGCCGCTGTTTTGCTCGCGCCGTCGCCGGTTTCGGGAATGTTTGCGGACGGAATGCGGATATTTTTTCGCGATCCTTTTTTGTTTTTCCGGGTTTTTGCAAAATTTGACGTGCTAAAGATTTACGGCACGCCCGAACGAGTGCACAAATCGTTGTTTTCCGAAAAGATGAGTCGAACAAAAACTGCGAATTATACCGAAAAATTCGGACAGGAATCGTTTCGCGCTTTTTTGGAAATGATATTTTTGCTGCCCGATCCAAAACTGATAAAATCGCCGCTTCTTGTAATCGGCGCGGCAAACGATAGGATTGTCAGCGAAAATTCGATTCTCAAAACAGCGCAAAGTTATCGAGCCGACGTTAAAATCTTTCCCGATATGGCGCACGATTTAATGCTCGAAGAAGGCTGGGAAACGGTCGCCGAATTTATTTGTTCGTGGCTGAAAAAAAGATTGGTGAAATGAAAAAAATCGCGTTTTACGGCGGCAGCTTCGATCCGGTTCACAACGGGCATCTGGCGATTGCCGAAACTTTGCTCGAAAAGTTTGCGCTCGACGAATTTTATTTCGTCCCGGCTTTTCGCGCGCCTCACAAACGCGACAAAAAAATAGTTTCGCCGTTTTGCCGTTACGCAATGCTCGCGCTGGCGACAAATGACGAACCGCGAATTAAAATTTCCACAATCGAGCTTGAAGCGCCGGAAAAGCCTTATACAATCGAGACTCTAACCAAACTTAAAAATCATTATGAAACCGGAACGCAGATTTTTTTTGTGATGGGCGCGGATTCGTGGAATGAAATCAACACCTGGCGCGATTGGCAGAAACTTCTTCTGTTAACCAACTTTATCGTCGTCACGCGCCCCGCGCACGAGATCGAAACCTCGCACGTCACGCCCGAAATTACGGCAAAAATCGTTGATTTACGAACAACAAGCGACGAGCCGCGAACAACGAACAACGAACAACGAACAACGAATGAAACCGGAATTTTTATTACCGATGCCGTGCAGCTAGACGTTTCTTCGACCGCCATCCGGCGCGAAATTTCGTTGCAAAACGGCGAAAATTGGCGCAAACTTGTTGATGAAAAAGTTGTTAATTATATCGAGAAATACAAACTTTACAGATAAAAAATGGAGCAAACTTTAAAAGAAAAATCTTTACAGCACGAAGGCACAGCCGCTGCCGAAGCGCAGGCGGAACCGGCGGATGTTTTGGACGAGCGTTTAATCGGCGCTTTGCGCGCCGCGAGCGACAAAAAAGCGGTTAATTCGCTTGTTCTGGATTTGCGCGAGGTGACGGAATTTACCGATTTTTTTATTATCACGAACGGAACGAATGTGCGACAGGTGCAGGCAATCGCCGACGGAATTTCGGAAGATTTGAAACTGATTGACGCGCGCCCGATCCGAATCGAAGGTTACAACACCGCCGAATGGATTTTGATGGATTACGGCGATTTCGTCGTCCATATTTTTGAGGAAAAATCACGCGAATTCTTCGATCTGGAGCGACTCTGGCGCGATGCCAAACGAGTCCAAATCCCGGAAAATCTTTAATAGACCGTACAAAAAAATAAATGGCTCACGTTGTTTTGCTCGGCGATTCGATTTTCGATAACAAATCCTACGTCGGCGCGGGCGGAAAAGATGTCGTCGCGCATCTGCGCGAAGCGATACCGGCGGATTGGCTGGCGACTCTGAAAGCGGTTGACGGCAGTGTAACTGAAAATATTTCGCGTCAGCTTTCGGATTTGCCGGAAACTGCAACGCATTTAATAATCAGCGTCGGCGGTAACGATGCGTTAATGAACGCCGATGTGCTGCAAATGCGCGCCGATTCTGCCGCCCGGGTTTTGAACGAGCTGGCAAATCGCGCGGAGCGTTTCGAGCAGGATTACAGCGAAATGCTCCGAACGGTTTTGGCGAAAAATTTGCCGACCGCCGTTTGCACGATTTATTTTCCGAACTTTCCCGACGCGCAGACTCAGCGCATTGCGGTCGCCGCTTTGGCGACGTTTAACGACGCGATTATCCGGCAGGCAATTCTTAACAATTTGCCGCTTCTGGATTTGCGTTTGATTTGCAGCGAAAAAGCCGATTACGCCAATCCAATCGAGCCATCCGACATCGGCGGCAGAAAAATCTCTCAAAAGATTTTCGAGCTAATCGAAAAGCACGATTTTTCTAAACGCCGGACGCAGATTTTTGCTTGAAATGAAACCCGATCTCAGTGAACGTCCCGACGCGCACTGGCGCAGCGTTTTGCACGAAGTAATTTTTGAAGCCGAAACGCGCCCCGGTAAAACCTTTGATGTGACATTGATTTGGTGCATCATTTTGAGCGTCACGGCGGTCGTTCTCGAAAGCGTCGGCAGCATCAGAGCCGAATACGGAGATTTGCTTTATTTAATCGAATGGTTCTTTACGCTGCTGTTTACGTTTGAATATATTTTGAGACTTTTCGCCGTCCGAAAACCGCTCCGCTATGCGACGAGCTTTTTCGGAATGGTTGATTTGCTCGCGATTATTCCGACATATTTGAGCATTTTCCTGGTCGGCAGCCAATATTTATTGACGATCCGCATTTTACGCTTGCTGCGTATTTTCCGCATCTTTAAGTTAACCGAATATTTGAGCGAGGCAAACGTAATTTCGACGGCTTTGCGCGCGAGCCGCCGCAAAATCAGCGTTTTTCTGCTGGCGGTTTTTTCGCTCGCCGTAATTATCGGCTCGCTGATGTACGTCGTCGAAGGCGAGGCAAACGGATTTATTAATATTCCGACCGGCATTTACTGGGCAATCGTGACTTTGACGACCGTCGGTTACGGCGATCTTTCTCCGCAGACTGCGCTCGGTAAAACTCTGGCGTCAATCGTGATGATTATGGGCTACGGCATTATCGCCGTCCCGACCGGAATCGTCACCGTAGAGCTTTCGCAAGCCGCCAGAAAACCGGCGACGACACAATCCTGCCCGGAGTGCAGCGAGCAAGGACACGACCTTGATGCTGTTTACTGCAAATATTGCAGCGCGCAGTTGTAAATTTAAATCAATATTTTTTTAGAAATGCGTTTTCGATTTGTTTGGATCGGCAAAACCAGGGACAAAAACTGGCGCGCGCTGCAGGAAGAATATCTCGCCCGCCTGTCTCATTTTGCGCGCGTCGAGATTTCGGAAATAAAAGAAAGCCAGTCGCACGACACTAAAGAAACGGAAGGCAAACGGATTTTAGAAATACTGCCGGAAAACGCTTTTACGGTTTTGCTCGATGTTGCGGGAAAACAAATCGGTTCGCGCGAATTAGCCGGGGAAATCGAAAATTGGCAAAACCGCAGTTTGAAAGAAATAGTCTTTATAATCGGCGGTCAGGACGGAGTTTCCGAAGCAATTACTGCGCGGGCAAATTTTAAACTGTCTCTTTCAAAAATGACTTTTACGCACGAAACGGCGCGAGTCATTCTGCTCGAACAAATTTATCGCGCGTTTACGATTATTCACCGTTTTCCTTATCAAAAATAAGCGCACAAAACAAATACAAAAAGACTGATAACATTGCCAAATAAATTGGCTTATTTACTGCCTATATCTCCGATTTTGGATATATTTAAATTTCGGTTTAACCCATCGCTGCCTGATAATTCAACTACGAGAGATTTTGCAATAAGGCGGTACTCTATTTAGAACCCTGCGAGTTTCTTTCGCCCAGCATTCTTCCCAAAAATATGACAGGTGCGGTGTCGCGGCATTGACCGCCGTTATTAACTTGACCAAATCTCGTTTTAAAACGGTTCCTCTGGTTATCAAATCAAATGACCTCCCTTTGACGGATACTTTAAACGTATGTTCCACAACTCTTCCGCCTTCGCCGTAATAGGTTTGAGAAAAGATAGATGTCGAAGTGACGTTTTTCCACTCGAAGCGCTTCGTCTCCGCCTGACCAAATGGGCGTTTTGTTGTAATCTCGCATCCGACCGAATCAACCGCAACCGTGCGTTTCTTCATTGTCAACCAAATAATTAACATCGAGATTAGCGAAACTGCAATTGCAGATATTAAGAAGATATTGAGGATGTCCGCCGAGTCCGGTTCGTTCGGATTGGGAGCTTGAATTAGAAATGCAAAAAGCCAAAAGAGCGCTATGAAACCTGCAAGTAGAATATATTTAACTTTCCACAGACTTTGTGTGTAAATTTGCTTTTGCATTCTGTAAATTCACCTCAATATAAATAACAATTGTCAGGTGTACGACGATTGCCGACGGCATTTACGGCAACAAAAAACGCCCCAAACTTTTAGCCGTCAGAATTTATCGGCGATGGCTATTATTGCGATCCAAGCGCAAAGCAGAATCATCATTGCAAACAAAATCCCGAACATAACGATCATACTTTTAAAACCAAACTCCAATTTGTGCGTCATCAAATCAACGAATAATTGACCGCAATTTCCACAATATCGGCTGTCTCTCGGATTGTACGACCAGCAGCAAGCGCACATTAAATTGTTCATTTTTATCGCCTCTCCAATTAAAAGATTCGGCATTTTATTGCCTCTATTCTATAAGGCGAGAAACTGAATCGAATCAGCCCAAATAAAATTACAAATTTTCAATGCTTCTTTATTTACGGACAAAAGAAAAGAGCCGCGCATTTCTGACGGCTTCAATCACTCCGGTTGATAAGGATAATATGGGGAATTTTCAAAAAAACATTTTTTTATAAGCTGTTTTGCCGATACATTTCGCCTTATTGGTTGAAAGACAAATTAAGTCAAAAAAACAAGAGGAGATTCGTATGAAAACAAAGATAAATTTGGTTCTTGCATTAGTGGTATTGATGGCGGCTTCGCTCGGTATGAGTCAGAGCAATATTAGTTTTTCAACTGCAAATATCGGTGATTTGAAATTCGGCATCAATAATGCCGCCAATCCGCAAAGCGAAATTTTCGGTCCCAAAGACAAAGTTTACATTGTCTCCGAAGTGCAAAACACGCAGTCCAAACATAAAGTCAAAATCGTATTTCTCTACGATGACGTAAAAGGCAAAGAAGCTGGTTCGGTTGCCACCGATTGCGGAGAGATTGATGTTCCGGGCGAACACTCGTTTAATTGCTCGTTTTTTTCCGAAAAAGGACAACTCCCCGCCGGGCGTTATAAAGCGCAAGCAGTTTTGTTAAACGAAGACGGATCGAGAGAAATTGACCGCAGAGAAGCCACTTTCGAGATTGTCAACGATTATGAATGGTAAAACGCCAAGACCTAAAAGAAATCGGTCAACTGAACTTAAAGCATTTTTACCGAAGACCTAAAACTTATGTAAATTTAAGTTGAAAAATAAAAATTAAAAGGCATACTTCTCCGTATTTTGTATTGTTCAACACAGGAAATCGATAAATGTCCTTAAAATCCCTTTACATTAATACACTAGCTGCAATCGCTTTGCTTATGCTTTCGTTCGGCGTCGAAGCGAAAGCGCAAACGGCGTCAATTTCACTTCCCGCAAATACAGCCGCCGCACCCGGCAGCCAGGATGTTGAAGTTCCAATTACCTTAAGCAACAACACAGGTCAAATTGTCGGTTATGTGATTGAAATACAATATAATCCCACCGTTGTAGTGCCGGACCAATTTCCGTCTGATACTTCCGGCACGTTGAGCGCCGTTAACAATTTTGGTCAAGGATGCTGGGTTATGACACGTATTAATATTAATTACACGACTCTTAATACGCTCAGATTAGCGGCTGCTTGTAATCCTCCGATTACGGCTGCTTCAGGAACATTGATAAAATTGCGCTTTGACGTTGTCGGCAGCGGCGGAAGCTCTACGCCGTTAGACATTAATCCAACCAACACCGACCCAGCTTGGCCGGCGTACTTTGAATATTTTAACGCCGCAACTCCTAGCCGACCTACGTACGTCACTCCGGCAGCTACCGACGGCACATTCACTGTGACTGGCGCGACGGCAGCTTCGGTTAATCTGGCGGGACGAGTTTTAATAGCAAACGGTCGCGGGTTGAAAAACGCACAAGTCAGATTAACGACCGCCGATGGAACAACCAGAACGGTGATGTCTTCGGCTTTCGGTTACTATCGC